>JBGSUI010000191.1:0-126713 GCA_041736175.1 Oligoflexales bacterium | reverse complement strand
AAAATTTTTGATGGGTTTATTTTTTTAGTCAACTGAATTCAAGATTTTTTTGAAAAAATTAATATTTTTTTATTTTTAATTTGCCCACATTTTGCAATTTATTGACCATTATTTTGACAATTGTCTAAGCCCCGGCATTGGTATGATTTTAGAGCACCACTCTTTTGTAGTTATGTGATCGTGAAAAGCCACTTATATCAGATGGAGTTGGCTATAGCCTCATCTCGTTGTAAACCTTTGCTCACTGTTCTTGCCACCTAACCTTTGCCAAAGATAAACCATACTCAGAGCCTGCCGCTCGGCGACCTGCTGAAGGTTTGCGCTAGCACTGTGACCACCTTCGATATTTTCGTAGTAAAGAAACGGGTGTTTCATATCAGCCATGCGAGCTGCCATCTTGCGCGCGTGTCCGGGATGGACGCGATCATCTTTGGTCGACGTCATAAAGAACACCTCGGGATAGACCCGGTCTTTCTTTAGATTTTGGAAAGGTGAATAGCGTTTGATATAGGCAGCTTCATCAGGGAGATCAGGATTGCCATACTCCGCTATCCAGCTCGCACCAGCAAGGAGCTTATGGAAGCGTAGCATATCCAGTAACGGCACTTGACAGATCACTGCATGGAAAAGCTCAGGATGCTGCGTCATGGTAACCCCCATGAGCAGACCGCCATTGCTACCGCCTTGGATGCCAAGATGCTGCGGTGAGGTGAGTTTTTTAAGGATCAAATCCTGGGCAACAGCAACGAAGTCATCGAAAGCAAGCTGGCGTTTTTCCTTTAGTGCCGCTTGGTGCCATGGCGGTCCAAATTCACCACCGCCCCGTATATTCGCCAAGACATAGACGCCGCCCCGTTCCAACCAAAGCTTACCTGCGACACTCAAGTAGCTAGGCTGCATCGAGAGTTCAAAGCCGCCGTAGCCATAAAGCAAGGTAGGATTTTGGCCATTAAAAACAAGATCGCTGCGATGCACCATGAAGTACGGGATATTCTCGCCGTCACTGCTCCTTGTAAACTCTTGTCGGACGACCAGTCCAGTGCTATCAAATCGCTCTGGTTGCCTGGTCACGAGTCGCTTTGTCATGGTGCTGCCATTGAGTGCATAGAGCCTTGTCGGCGTGAGGAAATCCTCATAGCCGACCAGTAAGCGATTGCTGTCGCTGTCGATCGAGCGAAAATTCAGAGTCCCTTGCTCCTCCAAAGGCAATGGTTTTGCGGACCATTGCGAAGCCACCTTTTCAAGACGCAGCACCTTATTGCGGACATTGTCGAGCAAGCGTAGGTAGACAAAGTCTTTGCCTAGAGCCACTCCATCAAGGGCCTGGGTCGGAGTGGGTGCATAGACGAGTTCGATCGGGGTTTTTCCTAGCAGTAGTGCGTTCAGGGAGGCTGCGAGTAGAGACCCTGGTTTGAATCCTGCTAAAGTCGTTCGGTTGGTAAAGAGCAGGTCTCCTTGGAACAGGCCTTTAATATCGACATCGCTAGGCAGTGGGATGCGTGTGGTCTTGCCGTCTTTATAAAAATGCACCTCAGCGCTGAAAAAGGTATCGCCTCTTACCATAAAGACAAAGTCGTTTCCCTGATCATGAAAGACTAAGCTACTCACCGAAACATCGGTCTTCTTGCCGCTAAAGATAACAGGAGCGCCGGCTAAGGGGGTTCCTCGTTGCCATAACTTGACATGCATAGGGTAGCCAGCATCAGTTTTTGGCGCGCTGTCTGTAGCATCGGCGATCAACAGAGTTTTGTCATCTAGCCAAATCAGACGGGATTTGCTCGCGGCCACATTAAATCCATCAGGGACAAAGGACTTCCCTACCAGATCGAATTCACGGACTTCGGCGGCATCGCTACCTCCTTCGGAGAGGGTCACAAGGCACCTTTTGTAGTGGGGTCGCAGGCAACTCGCCCCACCAAACACGTAGGACTTGCCTTCAGCCTTTGCTAAAGCATCGATATCGAGGACGTCTTCCCAGTCGAAGGTACCAGACGAGTAGTGATCCCAAGATGTTCGACGCCAAACTCCCCTGACGTGATCCCCATCCTGCCAGAAACTATAAACGGACTCACCGAGAATGGTGCCTTCAGGAATCTTATCTTTTGCTTCTAATATGTTAAGAGCTTCGGACTTAAATCGTTTGAAATCAGGTGCAGCATGTAGATCACCGAGGCTGCGGGTATTCTGCTGCCGCACCCAGTCTAAGGCTTTGGCACCTTCCACTTCTTCGAGCCATTGATAATCCTCATCCTCCTGATCCCAAGTCATCTCTGGTTTTCCTTCTAAGGAGGGTGGGTTGATAAGAACCATAAGCAGCATAAACCTCATCCAAGTATTGAGTCTCACAGCAAGCCTTTCTTATGACGGATGCATCTTGTTAAACGGACAAGGTCACTAACCTCAGAGGTACTAGCAAATCCACAAAATCGGTGCAAAGCCCGGTGGCAGGTTTCACGACCTTAAAACCGCGCACCCACATTAAGATACCACTCACCACGGGTGATCCAGTGTCCCGTCCGTTTATGACGGACAAGGCACTGGGAACCTTCGGCAGAACACAGAGCATCCCTAGGCTGTTTCCACGGCAGCCCATAGGATAGGTTGAGGGAGCCGACCGGGAGGAGCCAACTCAGAGCAGCTCCATAGGAAAAAAAGTGTTTATTCATAATCGTCCGGGGATTGGTCAAGAGATCGCTGAGCCTGTAGGGAAAATTTTCTTGTACCTGGTTGGTCAGCCCCAAAGCCCGGCAGGCAGCATCGTCGGGTACATTTTCAGGTACTGCAACCGGCTCTTCATAGGCTTTTGAAAACTGGTTAAGCTGCTCTCCCGACAAAAAAACGTTGCCGTTATCTGAAAAGGCCGTGATGGCGATATCATCGGTGATCTTACGGCGTAGTTCTACCTTAAGGGTCGTTCTTGTCGAGCCAAAAAGTGTAGAGTAAGTCGTATTCACATCACAGGTCCCCGTGAGTTTGTTGTAAACATAAACAGGACTTTTAACGACAGGACCCAGCGAGCGCGACTCATAGCCTCGTACGGTCTCTGAACCTCCTGAAAATAACCTTTCGGAAGGCGGCAGCACATCCAGGGCCTCGCCCTTGCGCCCCACACTATCGTAAGACTGTACGCCGATGCCTAAGGCCAGGACAAGCTGATCGGTTATGGCAAAATAATTGGCAAAATTTGTATCCCACCTAAAGTAGCGGAGGTCTCCCCCTAGTTCGTAACGGGCCCAGGCAAACTCTTGGTCAAAAAGAAATCCCCGCAGAGGAAACGTGGGTTGGTCGCGATGATCATAGTTAAGTCGCAATCCCACAGACCCAATCCTAACATTGGATGCAAGGAGTTGGTCTTCCTTGATGGACCGGCCTTCGGTCCTGGCGATTTCTTGGGAATAAAAAATCGAAACTTGGGCTGGGTCGACGATCTCGCGTAGTTTATGGACAAACTCGACTTCGCCTCCAAATCGAATCCCCCAAAGCTCGCCGCTCCATTCTGCTTTTTGGTGGGCCTTGGTCCGCACATCGATAGGCTTATCGAGGAGATAGGGCTCCGTATATCCCGCACCGATCTTTCTCCCCACTAGAGTTTTATTGCCGATCGCGTATTGGTCTTTTTCCTCGCTAAAGGACCCCCTGATCGATGCAAGTCGACCCTCCCCCCCGATATTGGAATAGCTGGCTTCTGCCCCATAATTCCAGCCCTTATTAAGACTCCATCCGGGACCAAACGCCACGACACCAGCCTTGGTCTCTTGCACTTCGACCACTAGGTCGATCACAGGCTGTTTCTGGTCGAAGGCGCCGCGATCTACAGGAACGATCTGGACGGATCTAAAGATACCTAAAGACGACAGATTCTGCCGGGACTTGCTGATAACTTGGGGGTTATACCAGTCACCTTCATGAAACAAGAGTTCTCTACGAACCACTTTTTCGAGAGTCTTAGCTAAACCCTTTACGGAAACTTGGCCTACATAAACGAGGGGACCTTCGTTAACCTTGACTTCAATCGTCAGGAAGACTGTTTTTCGGTTACTGGTCGTGGTGAGTTTAAGATCTGCATCGGCATAAAGGTACCCTTTGCTCACATAAAGGGACTTTACAGCTTGCTGCCAATTAAGCAGTTGCGCCCGATCTAGAGGTTCTCCAGGATCCGCATCGAGGACTCCGATGATTTCTTCTTGGGAAACCCGCTTTTGGCCACTGACCGTAATCTTTTCTAACTTAACCTGCCGCCCTTCTTCCACTTGGATAAGGATTCTGACAGATCCTGTCTCCTTGTCCCTTTGCCCCATCCCTGGGTCGCGGATCTTGGTCTCCCAATATCCAAGTTGTTGGTACCGCCCCTTGAGAGCTGTGATTCCCTGTTGGACATCTTCAAGGTTGGCAGGTATAGATGTTTGCCAAAAACTTTTAAGCCCCAAGATATCATTAAGCTCGTCCTCTTTAAAGACACTCACACCTTCAAATTTGACTTCTTTGATAAAGTATTGACGACCAGGGTTGACTTTAAAAAGGTAGACAAACAGATCTTGTTTTTCTTGCTTAACGGTGGGACCTGTTACCACCGCATCTAAAAACCCACGCTGGCGATAGCGTCTTGCCAGCTCTGCAGCCATTGCGTCAGGCCCGATAATGGTTGGATCGACCCGGGTAAGTTCCTCATCTGCAAACAGGTCATCAATCAGGAAAAGTTTGTTTTCGTCGACGATTTCATAGCGGATCCGCTGTCCTAAAGTTCCGTTGATCGTCAAGGTGGCTGCGTCGCGGTCTGGATCGTATTTAAGGGCGTCCATGCGAAGTTTGAGCTGGGTATAGCCAAGGTCTTTGAGCGAAGCTTCAAAGTCTTCCACAGACCTTTCTATCTCTTCCATATCACAGACATCACCTACTTCGAGATCTAGGGAGATATCGCGGGGGACCACAAAGCCAATATCGATCCGTTTAAGGATACAAGGATCCCCCTCGTCTACATAGATATTGTAGAGGACTCCATCTCCATCAGGTTCTGTGACGACTCTGACCCCTGCCTCCCGGTACCCTTTACGTTGGAGGTGTTTGATCGCCGCTTGGTGGACTCTAGCTTTGGTTTCCTCGGAATCTACCAGTCCGATATCGTTTTGGAGGGTGGCATAAAGGGGCTGCCGAATCAAACGGGCACGGGAGTGGATTTCGATGTCCTTGACCAGTCTGGCCTTGGTGCCCATGATTTTCCAGACAGAAGACGGCGGATCAAAGACCGCGTAGAGTTCTGAAAGGGGTTGGTTTTGGGCGAGTGATTGGAGGATCAGGGTGAGATTCTGATTGGATTTGATGAGAGGATATTTTTGTTTGAGAGCCTTTATTAAATTGGGGCTAAAGGAAAGTTGTTCGTCGACCACCCAATGATTTTGAGCAAAGCCATAAACTTTCGTTTCAAGCCCGAAAAAAAAAGCTAGCCACACTGTGAGAAAGACAAGTTTCATAGGTATCATTCAAAATCATTCAAAGGAAAATTTAAATTTTAAGTTAACCTTTGCATCGCCATCAACTTTGGGGCCTTGGCTTGCTGGTTGGTCTTCCGTTTGGCCACGTTCTACCACTCCATTGAGTGTGATATTGCTGTGTACATTGTATTCTGCTACGATTTCGCCATTTTTACCATCACCTCGCACCACTATATCAAAGTTTTCCCCTAGGTCGAGGGGAACATTGATCCGAGGCACAGGATTGCCCTCGGGCGATGGATGGGTATCAAAATAAGGACTCCTTAGGACCTTTTGACCAGAGAGATCAAAAAGCTTTTCTACGGGCTCTTCGAATTGGCCAAGGATAAGGTTTGCAGCTTCTGAAGCCGCGGCTTTTTCCGTTTCACCCCCAATCGAGCGAGATTCGTTGGGTAGCTTCCCCCTAGATAAGAGGACTAGAATCTCAAGCTTGCTGATCTGAGTCCCCGTCTCCCGAGTGGGCGGGTCGATGGAAAACTCTACAGAAGGATTCGATGCACGACCGCTTATGGTGATAAAGACCCGGTAGCTATCCACATCCGAAACCGCAACGATATCTAGGTTAGGATCCGGCTTTACAGGGTCATCAAAGCTGATGCCACCTCTTAAGATCTGGAAATCCCGCTTATATATAAACTTTCCTTTATTGACATCGATTTGCCCTCTCACAACGGGAGATAGATCGGTGCCACTGATTTGGAGGTCAGCAGAGAGGACACTCTGTAGGTTGCGATTGTTGACGGCGATGGATTGGTCGGCGGTCACCTTAATGTTTAGATTGAGGTTGGGCTGATCCGAGGAAACCACCGTTGAAAATGATTTTTGCCGCAGGGCGTTGATGATCTCCTCGCGGATATCAACCTCTTTCGTAGACCTAGCCCTTACAATCTTTAGATTCCCTTCGACGCTATAAGGCAAGCCTTTACCCGAAATCACCAAGTCTCCAGTGAGCTGGGTTTCGAAACTCTTTAGAAAAGCCACTGGATAAACTATGGTGGCATTGTTAAAGGAAATCCCTAACCGTGAGAGCTGGTCTTGATTTTCCTCAAGGGCTAGCCGCCCCTGGGCTGCCACCTGCCCCCCGCCCTTGTCAGACCTAAAGGATTGAATCACGAGCTGACCGTCTTGGTAGTAGGCATCAAACTCTATATTACGAAAAGCGGGACGTAGATCGGCTAGGCCCAGTGTCACCGGACGCCAGCTTCCAGCATTAAAGGGAGTCGATTCCGCGTTGCTCACGTCGAGTCTTACCTGGGGATCGATTAAGGGTCCCGTGACTTTGATCCCAGCTTTAACTTGGCCCTCGGCAGTATCGACGCCTTGAAAAAACTCTCGCGCCAAACCCATATCAGCTAGGGCGTCGACGATTATATTTAGGTTTTCGGGAGGCTGGTTAGGGCCCATACCGACCCTAACCTGCATCTTATCTCCTGTGAGAAAGAGAGTTTTGTCACCCTCAAAAACCCATTGGTTTTTCTCAAGCAGGAGTGCTACCGGAGCCTCCTGCCTCAACATAATATTTTTAGTCGTGGCACCCACATCCCGTACAAAATTGATCCGAGTATCTTCGAGTCTCATGCGGCCAGTTGAGTTTAAAAAGTTGGTCAGACTGCCTTTGAGATTGACCTCTCCTGTGAGATAGGCGTAATTTCGTGGATCTGCAGCAAAAAACTCACCTACCAAAAACCTCAGATCAAACTTATCCAGGTCCATATACATCTGGTAAGGCAAAGTTTGCTTACTAAAATCAACAGAAAATCTTCCCTCTAAAACCTGACCGCTGTGGTTAAAAGTAAGCTCTGCCTTTTCCTCTTTAACAAAACCTTTAATCTTAAATCCAGGGAGTTCGTTGCCAAAAACCTTAGGTTCGAGGATATCAAGACCAAAAGCCCCCATGGGCCCCCCTTGCACTCCGCCACTGATCTTGCCGGAGAAAGTGAGACCCCCGTTGACTTTGGCTTTTTGGAGGGCGTCCCCCATAAAAGGGAGCGACTGGAGTCCACCGGGTGTCAGTGGGTTTTTTTCATCCACCTGGACCTCAACCGAATATCCTTCCAGGAGACCCAGTCCCCAGTCATCGAGATCTTTAGGAACCATCGTCTCCCCTGGCACTGCAAAGGGGACCTTAAGGGGAGTCGGCAGGATTTGGGTGGGCCCTGGCTTAGTCCCTGGAAGACTTCTGGCGATCTCCACTTTGCCTTGGGCAAGGAGGCTACCCTTTTCGACCCGTAGGTTTGTGCTGGAAATTCGTTTAGGATCTACAGTCAAATAACCTTGTACCCGATCGGCTAGGATTTCGTCCCCATACTGCACCCTTCCTAAGTCTAAATCGAGGGTACCAAGGGCAGCAAAGGGCTCAAAAAGTGGAGCTTCATAGGTCATTCTGACTCGATGAGCCGCAAATTGGATCGGGACCGAAGGCACCAACGCCTTTAGAATCCGCTGGGACGAGCGGCTCGATACCTGGTCAAGAGAAAGTTTAAGAGACAAGGTTTTTTGGGGATTGAGAAGCAGGGTTGCCTTTGGAATATGGATCTCCCCCCCATCGGTGAGTTTGGACTTAAAGTCCTGTAAGGTGATTTTTTGGTCTACGACTTCTGTCGAACCTTGCACCTTTCCAAGGGGCATCCCCATCACTTCTACTTGGTCACCGGCTAAATCAGTCTTGATCACCACGGTTTCAAAAGGCCCTGTGATCTTGGTTGTGGTTTTAGCCAGCCCTGCAAGGGGGACCTGGGAAAAGTATTGGGCCACACCAAGCTCAAGTTTAGGGGTTTCTATTTTGAGATCAAGACCTGTCGTAAAATGGACATTCCCCTCCACCTTCACTTCGGAAATATGGGTGGCACCGGAGGGAGCCAACAAGTCTCCATCCCCAAGCACTTCGGGGGTCAGCGCCCTTGGCTGATAGCAAATCCCTTCCGTCCCATTGGTGACCAACTGCTCCTGGTCGACTTTCAGATTGAGGTTTAAGCGGCAATGGGGACTCACCGGATACCGCCCATGGTCATAGGGAGTCTCTGGGAGAATGATATCGCTCGTCCCTGCTTTACCGTGGGCTTTGAGGACAAAAGGTGATGCGGTCCCTTCGATGGTGAGTTCGGGGCTTTGCACGGCCATATCCACGACCCTAAAACTCACGCCGACCGCATCGAGGAGATCCCACATCCGCGCGCCTTGGAGTTTGGTTTTAAAGCTAAAGGGCATATCATTTTGAAAAGACAACGTCCCAGCCCCTTGACCGTATTCGACCCCACCGATGATGAGCCTGAGATGGGACAAGGTCAACGCTGAGGAGTCCACCTCAAAGGCAGTGGCACTGTCGAAAAGTCGAAAACCATCGATGTAGCCGTCGGTCAGTTGGCCCTGCCCTTTTACCTTAAATTCAGTGGTTGCGCTCTCCGGCCCCTCCAATGGGACGGTGACTTCCACCTCTGACTCACCCACCAAAAGCCCATGGGTATTTCCCAACTCAAGAAAGGAACCAAGGATCGACAGGTCACCCTTTTTTATGTCTCCCTTCACTTTAGTGATCAGCTCCGTCACGACATCACCAACGAGCTTTAGCTCTATAGAGCCTGTCCCATCCACATCGATCCGCGGCCCCTGGGCCTTGAGGTTTTGCAATGTGATTTCCTTGGTCCCCAGGGACTCAAGGTGAGTGGAAATCCCCGTATCATCGACGATCAAATTGGAATCCATGGCGAGATCAAAGGAGTTGACTGACAGGTCGGCTTTAAGGCTGTCCCACCCATGATAACGGAGGTCTAAGTCCACCCCGCTGGCCGTGAGGTAGAGCGTCTCCAAGGGAGCAGGTATTTCTTCCTCTATGGGTAGATCAAGGCTAAAATTAGCGTTAGCAAGGAGAATCCGATCGATAGGCAAGTCAAAGGCAGGGGGCCACTTTAACAGACTTTCCTCCATACCCGCTGCAGGGTGAGGGATCTTTTCCTCAGAAACTTTTGGACCATCAAGAGGATCTTCTTTGAGAAAGCCGGGAAATTCAAAGGGCATAGGCCAAACAACCGTTAATTGGGAACTCTCCACCAAACTCAGCCTAAAATCCCCAAGGATCGCCGCCCAGAGGGAAACATCAGCCCTGATCTTAGATGCAGAGAGCCACTGAAAACTGGGATCGGCTCTCGGAGTGACTTTGACCGCATAGAGCGTCATACCTGGGGGGATGACACTGAGTTTGAGCGCACTAAACTCCAAGGAGATTTCTGTGTGTTCTTCGAGGAGACGATTTAATTGGGTGCGAATCAGGCGATGGGAGTAGGGGTTATCCACCAACAGGTTTGCCACAAACGCCATCATACTGGCAATGGCGACAATCTTTAGAATATTGGTGATGGTTTTGTTCATAGTCGATTCTTGTCTGTACCTCCCCCATGACTAGGTTTTACCCGGTTTGGGGTCGGACTTAAAGAGTGAACTCAGCAAAATGGGCGGTTCTTTGTGCTGATCTAAATTGGGTTTTGTGATTTTTAATGGTTCCTCTATGGTCGCCGGGCGTTGCGCTAGTGGATCGGGAGGCGGGGGAAGCGCCGGGGAAGATTCTGTGACCCGCCTTTTCAGATCTAACATCGGGATCTCAGGGGCGACCTGGAGGCTCTCCTTAAGGGCTCCAAAAAACGACACATGGGCCAAAGCCCTTTGGACCAGCGACTGATCGATCTCTTTGCTCCCTTGTTGAAAAGCTTCGAAAAGGCAGTTTTCTGCGAGTATATTAACCAAACCAGGAACTCCACGAGTCTTTGCAAAAATCTCTTGGGCAGCCTCAGGAGAAAACATCGGGGGACAACCGGCTCGTTCACAGCGATAGCGGATATAGGCCATGGTTTCGCCCAGATCCAAGGGCTTGAGTTCGAGGCGCATCACCACTTTACTCACGATACTGGACTGCTCGCTGAGCTTGGCGTCAAAGGTCTGGTCCCCGGCAATCACAAAGGAGAGACACCGGGCGCCTAGGGACTGAAGGTTTAGAAAGACGCTAAAATCTGCCATGGCTTCATCAGTCCCTACCCACTGAGCATCGTCTACCAGGACCAGAAGCCGCCTTTTTTCTTGGACCAATTGATCGAGTTTTGCGGCAGCCTTAGCCATAAGTTCCTGGAGATTGCCTGAGCCTTTTTCCTGAACCCCTAAATAATGAGCCACTCGGCGGATAAGCCATCCCTTTTGGGTCTCTCGTCCAAGGACCGGGATGTAAAAAAGATCATGGGTGTCGGCGCTGAGGTTGTGGATCAGCCATTTTAAAAAACTAGTTTTGCCCGTGCCCGCTTGACCGATCAGCAGGATCACCGAAGGGAAATTTTCTTTGGCAAAATGGAGGAGTCGAGGAATTCCATGGTCTAGTCCGTGGGTCCTAAAGATCTCGGACTCGGAAAGTTCGCCCAAAAAAATCGACTGCTCCACTTGCCAAAACTGTAGATAGTCATTCATGAGGCTAGACTTGAGTTATTCAGGGGCGCAGATTCAGCCGCCTGCCAGGACTGTACTAATTTTTTATAGAGATTGCGATTGCCTCCTAAAATCCTTTCGGATTCCTCTTCGCGCCCCTCTGCCCACAGAAGCCGTGCAAGGTAGGTCATCGATGTCTCATCCATATGTCCGCTATGGTGTAGGGACATAAGATGCCGTATCGCCTCGTCCAACTGGCCCAGATTAATCGTCGTCTGGACGAGATCAGGGATCATACACAGGGAAGAAAGGTAGCTATTACGAGCCATCAGCAAAAACTTTTTGGCAAGATGGGGCATCGCCGCTGCGTTATAGAGGTCGGCGAGGCTAAAGATTAAGGCGATATTGCGAGGATTTCTTTTAAAGGAGGCCAGGAGCAAGGCCTCAGCATCCTTTAGGCGACCTGCAGCACGGAATTTCAAAGCCAGTGCCCTGGCAGCAAAGGAATAGATTTCTTTGTTTTCAAGCTGAGAACTCAACATCCGAACACCGCTGGCACCGTTGCCTTCCATAAATTCTAGAGCTGCGTATCGTAGCGACAGGAAAGGCTCTTTTTCCCAGGCTTTAATCAAGTTGACAAATCCTGGGACAAACTTAGAGGGAGTCAGAGGTTTCTCGATGATCTCAGGACGACCTAGCTGCTTAATGGCCAAAATCTCATTTTTGCTGCTTTCGCTTAACATAGCCAAAACTGGTGTTAGAATTCCCATGGTTTCGGTCGTCATTGCCCGGATCGTCCGGATGGCCGGTAGATTCTGCGAGTCATCGATGATCACAAGAGACACGGCTCCCGAGCTGACACGTTCCATACAGTCGACGATGGAAGAGGTGTTATCGATCACTTTCCAGCTATAGGGTCTTATTAACTCTCGAAGCATCATGTGGATATTAGTGCTATCGCTGACCACCAAGGCTTCTTGCTTGGCCCACGGAGACTTTTTACGAGGGGGAGGAGGAGTTGCCATGGCTCTGCTTTTGGTAAACTTTGCTTAATCTCATCTGAGTTCCATTATAGTCCAAAAGAGAGGCTCTGCGCCAGAAGTTCGCTGGTAACCAACAGCTTTTTGGTTTATATACCAAGAGCCGGAAAGGCGGTAGGGTTCAAATCGATGCTCATTAAGGGGAGGGACTCCATTGTCCAGACGGTCTAAAAAGGCGATTTACGGAGTGGGCATTCCACTCTTTTTTCTGGTTATTTCAGCCGGTTATTTTCTATGGACCAAACTCCAAGGTGGCGACCGAATGACCCAGCAGCAGGTGGTCGTGGTTCGCAAGACGGTCAACCACACCAGTGAAATTTCTGGGAAATTTGTGCCTACCACCTCGATGGTGATCACCCCACGGCAGTCGGGCCGCATCATCGAGATCTTTGTCAAAGAGGGAGCCCAGGTCGCCCAGGGAGCCAAGCTATTTAGTATGAAACTCGAAGCGGAAGGCCAATCGGAGCTGATCCAAAAACGGGGCGAAGTGGACCGACTCCGCTTGGAAGTGGCAAACCAAAACCAAAGGCTTAAAGATAAAGCTCCGGTCCGAGAACTCCTAGGCAACGAAGTTTACTCTAAAGAAGAAAACGAGCTTGCTAAACTCCAGCTTGAGCTCAAGCTTGCCCAAGATCGCCTCCGGGTTTTAGAAACAGAACTAGGATTAGATAAAAACCATCGACCAGTCGAAAAGCCATCTCAAAAAACCAACCACCCCCCCAATTCATCCATCGTGTTTGTTGAATCCCCTATCGATGGGATCATCACCTTGATCGATAAACGCCCCGGAGACTTTGTCTTAGGTGGCGGCGGTGCAGATGCAGGCACTGCGTCGCGGATGGTCCTTGTGGTGGCCGATATGAGCTCGCTCCTCGTCAGGACGAGGGTTATGGAGGCTGACCTTCGGTTTGTAAAAAAAGACCTCCCTGTTAAAGTCCGATTGGATGCCTATCCCGAAGTCAAATTTGAAGGCCACGTCAGCCAGATCGGAGGCCAAGGACGCACGGATACTAAGGCCGATTACACCTATTTTGATGTTTATGTCACCCTCGACCAAAAGGACCCGAGAGTGCTGCCGGAGATGAATGCCACGGTCGAGCTGATCTTTGCATCCCGTGAAAACACCCTTACTCTGCCGGTCTCCGCGGTGGCAGTCTTCCCAGACCGGGCCTTTGTGCGGATTAAAGATTCCAGTAGCCCCTTAGGCTATGTGGAGCAGCCAGTGACCGTCGGTGTCGTCACTGAGACCGAGGTGGAGATCCTGAGTGGACTCAACGAAGGGGACTCGGTCCTTGAGCTAGACTTTTCTACTCTTGATGTGTTTGGACGAGGGATGTCTGCAAAAAGCCCAAAGTCCACCAACTTTATGCGCGGCAAACTGGGTAAAGGGAGATAACCCCCCATGAGTTTCCACCCTGAAAACCATAAAAGCGACGGGACCGAGATCGTCTTAGAGATGCGCAAGCTAAACTATTTTTACGAGAGCGCAGGGGTCAAGTTCCAAGCCCTCTTTGATATCGATTTAGTGATCAACAAAGGTGAGTTTGTGGCAATCACCGGCAGCTCTGGATCTGGCAAGTCGACCCTGATGAATCTTATTGGGACCCTTGCCACCTGCCAACAGGGCACCATGAGCCTTGCCGGGACCCCGACCCATGATCTCTCCTCAGACCAGCTGGCGGCCCTTAGAAACCAAGAGATTGGATTTATCTTCCAACAGTTCCATTTGCTGCCTCGGTTGTCGGTCTTAGAAAACGTCCTACTCCCCATCTCCTATATGACTCCGCGGCCAAACCCCGATGAGTTTGACAAACTCTCAGGGAAAGCCATGGCACTCCTCAGGCGCCTTGGGATCGAAGACCAAGCCAAAAAATACCCGCCGACTCTCAGCGGTGGACAAAAACAGCGTACCGCCATAGCCCGGGCCCTCCTTTTGGATCCCAAAATCCTCCTGGCCGACGAGCCTACAGGTGCTCTGGATTCCCGCACCTCCCAGGAAGTCTTGGAACTCTTCGCTGATCTCCACGCTGAGGGGCGTACCGTGATCATGATCACCCATGACCCGGATGTGACCAAAGTCGCCCGCAGGCGCATCGCCATGAGCGATGGGCGCATCGTCCAAGACGAAATTCAGCCTGGTTTACCCCGTCGTAGCCAGGAAAAACGAGAACCGATCAAACAAGACCCAGACCCACTCCTAGGTAGCCCCAACCCACCTCCCCCAACCAGCTGGATTCCCTCTGAGATCATTCGCCGGTTTAAGTGGCTGATCGCCCCCCTCTTTGCCGCCTTTCAGTCCCTGACTTCGTCAAAGCTGAGGACTTTTTTAACCTCTTTAGGACTCACCATCGGCGTAGGGGCGATCACGACGATGATCACCCTCGGCAATGGTGCCCGGGACGTGATCCTTGGGATCTTTAACCAAGCAGGTGGTGACCGGATCTTTTTTAGTGCCGACTACCGCAGCATCATGCGATCGGGGGGCAATTGGTTTCCCGGTATCGATGTGGAAAAAGAACTTCCAGTCCTCCAAAAAACCTTTGCCTCCTATGCCCATATTTTGCCGGGGTCTGAGGGGAGTGACATCAAGGTCTACGCCTTGGGGCGTGCCATCAACTCTCGCCTAGAGACGGTCTACAATATCAACGACTATATAACGGCAAACTTTCAGCTTAAGTCGGGCAGGGCTTTTGCGCCTCACGAATACGCCAAGGGCGGCCAGATGGCTCTGGTCGGTGCAGACTTTGCGGACGAGATGTTTCCTAAAAACTCCAGCAGCCGGCTTAGAAATCCCCACTTTCCCATAGGCGAAAAAATCGCTGTCCGTGGAGTGCTTGAAACCACCCTTACCATCGTCGGTGTTCTCAAACACCGGGACAATCCCTTTAATACCCAAGGAGCCAACTCCCAGGTCTTGATCACCCGTGCCACCTTTTCCCACTACACCGGTCTTAAAAAATCCAACTGGATCAACGCTGCCCCCTTTAAGGGAGTCGAGCACCGCTGGCTTGCGGACAGTGTGACCCAGTTTTTGACCATGCGCTATGGTCTTAGGTATCCCTTTAGGGCCCATGTCCCGGAAGAGTTTATAGCAAAAATCATGATTTTTGTGACGATCTTTCAAGGTTTGACCGCACTGATTGGGTCCTTATGCATCCTTGTGGGAGGTATCGGGATCATGAATATCATGTTGGTCACGATCGCCGAGAGGATTAAAGAGATCGGGCTTCGTAAAGCTGTGGGAGCGAGTGGTCGGGATATCACCCGGCAGTTTCTCCTGGAATGTATGTTTTTATGCACGATCTCGGGTCTCGCGGGGGCCCTAGGTGGTGCCCTTTTTTGCAATGCTGTGGCGATCGTTGGCCATATGTTTGTCCCCCAGTATATCCCAAACCAACTTTTGATTGATCCCATCGGGCTCCTCGCCGGCTTAGCCACAGCTTTAGGCTGTGGTCTGACCTTTGGGATGATGCCTGCCCTTAAAGCAGCAAGGATGGATCCAAGTGAGGCCTTACGCAGTGAGTAGCATCTCCCAGCAAAATGATCCCAATACCGCGGTGAAAAAAATGCTCGTCTCGATCCTCTTACTGATCTTTGATCCACGGTCTTTGGCAGCAGCCCCGCAAGTGCCACCGATACCGCTAGAAACCATCCTTGGCCTTGACCGCCCCAACCCCGCCAAGGCAACTCCTAACTCTGGTCAACCACCGCACCCTCTCTCTCCAGCCGAGACGGCTGTGGACCAACTGGTCTCCCTGGCCTCCCAAAACCATCCGGGGTTAGCCGGACAACAGATCAAGCTTGAGGAGAGCCAACTCGCTCTCGATAGATCTAAAGGCGCCTTTTGGCCTGTGGCAAGCGCCTCAGCAGGGATGGGTCAAACCTCCGCGGATCCAGGCCCCATCAAGACCGAGACCCGCAGCGACTCCTGGGGTGTCTCCGTCAGACAAAACCTTTGGCGTGGAGGCCAAGACAGTCTCGCCGTAAAAATCCAGGAGCTTGGGGTCCAATCAGCTGAGGTTGAAAACCTGAAAAAACGAAAAACCATAGAATGGAAAATCCGTCTCGCGGCCCTAGCCTATAACCAAGCAGCCATCGACCTTGAGATCACCAAGGAGAGTCTAAAAAATTCATCGGAGATCTTGGAATTATCCCGCCAGAAAGTCCAAGCGGGGCAAGCGGGAAAAATCGACCTGATGCAGAGCCAAATGCAAAACAGCGAGGCCACCAACCAGATCGCTGCCGCAGAGATCCAACTGGATCAGACCTTAAGCCAGCTCGAAGGGGAGCTTTTGGTGGAGTCTCAATCAAAACAATATCTTATTGAGATCCTTGCTCCCCTCAGAGCGAGAGCACTGCCATGGCCCGCAGAAAAATGGGTCGAGTCTCCTCAAAAAAACACCCCTAAAGACTCTCCTAAAGACTCCCTAAAGAACTCTTTTGATCTGACCGTCCAGCGCCTTGGCATCCAACAAAAAGACCTGGAACTCCAAAAAGACCGTCGGGACCGTTGGCTTCCCAGTCTCGATTTCAACCTCTCCTTTGAGGAGTCGGCAAGAGACACCACGACCACACCAGCCAACAACCCCGCCTTAGGTCGAGACAGAAGTACAGCGCTCACGGCGCGGCTCGACCTCAATTGGACCCTCTGGGATCACGGCAAACATATCAAGATCGAAGAGACCGCTAAACAACGGGCTTTTCTTGAGTCACAACAACAGGAGACTAACAGAGGCCTTGCGATCGGCTACCAGCGAGGTGTGGACCGACTCTCCCGACTTGGACAGCTCTTTGTCCAGAAAAAGCTTACCTTTTCCCAGGCCGAATCCCTCTACCAGGCGAGGCTCCAGCTCTACCGAGCCGGTGCCATCGATATCATCACCGTCACCACCGCGGCGAACGAGAGGCTACGCAGCCTCCAAAGCCTCTACGGAACCATACGGGAGCTGCAAACCGAGTGGTACCGACTCCAGGCCTTGGGTGAAGGGGTCACTCTTTAGAGTTTAATTTATTCCTCAATGGGCGATCTCTCCTGCTGCCTCCCTAAAACTGGCCAGAAGACTCCAAAGACCCCCGTTAGTATCAATTATTTCTTAATGTTTCCATCCCATTAAAGCCGATCTCTCCAAAACTCATGAAACCGTCCAAATGAGCCGATAAGACCTATGTCTTTGCGGTAGCCCGGCGGTTTGGGTCGGGTCATAACACGAAAGGGTGGGCCCTAAGTCCACGCCTTTCATGGATATAAGGAATCCCTGATGGAAATAAAGGTGGCACGACGTTCCGTAGGGTTCTGGCCTCGAGGATTTTTAACGGTTTGTATCATGCAACTCCCTGGTGCTTTCACAGCCTACGGGATGAACGGATTTCAACACCCCCTTGAAGACCTCAACTGGGACCCCACCGACAAGGTCTCACTCGGGAGCCTCAGCTATGGATCTTTTTCAAAAGACCTGAGTGCTTTCCAGCGACTCCTCCAGAGGTCGTCTCTTAAAGGCTTTGGGGAAGGTTCCAAATCTTTCTTGCGGGAGCAGGGAGTTCACCCTCTGATCGAAATCAGGACCCAGCGGGTGTCGGCGGGAGCAGCCTTGGGTCTTGCACCCAAGGGTCAGGGTCTCGACACGGGGGGAGAATCCTATGATTTTCGATTTTATCTCAAGGGCGTTCCCCTTTGTGATTTTCATGCAAGATCACATCTTCTTTCTGATGGATCGGGTTTTCTTACTGGAGACGTGCCGACGGTCCATGGATACGACCCAGATCTCTTAGCAACCCAAGACACCTCAGGCTCCTGGCCTGATTTGGAAACGGCCCAACAGAGGATCAAAGATTCTCTTTTTAGTGACCAGTTCACAGACGATGCAGCCAGCTTTTATCGCCCAGAACGTTGCTTTTTTATCAAAGACCAGCGCCTGATCCCCGTCTGGCGACAACTGGTCCGTTGGGGCGGGGCCCCTTATCAGGTTTTGGCTAACCATAATGATGTTTTCAAGATGGAGCCCCAGTTTTTTACGGTAGATGGTAAAGCCACCTCCTATGGCCACAACAAAACAACCCCCGCCACGACTGAACGAGCGCTGATTGGTCTCGTCGGAGATGGAACCCTCACCACCGAGTGGCTTAAGACGGTGGTCCCCGATGGTTTTCCTAAAGCTAAAGAACCTTCCCATGTGTTTAGTTATGCTCCTACCGACCGAAAAATCGAAGAGGTGACCGCCTTTGCCAATGCCCAGGATCACCTACGCTGGTTTCAAAACCTGGGTTTTCAGTGGTACGGCCCGAAACCTCTCGAAGTCAGAATCCATATCAAACCACAGAATAAAGCCAACAACGCCCTTTTTGAGCCGGGGGATGAAACCGCCAATACTCCTCCCACCATCACGATCGACGACGGGGATGGAGTGGAGTTGCAAAATCTGGTGACCGATGGGGACGTGGTCAGCCATGAGATGGGACACCATATCATCTTTCGCACCCTTAAAAGTGTGTCCGATCAGTCTCTCGTCCTCCATGAGGGTCTATCTGATTATTTTGTTTTTGCCCGCACCGGGGACCCTTGTCTCGGCGAAACCATTTGTCCGGCAGACAGTGGCCAGTGTATGCAACCAGGCAAATGCCTGAGAAGCGCCGCTAACCGATTGGTGTTTAATGACGCCAACTGGCAGGCCTTTTCGGGGACGCGCACAAAACAGCTCGGGCACCTCCATGGCCAGTTGATCTCAGGGATGATGTGGGACATGCGCTCCTCAAACCAGATCTCCAACGACGATTTGGCCCGTTTGACCCTTAAGGCGGTGTCGCTGTTCGCAGAGACATCGAGCTTTTGTCAATTTATCCGAGCTCTTTATGCTGCCGATAAAGATATGTTTGCTGGCAAATACTTTGAGCTGATCAAGTTTGTCGGAGGGGAGCGGGGTCTCGGTGAATTTACCGACCCGACCAAGGAATGCCCTGCTGGATCGCTTCCCCGCGATCAGGCTAAAGCCCTCCAGACGACTGAAAAAAAGGAAAAAAAGGATACCGGTGTTAGCTGTTCCACCATCTCAGGGGGAACCCTCCCACCTGGCGGATCTCCTTGGAGCCTTTTTGTGGTGTTAGGATCGCCAATCTTAATGTTGTTTAGTTTGAGACTTTTAACCAGGAGACTGCGCCCAATTGAGTCACATCCTATCAAAATAGGAATCTTTATCTTGATCGTCGCTGCGGAGATGGGGGGAGTGACAGAGCCAACCCAGGCGTTTGCGGCAGAAAAACCGGCACCCGTCACACCTAAGGGATCTACACACACAAAACCCTCCAAGTCCCATGCTTCTGCTACATCCCCTCGTCCTTTCCAACCGGATGCCAGCGTGACCCTATCGATCCTTGTCCAATGGGGTGGACGAGCGATCAATCCCGAAGATATTGCAGCGGTCGAATCCCTACGGACCCAGTATCCCCAGTTTGAAATCGTCCATTTAATCAGCCCTGCCTATTTTCTCAGATCTTCTAAGGAAACCCAAGAAACCGCAGCCATCCTTGGCAGACTGGTCAGACCCAATGACTATTACGGGCTCAATCTGGGTGGTTGGAAGTCTTTAGTGACCCAGGCAGGAGTCATCTTTCGGTCTTCGCCTACCTTTTGGGGCTCTAGTCTAACCCTGGGAGAATGCCGGGTGGACTGTGGGGGTGATATACCTCTCCATGTATATCCCGAAGCTGACCTGCAAAAAATCATGGATTTTGCCCTAAAAACCATGGAAACCAAAGTCCTAGGTCGCCCAAAGGCCATGGTGGTCACCGGCTGGGTTGCCTCCGGTGCCCTATCCGATCTAGCCACCAAACATGGTCTTACCTATGATTTTTCTCCGGTGCCACCAGAGGTGCTTGAAAAGCAGTTTAGCTATTATCCTGTTTATGAGTGGGTCAAGGACCTTTGGTCCCAGGTAACCCCAATGACCAGCCCGTTTTTCCGCACGACGGCCAATGGGCGTCTTTATCAGTACCCTCAGTCCCTGGGAGGCGTCGATCATCAACCCTTCGGGACCCTGGTCCAGCATCTGGAAAAAGCGCTGTTACAATGGCCATCCACCCCCAGTGACGGGAGTTCTGGGAGCGGCGCGGTTGCAACTAAAAACCTGATTGTGCCTATCGTTATCTACCTAGAAACCGCCGAAACCACGGCCCCTCGGGTGGCCCAGGAACTCGGGGATCTGATCAATCTGGCCCAAAAAAACAAAGTCCGGGTTCTAAAACAAACCTTTGGTGACCTGGTGATCCCCCTACCCTCTGCCCTCGTGGTGGCCAAAGCCGACCTCAAGGAGCCTATCGCAGAAGCTGCAGCACCCCCTTTGAAAACACCTCCCGTTCCTGTGAGCGAGCAGAAATCCACTGCAGACGACGTCAAGGCCCACTAAAAATTCTGCCATTTCTAGCCGCTGATCCCCACTTATGATATGGTCATGGGCCTTGAGATCTAACCCTGTGAGGTCTACCGTGAGTGCCAGCAGCTATGTGGACGTCCATACCCATTTAACCCATGAGAAATTCCGTGACGACTTGCCAGCGGTGCTGGAAAGAGCGACAGCAGCAGGACTATCAGCGATTGTGGTCAATGGGCTTGAGCCCCTGTCTAACAAAATGATTTTAGATTTAGCGGTCCAAAACCCTATGATCAAACCCGCTCTCGGCATCTATCCCGTCGATGCTGTCCATCCATTCCTACCCGACGGCTTTCCCCTTGAGGTGAGACCTTTCGATGTCAAGTCCGAAATCGCCTTTATCCGCGACTGCGCAGCGCAGGGCCTGATCGCTGGTGTCGGGGAGTGCGGACTTGACGGATATTGGCTGGATTCCTCCACCGCACCTGCCCAGGAACAGGTCTTTGAGGAGCTCTTAGACATCGCTAAAACCTACAAGATCCCTGCGATTATCCACTCGCGAAAACTAGAAAAAAGAACCTTCGAAATCCTGAAATCCCTCGGGGTCGAAAAAGCCAACCTCCACTGCTACTGTGGACGGACCCAGTGGGCTCTGGAAGCCGCAGAAAAACAGGGCTACTGGTTTTCCATCCCAGCAAACGCGACCGTCTCCGAGTCCTTTCAAAAAATGCTTAAAATCTTGCCGATAGAGAAGATACTAACAGAAACCGATGCTCCCTACCTTAGCCCCCAACGGGGCCAGCGCAACGAACCAGCCACTGTCGTCGGCACTGTCGCGCTGATGGCCACCCTCCGGGGTATCACCACGGAGGAGGCCAGGGATCAGGTTTATAGGAACTATTGCGACCTTTTTGGCGAGCAGTGGACCTAGAGGCTTTTTGTAACCTTTGAAGGCCTCGGTTACCAAGTCCTAAAAAAGAGGGCTGCTATGATCAGTAAGATAAAGCCGACGATGCTTACAAAGCTTCCAGCCTTCATCATCTGTTTGTTGGTGATACCACCCGCCGCAAAGGCTAGGGCGTTACAGGGGGTACTGATAGGCAAGGCCATTCCGAGAGAGCAGTTGACCGCAATCACATAGATCAGCGTGGGGACCCCACCGATGTTGCCAAGCCCTTGAATCTGGGGGGCAACGGCCGCCATCACGGGTATCAAAAGGTTAGCACTGGCCAGGTGGGACATCACCGTGGCCACACCCATGGTGACGAGGCCGCCAAAAATCAAAACCGTGACCGCATTAAACTCGTGGAAAGGCACCACCTTGACAAGAGTCTTGATCAAACCCGAGCCCTCCAGACCTGCACCGAGGGCAAAACCGCCGGCAATCAGCCACAAGACATCCCAGCTCATCTTTTTCATGTCGTTTTTAGTGATCACCCCGGTACTTAAAAACACCACCACAGGAAGTAGGGCTACGGTGTAGATATTGATCCCATGAAAGGTGGAGGTCAGCCAGAGTACAATGGTCAGGGGAAAAACCCAGTAAACAATTTTTGCATGGCCTGACTGGTCGAATTTACCGGAAAGGTTGATCTCGATCTGCTTTTGCCGGGATGGAAAAAATCTGACCAGAGCTGCCCAAGAGGCCACCAACATGATCATGCTAAAAGGAACCGATAGGGCACACCACTGAAGAAAGCTGATGGTCTGGGACTCGGGCATATACCGGAGTCCGATCGCATTCATCGCGGTCCCGACGGGGGTGGCGATCCCACCGAGACTGGAGGCGATCGGTATCCCGAGGAGAAGCGCGACCCGTCCAGGGTCATCCATGGCATAGAGGGCAACAATCGGTGCAGCGATGGAGAGCATCATGGCGGTCGTCGCGGTATTAGCCATCCAAAAAGAAAAGAAACAGGTGACCCCCATAATCCCCAAGAGGACCATCGACGAATTTTGGCCTAGGGGCTTGACGAGGATCCGCGCCAAGTTGCGATCAAGGGAGTATTTACTTGCAGCGCCTGCCAGGAAAAACCCTCCGATAAAGAGCATCACCGCTGGGGCCGCAAGAGTATGTAGAAACTCAGTATAGTGGACCAGGGATCCGAGGTTGGGCTGACTGGTCCGTAGAGGCAGCAGGGCCCCATCCGAAATGGTTAAGATCAGTAAAAGGATCAGTGCCATGGACGTGGCAAACAGCGGGATCGGCTCAAGGACCCAAAAGACGATGGCGAAGAGCAAAATCGCAAGCATGCGGTGTTCCACCACAGTCATAGGAAACGACCAAATGGTAAGTGGCAGTGCCCAAACCACCAGGGGCAGGACCATGATCACAAGGCGCCACCAGCTAACTTCAGACCAAAATCCCTTTGTAGCGGTTTTAGAGGTTGCGTTCATGAATCGCCTCCATGATTTTTCCAAAATCTAGAACCGGACCAAACCGCTCAGGATTTTCGTCGACGGCAATGATGTAGTCCGTGAGTAACGTCTTTGCTGTTGACCTTAAGCCTTCCCCCGACCAGGGTTTTGGAATGTATTGATCGATATGGGCTAGGTTGATCGCTTGGATCGTCTCTTTTTGGCCGGCTTGGCCGGTTAGGAGAACTTTTTTGGACCGGCTCGTCGCCGGGTTTTGGGCGAGTTCGATCAAAAAATCCACTCCTCGCACCCCTGGCATCAAATGATCACAAAAAATAAGCGCTAGCTGCCCTGGCTCCATAGCCTCCAGCACGGAGCGAGCTTCGGTGACGGAGCTGCAGGGCTCCACGGTAAAGCCGTGGTCAGCAAAGACTTCCAGATCCTTCTCGACGGCGGTTAAGACCTCGCGCTCGTCGTCAACGCACATGATTGTGTAGACAGGTTGTGTCATTAAAAATCCCCTCTATAAAAGCCCCCCTTCGTTGAGGGGAGCGTGGATGACATTTAAACAAGAGCTGGTATTCAGACTTGGTCAGGGCTGCATGCCTTTAGTCGTTAGAAACTCAAGGTGACCTGGTGTTTCTTGAGATCACACTCCCGATCAGAGAGGTGGAGTTTAAAGTCGTTTAATCGTTCGTAGGTCCGAAATCCTTTGCGAATATTAACCTCTGTGTTCTGATAGAGAGTCGCGCAGTAGCCTTTGGTGGCCACTTCGGTCTGGGGCGCAGACGTGTCGGCTGCGGGAGCCTTAGTTTCTGTCGGGTTCGCTGGGGTGATGGGTAGATTTTTGACCAGTAAAAACCGAATAGGTCTTTGAATTCTCAACTCATAGGTTCCGTCTAAGAGATCGCTCACACTAAAGGAGCCAGACTCAGAGATCTTGCCACTCCGCTGCAGTTCTCCGGAAAGCTCGTATTCAAAACCTCCGACAAAAGTCCTTTGGTCGACGGGTGTTAAAAAAGTCACTTGATAGTCCTGAGCAGGCTTAAGCAAGATTCCTTCGGGACCCTTGACTTGCAACAGCTCCGCAAAACTCTCTGCAAAATCGTCGGCATTAAAAAAGCTTTGGCCACCGACAAAAAAATCTTTTTTAAATCCCACATACCCATCAAAACACCCGCGACCGATCCCATACTGGCAGAGCCCTGGCCCGGCCTGGGTCGTCCCCCTTGGGCTAGGATCTCGAGCCCTCTCAGCCTCTTGGGACTGGCCTTTTTCCATATGGCGCCCTTGTCCGTCTGGAGTCTCCACCAAACAAGCAGAGCTGCTCGCCACCATCATCCCTAAGCCCACAAGACGAAACCAACTCTTGACCTGACCCATGGTATATCGTGCCCTTAAGCCCCCACCTGTTGTGACTTCGGTCTTATCCCTTCCCGGAGGAACTTTTTTGAGAAGGTTTAACCACGCTCGATGAGATTACACCCTCAGGGTCATAGCCCGCCACAACATCAAGCAGGGGAAAACCAAATTTGTCCCGGATCCGCTGGCGGGCCACACCCTTAAGGACATAGATGGACTCCTCCTGCTTTTCGAGAACCCCAGCCAGATCAACATGGCCCACCAGCTCTTCCAGGAGGTCATAGGCCCCATAGCGGCGATAGAGGGACAGGCGAATCTCGTAGCGCCGCGTCTCCTTAATCCACTTCAACGGGGTCGTCTCGACGTGCCAAGGGCCAAGGTAAAAATGGTTTACCTTATTGAGCCGGGACCTCAGGGTGTGTCTCAGGGGCTCGCGGGTGACATAGGTTTCCACCGTGCGCCCTTGGGGATCCAAAGTTGGTTTTTTGATAAACGATGTGAGTCTAAGCCCGATCCGCACCCGCGGCTGGGCCAGTTCAGTGACCTCTTTGTGGGTCAGAAATCCATTGGTAGGGGGTTTTTTGGCTGCAACGGGAGGGGGAGCTGTCTCCGTAGGGGCGGTCTCCTGCCCCTGGGCCTTAAACGACCAAGAGTTTAGCAAGAGAACTATTCCAATAGCCCTTGCCGTCATGAATTGAATCTTCATAGGCCCTCTCGTGTTTATTGATTTCGTTATTTTAAGTTTATAAGTGGTAAGCAGGAGACAGGGTAGCAGGGGTCGATTCGACTTAAGAGACCATTCTATGATACCTCAATTTATACCGACAAGTCATGGTAGAATCATCAAATGCATAGCTCCGCTAAGTCCCCGAAATTCAATGATCCGATTCCCGAAGAAACAGGGGGGCGAAGAGTCCTGAAGACTCCACAAAAACCCAAACTCTCCGGAGCCTTGTTGATACCCTGGGCTTTGCTGATTCTATGGGTGGGGCTAACCCCCCCTTTTTGCCCGCCCCTCAATCCCGTGCGTGAGACCCTCGGGACCTTAAACCAATTGAGTGCTGCCCTTCTTCAATATAAGGAGACCACTAAATCCCTGCCGACTAACCTCTCCCAGATCCGTCAGTCTCGCCTCCTCCAGGGTCAATTCATTAGACTTTTTGATGGTTTTGGCCAACGGATCGACTACGTAAAACTCTCCGAGTCCAACTATCTCTTAAGGTCCTTTGGGGAAGACGGGGTCCAAAACACTTTAAATTCAGAAAAAGACATTGGACTGATGCGTTGGGGCCCCCTCCCTCGGGGTGGAAGTGTGTACCTGGCAAACCCAAACCAATCACCCCACTTTTACCGAGCTGCCGCCCTCCTCGGTATCGACAGCCCGGACGGGTCGTGGACGGCCAGGCTCTTTGTCAACAAACTGGACCACAAGCGTTTGTTGCTGGTGAGGCATCGCACCATTCCCGACCTTGTGATGATCGCCACCCATGAAAGGGTCGAAGAGTTCTACTGGACAGACGCCAATAAGATTGCCTACACAGGCACGGAAAGCCTCAGGCACCGGGACGGACTCTATCTTTGGGATCTCGCAAGGGACACGGCGACGGACCTGATGCGGGAGGCCCGCCTAGAGCAGGCTCTGGACCAAAACCAGCTCGTCCCCCTCAATGACCGCGTGGAACGGGGATTTTGGCTCTCCCTTGCTGGTTTCGATGGGATGCAGCAGAGGATTTATGCCTATATCCTCCCCAAGATTGGATTTAGCCTTGATCCGGAGTTTTTCTTTGCACAAGAAAATCTCTATGAATTCGATGTAGGCGTCGAACCTAAAAGGATCATCGGGAGGCGCGGGAGCCAAGTCAAGTCCACGGTGACCCAAAATCCGCTGTCTGAAAAGATAAATCTGGGATCACCCTATGTACTTAAAAAAACTGGGACCCAACCGGTCCAAGAAAAATGGCTTAAACTCCCTACCTCGGGACATTTAGAGAGTGTGATTTTGACTTGGCAGCAGTTTTCCATAAAACAAAACAAAACCCCGCTCTTTCCCTACAGTCTGTGGTATCTCACCTCCCTCTATAGCGAGAGTTTTGTGATGCTGGGGCCCGTCAATCCCCGGGAGGCCGGAGTGCTACGCACCTATGGTGCCGAAATCGCACGAGCCCTTATGAATGATGGAATGGCCCCTAGCTATCTGAGAGCCATGGGATTTTTTGGATACCAGACCCTCCTTAAAGGTGACCCTTTGCCCTATAGGATTTTTAACCGGCTTGGTCTTTAACGTAAAGACATCGATTGGAGGATCTTTGTAATAAAGGCATAATATTGAGGTCGTCCTCATTTGATTAAACGTGGAGACTCCCGGATGGATCATGTTTATGCAGTCATTCTTGCAGGTGGAAGCGGAACCCGATTTTGGCCGAAATCGCGACACCTACGGCCTAAACAACTTTGCAATATTGGTTTGGACTCCCAGACGATGATTGAAAAAACCCTTGCGCGTCTGGATGGTTGGATCCCCACATCGAGGCGCCTTGTAGTCACCCATAAGGACCAAGTCCCTGGCACCGAGGCCATCGTCAAGTCCCAGTGTGCAAGGATTCTAGGGGAGCCTGCTGCAAGAAATACGGCTCCGGCCTTGATGGTGGCAGCCCTGGAGATCCAGGAAATGCACCAAGGATCCACTCCCCCCGTGATGGTGTCACTCCATGCGGACCACTTTATCAAAGATGAGCCCGCCTTTAGGGAGTCCCTCCTCCGAGGGATCAAGCTCGCCGAAGAAGGCCAACTCACACTCCTCGGCATCAAACCTGATTACCCAGAGACTGGCTATGGGTATATCGAGCTGGGGGCCTCTCACCCTACGATCACCCAAGGCTATAGAGTCGCGAGCTTTCGCGAAAAACCCGATCGGGCCACAGCTCAAAACTTTATCGAAACCGGACGGTTTCTATGGAATTCAGGACTTTTTGTCTGGCAGGTGTCCAGGCTCCTTGAGGAACTACGCTGGTCCCTAAAAGCACCTCTCGAGTCGATGGAGCTACTCTATGCAAAACACCATCGGTTTCATGATATTCCTTATCAGATCCTGCATGAATCCTACGGCAAGCTCCCCAAGATCTCCATCGATCATGCCGTCCTTGAAACCAGTCGCAAGGTCTCGGTCGTAAAGGCCGATATCGGCTGGCAGGATATTGGTAGCTGGTCTGCCCTAGAGATCGCCTTTCCCACGGACAACCAAGGGAATTTAATCTTTGGACAGGGCTGCTTTTTGGACTCCCGGTCGACGACGATCGATTCGGATGGTCCCTTTGTGGCGGCCCTAGGGGTTCAGGATATGGTGATTGTTGCTGCGGGTGGAGCTATTTTAGTGTGCCCTAAAAGCCGTTCCCAGGACGTCAAGGAGATCGTGGGATGGTTGGAGTCTCACCAACGCAAGGACCTCTTATGATGAATGGAGGACTAGCCTAATAAAGAGAAGCTAGGTCTTCGCCTCCATCGCTACAAATTGATTGTAGTCTCTGAGAGGGAAGACCTAGCGGTCATAGCCTAAGATACTGATAATACAAGGTCTCACTAGGTGAGATTAGAAACCAAAACGAGGATCGTAGGTTTCGCTTCGGCCGCCTCTGAAGCTTTTGCCAGAGGTGTTGGTGGAGCGTTCGTCAAATCGGCTGTCCCAGGTGGTTGAGCCGCTTCCTTTAGAGAAAGGATTGTTGCTGGTGTCAGCGCGGGAGTCAAATCGGTTGTCCCAGGTGGCGTCGCCGCCGCCTCTCCAGGTAGGACGGTTAGCAAGGGCTGCAGTGGAGGTGAGAGCTGCGAGGGAAAGGCTGATCATTGCTGTCTTGAGTGTCATGTGAATTCTCCAGATTGAGTTGTTAGTGGTCACGGACGACCATTTGTATGGAAGGACTTTAACAAATGATTTGTCGTTTATCAAGTTATTTTTTACAAAAAATTATAAATATTTTTTAAATTTATATATTCTTAATAAATTTTAGTCCAAAATATTGGAACCTGGCCTATGGATCGCCGATCCAAAAAGAGATAGGGGTGGCAAAAAATCTGGTTTTTGCCACCCCTTTCTACGATTTCGCCAGATTTAGTTGTTGTTACCTAGGCGATCAAAGCTGCGTTCTGCACTGTCTTCAGAACGATATCCACGGTCATAATATCCTGGCTCTACAATGAAACGCCCACCAGCGCCGTTCCAGGTATTATTGTTGTAATAGTTGCGGCACAGAAGTCCTGCAGCAAGACTTTCGAACAATTGAGGATCGGCGCAGATTCTTTCTGTACCAGGATTGCGGATCCGGGGATAGGCAAAGCCTGAAGCAAGGGTTGAACCGATAGTTGCACTCATCAAAACACCGACAGTAAGGAACATGCTTTTCATTGAAAACCTCATAGAAAGATCGGTTTAGACGCTCGTTTCGCGAAACTTAACTCACAAAGGTCTACTTGAGATTTGGTGGTCCGACAAGAATTATTTTTTAAAAACGAGCCACCCAACTTGATACTTTTCAAGGTCCTGTTTGCACTAAATTTAAAACCTAATCCCCTTGGGCGTCCCCAGAGGTCTGGCTCCCTTGGGACAAATGAAATCCATAAAGATTCTTAAAGCCCGTCGCAAAATAAAGAGTCCGATCGATAAAGAGGGGAAGGGTCTCAAGGGAACCTTCAAGATCATCGTGCCATAAGAGGCTCCCATCATTCGCAGAGAGTCCAGAAAGCCGTCCTTTAGCTCCTATAGCAATGACGAGATCCTCACTGACTACGATCGAGGAGATGGCCAATCCCGAGCTGTATCGCCAGACAAACTGGGACTCTTTCGAGCCAAGTTCCTTGGCCAACACATCACCATTCACCCCTCCCAGATAGATCCGATTCCCCCGGACCAAAGAGCTTGAAAGGCTCGGGAGAACATCTCTCCAGAGGAGATTTCGAGCCGGCCCCTTAAGGTCGATTGATCCCACCAGCCCATCATATCTTGTAAAGATAAGGCCATTGTCTCTCACAACCAAGTCCCCAACAAAATCATGGAACTGCCCCTCTAAAAATTCCGGGTTGTGGCGCCAATCAAGCTTTCCAGTCTCTCCGTCGACGCAATGGACCTCGCCTGTTGAAACACCTATATAGACTTTACCATCATGGACGAGGGGTTTAGTGCGGCCTCTGATGGAGAGCCCTTGGGGAAAACCGCCGTCATAGACCCAGAGAATTTGTCCCGTTTGAAAATCCAGGGCATGGAGCACCTGCGAACTCGTCAAGACATAGATTTTGGTGCCGGAAAGGGCAAACCCACTTTCGGAAAACCCATCTAGCCGAGTGCTCCAGACCACTTTTCCGGTCAAAACCTCAATTTTTTTGATGATCCCATCGCGAAATCCAAGCATGACATGGCTTCCAAAAGAGCCAGGCGGCGCCGTCATAGTGGTTTCCCCATCGAGCCACCACAGGTCTTTGTGAGTGTTAAAAGTCATGCCCATCACCCAACGATCGTCGACCGCGCCGATCAAGATTCCTGAGTTGTAAGTAAGTCCAGCCGTATCGATAGGAGCCAGTGGTTTCACACGGTCTAGGTAAGGATTAAGGCTCGTAAAGCCTAGCCTCGGGGGGCGATTTGGCTTATAGAACGTGGGGAGCGCCTGGTTAGGGCCTGTCACGGCGTAGGCCACGGACCATTGCCCACCTTCCATCAGACCAGCCGCAACCAACAAGATCAAAATAGTAACCTGAGAGGTTCGCAGGGATAAAAGTTTCATTTTCTTAGACTTCTCTCTTAAATCTTGACTCGTTTTAGTTGATAAGCGATCTCATCGTCCTCGCCTTTTGGGCGGCAGCCGCTGTTCCATGTTGCTCAATCAGTTCTGCCAAGGTTTTTCGGGCTTCGTCTTTGTTGCCTTTAAACACGAGGAGCTGAGCCTTAGACAAGAGAAGTTTTGGCATAAGATCGCTCTTATAACCAGAAAAAAGTGCCTGTGTGGTCGTCGAAGTATCCTTACTCCCAGCCATAAGATTGATCAGCTTGTCGACTTCTGCCAGTCCTTTGTCAAACTCTCCTAGCTCCTCGTAAACCCCAACCAAACCAAATACAGTTTGTATTTGATAAAAAGGCTCCTGTTTGGTCTGGGTGAGCAGAGTTTCATAAACATTCTTGGCCTCGCTGTATTTTTCCCCGTCCACAAGAAGTTTGCCTAAAATCATAGCAGCAGCCCAACCTTCAGGTTGGGTTTCGTATTTTTTAGCAAAACCCTGAAACTGCCCCTGGGAGATGCCATGATCGGCCTTGATGGCTTCCATCTGTTTGGTCAGCTCCTTTTTTTGGGCTTCAACCTCGGGCTTAAGAGGCTCAGTCGCTGGAGGTGTCGCTTGTCCCTCCGGAGATTTAGGGGGAGGAGTCAAGGCATCAATCTTTTTTTGAATCTCCTGACGTTTGTCAGCCGCTTGTTTTTCTTCGCCAGCATAAACAATTTGAATCTTACTCAGCTCTTCAACGCGACCCTCCCGTATATTTGTGGTGATTTGCTCGTAAACATAATACCCACCGACCACAAGACACCCTGCCACGGCGATCCCAGCAATGATCTTCCCATTGCTTAAAATACTGTCAAGAATCCGCGCTAACTTGACCTGAAGGGGATCCGGTCGTTTAAGTTCCTGTTCGTGGAGTTTTTCTTTCGAAGTCATGAATCACCCTATTGCAAAAAAAGGTTGCCGCTATAGCCCTTCCTGCCGAGCGTCAATGCTTGGTAAGGATTGGGGACCATTGTAAATCCCTGAAACTGGGTTGCAAAGGCCATAATTTTTTAGAGGTTCTCTTTTAGGGGCCCCATATAAGCCCTAAAGGCACCTCTTAGTTTTGTTATTTCAGATGGTTAGTTGTAGGGATGAAATCTTGCCACAGCTTACCCCAATTATGATAAAATACGAAAAGTCCCCCTCACAACTCCTCACCTACACACGTTTAATAGTCTGCCCCCTTTTTTTTGAGGTCCCAAAAAATCAATGGGTACATCCCAACTCGGAGCAATGCTCGTAAGCGAAGGGCTTCTGACGGAATCAGATCGGAGGACTGTCCGCCAAATCAGTGGACAGGGGGGAGCTGCTTTTGCCCGAGGAGTCTTAGCCATGGGCCTCCTCGACGAAAACGAACTGGCCTCTTTTTTGGCAGAAAAAACCCGCTGGAAGATCGCTAAAAAGGATCTCTTCTCCGAAAGTAATCAAGATGTATGGACGATCTTTGATAGTGCCCTCTTGCAACTCCTCGAAGTGTTTCCCCTTAAACGGGACCAAAAAACCATTCACGTGGCTATGGTGGATCCTTTAGACCTGGAGACCATCAATCAGTTGGAGTTTTTTTCCGAACTCAAAGTCCATCCCGTCATTTCAACCCAGTCGCAAATCAGAAGCTGTCTGAAAAAAATGATCCAAAGCTACCATCCTAGACATTCCACCCTCGAAAACTTTATCGAAAACCATGCAGCCGCTGCTAGTCGCCGGATCGCCATTCGAGAAAACATCTCCGTGCCCATAAAAAGACTTGGAGTGGTCGCCCCACCCCAGCCTGAATCCCCCACCCCGTCCCCACCCTCCACTCCCTCCGACATCAGCCAGGCTTTTACGGCCACCAGTCCTAAAGCACCTCCACCCACTCCGGTGGCCCCGAGGAAGACTCCAGAACCTGCGAGTGACGAATTAGTTGAAGGCTTGGACATCGACGATGACCTCGGTGGTTTAGATCTAGAGGATCCCGACGATAAAGCTCCGGCTCCTACTGGAGTGGATGATTCCGAACCCTTTGAAGAACCTGTTGAGGAAAGCCTCGCCGTGGGGCCTACACCGAGCGGCGCGGGGATTCCTAAAATCGATGTCAACACCCTCAGCGAGTCCGACGAACTTGGGGATTTTGATCTTGACGGTGAATTTGAAGCCGAGGAAGGTGAGGCCCCCGTAGAGGGACTGCTTGATAGTCTTGGAGATGATGGGGGTGATGGAGATGATGGGAGTGATGGGGGTGATCAGGATCTCGATCTTGACGCGATTGCAGGAGCCAACGAAGAGGCCTCTCTTGCAACAAAAGATGATTTAGACGACCTCACAGCCTTAGCGTCCCCAGAGCCTTTAGAAGAACCACCAGCCGGAGACCTGACAGATTCAGACTTTATGGATTCTGAGATTACGGAGCCTGATCTTACAGAGCCTGATCTTACAGAGCCTGATCTAAGTGTAGATGATGCTAGCCTCTCCCTGGAAAACCACGAGGCGTCCCTAGTCAGTCCCGATCTTCTCGATGATGCCATAGGGGAATTAGACAGCCTTAATCCTATCCCAGAGGTTCCAGCCGAGGCGGACATTGTTGAACCCCCATTGGAAGATCCTGTAATAGATCCCGTGATAGATCATGTCATGGATCCTCTTGTGGACCCTCCTGTGGATCCTCTTAGTCTTGACGATGACCCCCTTCTTTCCCTTGATCTCCCAGCAGACCAGTCTCTCCCCGAGTGGAAGGATGGGTCCCAAAACCTTATGTTGAGCCTTAACGAAGCCCTAATTTTTGTGTCTTTAGGAACATCTAGGATTCAAGTCTCAAAAAAACTCGGTCCAAAGTTTCTCGACTGGGGGATGACCACAGGCCAACTTGGGATCAACCTGGATGATAAAACGACCACCCTTATGAGTTGGAAAACCTCACCCTCGGGGCAAGACTTGGCTTTTGAGACCACCTTGGACGACTCTAACCCCGATGGAGAACTCCCACCCATCCTAAAGAAAGCTCTGGCATCCTGCTCCACTGGACTTTCTCCTTGGTCACCAACAGACGATGAAATCCAGACGCTTAAAAAAGAGGGTGTTCTGCCTGAGCCACAAAATCAGACCTGTTGGCTAGGAGTTCAAGACGAGGGGAAATCAAAGAAAGTCCATTTTTGGTTTTTTGCAAGCAAACCTTTTTTTGCCGACCCTGCACTTCATGGGCCTATCCTCGATCTTTTTATCCGTCTGACAAGACTCCCGCAATAACCGCTATCTTGAGACCTCTATGACGCCTTTCTTGCGCCAAATGTTCAGCCTTCTAACGATACTATCTATGACCACGGGCCGTGCCTGGGCTATAGATCCTAGTGTGAGTCCCGTGACCGGGATTATAGGCAGCATTTTTTGGCATGAGACCGGACATGCTCTCACCGCAAAAGCTGGAGGCTTCGAGGTGATTTCCTTTCAGCCCTACCCTTCCATGTGTGGCGCAAACTTTCGCCCTGGATGCGTCATCGTCGGTGGTCGCACGTCAAAGGGAATCTTACCCTTTTTGTCAACCAAATCTGCCGGGACCCTCATATCGGTCATGGGGACCGGATTTTCCATCATCGGTGTCTTAGCCACGGCTCCCCTCTTGCCGAGGATCGACAATGAACACAACAGAAAAATGTTTGAGACGATGATAGACCTCCAAACCATCGAGTGGCCTATGTATGTCCTTTCAGACCTGATCGGCTATGGAGGAGACTGGAGTCACATCGCAAAGAACACCAAAATTCCGCTGATCGCCTACCTTCCGTTTTCTATCGCAGCTTATGTAGGATTGAGCCAGTACAGCAAGCCCTACAAACAAAAAGCCATGGAAAAATACGAGCCAGAGGCGTTTAAAGATAGGCGGCAGCAGGCTCTCAAAAATCCTACATTCACTTTAGCCCACTGGCGTCTTAGGTGGTGAGCAAGTAAGGGACCAAAAAGATTTGACTTCAGGTCTCTCTTAACTTGGGTCAAGGGGAATGATTTTTGCAGCTATTTCCATAAGATATCAAACAGCGAGGCCACTGCAAAAACCAATGACTTCTAAAATTAAAATGGCTGGTTCAATTTTTTTCTTGGGATTCTGCACCTATGCCTGCAATGATAGCGGTTTTACCTCTAAAAATTCACCGACCGAAAAGACTGCCGAATCATCCGATCATCCAGACCCCTCCCGTCAAAACCTTGAACAGTATGACCAAACCCTAAACACAAACCCCAGCCTATCCCCCGACAATATCGACAAGGTCCGTTGGCATGGGTGCTGCCCTACCTATTTGGAGTTCGACTCCAGACTTAAGGCTGCACCAAAAGGGGAAAATTGGGCTGCAAAAGCGTACTCAAAGATAGAAAGTTTTTATTTCCGTAAAAGCGATTCTGGAGAAAGCGGAAGCTACAAATTAGAAAAAAAGATTTTGGAGTACTATAGCGACGAAAACTGCATCCTCCCCATCAAAGACGAAGTGATAAGGGAGTATCGTCTTTTACCCATTCATAAGACCGAAAACATCTCCGGAGCCGTCCGAAACCTCAAAATAAGCCGTGACGGACTCAGTGCCCAAGGACTCCATACTGTAGCAGATTTACGGGCTTCATCCCAAGAGATCAAAGAACAAAAAGTGGAATACAAGATTAAAGGCAACACCCTCCGAGAAACCATTACCCTCAACAACAAAAGCGACCTACCGATCGCCCGAGGGTATAAAATTATTTGTAATTTGAGCCCACTAAACAAATAATTAGACTTTTTAGCTAGATCTTGGAGCTTTTTTTGCAGAGGTCTCTGTGTGCTGAATCGGTCAGCACAGGATAAACCTATTGAAGCTGAATGGAAATGGTATGACATCCCCCCTGAATCTGACCTTGATCAGCTCTACTACCAGCCTCTTCCTGGCACTTACCGGCTGCCGTGGTTCCCTAAGTCCGTCCGATTCACCCTTAGATTCTGTTGTTTCAGCTGAAAAAACAGCCGCCTACGATCGCGATTGGTGCGCAAAAAACCAAGTCTTTAAACCAGGTCACTGCTTTACGCTCATCCTCCGGATTCCAAAACCAACCATGATCAAAGACCTAGGGCTTTCGATTATGTCCTTGGCAGAAGACTCTACAAAACTAAATCCCACTCTCCACGAAGCCTGCACCTCAGGCATCGTCCAGTACTACCTCAACTACACACAGCTCAGTGTGATTCCGCGTCCACTCCTTCAGGGGCTTGCTTGGAAAATCAACTATGGCCGCTGCATCATCTTGCCCTTTGGTACCGAGGACGAAGCAATGCAGCCTGTCCCCCTCCACCCTAAAGAAATGGCGATCGATGTCAGACTTACAAAGTTTGAAATCAGCCAACTGACCGAAAATTGGAACGCAAATATGCTCCACGTCTCTGGGCAATCGGTGGTCGTCCAAACAGGGTACCGAAGCGCTGCGATAGCCTCAGGATCGGATGGTCATGGGAGTTATAAGGCAGGAGAGCGTCTCAATTTGCCATCCCTTGGACTTCATCCACGCATGACTTCATCTAAGTTTACACAAGATCTGGCTTTTAGCGTTAACCTCAATACTCTACGAAAAAACTTTGAGTCGGTTGTCACCGTAGATTCTCAGGAAGCTACGGCATCAGTAAAATCCTTTTTAGATAAGGCAAAATCAGCAGTACTAGCCCAGGATCCTGTGGGTGGGACTTTGTTACTCCTTGGCATGGGTTTCCGTGCCATTGGAACATTATGCGGCATCAGCAAAACAAGCGGCATAGACCAGGAGCTGTGTGGGTATGTACAAAAATCGGGGATTAAGACCCAGGAGATTGCAAGTCAGATCGAGTTGCCGTCCTCTGACAATAACGAAATGCTACGCAGTGCCATCATTTATTCCATCGAAAGCCTTATGGTAGATGTCATGACAAAAGGCGATAGCAAACAAATCAAAGATGTTTATGGGATCTAAAATCCAAAAGACATAGTTCACCCTTGAGCAAAGTGAAAGCACCGTGGACCCCTCCCGCTGATTAATGTGCTCTCCCGGCGGCACATAGGGGCGTCTCCACGCGTAGCCTTCGCTGCACCTTCTCAGACTCTAGCACCAACTTCAAATTTGCCTTTGTCGGAAGCGCACAAACATAATGGTCTAAAATGGCTAAGAGTAGGCCCTGTGTGGCGCTTATCTTCGTGAATTCATCGATAATGGGAAGCACCTGCACCCCTGGCACGATCTGACGGCCAAGGTATGGTTGATTCGGAATCACACGCCCCTCGGTAATCGCAGCGATCTGTTTAAAAACTTTATCCTGATCATGATAATCCATGGTGAAAATAAGCGCAACGACGTCACGCCGTGCAAGGTGCCGTTTATCGTGGATGTACTTACCTTGGCCCATAAGCTGTACGAGCCATTGATTTTTCGCGGCGCCCAAGTCGCGAAATATTGCTTGAAAGGAAGCAAAATCTTTCGGCTGGAAGTAAACACGCAGATGAACGTTCCCTCTCTTTGGGGGCTGGTTGACTTCAAAAAAGTGCCAGCCTTTTTCTCGCAAGTCCAACAAAACATCCTGGCCCTGCGGCGGCTTGAGCCAGGACCGAAGCGAATCCCTGAAGACGTTGATCACGTTTCCATAGTCCTCTGGATAGGAGGGTGCGCTTACTTCCTGTAACTCATCGTAAAACAGGTAATAACGATCGGATGTATTTAATTTACGTGTACGTGACTTGTCGAAAAGCTCCATGAGTTTGGTGAGGCTTCGGTCCGAGACCCCCGACTCGCACCATAGCGGAAGGTCTTTCTGGTTTACCTTTGCGTCATGGACTCGCAAAGTGCTATCAGCCGTCGTATTGGTTTTCCGACACGCCACTGCGGGCATCAGCAATAATGCGGACAGGGACAAAAGGGCAAGACGATTCATTGATGACTCTCCTAAAAATTGTGGGTCGCAGGGAAAGCATTAAACATTTTTATGCAAGCGCGGGACCACAGATTTTTTCGCTCAAAATCAGGCACTTGAGAATGAGAATGACCGTCAAAGGTCTTTACAGCTGGCTGCCAAAGCTCGGCAAGCGCTTTACGAGTTGTTAAATAGGGCCCTGATCACTGGACCAAACCTCGAGGCGAACGGTCCTTGGAATTGCCGACCTGGATTTTTTGGCAATGGGCTCCACCTCTGGAGTCACCGAATCTGGGACCACAACTGCGCGCGATGTTCGCCCCGGGACGAACTGGCTCTAAAAGCATTCTTGGAATTTTTCAGAAAAAGCTTGACGGGACCACCAGGCAATAGGTTAGAGCGTCTAAAGGGAAACTTAAAAGTATACTATTCCATTCGAGTTAACGACCAATGGCGGGTTATTTTTAAATTCGAAGGTGGGAATGCGTATGATGTGCGAGTGGAGGATTATCATTCATGAAGTTCAAACGTTTTGAGTCTCCTTTTCATCCAGGAGAGATTTTGCTAGAAGAGTTTATCGAACCTCTTGGATTATCTCAGCGGACTTTTGCAGGAAAATTGGGTTGGACTCCTCGTAAGCTCAATGAAATCATCCGCGGAAAAAGATCCGTCACGGCGGCGTCGGCTATAGAGCTTTCTGAAGTATTGAAGACAACACCCGAATTTTGGCTCAATCTACAACAAATGTGGGATCTGGAACAGGCGTACAAAGAGCGAAGAGCTGGCTGAGTTACGTCAGTAAGACCATCCCAGAAATTGCGAATATCACAGGACTGAATGAGAGCGAGGTAGAGAGGACTCTATCGCGCAGACCACGACTATAGGAGTGGCCCCGTCATAGAAAATCCAAAATCCCTCAGGCGCTGGTGATTAATCTGAAAAAACTCCCTGCGCCAGTGAAATTTGTCTAAAAGACTCGGATCCCATTGACCCATAAGCCCCGCGGCAATAAAGATCGCCTCTATGGTGGCCAGCCCCCCCTGGGGATCAAGGTTTTGGCTGTTTTTGCGGGGGTAGGCCGTCTCAAAGCCCGAGGGAATCTTTACCATTGGAGGCAGAGGCCCCTCCACTTTGCATAAAATGCCAGCCAGTCGGCGCCAGTTGCAGTCCACGACTGATAGGACGGGAGTTGGTTCCTGTCCAAATCCATCTAAAGAATTGGATGTCCGGACATCGATTTCCACACCGTCAGGGTGTAGCAGCCACTGACCTATAAGCGGCGAAATCCCTCTGTCGCGAGAAAAGCGGCGCACCTTAAAGTCTGACCGCTCAGCCTGGGGTAATATCGTACATTTGTTTGGTTTCTCAGTCTTATCAACAAGCACTTCAAAAACGATGCCCATCTTGATCAGTCATCCTCTTCTTCATCTTCGACTTCATCATCCTCATCTTCGTCGTCTGCATCGACGTCGTCTTCCTCCACATCAAGGGGCTCTTCGGGATAAGAGATGTCACGTATCTCCTCGTCTTCCTCAGCATCAAAGGCTCCTCCGCGCTCGCCCTCACCGGCTTCGCTTTCAAGGAACTCTTCTTCCTCTTCGTCATCCATTTCGTCGATATCAAACTCGTCGTCTGCAAGCTCCTTCCGGCGCTCGAGCCAATCTTTTGCCTGGTCCTCGGAATCAAAACCTGCTTTCGCAATCCGCCCGGTTGCAATATTATAGACCTTCCACACAAGTAATTCCTTTCTTTTTAAGATCTTATCTGCACTCTCGCCCCAGTCATCATCCATTCCCGTAGGAATCAAATGCCAGTCCTTGAAGGAACACGCAAGCTCCTACCGCAGTCCAATGCATTTTTTTCATGCCCCTATCCCCACGCCCCTTTCCCCCAAGAAGCTTGTAAAGTCTATAAAACACTTTATCCACTTTCCACTATTCGATTTCTAGAAAGAGCTGTCAAGTCAGGCACCTGAATCTTATAGCTAGGCAAAATCTCCCACTATTAAAAAAACTACCCATTATAATATTTTTATGATAAGACACCAAATACTATTAATCTCTTTAGGGAAGGGGTTTTCATGGAAAAGCATTCTTCGAGGGTTTATACAAAAGTGCGCCGCAGTCTCCAAGCGATGCTCCTGGCAGTTTTATTCTCCAATGGCTCATACCTCCAAGGACAATCGTTGACCTCCACTGAGATAAACGACTTAGAGTCCCTTAGCACGTCTCCATCCGCCAAAATCTCGAAACCTGGGCCCTTGGGGATTGACCTAGGGTTTGGTCCCTTTGTGGGTGGTGGCCGTGGGTCCGATGGTATGGACGTCAGGTATGCCTCAGGTTTTGAGCTGAACCTTAGCAAAGTCTTTAGCTTTAAAGAGACTCTCGGAGCCCCTATCGCCCTAGGACCCCAGCTGGCCGTTAGCAACACCGTGGTCAGTACTAAGACCGCCGTCAACGAGACTGATAAATCTCTTAACCGTTACGACCACAGAACCGGCCTCTTGGGAATCAAGTTTAAATGGGATGAGTCCTATGGACTTTGGTCCACTCCCCTCTTTATCACCGCCTCCAGTGGGATCACCTTTTCCAAACTGTCCTCGGATAAAACCACGGCTAACAGCTTTCAGCAAATCGATATCAACAGGATTATAGGGCGGGTGTACCAAGGGGAGATCGGCAGCGCCATCACTCTTACCGACGGTCTCTCAGCCCAACTCTCCTGGGTCAACACCCTCTACCGTTTAGATCAAACCCAGTCCCAAGGCACCTTTGAAGGGGAATATCTCGGAGACGACCAATCTCTGGGACTGCTGGAAGGCACCTACACCCTTGAGGGCCTTGGGTTTCCTTCAAGGCCTATCCTGCGCATTTGGTCTATTAAACTTGGTCTAAGTGCTGCAATCTAAGTCCCTAACTTAAGGAACGACCTTAAGATGAAAAAGAGCGTCCTCACCGGCGATATGATCATAGGTCCTACCTGGAGTCGCCGCGGGGTCGAGGGCCCTTGTGGCCACACAGTCAAAGGTTTGTCCGGGTGCAAAGTTTGTTCCGTGGGGACATGGTGCTCCCCCTGTGTGAAGACGATGATTCACAGTGTCCTCGTTGACCAGGCGTAGGGTTTGGCCCACCTTAAGGGTGACCATGGTTTCAGGTGTATTCCAAGGGTTTCCTGCAGTGCCAGCTTTAATCTTAAACTCGACGATATTTGGATCCTTTGGAGGAGTGGTCGGAGCTGGGGCCGGAGCTGGGGCCGGAGCAGGAGCTGGGGCAGGAGCAGGAGCTGGGGCAGGAGCAGGTTCCGTTGTAGGTTTAGGTGCGGGTGCCTGGGTGGGTGGCTGGGTTTCGACCGGCGTCGCCACGGTTTCTTGTGGAGGCAGTTTACTCTCAGCCACTGGAGCAGCCTCTTTTTCAGAGCTCCCTAAAGGTTTGGGAGCCGCGATCACCTCGGGTGGGATTTTGGCGTCTCCTTGGGCGATGGTCTTTTCAGCCTCAAGATCCTGCACGTCACATCCCTCATGGTCCCCATGGAGGATGATTCCAGAACAGTCCAAATCCTTTTTGGCTTCCGTTTTGGGTGCTTTTGCCGATCTCTTGGATTCGGCTGCAAGGCTCTGCTCTGAAGAAGGTGCGGGCCCCTCCGAGGCGACCTTTTGTGACGAAAAAGTGGGCTTACCACAACCAATCAAAAAGCACGCCGTCGTCATCGGAATCATCATCAAATTAAAAAGTTTCATAAATGCTCCCCTCAACAAGTCTTAGGATACTTTGATTCATGGACAAGCAGTCATTTGCTCCCACAAAATCGACTGAGGGTCCTCGGTGATCTCGTAAAAAAACTAAAGGCTTTTTTTGGACAGGGGATAACCCGTTGATCTGGGGCTATTTTGGAACCAAACAGGTTCGTCTTTACCAATCGCTGTTAGGGAGCGAGGATCTCCTAGCTTCTTTTTTCGCGCACCATCACCCGGTAAGCGAGGAACGATCGGGACACTACCGTAATCACGAGAATGACGATCCAACAGCCGATAAAAAGACTCCACTGGCCAGGAAAGAGCAGCATCAAAGTATAAAAGATCCCCGTCTCACCCCCCTCCGCAATCCCCGTAGCCAACCTCAGGCTGCGGTGATCCTCTGCTCCGAGATGGTGTTTAGTCTCGTACTCGCCGAGAGCTAAAGCCGAGGTGATACAAAGAGTGTAGAGCACTGCAATCACTAACCACTGCAACCCCCTCTGGGGCATCGCACCATAAAATCCAACCAGCATGACGGAGTAGCTCGCCATATCGAGGAGGATATCCAAATAGCCGCCAAAAGCCGTCGCTTGGCCCATATCTCGGGCATAGATGCCATCTGTGCCATCAAAGAGGCGCCCTAACCACCAAAAGCCTAAAGCTGTCCCAAACCACTGGAGGCTTACCAGCCAGGCAGCCACGAGGGCACAGAGCAGACCAAGACCTGTGATCTGATTGGGGGTCAAGCCCCTGCGGCGATAGAGCCCCAAGAGAGGCCCAGTCCAACGGGGCAATATTCGCCTCCAAGGCCCATCAATCATGGGAAATCCGAGGAAGATCCCGCGGACGCCCTAGAGCCATCACCATCTCCCATTCCTTCGGGGTCACCGGCTGGACCGAAAGGCGCTGGCCTGGGCGGGCCACAAGCATCGTCTTGAGACTGGCGGTCGCCTTGATTTCCTTAAGACTCACTGGATGATCTAAGAGGGCAATCGCCACAAGATCGACCATCACCCAGCGGCTTTTTTGGCCTTCTAGGGACTTGGGATCGAAATAGGGACTCTTGGTATCAAGAGCGGTAGGGTCGGGATAGGCTTCTTTAGCCACTTGAGCGACTCCCACGATCTCTGGGGTCTCACACCGACTGTGGTAAATGGCTGCCAAGTCTCCTAGTTTAAACTGATCTCGCATAAAATTGCGAGCCTGGTAGTTACGAACTCCTTCCCAGCTAGCTAGCCTTTGGGGATGTTTTAAAAAATCCCCAAAGGCAAACACGGAGGGCTCAGTTTTCATCAACCAGTAGGACACGTTTGCTTCCGCAATGACTGAGACTATCTTTGGTTAATGGGTAGGTAATCTCGGACCTGTTCGCCCGTATAAATCTGCCGAGGCCGGTCAATCCGACCCTCACCCTGTCCGTGCATCTCGACCCATTGGGCGATCCACCCTGGGAGGCGACCTAGGGCAAACATCACTGTAAACATACCCGTTGGGATCCCCATGGCACGGTAAATCACCCCCGAATAGAAATCCACGTTAGGATAGAGCTTTCTCTCGACAAAATAAGGATCATTGAGGGCCGCTTCTTCCAGCCTTTTTGCAATCTCTAGCAAGGGATCATTCTTACCCATCCGCGCCAGGATCTGATCACAGGCTTTCTTGATCACCTTGGCCCTCGGGTCATAATTTTTATAGACCCGATGTCCGAAGCCCATCAGGCGGAATCCGGAGTTTTTGTCTTTCGCCATGGCTACTGCTTTTTTAACATCACCTCCGTTGCGATGGATCAAGTCCAACATCTCAACGACTTCTTGGTTAGCGCCCCCATGCTTTGGTCCCCAAAGAGCCAGGATCCCCGCTGCAATCGAAGCAAAAAGGTTGGCATCAGAGGATCCGACCATACGCACGGTCGATGTGGAACAGTTTTGCTCGTGATCTGCATGGAGAATCAAAAGCATATTGAGGGTTTTCACCAACTCTTGATCGACTTCGTAAGGCTCCGACGGCACCGCAAACATCATATAGAGGAAGTTTGCGCAGTAGTCTAAGGAGTTCTTAGGGTAGATGACTGGCTGGCCAATGGATTTTTTATAGGAATAAGCCGCAATGGTCCGAATCTTCGAGAGGACCCGTGGAACGAGCTGGTTCACTTGGGCTGGATCGTTGGGATCCAGCCACTCGGGATAATAGCTCGAGAGGGAGCACACCATAGAGGATAGGATCGCCATAGGATGGGCGGTGGAAGGGTAACCATCATAAAAATGCAGCATGTCTTCATGAAGGAGTGAGTGGCGTGTCAACATCTGACGAAAATCGCCTAGCTCAGTTTGGTTGGGAAGACGACCATAGATCAAGAGGTAGGCGGTCTCCACAAAAGTCGACTTTTCCGCCAACTGTTCGATCGGGTAACCCCGATAGCGGAGGATACCCTTCTCTCCATCGATAAAAGTCACAGCACTCGTGCAGGACCCAGTGTTGCCATATCCCGAATCGATGGTGATGTAGCCGGTGTCCTGACGCAATTTCTTAATATCGATTGCTTTTTCGTTTTCAGTACCTGCCACAATGGGTAGTTGGTAGGTTTTCCCCTCTAGCTTTAATTCGGCGTATTGACTCATGGGCTCCCTCATTTAGAAACAGTCTGGTTCCATCCTAGTATAAATGTTGCCAATAGGCAAAGGCCGTTGCCTAAAATACGACAAAGTAATATCACCCGATCAACGAACGTGTAATTCTATACCAGCCAGACGGCTTATGACATGAGGTGTATGTGAATTCAACCCCTAATCCCATCCGAACACAGCAAAAGCTCTTTATCATCGACTCCATGGCGATGGTGTTTCGATTTTTCCATGCTTTTGGCGGCGAACAAAGGCCGTTTCAGTCCAGCAAGGGGTTTCCCACAGGGGCCGTTTATGGGATGGCAAAACTCCTCAACAGAATCATAACCGAAATGAGACCTGACTTTCTAGTGGCCACAACCGATAGCAAAGAGCCCACTTTTCGTCACGAGATGTACCCCCCCTACAAGGCCAACCGCAAAGAAATGCCTCCCCTCATAGCAAAGCAGCTCCCCGAATTTTTTAAACTACTCTCTGGCTTCCAAATCAAGATGATCCAACAAAGTGGTCTCGAAGCCGACGATCTTATAGGATCCCTGGTTCGAAAGTTTGCGAGTTCCGACTGCCATTGCTATATCATTTCGGGGGACAAAGACTTTTGCCAACTGGTCAACGACCAGGTTTTTTTATTAAATCCTTTTCAAAAAGGCGACGAGATCCTCGACATAGACCAGGTCAAGAGCAAATACCAAATCAATCCTGACCAGTTCGTTGACTACCTGGCCCTGATTGGGGATGATTCGGATAACATTCCTGGATGTCATGGGATCGGTAAAGTGGGAGCCGTTAAGCTGCTCCAGGAGTTTGCGACCCTGGATGGTATTTATGAAAATCTCGAAAAGATTCACAATAAAAAATCTAAAGAAGCGCTGATTAAATCCCACGAACTCACCTACCTTTCCCAAAAGCTGGCAACCATAAAGACCGATGCTCCCCTTCCCTTTGACAAGCTTGATGACTTCAAGGCGATCACCCCCGATCAGATCAACCACCCCCGACTGGTCGACCAGTATATCGAGCTGGAGTTTCAGTCGATCTTAAGGGATATCAAAGCCCAGCCAATCCAAGAATCTTTAAAATCCGAGGAAATCAGTGCTCCAAAAGTTATGCTTTCAGACGACCTACATTACAAACTTGTGATCGATACGACAGACTTGGAATCCCTGTGCCTCCGCCTTATCCAAGCCCCTCTTATAGCCGTTGATACCGAGACGACGGGGCTCTCCCCTATCAACGACCAACCAATTGGAATCTGTTTAGCCGATGGCCCTGGACAAGCCTTTTATATCCCCCTCCTCCCGGAGCACACCAAGATCCCACAGGACCAGCTCCGCAGTATGGTGAGTACGGTTCTTCAAGCTTCTAACACCAAGGTCGGACATAACCTTAAATTTGACCTGCAGATGCTGAGCGCCTGGGGACTTTCCCTAGCGGGACCGCTTATGGATACCATGGTTATGGACTGGCTGCTGACCCCCGGTGCGGGAGGTCATGGGCTGGATGCCTGCTGCGAGCGCCATCTCCAGTTTAAGAAAACCCCAACCTCTAGTATTTTTGATTTAGAGGAAAAGGCTACTAGTCATGGGGCCACCTTGAAAGTACCCTTGGAAACCCTGAGCCACTACGGCTGTGAGGATGCGGACTACACTTTAAGGCTTTTTCATCACCTTTTGCCCCTGATCAAAGACCAAGATTTGACCTACGCCTTAGAAAAAGTCGAGATGCCCATGGTGCCCATCCTGGCCCAGATGGAACGTTACGGCATCGCCATAGATGAGGCAATGCTGTCCACCCTCAGCAAACATTTAGACCAACTGGCTGAAGAACGTGCCCAGGAGGTCTATCAGCTAGCAGGGTTGACCTTTAACATCAACTCTCCAAAACAACTCGCTGAAGTCATCTTCGAAAAGCTAAAAATTCATGAGCAATTAGGGATCCAAAAGCTAAAAAAAACCAAATCTGGATACTCTACGGACGAATCGGTCCTCACCAGACTTAAGGCTCATCCACTCCCTAAATTAATCCTTGAATACCGAACCGTCACTAAACTTAAAAACACCTATGTTGATGCTCTACCAAAACTCATTCAAGAAAAAACCCACTGCATCCATACAACCTACCACCAAACCGGTACGGCCACCGGACGCCTGAGCTCGTCGGACCCCAACCTCCAAAATATCCCCATTAGGTCGAGTTTAGGTCAAGAGATCCGGCGCGCCTTTAAGCCGTCCATCGCCGGTTGGATCCTCGTTTCCGCAGATTACTCCCAGGTGGAACTGAGAATCTTAGCCCATCTAGCCCACGAGACCGCCTTGATCGAAGCCTTTCGCAAAGGCGAAGATATTCATAAGACGACCGCCGCTAAAATTTTTGGCGTGGCACCTGACCAGGTGGATGGGTCGATGCGTTCCAAAGCAAAAGCGATCAATTTTGGTATTATCTATGGCATGGGTCCTATGCGACTCGCACAGGAAACGGGAGTCTCCATGGGCCAGGCTGTTAACTTTATTAAAAAATATTTTGAAAGTTATCCAGGAATCAAAATTTTTGTGGATGAGACGATCCAGTTTTCAAAGCAGCACCACTATGTAAAGACGATCACCGGACGGCGCAGGGCTATCGATTGGGGACAGGAACGACCAGGACGGCAGGGTCCAAACCTTGACAATATCGCCATCAATTCACCTATCCAAGGCAGTGCTGCTGACTTGATCAAGCTGGCTATGGGTCGAGTGGCCTATGAGCTCAAAGAACAAAGACTAAAGGCTCGCATGCTGCTGCAAGTCCATGACGAACTCGTATTCGAAACCCCCCCAGGGGAGCTTGAGACCTTAGTGTCCCTGATTCAAAAGGCCATGACCCAAGCCATATCCCTCGATGTCCCCCTTGAAGTCAACATTGGCCATGGTCCCAACTGGTTGGAGGCCCATTGAACCCCATAAAGGAGCCCTTCCATGTTTAACCTCCCATCATCTGGCCCACAGGACCAGGGTGGTGCTCTCACCCCGACGACCTCAGCTTCTGAGGAAGACCTCCTCCATGGGGGCAAAGTGATGCCTGTGACCGAGCACCTCGACGAACTGCGCAGGAGGATTATGGCGTCCCTTTGGGCCGTGCTCATTCTATTCTGTATCGCCTTTTACTTTGCCAAAGAGATCATCGGATTTCTGGAGATTCCACTCTTGGAGGTTTTGCCAAAAGCCCACCAAAACCTGCATTTCACAGGCACCCTTGACGTTTTTATGACCAGCATGAAAGTAGCCATTCTGGTAGGGGTGATCACCGCCTGTCCCATATGGATCTATCAATTTTGGAAATTTTTTGAGCCCGCCCTCTACCCCACAGAAAGACGATATATTTTACCCTTTATCGTGATTTCCGTGGCCATGTTCGCCCTGGGGGTTGCTTTTTGTTACTTTGTGATTCTACCAGCCACATTAGACTTCCTTATCAAGATGGGAATCGAAATAGCGATTCCGATCATTTCAATTAAAGATTATATTCATTTTCTGATGTTGATGTTTTTTGGTTTTGGGATCATTTTCGAAACCCCTGTTCTGATAGTCCTTCTAGGGATGCTGGGGATCATCGAGGTTGAGACCTTGACCAGCTCCCGTAGGGTGGTCTTTGTGATCATACTTATGGTGAGTGCTATCGTCACACCTTCTCCTGATCCCTTTACCCAAATGGCCCTAGCAATCCCTGTCTATGGAATGTATGAGGGGGCGATCTTTATCCTCAAATTGATTAAGAAAAGGTCTTTGCCAAGAGGGCTCACGTGAAGCACGAGCGAGACGACGGAAAAAGCTTCAAGATCCAAGTCGCATTTTTTGCCGCCAGCTCTTTTATGTTAGCTATCAGGCCTGCCTCCGCTGCGCCACGGGCCAGCGACGAGGTCATCGAGCAACGCAGCCATGTCCTATGGTCTGAGGCCCAACAGATCTCCAAGCAAAAGACACAGCGAAGCATCTGGGGATTTGGACTTTCTGGCCAAAAGTTGACCCTCAAATCCGGTGACGAATATGAGGTCTTAGGCAACCAAGTATCTATCCAGATCGGATCCGGCTACTTTGCTAAGAGTTGGTACTTTTTAGGATCTCTGGATTTTACCTTAGGACCTTACGAACCTATTCAGAGCCAGCAAATCGATGCCGACTTTGTCGGAACGGGAGCTACGCTATGGACTGGGTTTAGCGCACAGACCCTCGACCTCCGCAGCTCTGCTGGGGGATACGGCTTTGCCTTAGGACTCAACTATGGGGATATCATGGGCCGGTCTGCGGGTAGAAACCGGCGCGACGATGGCAAACGCCAACCTGACGGCAAACCAACGGAAGACAATTTAGACCTGATCGATTCCTATTCCATACGGGTGACAAACTTTTCGATTATCCCAGCCCTCTTTTTTAGTTGGCTGGACGAAGCCCGTCCAATGGGGAATTCCAAAGACCTATTGACGACCCGCATTGAGGGTTACATTTTGACCTTTGGTCTTGCTGTGCCCATGGATACCACTTACTCTGCAAAAGCTATACTCACCGATAAATCAGTTAAGAACGGAACCGGCCACCTTAGGGGGTATACCTTGCTCGTCACCTGGTCCACAATTTTAAGCACATGAATCCGCGTGACAAACCCAGAGAAAATGTTTAACTTAACGCCATAGTCGTCTTGTCATTGTACATTTTAGGAGGTTCAAGATGTTTCGCAGAATTCTAGCCAGCTCTGTCGCCCTTTTCGGAATCCAAGGCCAAGCTTTTGCCGGGGACAACCTCACCATCCAACTCCCACTCCTGGGTTACTCCAGCGCCAATATGGAAAATAAGCCCGATGGCGGGACTTCTACAAAGTCTAAAAAATCTGGAGTTTCTACAGCTGATTACAGCGGTGGCTATTTTCAATTCTCTCTAGAGAACGTTCAAGTCTATCTTTATCCCTTTTCAACAGTCAAAAAAGTATCCGTTGGTTATGCGATGGGACCCATCGAGGCTGGTGTAAACTTGGGGATCAACAGCTCTTCCGTTGACAAACCTAAAAATGACACCACTAACAACGTTTACGGCGTCTATGGCACCTATATGCCTACCCTAGGTAAAGACATGGCTCTGGAAGCTGACCTTTCCATCGATTCCACGACCAATACCAGCAAAGCCGATTCTATCAATGCAGCCACTGGTGTCTCCGCAACGACTGAAACCGATGCCTCCGGTATGGACATCGGTCTTTCTGTCAACGTGGTTAAAGGCGTTACCAAACATATCTCCTATGTTGGTGGATTCTCCTACACCATGTCGACCCTAGACACCAAAAAACCAGCTAAAGTTAAAGACACCACAAACGGGCTTGCTCTAAACCTCGCAACCTTCCGTTATGCATTTAACTGAACCAAGCTGAGGACATTCGGTAAAAAAAGACGAGGACCTTACGGTCCTTGTCTTTTTTAGATCAATCCTCTTGCCATTTAGAAACCGTTTCCTAGGGTTTCGGAGTTGGTGCAGGAGTTGGGGCAGTTGCTCCGATGGTGATCATCCCAGTCGACTGGGAGGTTTGCCCCCGTTTGTTAGTATACTGGTAGATCACTTCGATACCATCCTTCATCTCCTGAAAGGTAAAGGTGATGGCTGGTAGCTGAAATTTTTTATTATCGGCAGTGGCAAGGAGATCCACTTCCCTAAAGTTTGCCTGAGCTTTTGAGCGGTATTTCATCGATGCCTTGACGATTGGATTTTCAGCGAGATCACTCAAAGCTTTAGCAAGTTGACTTGCTTGGTTTACCAAAACATGGAGGGGTTTGCCCGCTGAGTCTTTCGAGGCGATGGAGTTTTGGAGCACCGTGTCGGTGCCATTAAGCATAATAGTGGCGATGGTGACCGGATAGGACTTGCCACCAATAGTGACTCCAGGATTTTTAAGGGATGCTGCTTCGACGATCCCATCTTCGCCCCCATTGGGCTCCCCATCAGAGATAAAAAACAGTTCTTTAGTGGCTTGAGGACGTCCTAGGGCTAGGATCTCTCCGGCCTTGATCATGGCAGCCTGGTAGTTGGTCGTTCCGTCTTCTCCACAGATCACCTCTGCGGTATTGCCCTGGGGGGCAAGAGCGGCATAGAGTTCGGTAGGTTTCTTGTAAAACTGGTTGGTAAATAAATTCACACTAGAGCTAAAGGTCAAAATACCCATCTGGTTTTCGCCGACAGCCAGGGATTTTAGGACTGCCTCTACCCCTTGCACGCGACCGCAGGTGTTGTTTTCGAAGGGGTCATTGCCGTCCATGGACGCGGAGGTGTCGATGACAAAAAAGAGATCCCTAGGCTGCACCTCTGGGGCACAGAGATCTCCAGCAAGGGTGACGTTTGTGCCTTGGCTTACATCTCGATCAAGCACATGGGTCCCTGCACCTAGGATGACAGCAGTACCATCTTCGGGTTGCGGTGTTTGGGTGGGTGCGGGAGGTGTTACCGGCCCACCAGGTGTCGTCGCTTGGCATTGCCACAGCCAGGTGACTTGGCGCAGGGGTTTTTTGACCTCTAAACCTGGCTCCGGAAGAGACGGAGCTTTTACGGGTGGTACCGGTGGAGGAGGAAGGGGCGGCTGGACAGGTGGTGGCGCGACCACTGGTGCTTTGGCGGGCAATTCAGGCTCAACCACAGGCAGTGGTGGTTCCTGAGGCACTGCTTCGGCACTTACTGGAGGTGATGGAGCGGGTGGTGGTTCTTGGACTGTCCCAGTGGATCCATGAAAGCTCGTCTGTTGGCCTCCACAACTGTAAACAAAAAACCAAGTCGTTAGCAAACCAAATTTTTTGGCGTGCGCATTCATTATGGCGGTCCGATGTTTTATTGTGCTCATGTTAAAAGTCTCCCGTTCTCAAGGCATTTCGAAGTTAGGTGCGGCCGAAACTCCGTCTCCGACCAAATTCGCAGGGAAGGACTCGGAAGCTGACAGATAAACTTGAAAGTTTTTTTTTAGTTATTTAATATCAGAATCTTGCCCATGACTTCAGCATCCAGCCCTAAAATCCCCAGGAGTTTGGACCAGGATTTCCTGAAACCCCCAAAACTAAATAAGCTACATTTCGAGCGAGAGATAAATAAAACACCCTGTTATAATCTAAGCGGCTAAAAAAACACTAATTTTTGGACAAAAAATACTCTGTTCAACTTCAAACACAAAAATGTCGATAACAACAATAGGGACTATAGCCTCCCCATACTGAAGGAATTACGCTAATGAAGTTAATTTTACTGATATTTGTTTTATTGCTCTTTCGATGCACCGATGTCCTCTATCCCGAGCCCTTTAAAGATACCCAAAGCCAAGAGGATCTCGGCCGTGAGTCCGATGGTTTGGACGGGAACTCTAGACAAGACGATCGCCCTAAAGACGAAGTGCCTATCGGGGGCGAAAAATTGGGCGAGGTTTTTGTCGCCAGTAAAAAGAACGAACCCTCTCAAGCGGGAGTTCCGGGCACCGCAGGTCCTCAAAAAAATAGCCAAGGCCAAGACGCTCCGAGAGTAGATCCTCCTAAACCAACCCATATTGTGACCGTGATCTGCATACCGACCATGGAAATCATCGTGGAGTTTGGGGACCAACAGGCTAAAGCTCCTCTTTTATCCGCTAGCAACTGTGGTGCCCTTGTAACAGCACTCAACGCAAAGTCCTTTCCCACGGGGTTGACTGCGACCCAGACAACGGGGGGGCCGACGATGGGTGCCACCTGTATCGGAGGGTCATTGGACTTAGAGATTAAGGATAGTCAAGGGGGTTTGCCGACAATCTCTACCCTTGCTTTAGGAGACACAGCCCCCTGTTTGGAGATCCGCAACGTTATAAATAATCTCAATCTCTGACGGCACCAGCTTTATGGCCCCGCAAAAAACACCCTAGAAACGTCCTGGAAACCTCCTATCAAGCCGCCGCGACAAGGGAATTTCATGCCCACAATTTGTCGTTTCCCAGATGCAAAAACTAGTGCTAGCTTTGGGCCTGTGGATAGGTAAAAAACCATACTAAAATGGGGAACCATAGAATGACACAGGATGCTAACTCTCTGAAACAACTTGTAAATGATGTGATCGAAAAGAATCCCTCCATCAATGGCCTAAAGACCGACGTCGCCACTCTCAAGACCGACGTAGCCACTCTTAAGACCGACGTCGCCACTCTTAAGTCGAGCGTACACCGCTTAGAGGGATTAATGGAAGGTATGCAGGGGTATATAGAACGGATTCTAGAAGCGGTAACCCCTGCTAAGCAGCGGGCTGAACAGGTCGATCAAGTGGTCTATCAGCTGGATAATCATGAGTATCGGATCAGTGCGGTCGAAGTCTGGATCAAAGATCAGCGACCTTGAAACAAACTTGAGTTTTCTAGTTTTTTTCGGGCACCAAATGCAAGACTTCATATGCCGCTTCGCAATCATCCGTGTGTAGAAAATCTTGCATCATCTTTCGCATCTCTGGCCCTCCAGTGCTCGCTAGCTGGGCTTTGCATTTAGCCAAAAACTCATCCCGCCTTTGGGAGAGATTGGTGGCGCTCGCTTCCATGCCAGATTCAGTAGGTTCTAGAGGTGGTTCCTCAGAAGCGGTTTTGCAAGACCCCCACAGGAATCCTAACGAATATCCTAACGACACAAAAATAAAGATTTTTTTGATTTTTAGAATCTCTTTCATCGCGTTTCTCGCTCAAATGATCCAAATCTGTAAACCTAGGATTTAGATCCATTGTATCATAGTGAGCCGCTTCGAGCCCCCGACCTGCGTTGTCAATTCCAGCCATGAAGTCTCCCGTCTGCTGTGTAAGAATGTTTGACACCTTGCCAATCCTTTGACGGATGAGATATCACTAAGGACGCTTTTCCGGACGGTCACTGGAGACGCCTAGGACAGGGAGGCCATAACTCAAATGGGTGATCAATTGCCTAAAAAAATCGGCCTTTATAAGGCCAAGGCGATAGCTCTTCTTAAAGAACACCGTCTTAAGCAAACCGCTCCCCGTAAGGGGATCATCGCTCTCCTTTTGGAACACCACGGTCCTTTTACGATTGAAGAACTTCACCAAAAAATAGGAGCTTTAGATCCCAAGGAAACTCCTGACCTTGCGACCATCTATCGCACCATGACCCGTTTTGAAGAGCTGCGAATCGTCAGCCGCTGTGACTTTGGGGATGGGACCCTACGGTTTGAGCTAGCCCATATGGATCACCACCATCATCATATTGTATGCCGTAAGTGCCGTACCATAACTCCCTTGGGTCCATGCACCATCGATCTAGAGGCCCTCTTACCCAGCAATCACGGGTTCCATGAAGTCAGCCACAGGTTAGAGTTTTTTGGACTATGTCCCAAATGCCATGTCCATGGGTGATCGGTATGGCACCCTTTTTGCTCGGGACATGGGAACCGCTCCTATTGCGGGTTTGGTTTATATTGTAGAAAAAGGGAGACAAGCCCAATGGCAGCAACCTTCAGAAAATCACTGGTCCTATTGACATGCCTTGGACTTGGATCCTGTCAAAGATCTCAAAAGACGCATACCACCGTGGCAACCACCAACGGACCGCCTCCAGAGACCTCTGACTTCGATCACTATGCCGAATTTGCTGTCAACCCTACTGGAAAATATGTAGCCCTTGCAAAGAGTTTGTTAACTAAACAAGAATTTACGACAACAGGCAAGACCCAAAAAGAAGCAACAGATCTAGCCTTAGAACAATGTAACACGGTCTCTGGGATCAATGCTGCATGTGTTCCCATGCGGGTCTACACGACCCGGTTGGCTCCCCTCCTCACCGGAGAGACCCTCAAAAACTGGTTCTGCTTTGCCCGTGAACAAGATTTTGGAGCTGAGCTGGACACCTCCCGAACCTGGATTGGAGGAGGTGGCAATGTCCAAGGAGCTCAGAAAGAGGCCCTTAATCAGTGCCGGATGGGTGCGGGGAACCTCTGCCGTATCGTAAAATGCTTTAATGGACAGCAGGAAAAGCCACTTTAGTGTCAACCCCTATTGCGCTTTATGCACAATACTCCGTAGAGTCAATGGACTCGATAAGTCGGATTTAGCGCGGATGGCAGAGCGACCACTCACCCACAGAATCAAGCCTAGAGCTGTGGCAATCCCCGCAAATTTCCAGAAATCTCCGGTGAGAGTTTGGTACCCAAACCCCAGTCCAACAATCCCTCCCAAAAGGGACTGCAAAGCAATATTGAGAGCACTCACAGGAAGTAAGGCTTTATCCTTTGGGTTTATCCGCGAAAAACCCATATTGATAAAAAAGCTTATAAATACCCCATGAACCACTCCGATCATCATCCCCAAAGTCGCAAAGGCTCCTATCGTCTCTAGCTTTATGAAATGATAGACAAAGGAATACACTGCGGCAGCGAAAACCCCTTGGACGAGCTGAATACCAAACTCCAATAACGACGAATAGATAGCTTCAGGAATCAAAATCGAACCTACAGTCTTTGCCAAGCGGGGTCTTACCCAATGAAAACGTACTAATAACTGCTGGAAAGCATCATGAAAGAGAGTGGCAATTGCCCCAACGACTAGGATGGTAGGGATATCAAATCGATCCAACGTGTTTGCCGCTAAAAGACCGTTTTCCATTTTTTCCTCCAAAAGAACATTCGGTTTCTCTAAATGCAAGAATCGAGCCGAATTAAAATGGAGAGTGGGTGGATCTGTTAAAGGCTAAAACGCTAGGCTCATCGCCATAAAGGGGACAATCCTTGACTCACGGTAGTTGCTAAGGGAACCCGAAGTTGCCTCGCCATCGCTGACGGACGCATGCTTATTAAAATTAGCCGCATAGTAGGTCAACTGGGGACCCAGGCCAAAGGACGTGGACAAACGATAGGTAAAACCCACGTCTGCCATATAGCCAAAGTTGCCCTTGACCACTGATTTTGAATAGGACGTGGCCGTGCCATTGATGGTCGTTGTTTCCACTGTTTCTTCGGGGACAAATAATCCAGTACCAAGGATATAAAAACCTTTATCTGCGACAAATCCTACGGACACTCCCGGAGCAGCAAAAGCGGTTTTTACGGTCTGTGAAGGACTCGTAATCGCCGTAGCATCGTAAAGTGAGATTTTTTGGGTGTTGGTATAGTCCAAGTACTTAAGTCCAAGGTAAAGACCGATGTCAAAGGCATACCCACCCCCGATATTGAAGGCGAAGTCTTGGGATGAGGTGGTTGTGGTGACTCCATTACTATTTAGATCTGAATCCAAAGCACTTTTGTCGTAAAAAAAGCTACCAAACACATTAAATCCAGCCTTCGCAAACCCTAGGTTTGAGCCTAAAGATGCTAGGCACACAATTCCCTTTACGATCCAAATGTATGATTTTTTCATTGTTTACCTCTTTATTTAAGGTCCCAGCGAACACTTATCCTAAGATCGGCTCCCAAGATCCAAACTTGAGTGCCCACCGAAAAAGAATTCATTGATTCTCAATAAAGAGTTCTTTTATTAGCAGATTATAAAAATATAAGCTTTTAAATCGATCGTTTAATTGATACGAAAAGATAACCTGGCATCTGCTAGCCATTTTTGGAAATTAGAAAAATCACTGAACTGAACAGACCTGAGTCCAAAGTCTGTACCACTTTGGATGTTTTCAGCCAAATCGTCGATATAAAGGGCTTTATGGGGGGCCTCGTCTCCGGTTTTAGCGATGGCTTTTTCAAAAAACTCCATCTCGGGTTTCATAGCGTTTATCTCAAAAGAAATGACAAGATGATCAAAATATTCCAAGAGGCGAAAGGAACGGCGGACATAATCTATGTGGAGTTTATTAGAGTTGGAGACTAATACTAGGCGCAGTCCCTGGCTTTGCATGTTAAGGGACCAATCGATCATGGCAGTATTGGGCAAAAAGATATCACAAAAGGCACTGCTAAGGTCTTGGGCGAGGCGCGGGGTCCAAGGCCTGTCCATAGCAAGGCGTCGCAAAAAAGTCTCGGTATCGATGAGTCCCTTTTCATACCGTCCCTGGAGTTGGTCCTGTCCCAGTCGGTGGCGGGCTTCGTCAGGGGAAATACTTAAGGTGGTTCCGACCTGGTGCCAGAGTTTCACGGGGTCAAAGTGGATTAAGACGTTACCAAGATCGAGCCAGAGACTTGTGATCTCATCGCAAACCCGCCTTACTTCCATAAAATCTATCGAACCTCATGCCGAATGTTTTTCAGACACAGTAGAGGTATCATGAAATTGTGGCAAGGTGATTTTAAAGACAGTGCCTTGACCCTCTTCGCTTTTGACTTGGATGGTCCCTTGGTGATCTGCAATGATACTTTGCACCAGGGCTAAACCCAACCCGGTCCCTTTCCCAGGACTCTTGGTGGTAAAGAAGGGGTCAAATATTTTTGGGAGAGCCTCCTTAGGTATCCCCCCAGCATTATCTTCGACCTCAATCTCGACCGTTTTATGATCGGGCACCTTGTAGCAAATGCGGATCCACGGGGAGCTATCCCCCGCAGCACCTGCTAAGGCACGGGAGACATGGGCATCGTAGGCATTGGATACCAGGTTTTGAATCACGGACTCAAAATGGGTTAAGTTGATGTTTAGGGGAGGAGCTTGATCGGGAATATTGACTTCTAGGACAATCTGCGAACCTGCCAATTGGTGCCTTTGGAGGATCAGGGCATCGTTGATCAATCGGTCTGCGGTGACGACGGATAGTTCTTTCCCTGAGTCTCTGCGACTAAACACTCTTAGTTGATCTATAATCGTTTTCATACGTGAAGTCTGTTTTAAAATTTTGTCCAATTCAGCGATCGTTCTATGGGAATCCCCAAAGGTTTTGAGCAGGTCGCTGCGGATCTTTTCCGAAAAACCTTTGATGACTGAAAGGGGATTGTTGAGCTCGTGGGCTATGCCTGCACCCATGGTTCCGAGAGAAGCGAGTTTGCTGGCGTGAAACAGTTGTTTTTCGTATTCGGCTTTTTGTGCCTCTGCTGTTTTAATAGCTGAAACATCTCTGAGGCTATGGATCAGAATACGTCGTTTGCCAGGTATATCGAGGTAGCTCAAATGGTGGGACACATATTTTTGGACCATTGGTTGTCCTTTTTTTGCGACCTGGATTCGGTAGACAATGGATGATTTGTTTTCTGCTTTATTAATAAAGCTCTTGAGGCTTCCTAGATCATCAGAAATGGCATAATCAATCTCCGACCCTAACAAATCCTCCGGCGCCACCCCTAAAAGCTCCTCTGAGGCCGGGCTGGCATACTCCACAACTCCCCGGGAAGAACTTAAAAGTAGGGCGTCTGAAGCGCCTTCAATCATTCCGCGGTAACGCTGCTCGTTTGCCTCGAGAGTGCCTTGGATTTGCTTACGCCGCGAGATTTCAAATTCAAGCTGGTCTCTTTTTTCTTCAAATTCTCGATTCATTTTTTGCTGATATTCGACTTGTGTGAGTTCAGCCTGCTCTTTTTCGGCGAGGATTCTGCCTAATTCTTGAGACTCGATATCGATCTTGTTTTTGCCTTCGATCGCTTGTCGTTTCTCCTGCTCCAACACAGCGACCTGGGCCTCCAGAGTCCGGTTTTTCTCCACAAGGGACTGCTGTGATTCACCAGCTCCTTGCTCTAGTACATCGACATCCTCTCCACTGATGAGGCTCTCGGAGAGACTCTCGTTATCTTTTGAGGGATGTGCAAGAATCCAACTGGCAAGCAATCCTACAGCAAGAGACAGGGCGATTCCGATGGCATAATGGCTCGGCTCGATCGTGGCGACAATCTTACGGTCTGCGTAATAATAGGCTAGGGCAAAGGAATTGACGGTGCACACCAAGCCGACCAAAAATAACTTTTGCACCTGAAGCTTGCCTGACACCCCGCTATCCCCCTTGCACTAAATTCAAGCCACACGACCTACCAACAAGCCTTTCGTCTATTCAAGTTGGAATCCTTAGTGTAGAAAAGTAATCGTCTGATTTAATGGACAAAAAAACATCAAACTCACTAATTTATTAACTTTTTGAGGGACGTTCCGATCTATCTGATGTCGTGCCAGTTAACAAGCTCCACAAGAATCAAGACTTTTATAACCTACAGGATAACTCTTAATGTCACTAAACCCTCACCTTTTGGCTGTCCTGCTACCCCTAGCCTTAGGAGCGGCTTGTGGAAAAAAACAGACCCAACAGGCTAATACCGTCGCCAGCAGCAACAAAACAGTCGACTTAGCCTTTTCGGGCGAGGGATTCACTCCCCATGAAGGCCAAACCATCACCCTCGCCCTTGTCACCGCCACAGAGCGGCGAAGGGTGGAACTCAAATCTCAAATTGTAAACGGTGGAAAATTTAGGTTTGACCTCAAAGGTATCATCGATACAAGCCAATCCTATTTTTTAGACTACTATGCGGATGCCAACGGCAACGGCCAATGTGATTCAGCTCCCACCGACCATGTCTGGCGGGTCGAAATAAATCCCGAATCCAGCCCTGAAACCACCGTTGACCCGATTGCTGTGACGGAGGAACACCATATGAATTTCCTAGCACACTGCAAAAGCTTTGGTCCCAATGACCTCTCACCAACAGGCACCAAAACCCACGCGGTGGTCGGCAGTCTAAAACTAGATTCTTCCGTCTCCGTTCAGGGATTCGAGCCAGGGCAGGCCCTCAGCGATGGCCAAGTCTTTTTTGAGGGATTCCCCGACCAGGCGATTCGTTCTAACTCCTCCGGCCAATTCGTCCTCAACATTAGCCTTGATCCCAGCGACTCTGGTCTCCATGGCGGCCAGTTTATCACGCAGCAAACACCCCAAAAGCTACGGCTCTTTATGTGGTATTCAAAAAAGAGTAGCCAAAATCGCCAAAAATCTTGGTCCCTGAGCGAGGTCAAGTTTGGGACAGCACAGGATCTCACGCTCACAACTCCGACCCTAGACATTGGAACCCAGTCCCTGACCTACACCAAAGGGGTCAAACTTACGACGATTGACCAATCCACCAAAAAATTTGTTTCGAATTGTTGGATCTTCAGCCCCTCGTTTCAATCAAAACTGCCGGTTGTCACCGACCCCAAGGAGTTTCATCGCATCGACTATCTACCGGAAGGGACCTACGAGTTTCAAATCCGTTGCGTGGGATATAAGCTAAAAACCACCAAAATCACAGTGTCAAAAGCAAGTTCGTCTAGTGAACCTTGGGACTCACCGCCACCGGTAGAACTAGCCCCAGATACTCCCTAAAATTATTTGGTGTTTAAAGGCTTGCCCTATAAAGACCGATAGAACCTCAGCCCCATTGGGGATTTATCGCCCACCCTTAGAGCGGTGGGGAGTCAAAAGGAGTTCGTCCCTGGGTCTACCATATCTCAAACTCAATCGGCGGATTGCCTTTCGATTTTTGGTCATTTCCACACTAGGCCTATGGCTCAGCGGCGCATTGTTATTCGCACCGCAGCAGCTACAAGCGACTTCTGAAACTCTTCCTGTTTTATCGAATATTTTTGCTCAAAATAATTCTAATCCCCCTCGTCGCCCCAATTCTGGTGTTTCAGGAGCCAGACAACCCCAACCAAAACGGCGCGGAGACAGAAAGGCGACAAACAATCCTCCTGCCCTGTCGACAGACTCGGACGAACTCGTGGAGTATGGACTTAAACTCCTGGGTGGGATGTTCCTTTGTGGTTTCTTGATCTACCAATTTAGAGGCTCCAACAAGGGGAGCCTCTCGGGTGAAGATCTTGGTCAGGCCAATCCATCCTCCATCCGCTATATTCCCGCATCGAAACCTTTGGTTCTTAAGCACCATGGAATCGACCCGGCAACCTTGGAGCAGTCCGGGCTGATTCGGGTCAAATCGCCGGAACAGGCTTTTAGATCTAGGATTGGCCAGAAATTAAACTCCCTATCTAAGATCAATCTGCGACCCAAAAAAAATCTTTCCCAAACGGACAGTTCCCAGAACTCCCCCCCCAAAGACCCTTTTGCGGAAGCCGTTTCCCTTTTTGGACCACTCCACTCTAAAGAAAACGCTGCCATCTCCTTTGAGCTCTCTTCCCACACCCATCGCTCTCTTGATCGCGGTAAATCCGAAGTTAAATCTACTCTCTCAAACAAATCTCATGTACCGATGGAAAAACCTTACTTCCCAAAACCCATCGCCGAACACTATACTCCCCAGTCGCGGGAAAAACTCCTCTGGCACAAGATATATCATCAGGGCTCCAACGAGGGGATTATGGCGATTACCAATCAAAGGGTGCTCCATATCTACCAAAGGCGAGTCATAAAAATCTTTCCCCCTGGGCTTGAACTAAGCCTTGAAAAAAACCAACACCCGCTCCTAAGCCTACACATCGTTCAAAGGCACAGGACCCGCAAAAATATTTTCTTAATCCTGGGAGCACCCTTTGTTTTTTGGTTTCCTTACGGCACGCTTCTATCAGCCCTGATGGGGGTGATTTATGGAGTCTGGACACGTCAAGAAATCGCCATTGGGGTGAGGCCAGATCGACTCAAGTCCTATCCACTGCCTGAAGAGACCCAGGCAGAATTCATCTCTATCCTTAAAAAAATACGAAGTCGGCGGATTTTAAGCCGTAAGAAAAATCACCCTCCAAAAGCTAGTTCTGAGTGACAACCACTAGGATTTTAGAGGATAGGGCTGGTTTGGGGTCAATTTTTTATGCCCATGTGCCGATGGGGATAGTGGAGGAAGAATTCATGAAAACATCGGATCGATTTTTGGTGCTGGGGGTCACGACTTTTTTATGCACGGTTGTGGATCAGGCCACCAAATTAGTAGCACTTTCATGGCTTAAAGGACATGAGCCTATCGTTTTTTGGGGCAATTTCTTTAGGCTCGAATATGCAGAAAATACAGGTGCTTTTTTAGGGATGGGTGCGGATCTCCCCGATTGGGAACGCTATCTGCTGCTCACCCTCTTTTCCAGTGGAATCCTGGTAGGGCTTATGGCTTTTCTGTTTTTAAAAAAGGACCTCTCCAAACTGGACATTTATGGGTACGGATTGATCCTTGCCGGAGGTGTCTCCAATATGATCGATCGGATCCGGGCAGGGGTAGTCATCGATTTTATGAACATGGGTATCGGCGAACTCAGAACCGGAATTTTTAATATAGCTGACGTTTCGATCATGGGTGGGCTGATTCTGGTGTTAATCGCCCATTTCCAAACCATGGGTCCTAAGGCAAAAAAAAACGGTTCCACGATTCAAGGACTTTCTATCTGAGCAAAGTTTGATATACTCCGCACCGTCCCTAAATGACTCGTAGCTGTTGCCTTGACCAAGGAAAACGACTTTTCATCGACAGCGCCGTTATGATTTTAGAGAGGCGAGACAGGAACCCCAAGGAGGCTACCATGCAAGAGACCCTTAAAAAGCTGAACACCATAGCCGAAAGAATGGGGCCCCGCTCGACTCCCGGTCTCGATCCGGCCACCCTCGCTGGCCTGATCCCCGTCTTTCCACAGCTTAAGCAAGCCATCGATGAGGCCCTTGTGGTCAGCGACGCCGTAGTTTCTGAGTTTCCTTTTGTAACAAAGGTTTCCGAAATGGCCCTTATCGATCAGGTCCAAGAAGGGTACCTTAACTTCTACCCCATGGACCAACGGAACCCCTATATCCCGGCGGCGGCCCGAGGCCCTTGGCTGGTCACCCTCCATGGAGCCGTGATTCACGACAGCGGTGGCTACGGAATGCTAGGGTTTGGCCATAGCCCGGAATCCCTCGTCAAGTCCCTGGCAACACCCCAGGTTATGGCCAACGTCATGACAGCCCATATGAGCCAATACCGACTCAACCAGCGCCTTCGCCGCGAAATAGGCCAGAACCGTCCCAAAGGTTGTCCTTACGCAAAGTTTATCTGCGTCAATAGCGGCTCAGAAGCCATGACCGTCGCCTTTAGGATTTCCGACGCCCATGCAAGGGTCGTCTTAGACGAAGACCCCAAACTCCCGCGAAAGACCATGTTTCTATCGTTCCAAGGCGGATTTCACGGCCGCACCGAACGACCTGCGATGATTTCCAGTTCGTCTTATAAAAACTACTCGACCCACTTAGAGTCCTTCCGCAATCTCCAGGTCAATTACACGATTCCCCCAAACGACATAGAAGCACTTCGTAAAGCTTACCAGTGGGCTCACGAAAACAACGTCTACTTCGAAGCCATGGCCATCGAACCCGTCATGGGCGAAGGCAACCCTGGACTCGCTCTGGATCCTTCCTTTTACAAAGTGGCCAGGGAACTCACGACTCAAAACAAAACTCTCCTGATCGTCGATTCGATCCAGGCTGGCCTCAGGACCACTGGCTATCTCAGCCTTGTGGACTACCCTGGCTTTGAAAGTCTGCCTGCCCCTGATATGGAAAGCTATTCCAAAGCTCTCAACGGGGGCCAATTCCCCCTCTCCGTACTAGCCATCCATGAAAACGCAGTGCCTTTCTACAAACGGGGAATCTATGGCAATACCAAGACCACCAATCCCCGTGCCTGCGACGTCGCCGTTGCCACCCTTGATTTGGTCACCCCCCAGGCCAGATCGAACATCCGAAGTAAAGGCGCTGAGCTTCTCCAAGAGTTCGCAAAACTCGCCAAGGAATTTCCCCAGGTGATCACCAAAACCCAAGGCCAAGGCCTCCTCTGCTCTATGGAGCTCAATCCAGAGGTGTTTGCAGTGGTGGGAGTCGGCCAGCTCGAAGAATATCTGCGCAAAAAAGGGATCGGCGTGATCCATGGTGGGAAAAACGCATTACGGTTTACCCCACACTTTCTGATCACGACTCCAGAGATCCAGTTGATCATAAGCCATCTCAAAGAAGCTTTCCTCAACGGACCTCGCCTTAAAAAATAACGACCTGCCTTATCTATGGGAAGAAGGCTCTGAGCACCAGCCTGATCCCTAAGGTGACCATCACCAGGGAGAGTCCCCTGACGATGGTGACTCCCCTTAATTGGGGACCTACACGAGCGCCGAGTTGGGCCCCTATCATCGCTGTTACCACTAAAATGGCCACTGGAGGAACTGGAAGTTTTTGAAAAACACCCTGGGACCAGTGAACTCCAATCGCTACCGAACTCATCAGCATCATCACAAACTGGGAAGTAGCCGTCGCATGGTGGACTGAGGTATGGAACCAATAAACTAAAACTGGTACATAAAAAATCCCGCCACCGATCCCTAGGGCACTCGCCAAAAGTGAAACCAACCCACTTAACAAAAGCGCGGGACCAGCCCGGGGGGGACTGGTGGCGTCCGGGACCACAGGTGGCATCCTATTTTTAGCGAGAATCCCGCAAGCCATAACAACAAGCAGCACGCCGAAAGTTCCGGTAAAAGCCGCCGTAGGGACCTCCTTCACCAGAGTGGCCCCTAAAAAAGATCCGGGAACTGCCGCGAGGACAAATAGCCACCCTATCCGCCAGTCGATTCTTTGCTGCCGGCTATGGACCCAAGTCGCTGAGGCTCCGTTAAAAAAAACCACCAGCAGCGAGGTCGCTGTGATTTCTGCGGGGCTACTCTCTGGCCAAAGGCTCAATAGCGCTGGGATGATGATAAATCCTCCCCCTGCACCCACAAGAGTGCCGAGGAAGCCGGCTAGGATTCCCAAGATTCCATAGGTTGTGGGTGACACCCCACTAAAAACCGACTCTAATGCTTGCAAAAATCCCTACTCTCCTAGAGGTGGACTCTATGCACATCCACGATATTGGCCAACTTTGCCAGTCCTTGGGATGCCTCTGCACTGAGGGGAGAATCGGTCTTTAAGATCGCCATCGCTCGTCCACCCAGTCGGTTGCGACTCAGGGTAAAGCTATCGATGTTGACGCCTCGAGTCGAAAAAAAGTGTCCAATATCCCCAATAACTCCAGGACGATCATGGTTTTCGATAACCACAAGCTCGCCGCTGGGTTCCACTTCAAAATAAAAATCGTTGATCAGAGTTAGTCGCAGATATTTATCGTCAAAAACGACTCCACCCACCGTAAGCTCGTTGTCCCCTGCGCCCACCACCCTGACTTTAAAAGCCGACTTGTAGCTTTCAAATCCCGGGTCGTTGGTCTCCGTCACTTTAATGCCGGACCTTTCCAGCTGGCTCGTTACGTTGACAAAGGAGACATACTCATCAAGAACTTGTCCGAGATATCCTTTTGTAAAGGAAAGCTTGAGGATGGATTGGTTTAAATGGGCGAGGTCACCCCGATAGATGAGTTCAAATCCGTTGGGATTAAACTTTAAGATATGGCCGACAATCACTCCCAGTTTTTCCGCCAAGACCGTATAAGCTTTTAGGATGGGGCTATCGATCACCGTCACTTCAGGAAGGTTGACAGGATAGTCGACAACGCTTCCTGCCAGGGCCTTTTCCACTTGTTTGAGGACCGTCTGACCGATCGCAATCTGCGCTTCGAGAGTCGAGGCGCCGATATGGGGCGAACACCAAACTTGTTTATGACCGAGGAGTTCCGGGAGGGGCTTAGGCTCTTTGTCCCAAGTGTCGATGGCGGCTCCAGCGATATGCCCGGTGTTTAGTCTAGCGACCAGATCTCCTTCGTGGATGATCCCTCCTCGGGCCGCATTCACCACATAGCTGCCACGGGGCATCAGATCGAGCATTTTACCGTCGATCATGCCTTTGGTTTCCTGATTGAGTGGGACATGGACGGTTAGGACATCGATCTCAGGGAGCATGTCTTTGAGATTGGTATAGGGTTTGGCCCGATGTCGCTCAAAAATATGGGTCGCAATATAAGGGTCGTAGGCGGCCACTTCCATATCAAAGCCATGGGCAAACTTCGCAACCCGGTGCCCGACGTTTCCAAGTCCGACAATACCGATGCGTTTGCCGCGAAGCTCTCTGCCCGAAAAGCGGTGCCGGTCCCAGCCGCCCGTCTTCATGGTTTGGTGGGCCTGGGGAATATTTCGCACCATTGCCAGAAGTAGCCCGAGACTCAGCTCTGCTGCGGAGTTGGTATTTTGTCCGGGACAATTGATCACCAGAATGCCTTTTTCCGTAGCAAAATCGATATCGATATTGCCGACACCCACGGCCGCTCGGGCAATCAGTTTAAGGGCGGGTGCCGCGGAGATCACCGCGCGGTCCACATCGGTCTCGCTGCGGGTGACCAAGACATGGGCAGTGGGGACAAGCTGCATAAGTTGCTCCCGGGAGCAGTCCGGAGCATAAACCACATCAAAGCGACTGTTTTTTTGAAACCCGTCGATCGCTGATTCATGCAGATGGCCGGTGATCAGGACTTTAAATGGATTCACGACTCACTCCTCTCTCGGGCTCGGTGCGTAAAGCCCTAGGGTAGCAGCAAACCATGTAAGCGTCCACCCCGACACCCCGAGACTTTGGCGAAGAACGAGCAGAAGAGTCCTAGCTCACCGTCACAGCTTAGCAGGAGGCCGTGGCTTAGACCGCTCCGATCCTGCGATCATAAGGGGCGCCCCTTGGACGGGGGGAGGGACCAACTTTTCCCGAAAAATCGTGCGCGTTCCTTGGACCACCGTCACATTGACCGGACCTGAGGGTGGCCCCCAAAATTCGTAGATTTGGTTGCCCAAGGACTTGGCCATAAACCCCGAGACAAAAAGCTCCAAGTCTTGGGTGCCTTCCTTGGTGGAAACTTTCAATTGTTTTCGTTGCCAATCGGGAAAAGGTGGATTGAGGGCGATGGGAGCATTGTAAAGGCTACAGGGGATCCCGTCCAGACAGAGACCCTGCACGGTGGGATTCATGGTCAGACCGTAACGCCGCGCCCCAAGGGTGATGTCGGCAGCCACTTTTTTGGGGTCTTCTTGAAAGGAACGAAGCATGCTAAACAAATTCTTTGTGTTTTCTTGCTGCCCCTTTGGGGTTTTGACCCGCGTCCGCACAAGGCCCCGTACGTAGTAAAGGGCCACCTGTCCCGTGGTATCTTTGACGGTACCTACTTGGACGACCAAGGGAGCTTCGGGCTCCACTTTGTAGCCACCTTGGGCGAAAAGATCCCGGAGCTGTTGGAGGACTTGCTGCAACTTGGCTGGGTCTACTCCCGCGGCCGGGCGCTCTTCAACCCAAATCGATGGTAGCACCTTAGGAGAGGCTCCGAGGTCGACGGAGGTTCCAGGTGCTCCAGGTGCAGGCAGCTCCTGCTCCTTAACAGGAGGTTGGGCTTGAGTTTGGACTTGAGCCACGGGGGAAATCACCGGCGCCCCCCGGTCTCCTTGTTGGGCCAGCGTGTCGCCGTCTCGCTGGAGACCGATCTGGGCCTTAAGCTCTAGCTCTCCCGTTTTGGGGAGAAACGCTGGAATCGCGACATTTTTGGTGGCGTATAGATTCCCTGCCCCATGTTTCTTAAAAACGCTTAGGGGCAAGGTCGTCCCTAGCCTCACCCGCATATAACGACGCCACTCACCAAAACTATCCGTATGTCCCAGGACGGTTTCCCCCTGTTTGACCACGGCTCCAGCGACGGGGCGCCCTTCGGGACCAATGGCTCGTATCTCCCAATAGGCAAAGGCCGTCACGGGCTCAGGAGCAGGCCAAAACTGCCACACACCAACTCCTATCAGAGTCACTAAACAGAGAATCACGCCTCCCAAAAAAATCGTCGCCGTGGGGAAGCTTTCCCTTTTGGGGACGGCTTTGGAATCAGCTATAGAATCAACTCTTTTCCTGGGAGTAGGAGCCGCTTTAAGGAAGGCCTGCTCTCTATCCTCAGTGGCAGGGCGGACGTCCTGTTTGGTTAGAGGTTCGAAAAAGGAGTCGTCAGCGAGGAGTTCAAAGGGATCACGGTGCCGATCATCGGCAAAACGACCACCGAATGCGGAGGGTAGATCCAAGAGGTGGTTTTTTTTCGGCTCTTGCTTCATTGGTACTACCCAAGGTCCTAGGTGAGAGATAAGGTATAGATCACGATGGTCAAGAGACCTCATTTGAACCATGGCGGGGAGATAGAGACATGGGCAAGCCATCTCGATGGGCTTACCTTCTTATTTTAGCGGTGAAGCCACCGTCCCTAAATGGGTAGGAATTTCCCTATGGATAAGGTCTTTTTGGTCCTAGCTTTTTCTGGTCTATTGGTTTCAAGACCACAATCAAAAGCCCTTGCACAAACACCCCAAATCCAAATCGAATCCCTCGAAAGACCACCCTATGCCCGCCCCCCGCGGCACCCCGACGATCCCGTGGATCCCCATGATCCTAAAGACAGTTTGCGCTCCATCAAAAAATCCAAGGCTGCCCGCCGTAAAGAACGGGAAAGTCGCCATCGTAAGCCCCGGGTCTCTTGGGAAAAGGCTGTTGAAGAGCAGCTTACTCAAGATGCCTTGACTCCCCGCGACCGCCTTCTCTTAGTCGAACTCAGCTTGGTGGCTCCCTTTGCCATCACCCAGGGTGTCAAAAGGGGATACAGCCATAATCCCACCACCCACTTCCAAGCCCTCTGGCGTAGAGGTGGACCCAAAGCTGATGGCAAAAACGGCCTCTTTTACGGTTTGCGGCTCGCCCCGTTTTCGGGGACAGGTTTTTACCAAAAAAAACCAGGGTCCTTTGGCTTGATTTATTTTGGTCCTGTGGTCGGCTGGGGAAGCCTCGATAAAGCTCCCGAAGACCAAGGCAACCAGATCACCCACGCCTCAGGACTCAAACCATCTCGACCCACAACCTCAGGCTACCTTTTTTCTGCCGGTCTAGCGGCCCTCAACCGCCAGGGAGAATCAGGGTCCACAAATCCCGAGGACTCTAACAATGATTTTGGCACCAAAGGTTTTATGTTTGACCCACCAGGTCTATGGATGGAATACCGATGGCTTTCCGTCCACTACGGTGGTCTGGCCGTCAATCCCTTTATGGGGGTGCAAACCGGCCGTGACAAAGTTTTTGTTTACTTTGGGCTAGGCACTGGCGGTTGGACTTAAACTCCGGGATATCTGGTACAAATCTTGCTGTGATTTTTACAGATTTCCCGCTTAAGCCGGGGACGACTGCCAATCACCTTACCGGAGCTGTACACATGATGATCAGGGGTCTATGGGTTTTGATTCTGCCCTTTCTTGGTGCCCTAGCTTGCAGCAAAAGCGATCCTTCAGAGGTCAAACAAGAAACCGATGACCGTCCCACGCCAGAAAACCTCAAGCTGATCGACGTGACCGACCGTGTGAATTCTTGGGTCAACGAAATCATTCGAGACAGCCGCCTAGAGGTCAACCCAGGGGACGAACCTTGGAATCACGATCTCAAACTCAAACTTGTGAATAGTCTTAGCCAAAAACTCGCTATAGCCCATCCGGGGTCAGGACTGGGAATCCATTGGAAAGGGCTCAACTTAGAGATTTCCACACTGACTAAAATCGAGCATATGATCATAAACGGGCTCTCACAAGATCATCATGAAATTCAGTTTACTAAATTTATCGATTCTCGGTTTGGCGACAATCCCACAGGAATAATCAAAGCTAAATTTATGAGTCATGTCACCACAAAGACTGCCGATCATAGTATTTCGCCGGTGATTCGGGTCAACTCCAATCTTATCGGCGTCGATAAAATGGGTCATTTTGCTGAGCAAGGTCTTTGGTATTTCCTAGCAGAAAAAGAGGGTCTCATCAGCACTCCCCAGGAGCGGTGGCAATTCGGTCAATTTACCGAGGGTGACCCTGACCTAGACACCAGTCTCCATGAAAAATATCGCAATATCTACGGTAAATATTGTAAGACTTGCGTGATGTTTGGTGGGTTTGGGTATTATGGGATGACTTCCACCGGAGTCTGTTCCTATGGTGACCTTATGGCCAATGAAGGCGGTTATCAGTTTTATGCGCAGATCTATGCCGCACCTGACACCTACGAATTCGATCTTAAAAACTTTGACACCTACAGGTGGAATGAAGAGGTCACTCCCAGCAAATTCAAACCAGGTCTAAAGGTCAGATCTACAGCCAACCCGTTGCATCCACAATAAAAACTTATGACCTTACGATCCTCCTTGGTGATCCACTTTGTCTTCTGATGTTCCACTTGGGCAGCTATCTTTTGACCGAGCTTTCCAAAGATCAAACTCGCCTTGCATTGAGATCCAGGCTTCTGCTGGGATACCTAGAATGGCTTCTAATTGGATGGCGAAACGTGGCGTTATTGAACGCTTCTCATTGATAATTTCATTGAGCTTTGCAAAGCGGCAGTTGAGCTTTTGAGCGAGTTCAGACTGGGTTATTCCCAGCTTATCGAGGAACTCTTCGCGAAGGACTTTGCCGGGATGTTTAGGAGGCTTTCTCTCTCTGCGTGGTGTCGGAAAAAGCTCTCTATTTTGATCGAGCCAAGATAGGTAGTCTACAAAAGACATCTTATTTAGCATGGATTTTTTTCAGCTCCTCAATCGGCGACCACTCCGCAAAAAGATCGGCATAGGTGCGAATCAATGCCCGCTTTTCCGTCGATGAGTAAGTCTATGTCATTGGTAAATCTTTGGACTCCATAAAATCCCAGCGCAAGACCACCGATAAGCGCAAAATCAATCTTTTCCCCCCTCAGTAGGTCCCCCAGTGTGATTAGATTCTTAATGATATTCATAGGATGCCTAAATATACGAGTATATCGAGTAGTCGTATATTTAGGTTACCATAAATATTTGCCACTAGCCAAGATCTTGATGTACTCACTTACTGGCTTGATTTCAGCCTGTAACCGGTCGAGTTTTTTACCGGTCAAGCAAATCCGCAGCCAACCCGATAAGCCCAAAATAAAATCTTATGACCTTATGATTCTTCTTCCCGATCCACTTTGTCTGCTGATTAGTTTTTACGGATCGTGGTTACTTTGCCACCTTTATGTGACTCCATAAACCCTAGATACCAAGGCACGAAGCAGGCTGCTGGATTTTTTAAACTAAGAACGATGTTGATGAAATCGGCTATCCTAGGTTCATTAACATTGGTTGACCGAGAGACCTGCCAGATACCATCTTTTCCTCCACCGCTAACGACCCCAATGATTTCACCAGATCTGTTGAACACTGGTGCCCCAGAATCGCCAGCATCAATGTAAGAACAACCATCGTCAGGATGTTTTGCAAGTACGATTTCATTATTAACATCGAAGTCCTCGATGCGGTCCCAGCCAACATCGCGAGTGAACCTAGAAGAGCATCGCGAATTACCGTAGCCAACAAAGTTTACTTCATCACCTTTCTTGGGCATCTTTTTTGCAATTTTACCTATGACTCGGTCACTGAAAGATCCGGACGGAAAAACGACAAAGGCAACGTCATTTTTAACTCTTTCAAAATCGGAATGGTTATGATTGTAGGTGGGAAGAACCAGAATAGCAGTTGAAGTAATCTTTTTTGCCGTAAAAGCGCTGTTAATACGATCAAATACTTCAACCCTGGTGCTACTGGGCGTAGGAACACAATGTGCTGCAGTCAGGATTAGATCGTGCCGTACTATGGCGCCTGTGCATCTAGCATCTATTCTAAGATCATCAGATATTCTCAGTCCAACTGCCTCACGATAAGCATCATAGTTTTCTTTTCCGCCTGTAACATTTACACCTGATTGAGAACCTTTAGGAACATTGGTACAGGAAGCGCCGTGCAAAATAAGCGCTAAAATCCCTAAGACCTGAATAGCTCGATTAATAAACATATCGTATCCTTTCTTTTATAAAAAATAGCAATTTTCCTAATGCAATAAGTATTCCAAAATCCTGGGTGTGATACTCATTATCCTTTTGTTCAGAAAAAACTCCTAAAAGATCGGCTAGATAGCGGAGGAATCAAAAATCTAATGTTGTGAATAACAAAGCGCCAACAGAGTCAACTATAGAAACATTCCTGACCAAAACTTGATTGGTCGGCCGAACCCTTGGTCGAAGCCAAGAAGTCAATCCCAGCAAATTCACAATAAAAACTCATTATTGTTTGTCTTTTGTAATCACCCATCAGCACCCCAATCTTTATGTATCGGGCATATTTTGCCGATGGACCTTTGGAGGCACGGCCCCTTGGCAACTAAGAAATTTACACTCTATAGCTGGTTTGTCGTCTGTGAGGCACTACTGGTGGGCTGTCTGTCCACCAGCGACAGCCAAGAGGCCACAGAGGCCTCCTCTACCCAAAACTCAAAACCATCATCCCCCAATGAATCCTCTGACGATGAGGACTCCACTTCGGGCCTACCTTTTCCAAAAAAGCCGACGCGTCACTACACCAAACTCCTGCTCCTGGCCTATCCCCAGCCTGGGCTCACCAAAATCAATGCTTGTATGGAGCAGATCAACACCATGGCCGCGCGAGCGGGCAGCCAAGAGGATATGATCCTGGCTAAAAACCAGTTAGCTGACCTGATCGACCATGATCGACCGGTTTACCATTATTGTTTTTTCCATATGGTGGCCCGGCTCGACCAAAGGCTCGACGAAGGTGGTCCGGTCATGGAGACTCTAGCCCCCCTTTTTTTGGAAACCATGCGGGGTCTCTGGATTTTAGGTTTGGGTCTGGATGCACCAGAAGGAAAAGACCGCTACTTTCGATATTTAAAAAGCCGCTATGTCCAGATTTCTCAAGACACCTTTGGTCGGTCCATGGAAACCATCGGCCCCCCCATGGGCAATCTAAGGTTTGACCCCGATAGAGCAGCTCCCCCACCGATAGAACCTCCTAAACCCGTAGCCCAGGCACAGCCCACGGCAAAATCACCTCCCGCTCCAGCCAAAAAGGTGGCAAAGAAATCAGGTAAACCGAAAAATTCCAAAAAACCTAAAAAATAGACCCCCACCCCCTTAGCTCAAGCAAAGTCTTGATGAGCCGATAAAAGAGGTGCTTATCCCCATCATTAAACTAACCCAACTTAATTTAGGTGTTCCCTATGACCTTAAAGAGTCGCCGTCTCTTGCTGCTCTTGTGGCTTGCGGCTTCACTCCCTACCCACGAGGCTTGGGGACAGTCGAGTGCCGACGATCTGTCGGACGATGCCCTCAGCCAAAATGAAAATTTTGATGACGATGGAGTTGCGCCCGGTGGTTCTGTCGGAAAAGTCAAAATAGCCAAGGCAACCAACAACAGCTCCGATCTCAGCCAGGAACAAGCCGAGGAAGGGGAAGAGATGCGCATTGCCTCATCCTCCCATGTTCGCCGCTTCCATGAAGTCTTAGATGAAATCCTTGCGGAGTTTGGCTATGACATCAAGATCGGCCAGATCAAAGGTCTCAGCAATGTGGCGATCCGCAAAGTCCGGGTCTCCCAAGCCATCCCCCGCACCTACGAAGACTATATGGAAACCCTCCTCGCCGAGAGGATCCGCGAAAACAGCCAAGTCAAGTTGATCTCCTGTGTCCCCTGTAAGACCCGGACCTCTTCCCTGGTGGAAGGCAAGCTGATGATCACCTCTCCGGCGACCAACCTCGCTAAACTAGAATCAGCAGCCACACTCCTGGGGATCAATTACTTTATGGACGCTGTCCTGGTCTACCATACCTCCCATATGGTGCTGGCGATCGATGTCTTCCAAGCTCAAACCAAAGAGCTGGTCTGGGCGCGAACCTATAACAGCGAAACCATCAAAAGCCGCTACCAAAAACTAGCTATTGATTACTCCCAGGTCGCCAAATCCCGACCGGGAGAAGACTACGTCCCCGAATACCGCTCTATGTTTGGCCTAGGTGGAGCCATCCTCCCTAACGTAAGCGGCAAGAGCGAAGACAACACGATGCTTAACGCGCAGATCCGTGGGACTGAAAAATTCAACAATCGACACAACGAATTTGGGATGATGTTATCCATCTACAAAACCGCCCAGTCGAGCCGTTCGGCCTATCCGGTCGAAGGGACAACAGATGCAGCGTCCACTGAAGAAACCAACACGTCCCAGCGCCCCAAACCTTTTGAGCAGGCCTTTGGAATCTACGGCCTCTATTCGCAACTCCTTATAGGCTCGGTGGAATCCTACAACGAAATCCGCCACGGGTTTAACGGCGGTCTCGGGGGGCTGTTTGCCACCGGATACCTTGCTCCAGTCTTTAAGGCGGGCTGGGATATCTACCTGGGTCGCCGCTTTGTCAGTAGTTTTGGACTGGATTTTGTAGGTTCTTCATCGGTCTTGATCAACAACAAAACCGTTTCGACCCCTGGAGGTGCCGGTGGCCATATCATCCTTTCCCTTACCTACTAAAACCCCTTGGATCCCTATCCATTGGGGGCGTCTTATTCTGGCCCTAGTCCTCCCACTAGAGTTTATGGCCTGCGAACGCTCCCGTGACGTGATGCAAGAGGATATCATCCAAGGGACGATCGCCTATCCTTTTGTCAACGAAACACAAAGCCTCGGTCGCAACGGACCTCAAGAAAAATTTGTGATCAAATCCGCAGCCGGTGGCCGGGAGTACCAAATCGAAATCCCAGGGGCTGCCCGTGACTATGATGTCCAGATCCCCATTGCCGAGATCGGCCCTGAAGTAGATAGCACCGCCACCTCGAACACCCCAACGGGGGCTACGGACTTCGAACTCACTTCCCAGCATCCCCAACTGGCCAAATCTAAAAGCACCGACACCAACGTCCTCGACGCCGCCTTTGGTGTCGCCGATAAAGAGGGCCCACGGCAAAACCCAAGTTTCACCAGGGGGCTTGCCAAGATCAACGACCTCTACCGCAAAAAAAACTTCGAGTTTTGCCTCGTCGAGATCAACAACATGATCGCCTTTTTCCCCAACGCCCCCCAGCTCCATAAGATGAAGGGAACCATCCTCCATAAGATGCGCCAACTCAAACTGGCCGAGTTAGCCTGGATCCGCACCCTGGAACTAGACCCCACCGACAAGGCGGTGCGACGGGCACTGGAAAGGCTTCAAAGCCGCATCATCGCCCTTGGTCAAAAACCCGAACTCCTCCCGGGAGAAACCCTTGCGATCCCCAAGCCGGTAGGATCACCCCCACCGCCTAAAGATCCATCGCTGCTACTCCCTTAAAACACCGCGGCACAGTTACGGGTCGGCCTAAGACCTTCGCAGCGTGCTTTGACCACGTTTATTTCTTCGGGACTGAGTTTTTTGACCGCAATAATTTGTAGCCGAAAGACGTTGCGCCCCTCGGGGATCACCGTCGCATCCACCTGATAAAAATGCCCTCCTGGAACCCAAGAGTTTTCGCGCCCATAAAGCCTGACATTAAAGTTGCGGCTCTCGCGAAAGTCTTTCCAGATCGATTCGATCGCGGGCGGAGTGCGCAGCTCTATGGCAAAACCAGTATCCGCATCCCGCTGACCTAGGACTTCCCAAAACTGCACCACAAAGGGCAGGTAGGCCATCAAAGGAGCATCTTTGGGGAGACCAACCACTTCGGCGAGCTGTGCTTGGACCTGGTCTTTTGCAGCAGGGACCATTGCACATTCGGTCCCAATCACAAAAGAAACTAAATTTGGATTTTGATATTTCCCTCGTACATCGACCCTTCCTCCACCACCGGTGCAAGGAAAGCCCATCGCCATCCACGAGCTTTTTGGTTTAAGCCCCACGCCACCGTGGACAGGGGTGCAGGGAGTGACAAAACGGCTGATCACCAAATTTTTAGAGGCCACATAGTAAGGTAGTTCCTGTTTAATAGAAGCCACTCCCACACAATCGGCATCCCCCTGGGGGACTGTGGGGTTTTTAAGATGATTAGCCTCCCCCCCTGAGCTCTCTTGAGCCTGGGAATCTTGGTTCCCGCTTTGGGGGGACGATGTCTGTGGTTCGCTCACCTCTTGGGGCCCACCTTGGGTGCAAGACACAGAAATCCAAGACACAGAGATCCAAGTCACCGAGATCCAGGACTTGACTAAGGTGTGTCGCCGAGGGATCAAGGCCCCACACTTTGGTTTTTTTTGTGCGATCGATTCCATAAATACTCCTTTTTTAAATGACAAGGTTTGGAAAAGTTTGAAAGGTCGTTAAGTCCCTTAGTTTTACTCTACGATTGTGGTTTGATTCTCGCCGCCGAGGTAGGACGCCGAGGCTTGGGCTGGTCGATCGCTGCGAGGAGATTGTAGATACCGGCTATGGCAAGGCTTAAAATCACCGGTTCGAGCCAATCCAGGGGCACCCGTGCTTTCCAGGTAAGATCGGCCATCTCAGGCCAATAAAGGCGCATCCACTGCAGGCTCGCTTCATCAAAAAGATCGCCCAAAAAGGCAAAGATATAGAGACCTAAAGCTCCAAAAACCACCATCCAACAAAGCTCTGAAAAACCTGGAAACCCCGCCGAGGGTGGCTGAAACAGACATAGCACCAGGATCAACAAACTGGCGATAAGGTGGATATCAATCGATTCAAACTGAATCTGGATCCAGTAGTAGGCCCAAAGCCAAAACCCCTGGCCCATAGCTTGGTGTTGGACAAAGGGGGCCAGTTCATAACTCGCACCTTTTATGATCCAAGGGGTCTGCAAGGGATTTTGAAACAGCCAGCCTTGGGTCAATCCATGGAGCGGCTCTGAGTTTACAAAAGAGGTCTTCATCCCCACAAGGAGAAGCGCACCAAACAAGGCTGCAAGAAACCATAGCACGCTGACCTTAAGCCATCGTTTTTGGGCGAAACACCACAGGAGAAACGGCACCCTTAAGGTCTGGAGCAAGCCACCTCCCTCGAGGTTGACCCTTCGGTCTCGGTGGACGCTCTTTGGCGCTGGAACCACCCCGATCAGACTCCGGACTTCCAGGCTCCATCTCAAAAAGGGGAGGGAACCTCCGTCAATCCGTCGCAGCTTTTTGACAAGCACCACCGGAATCAGAAGTCTTTTGAGCCGGCGCCACCCTTTCCTCACCTTTGAGAGATGCACCAGATACCCGCCTCCCAGCATCAGGGGCATGCTCCCCGCCAGGCCAACAAAGGAACCGTCCAGAAAAACTCCCGTCCCAAACATCAAGATCGCACACCCCAGGCTGATCGGGGAGGCCGTCCGCACGCAATGGGCAAGGGATGCATAAAATCCGGCGATCAAAGTCATCAGAGGAATATCCTGGGATATCTCCCCGACTGCGGACAGGAGTTTGCCGCGACTCATCACAACGGCTCCCACAATCAGGGCACAGGTCCACGAACTGGTGATAAATCGCACCATGATCACCAAAAAGAAGACCAGAAACATAAGCAACGATTGGTTATTACGAATAAAAAACCTTTCGTTGAGATTGTCACTGCTCCCGATCATCGTATGAAAGACTCGAAACACAGGGGAGCCATACCAACCCAAAGGCGCAGGATTGGCAGCCTTTTCTAGTTTAATGCCCAGGGGGATCTGACCAAAATTAACACTGCCCGTTGGAGCGAGATCTTCGTAGAACATCAACGACAGGTAGGCCTTGGGGTCCACATGGGCTCGGTAAACCCGTAGCTGCATCCATACCAGCCGCATAAGAATCATCGACAATAAGAGAAGGGCCAGGCTCATTCTCCACCACTGCCCTTTTCGATTTCTCGCCACGGTTGCCACCTCTTATCCATACCTCCCAAACCCGTGCCTAGAAGCCAGTGTACACCACCCTTATCAACGACACAACTCGTTTATATCACAAGGAAAGTTACAGTGGGGGTCCCCCATCAAGGGAGGCGGTGCCCATAGCCCACAGGGATCACAGGCAAACCGAAGACGGAACACAGCACCCATTCCTGGGAGCTGATTGAAATGTTTTATAGGAAACAAAACGAATGATTCTATAGTGTGATTAAAGTTGACAGCTTCTAAGTGATTTAATAAATAAGGAGCATACTTTTGCTGTTGGGGTGATCGAAGGCTGTTGAAGCATGGCTGTCTTGCTTGCAAGCTGTGGGAAAGTCGGCTGGGGTTTGATACGGCAGAGAGTGTGGACACCGCCTAAAAGTAGAAAATCGGTCAAAAACAGCGAGACGCCAACTCACAAAGCGAGGTGCGAGATGCCATCAGTCGAGTTAAGACCTGGGGACACCCTCAACATCATATGGAGCTCCGTCCAAGACACCCCCCTTGGGGTTCAAGAGGTGGAGTCCAAATTTGCATATACCTATGACGATCTCCTGGCGCGACTCAAGGAAAAAGGCAAAATGAACAAGTCGAAGCGATCGGGCACTTGTGGCGCTAAGTTTTCGCGGGTTGTCGCCCTTTCGACCAACGCCCTGAGAAAAGGCAAGTGGTCTACGGGCGCTGATATCGAGCGGGAGGTGGTTTTTTCAAAGCTCCTCGAGCGCTTTGCAGAACTCGATCCACGGGAATACTCCAATATCACTGAGAACGCCAAAGAATCCCTGCTGCAACTTTCCATCACCACCCATCTCCTGACCGACGTCCAACAGGATGAGCTCAAGGAAATGCTCGACGCCATCGGCATCGCGGGTATGGCCACAGATAGTCTCGCGAGCAGAACCGGCGAAATCTCCTATGTCTCCCCTGATGGCGGTAAACCAACCCACTCGGACCAAATAGTCGAGGCGTGATGGCCCCATGGGGAAGGAGATGTTATGGCATGGAAAATCTGTGGAATCAACCATGTGGGACTGGCTCCCAAAGATCCCGCCAAAGCACAGTGGTTTCTCAGGGAGGTTTTAGGACTTTCTTTTTTAGGGGATGAGTTGGTGGGCAGCCAGCAGACCCTGACATCCATGTTTCGCCACGACGGTGGATCCCTCCCCCGCGAAACCCAAGGCAGCGGCCAACGGCTAGAGGTGCTGGCACCGGCACCCCAAGGGGAGGGGCCGATCGCTAAATTTCTTGATAAAAAGGGTTCTGGAATCCATCATCTTGCACTCACCGTCGATCGCTTAGATAACCTCCTTGCTGAGCTGAAATCCAAATCGATCCGGATGATCGACGAGACACCCCGACTAGGGGCCCACGGGACTAACATAGCGTTTGTGCACCCGGAGTCTACGGGAGGGTTGCTGATCGAGTTGGTTGAGGAATCAGAAACAACGGAGCCCCTTCAAACAAAACCTTAGGGGGAAGATACTTTGAATACGAAAAACACCCAACACTTTGACGTCATTGTCGTCGGCGCGGGCCATGCGGGCTGCGAAGCGGCCCTAGCAGCCGCGCGGATGGGCGTTAAGACCCTCGTCGTCACTCAGTCTATCGATAAGATCGCGGCGATGAGCTGCAACCCCGCCATCGGGGGCACGGCTAAGGGACATCTTGTCAAAGAGATCGATGCCCTTGGTGGCGAAATGGCTAAGGCCATCGACCAGACTGGTATCCAGTTTCGCACCCTAAACCGCAAAAAGGGCCCTGCCATCTGGTCCTCGCGGGCCCAGGCCGATATGGAAGCCTACCGGCTTTATATGAAGGGCCAGTTGGAGTATTGTCCAGGACTAAGCCTCAAACAAGATACTGTTGAAAAACTCATCGTCTGCGGGGGCGAACATCCCCGGGTGATTGGAGTCGAGACCCGACTTTTTGGCAGTTTTTATGGGGACGCTGTGGTTATCACTAGCGGGACCTTTCTCAACGGCCTTATCCATATCGGTACCACCAAGATCCCGGCAGGGCGGGCAGGAGACGCTCCGTCCCTCGGCTTGGCTGAGTTTTTGCGGACCTATGGGTTTAGAGTGGGACGCCTTAAGACGGGGACCACCCCCCGTCTCGATGGGCGAACGATCGATTGGAGCGTGACGGAACCACAACATTCCGACGACGACATCATCCCCTTTAGTTTTTCCACGACGGCCATCGACCGCCCCTTGCTGCCCTGCTATATCACCCATACAAACCACAAAACCCACGACGTCATTCGTGGTTACCTTTCGGAATCCCCTCTTTACAGCGGAGAGATCGTCGGAATCGGCCCCCGGTATTGCCCTTCCATCGAGGACAAGGTGGTCAAGTTTCCCGATAGGATCAGCCATCAGATCTTTTTGGAACCCCAAGGGGCCAAAACGATCGAAGTTTACCCAAACGGAATCTCCACGTCCCTGCCCCTTCGCTGCCAAATCGAGTTTGTGCGGACCATAAGAGGTTTAGAAAAGGTGGAGATTATCAGGCCGGGTTATGCCATAGAATATGATTTTGTGGACCCTACAGAACTCTCGTCGACCCTCCAGACAAAAAAAGTCTCGGGGCTGTTTCTTGCCGGGCAAATCAATGGGACGACCGGCTACGAAGAGGCGGGGGCCCAAGGACTTATGGCTGGCATCAACGCGGCGCTCCAAGTCAAGGGGCAAGATCCCCTGGTTATCGAAAGGCACCAAGGGTATATCGGGGTGATGATCGACGACCTGATCACCAAGGGCACCGCCGAACCCTACCGGATGTTTACCTCCCGCGCCGAACACCGGCTCCATCTCAGAGAGGACAATGCCGATAGTCGTCTCACGGAGCTGGGTCGGAGGATCGGGCTGGTCAAAGACGACGATTACACAAGGTTTCTCAGCCGCCAAACCACCCTTGATTCAGCCCTGCAATGGGTCCGGGAACAAAATATCGGGCCTTTTTCCATCCCCGAAGGCCTGATCGAAGACAAGGACAATAGCGGAACTAAACTCGCCACCATCCTGCGTCGTCCCGACCTGGACCCAGAATCCTTGGTCCCTTTCCTGCCGCCATGGGCCGAGTTTGGCCCGACCATCCGCAGGCGGGTTGCGATTGAGCTTAAATACGAAGGCTATATCGAGCGAGACCTCAAAGCCCATAAATCAGAATTTGTCTTGGACCAATTAAAAATCCCAAACGGTTTTGATTACCTGGGTCTTCCCGGTTTAAGGCGCGAGATCGTCGAAAAGCTATCCAAGCATCGTCCCGAAACTTTGGGACAAGCCTCTCGGATCAGCGGTGTCACCCCAGCGGCGATCCAGCTTTTACGGATCCAGTTGGGTCGCTAGCCAGACGACCACCTGTTTATTTATTGCTGAGACTCTAAGAGGTATACCATGCAGTCCTATCTCGACCTCGTTCGGGAGGTCTATCATCAGGCCTCTGCAAAATCCGATCGCACCGGCACAGGCACCTATTCGGTTTTTGGTAGGATGCTGCGATTTGATCTGGGTAAGGGATTCCCTTTAGTGACCGCTAAAAGGATTCACTTTAAGAGTGTTGTCCACGAACTCCTTTGGTTTCTCAAGGGGACCGACGATACCGCCTATTTAGAAGAACACGGGGTTTCCATCTGGCGAGCCTGGCAGGCCCCTGTCAGTCACAGTCCAGATCAAAAGCCCTATATGAGCATTGGCCCCATGTATGGGGTTCAGTGGCTGCGATTTCCAGTCCCTGGCGGCGGCACCATCAACCAACTCGACCAAGTCCTCCAAGAAATCAAGGAGCGACCAGACTCACGACGACTGGTCGTGAGCGCTTGGAATCCAGCGGCATTACCAGATCCTCGCCAATCTCCCCAAACCAATGTCCAAGAGGGCCGGGGGTGTTTGGCACCCTGTCATGCTTTTTTTCAGTTTTATATCCAAAATCAACGACTCTCTTGCATGCTGACCCAGCGGAGTGCAGATCTCTTTTTAGGGGTGCCCTTTAATATTGCGAGCTATAGTCTTTTGACTCTTATGGTAGCCCAACAGACTGGCTACCAACCCGGGGAGTTTATCTGGTCGGGAGGAGACTCCCATATCTACTTGAATCATCTAGACCAGGTCAAAGAGATGCTTGGGCGACCTCCCCTCCCCAGCCCATCGATGATCCTAAAGCGCAAGCCCGCGACCCTTTATGACTACCAATATGATGACTTTGAACTCATCAATTACAACCCACACCCTACCATCAAGGCTCCGGTCGCAGTGTAACAGCAGCCTTTTCACAGAAAATAATTTATTGATATTACTAACTATTTTTCGGGACGACTCCAGCTCAAAAACAGACTTCCGATAGAGCTTATGATCGACTCCAATCCATAGATGGAAAACAATAGATTGTTGACTTTTCTCAAACGCCTGATGACCCCCTTGGTCCCACCCTCCGTGCTGCGCTCACCGGATACGGTGAAGAGAAAGGTACAGCTAACGATCTACTATTCTGTCGCGGTCCAAGTCTGTACCTGGAGTTATATCGCGATTGATATCTTGGTTTTGGGGCGTTTTCCGCCGCAACGACCCTACTCGATGGCCTTGCTGGGCCTTAACATTTTAGGGCTAATCATCGGAAGATTATGGGATTCGGGACGTATCATTAGCGTTACGGCACCCCTATCGATGCTAGGTATGGTCACCATCGGATCTTTGAGCAATGGCGGAATCTTTGGACCCATCCCCTCCTGCTTTGCGCTGCTTCTGATGGTGACCATCGCCATGACAGATATACGGGTTGGCAAAATATTTTTCCTGATCATCGTCGGAATCCTAGGAGGGCTGGTCGCACTCGGCAACTCGCCTATCATCGCCCCATTGGCTCCCTCGGCATGGACTTATTTTATGATCGATATCGTCATGCTTTTGACAACATACTGGTTTTTTTCCATGTATGAAAATGAGCAAGAGCGGCTAAGGTCCATCGCCTTTGAGCATCAACAGCTCAAAACGATTTCAAAAATGATTGCCACGCTCAATCACGAGATCAACACCCCCCTAAACTCATCTTTGATTGCCATACAGATGCTCCAGGCTCATGAAAAACGCTCCTTGGGCAACAGTCCTGGTCTGGGAAGCGGCCCCTCCGAACCATGGGTCGACCTAGCCCTCCAGGGTCTACGACAGATTCAAGAGGTGATCAAGCAGATCGCGGAGATCGAACCTGAAAAACTAGTGGAAGTCGACTACCATTCTCAGACTCCATCAGGGAGTAGTGGTAAGATCTATAAGGTCAACAAAAAACCCTCTTAGAGATAACAACGTGGAGCCATGACCCAGCAACCCAGCCAAATCCGCATCCTTGTCGTCGAAGATGACGAACTCTTAAGGTCGCTTTTTATTAGGATCCTCGCAAAAAAGGGTTATAAGCTTTTTGGTGCCACCTCTGGCAACGAAGCCATCAGACTCGTCGTCGAGGAATCCATCAGTCCTTTTCACATTATATTTTCTGATATGAGAATGCCGGATGGAGATGGAATGGTGCTCCTGACCCAACTAAAAGCCAGGCAACTTCTCCCTCCATACTTTGTGTTTATCACGGGGCATACGGACTTAGATGTCCAAGAAACCAAAAAGTTAGGAGCCCATGATGTTTTGCACAAACCTGTTGAAATCACCAAACTGCTCGCATACACCGAGCAGCTTGTCAAAGGACTCAAGCCCTAAAAAGGCTGGCCCGATTCTAAGGTTGCGGCTTCTTGGCCTGCTTTAATATCGACAAAATACAACAAAAAGCTTCCAATCACAAAAAAACTGACCAGCATCAGAATACTGATTTGACTGCCACCAAACAGCTGAGTTGTCAGCCCAAAAACAAAGGGCCCAAGAATTCCTGCAAACCGCGAGCTAACACTCATAAAGGAAAAGAACTCGGCAAGCTTATCTGTAGGAACCAGCATAGCATAAAGTGATCGACTAATAGCCTGGCTTCCTCCCTGGACCATAGCCACCAGCACGGCCAAAGCCCAAAAATGAATGGGACTACTCATAAAATAACCGATCAAACAGATCATCGTATAGACAAAAAGACAGATCTGTAGAGCTGGTTTAGGCCCTAGTCGATCTGCTATTTTGCCAAAGACAAACGTCGCTGGGATCCCGACAAACTGGACCAGCAACAAAGCTCCTATAAGGTGATTGGCTCCAATACCAACTTCGCGACCATAGGTCGTTGCCATTTTAATAATCGTCCCAATTCCGTCTGAATAAAACCAAAAGCTCAGGAGAAAAATCCAAATCTGCCGGTATTTCCTGATCTCTCGGGCCGTCTTAAATAGCCGATCGACGGATAGGCTGAGACACTTGAAGACGGTTTTTTCCGAAGAGTCTCCAAAAACAGGAGGTTCTGGAACCTTTAGCAATAGTGGGAGCGAAAAGACGGCCCACCAGATTCCCACACTAACAAAAGACAGTTTAACGGCGATCCCTTTATCGGCGATTCCAAACCATTCAGGTTTCGTGATCCAAAGGAGGTTGATGGCAAGGAGCACCCCACCCCCCAGATAACCGATTGCATAGCCAGCGGTTGACACCCGGTGGAGGTCAGCAGGTTTTGCAACTCCCGGCAGGAGGGCATCATAAAACACCAGTCCCCCGGCAAACCCGATATTTCCTAGGATATAAAGTGTCGCGGCAAGCTGGTAGTCCCCACGTCCCACCCACCACAGTCCTAGGGTCGCCACCACCCCTAAGACTGTAAAAAATCCGATAAACTTTTTTTTAGAGCCTGCGAGATCTGCATAGGCACCCAATAGAGGACTTATAAGGGCTGCAATCAATAAGGCCACCGCCGACGTATAGCCCCAATAGGCGGTTCGTTCAGGTTCCGGTAAGACCGAAGCAGCGACATCGTGAAAGTAAATGGGCAGGACGGCAGCCATAATCGTGGTGGCAAAAGCCGAATTAGCCCAATCATAGAGGGCCCAAGCCCGTTGCTGAGGAGTACTTAGCCCCAGAGTTTGCAATCTACTCGACATAGTTGGCCCGTTTTTTTGCTAGGGGGTTTAGGAGTTCGGAACCTGTATGGATATGGGTCCATGATAAGGAGTAGCCCATCCGGCCATGGAGCTGGGATAAAACAGAGCAGCTTATGCCCCAATCATAAAGGAGTCCTTGGACGATACGCAGAGTCGCGCCATAGGAGGTGATCTCTGAAGGTTGAGAGACTGTAGCACGGTGGTCTCCCGAAAGCGCGTAGATGATAAGATTTCTACGGGGTCCATGGTCCCTTAAAGTGGTGTAAACTTTGGGTAGAGGCTCTTGCTCCAAGAGGGAGCTGTAGAGCTGGAGGAGTGCTGACGTCCAAAGGGTGGCCATTTGCTGAGGATTTCCGTCCGAATATCCAACCGAATGTCCATCCGGATCCACGGTTTCAGAACCAATTGGGATTTTGTTGATAAAACATTCTCGTTCACCAGTTTGGTCCAGACTCCAGAGCACCATTTCCTGAGCCTCTCGCACCCAGTCCAGGAGGTTCGCTGTTGACAGATTCAGAGGCTCGACAGGACTGGCAGCTTTGTTATTGATGGTGGCCATTCGTCGACCAACGAGCGACTCCCAATGGGAGACAACCTTCAGAGAGCGCTCCCATTCTCCTAGGAGTTGCGATCCAAGCAGGAGACAAACCTGAGTCAGCTGCTGCTGGGAGTCGGCTTTTGCTACGAGCGAGGCGATTTGGTCGTCAAGTGCAGTAGTACCATCCTTGCTTCCTTGAGTCTCGGCGAGACTTCGCATAAATTTGCGACTTCCCTTGATAGCTATTTGGACGGTCCAGTCTTTGAGATGTAGGCACTGCTGGTGGGTACTCTGTTCAAAGGTTTTTAGTGTGGCCATCAAGTCTTCGAGGCTATCCATTAGACTTTCTAATTTGGCTCTATAAGGTCTCATAAACCAGGAATATTGCCAGTCCAGGCTTTCCATTTCGGCCAGCTTCCGCATGGTTTCTTTAAAGCTATCTAAGTCGAATTCCTGCTGTTGAATCGTCCGTTCTAAACCAGCTATTTTTTGCTTATGTTCCTCAATTTCATAGTGTGCAGCCTTGATCGTCTGGTTCCAAAACTCACGGCAACGGTTGATGATGGTAGTTTGATCGGAAAGGATGGTTTTAAGGGAACCTTCGTCTATGGCCGCCTCTTTTTGTGAAATCTCAAGGAGGTTGGTTTTTACAAGCATTTGGCTTCCGAGTAACAATTCACTTATTTGTCGATTGGAATCGCTCAAAGAAGCCTTTAATGATCTGATCCAAACGGTGAGCAAGAGGAGCCCTAGACCCCAAGATATCCAGGCCAATTTCTCCAAAAATCGTTTTGTCCTTTCGAGGTTAAAGCCTCCAACCGGCCTAAACATCTCTTCAACCCATCCCCAGGTCCCCCGACCAAAACGGACTACGGGCCGCAGTGGCGCGGGGTTGGCTTCGTCAACGTTGGGTGCCCCATGGATCTCGCCCTGGGCGGACGAAAGAGCCTCAACCAGTCGCGGAAATTGAACAAACCAAAAACTATCTAAGGCACTATGGACCACAAGGTAGATGGGCTCGCCCACAAGGGGCAAAAGCGTGATCGTTTGGAGCACAAGATCGGTTCCCTCAGACTTCCAGGCCTCGTACCATAGGGGGGTCGTACCTTTGTGATCCTTTAGCTCACCCAATACCTTAGACTCCAAAGACTCTAAGGGGCAGGCCTGGCGAGCAGCCCTCAGTCCGCTCTGGGATATAAGCCTACAGTCGGCAGACCACAGGGCCAGATCTTGAATGATACCAGTTAACTTGCGGGCTTCAAGCACGCTGCCTATGGAATGGTGCAATTTCCAAACTAAATTTTGGGCCAGGGCTTTGTCGAGCAGGAGCGGGATGATATTTTTTTGTACGGCTCCGACGGTTGTTTGGATGGAACTGGCTAACTCGATATTTGCCGCCCGCATCAGGGCACTGCGTTGTTGAATAGAGTTCTGCATCTGAAAAAAGCAAAAGCCACCAACAAAAAAGCTGAGGATCAACCAAGGATACTTGGCCATTGAAACCTTTCCATGGAAGGGATGTATTTCTAGGACTTGTTTAGTCTAGCAAAGCTCCTGTTGATGGCCAAGTTTAGACCTGACCTGGTTGATATAGGTGCAGGCCACGATATCGTCGACCGAAGCCCCCCTGGACAGGTCGCTAAAGGGCTTGGCCACTCCCTGGAGAATGGGACCAAGGGCCTGATATCCCCCCATCCTCTGGACGAGTTTATAAGATATGTTGCCAGCATTGAGATTTGGAAAGATAAAACAATTAGCACCGCCCTTTAGGGGACTTAAAGGTGCTTTGAGATCAGCCACTTCCGGCACAAAAGCCGCATCAAATTGGAGTTCGCCATCGCTTAAAACGTCCGGGCATTTGGCGCGAAACCCTTGGGCCGCAGCAGCGATCTTGTCGACTTCTGGATGTCGAGCCGATCCCTTTGTGGAGAAGGACAAAAAAGCCACACGGGGCGACTCGCCGAGATTTAAGGCGTACCACGTCAATACCGTTGACTCAGCGATATCGACAAGCTGCTCCACTGTGGGCTCGATAACCACACCACAGTCTGCAAACAAAAATGGATTATGTTGCGGCGACACCATAACAAAAGAGCCACTTACCGTCCTAATCCCTGGGACCAGTCCGACCCCTTTGATCGCTGCGCGGATCACATCGGATGTGGTCGAGAGATTTCCAGCAAGGACCGAGTCAACTTTACCTAGTTTAAGATAGTCCGCAGCAAGCATCAGGGGTGAGTTGGTCCCTTGGACGATAGTGATGGAGTCCAAGACTTCTCGACCACCTAGTGTGATCAGACTTTTTTTGATGTCTGCGGATTCTTGGTCATGGATCGCAAACATCACGACGCCCCGAACGGTTTTTTCCTGGAGCAGATGCAAGGCTGCCCTGTGAATCCTGGGATCCGCGCCGTCTCCAAACCCAATAACACCCGGATGTTTAAGACACTTATCTCGCCATTGGGACCGTGTCCAAGCCGCATTGATCATAAAGACTCCTGGTTTGTGGATCGTTATTTGGGTTAAGAGATGCCGACCTAACCTACCATATTTATATACATATTTATTGCGAATCAATCCTTCCCTAATCTCTAAGGGATATTTTCCGATGGTATCCCTATGGAGGGCGATGAGTCATATCGGAGCTCGATGGACTGTAGGAGACCTTTTGATATCGATTTTATTTTTGGATTCACATAAGAGGCAATCACGGTGACCATAGCAGTTTTATCCCTTCAGAGCGAACTCGTAGCAAAGCTTGAGGAGCTACTCAAGTCCCATGGGATTGCCTTTAGGATATGCGAATCTAAAAACCTGACGTTGGGTCTGAGCCAGCTCTACAGTCCGGACGTGACAGCGGCCGTGGTGGATCCAGCGACCGATCTTCCTGACGGCCCTTGGATCGATATGATCACCACCCTGGGGCGACGGATACCTGTCGTGGTCCTGGGTTCGACAACCAGAGACTTCAGCACTAAGGGCAGAATCCCAGGGTCTACCCTAACCTGGCTCGAAAATCCAAGTCCCGAAGAGATCCTGTCGGTTCTTGACGCCTGCGGTGCCATCGGGATCGACTACAGACGCCTTAACCGCGAAGTCATTCCGATTTACAATCCCCAGGTCCCTATCCATATGCTCCAGAATTACGGCGCCCTGAGCATTCTGGTGGTCGATGCTTCTAGCTTTCGTAAGATTGCTCTAGAATACGGAGCCGAGGTCTACCACCGTGTCCAGGAGTGTTTTAACCAAATCCTTTTTGACCAATGGGGAACCGCCGGCTGTTTTCGCTCCAATGACGTCCTCTGCCGCAGGTCAGTCCATTCCAATTCCTACTATATTTTTCTCGAACAGTCCCGGACCTCCCACTCAGTTCCTGCTCCGGGAATCCTGGAAAAACTCGCTGACCGTCTCGCCATCCGCCTCCAAAATTCTTTTTGGCGCGAGATTTTTGTAGAAAAATCCCGACGGATCATGCCCGACTGTATTCATGTGGTGCCGGAAATCGCCATTGGCTTTGGCACGGCGATTTATAACCCTTGCGTGGATTCTCTCGAAGTCATCGAACAACTCCTGGAATCGTCCGTCGAGGAATCGCGCATCCAAGTCAAAAGAATGCGCGATCGCCAGCGGGAACTCATGCAGACCCTTATCCAAACCCCAGGGCTCCTGGAACCCCATTATCAAGCGGTCTTTGACCTCCAAAATCTTACCAAAGAGATGGTCGATCAGTCGAAAGCCGAGAAAAGCATCAAACCTCTCTTTAATCTTCTTTTTGGATTCGAGTCACTTATCCGGGTCAAAGGCGACGCAATTGATGCCATCTATGACATCACAGGTCCCATCTATTTAGAGTCCCGCTACCTACGACCTGACGTTCTTTTCTCCCTTTCCCACACCGCTAGAGTGGGTTTAGAGTTGGACCAAGCCTGTTTACAGCAGGCTATCCGCCATTCTTCGAAACTCCCTGGAACCCTGCTTCTCAATATATTGCCACGAAATCTTTACAATTTAGATCGACTCCGGCCACTTCTTAAAGGGCGCAAGGGGATCATGTTTGAAGTCTCCGAATCAGAAGCAATCAGCAATCTAGATCTAATGCTCAAAGTGAGAGAAAGCCTTGCAAAGATGGATATGCGGATCGCCGCCGATGACTTTGGCAAAGGATATAACGGGTTAGAACAGATTATTCGAATGAAGCCAGATCTGATCAAACTAGACCGGAGTTTGATCCAGGACATCCACAAGGATCATCCTAAACAGGCCTTCGTTCATGGATTGGTACGGGCTGCCCAGATTTCCAAATCGACGATCTTAGCCGAAGGGGTCGAACTTTGGGAAGAAGCCGAAATCCTCAAGTCTATGGGAATCGACTTGATCCAAGGCTTTCTGCTCCATCGGCCCCAAGCCGCTGGTGTGATCGACCTGGACCTTGCACCGCGACTCGAAGGCACCCATGTGGCTGCGTGATTTGTGGCCTGTTTATGCAGGAGCAAAGGACCTTTCCTAAAACTGCCTTTTAAATGTGGTTTAAAGTCGACGTCAGGTAGGCTATCATTGTGGCGCGCTCCGACCATAGTCGCGTGCGCTGTTGGCAAACGGTGCTTTTTCATTGTTAACCTTTTTCCTTTAACCCCATCCTTACAATGGAGTCGATCATGGCCGATTTAAAAACCAACCTAACCTCTAGCCGTAGAGATTTTCTCAAAAATTTGGCAATTGCTGGCCCAACGGCTGCCCTTGCCTGCGCTGCACTCGCACAGCCAAGTACCGGTTCTGGGACAGGGACCAGTACCTCGACGGGAGCCGATGCCGGTAAAGCTGCTGGGGCCGCAAACTTTGTTTCCGAATCCGACCCCACAGCCAAGGCTCTTGGGTATGTGGCTGATGCCTCCAAGGCCGAACGTCCTAAAAAAGGCGAAATCGAGGGCAAAGACCAGAAATGTACAAACTGTCAATTCTACACGGCTGGAACTGCCATCAACGGTGCAGAGGCCGGAAAATGCCTCATGATTCCAGCAGGACCCGTCCATGGGGAAGGCTGGTGCAAATCGTGGCTTAAAAAGGTCTAGACCTTTGCTGTTTGATCCCCAAGCCATCTTATAACTTCTTGAAATAAAAGGAAATAGAATGAAACGCCGCATACTTACCAGTGTTTTGGGGGGGCTTATCATATCCTCCCTAGCGACTTCCCAAGCCCTTGGACAGGACTGTCGGTGTGACCGAACAGATGATTCCGAGACCATTCTAGAAAGTCGATCTGAACCCCATGGATCGGTGAGACTTAAATTCGACACCCCAGTCCAAGGCGCGGGGATTTATCAAGGCTCCCTCTGTCTCCAAAACGCCCCGCAAGTTAAGCGAGTGAGGCTTTTTATGCCCGATATGGGACATGGAAGCTCTCCTACAAAGTTGGTTTCCGCGACTGGAGAGTGCGTAAGAGTGGAAGAGATTAATTTTATGATGGATGGAGCTTGGGAAATTTTGGTTTATCAGCAGGACGCTCCCACGACCACCCTATCGATCACACTTTAAGGACCCCGTGTATTTTGCAGTGAGTCATATTTATATCGAGTCGGAATCCGCGAAGGGTCAAGACTTAACGACCGACCTCAAGCGGCTTGCTGAAAAAATCAGAGGCCGCTTTAAGGTGTGTGCAGCCTGTACCAGTGGGAACCAGCGGTCAGAAGCCCACGGAATTGCTATAGCCGCCCTAGGTGCTGAAGAAGAAAAACTTTCGCGCCTGATCGACTCAATCGTCGCCTTTTGCGAGCAGTCAGGCATCGGTCGAGTGACCAATGAAGAGGCTCTTATCGATCACATAGAGCATATCAACCAATCGGAAGAGGAGGATTAGCCCCCTCCCTATCCTTAACGTTTTATTCTAAAACTGAGCCGAGGAGACGCGCTCAAACCCGCCCCCTTTTTCTCAGTACAGACCCATTGGATCACGTACCAACGGGGTCCAGGAAGGGTTTCTTCAGCCCTCCCTAAGTCGGCTTGGCAAATATCCTGTGCCACGCCACTCTCCCGTACGGTGACTTGGATAAAACAGATAGGTAACAGAGTCGCCTTTGTAGGATTGGACTTTTCGTCCCGACAAAGTTCGTTCCTGGCTTTAAGCGGATTTGCCATAAAAGTTGCGCGGAAGTGGAGCATTTTAAAATGACGCAAGCCAAGGTCTTGCCGCTCCAAATTCGAAGAGCCAAGCATGGCTAGAGTCCACAAAATGCCCATCCATGGAAACCAAAGTCCTTCCATTGAAACCCAACTAAATCTATAAATGTTTATAATTTGTAAATCATTAATTTGTGCTGTTGGTAAATGGCAAGTTGATTTCGGGTTCTTCCGTAATCCCCATCTGTTCGCCTAAGCGTTTGAGCTGCTCTTTTATGGCTTTACCGGTATAACTTAGGGCCGCGATCCCAATAATAGCCGCAAAGGTGGTGACCATAATGTACTCTAAGGCAGCCCCACCAAACTGGGATTTTTTAGCTGTGATTCCTTGGTGAAACCTCAACATTTTGACAACAATTCGCTTCATAAATAGATCCTTTTGTGACAGATGGGGTTAGAAATTGAGGCAATGCCTCACGGCGACCTCTGTGTCCCCAAAGGTATGGCATAAGGTCCGAGGGATTTGCAAATGACAAACTTTGGGTACAAAAGCCCCACATATCAGTCCTCCACGTTTACTTAACACACCCACTTCAAAGTCATCGTTTATGAAACAAAACTTAGTTAATATTTTTGAACGATTAAAGGGAGCATTTGAGTTTTTCAACCATCAGACCGATAGGAGTTAAGATACCAAGGAATTTGGCCGATAGACTGATATCAGCCAAGATAACCTCACCAGGAAAACGGAGACCAATATGAAAGTTGTGAAAAACAATAACGCCGTTGGATTTTTTCTCGCTTTTACAACCATCCATCTCGGGGTTTTTTCAGCCTGCGATGGTGGCTCTAAGAAAAAAGATAAAGGGGCCGCAGCTCCCGTCGCAACAGGGACAAAAGTTGACGCCAAGCCCCAGTCTCCGTCCATCGATCCTGCCTGCTTGACCCAAGGGGATGAGGCCGCACCGGCAAACGATGCCCCGGGCGAGACCGCGGATGCAGGGACCACCCAAGGCCAAACGGGCACAGGTCCCCAAGTGGGCCAACCCGCCACCCAATGCGCTCCTACCAATAAACCCGCCCCGACTGACTCTGGGGCACCTGGTGGGGGTACGGCAAGCCCTGGTGGGACTCCTCCATCGGGTGATGGAACTGCCTGGACCCCCGGTCTTGGACTCACCGGATGCGCCGAACAGGGAAAGATCTGGATTGCGGTCAACAAGGCCAATCCAGGTAAATCAGGATCTTGTGGAGAAAGCCTTGCCGCCTTCTGCTGCACCCAGTCGGGAGTTTTGGAAAAATTCCCAAGCTATAAATCAAAGCTAGAGCCAGAATTCGCTAAATTTTCGGGAGAAGGCTTGATCTTATATGGGTGTTCCACCGATGGAGTTGGAAAAACGACACTTCACTTTGCAAACATCAATCAAAACGCAGTTTATAAATCGATTTGGCTTGGAGAAAAATCAGCCGCTGGCGCTCCTGCAGACTCTTGTCCAAAAGTAACCATGGAAAACCTCGGTTATAAGCCCACCACATCTTCAGGGACTAACACAGCAACAAGCACCGGAACCACAACCAGCACGGGAGTGTCCACGGGAACGGCAACTTCATCAGGGACTGGGACATCGACCGGCACGGGGACAGGCACCTAAATTTAATCTCGGCGTCTCCTCAGGCATATGAGTATAATGGAGTTAATTGTCTACATGCCCCTGAGACCTAGGAGATCGCCATGTCTGGATTAGGTATAAACACCCAAGACTCACAGTCTGGTCCGGCCCTTAGCCGCGAGGAGACCCACCATATCCTCCTGCAGATCAAATCCCAGACTATGGGAGCCATCTTTGGCCAAGAAAACCTGATCACCGAAACCCTTTGCGCTTTTCTCGCAGGTGGCCATATCCTCATGACGGGGGCTCCTGGCCTCGCAAAGACAACCTTAGTCAGAGTTTTTGCCCACCAGTTAGGACTTCAGTTTTCAAGAATCCAATTTACCCCAGACCTCTTGCCATCGGACATCGTAGGTTCAGACATCTTAAACCTCGACCCGACGACAGGCCACCGAGCCTTTAGTTTTGCCCCTGGCCCTATTTTTACCAACCTACTCCTAGCCGATGAGATCAACCGAGCCTCTCCGAGAACCCAGTCTGCACTGCTAGAAGCAATGCAAGAACGATTTGTGACCGTCGGCGGCAAACGCAACAAGCTACCTCCACCCTTTATGGTCTTTGCAACGCAAAACCCCTATGAATCGGAGGGGACCTTCCCCCTACCTGAGGCCCAGTTGGACCGCTTCTTGGTTCACTCCCTCGTGGACTACCCCGACCTGGAGTCAGAGACCACGATCCTCAAAGAACATGCAAAGGGCGAACTCATTGGTGAACAGTTTACAGAATCTCTCAAGGCGGGACCATCGGTCGCCCCCGATTCGATTCAAAGGCTCATGGCGCTGACTCGGGGTACCCGAATCGATGACGGTCTCGTCCAAGGGATTGCCCAACTCATCCGTTATACCCGTCCCCATGAAATCCAGTGCCCGGACAAACTAAAATCTATGATTTGGTATGGAGCAGGACCACGGGCGGGAATCGCGCTTATTTCTATGGCCAAAGCCTTTGCGGTCGTAGAAGCGAGCGAATCTGTCACCTGGAAACACATCAAGCGCATGGCCTACCCCGTCCTCCGTCACCGGATTCGTTTGACCGCCCAAGCTATGAGAGAAGGCTTTAACGAGGATAAGATCATTTCCGAAATCATGAACCGATTTGAAGAAACCCAAAAAAACCTCGCCCTTGGGATTGGGTGATCTTGTGACCAAAGGTAACGCTCTCGAAACAGCTGAAAAAAAAGCAACCCTGGCCTCCTTGACACCGGATCTGGGGGAAGACCTCCATAGCTCGTTTCTTAAAGCTAGCTCTAAACCTATGGGTAGCTTTCTAAACCCCTTGCGTAGACCGTCGCGTCTGATTGAAACAACCCGCCTTTACTCCCCTGGAGATCCCATCCAGGCGATCGACTGGCGTGCGTTTGCAAGGACTGACCAGCTTCTGATTCGCCAAGTCCGGGACGAGTCGACGGCCAAAGTGCTGATCGGCATCGACCTAAGCGAGTCCATGAATTGGCCTCCCGAGGACCTCAAGCAGCGGAGTCTAGCCAATACAGTCCCAAAGAAATCTGAAATCGCTTTGCGTATCGGCTTTTTTCTAGGTTCTCTACACCTAAAGATGGGCGACGAAGTCCAAATCTGGGCTGTCGTAAAGGACCGCGACCTTAGCCCCTCTGCCCGGTTGCAACCCAAATCGATCACCGAGCTTAGACAACTTTTTACAGAACTAGAAACTGAGAGATTTAACGGGACACTCACCTCCCGAGTCTTCCACCAAGCCCACCTGGAAAGGACCCGCCATGACCTTGGCTATTGGATAGGAGATGGCCTGGGAGATGCTGATTTCAAACTCTTCCTTGGATTCGCTCGCAAACAACTCATGCTACACTTACTGAGTTCTCTAGAGGCTGATATTTCTTGGGTGAGCAGCCAGGCCCTTTATTACGACGAAACCCATATCAAAAAGCAGTACCTGGGCCATACTCTCCTGGAAAATCAATGGTACCAAAAGGAACTTGACCATTGGAGGGAGGATATAAGAAAGTCTCTGAATCACACCAACGCCTCCTACTTTTTGGTGACCAACGACACCCGAATCGACCTCTTTACTAAAATGATCTTTGATTACTTCAAAAGCTTAAATGTATCTTCTAATGTTGGAGCTTCTTAATGGGCGAAACATTAGGTCCCTTAATGTATACACCCACGATGTTCACCATGGGACTCTTGGGAACCTGCTTAGTAGCTGGATTTTTATGGTGGATTGTTCGCAGAAAAGAAGACCGTATTTGGTTGCCAACGATTCGGATTTTGCCACTTGAATCGCGGATTTTACCCAAAATTATGATCAGAGTGCCTCCCCTGGTCGCTTTTTTATGTTTCTTAGGGATCTTAGGTGCCCTGTTATTCTTATCGACCAAACCAAAATCGCAAATCTTTCGGACCTTTGACCCTAATCAGTCAAAACATCTTATATTTGTCGACTTTAGCCCCTCGGTCAGCCGCCATATCTCCCTCGAAGATCTAAAAATTCTTGTTAAAGCAACCTGCGATCAGCTTATCGGCAACGGAAAAGTTCAGGGGGCCACAAGCCATAAAAAAGAGGTATACTCCTTCGATCACTGCGAAGATTTCGATAGAATGCTCCAAACCTTAGATTTTCATCGGGCAGGCTTAAAGTTGGGTGAGGCTATTAAAAAAACCATGGCATTGGGAGTTGACGTCGATCATATCTATATCGTTTCTGACAGAGACCAACACACCTGGATTGACTTTAACTGGAATTTTTTAAGAGACGAAGCCGAAGTCTACCTCGTCGACACCTCAAAGCCCCAGAGTGGAGGTGGCAACCTCTATATCAACAATGCACAGATGTTGACCCAGCTTCAGGCTTCGCCCGGGTCCACATCCTCTGAGTGGGATATCGAGATTTCTCGAACCTTTGACGAGGGGGAGTATCAAGGAACTCTTCAGGTCGTTTATGAAAATCAAACGATCAAAGAACATCGTTTTGCCATGAGTCCCGGACGAAAACGCCAAACATACCGTGTTGACTGGCAAACCACTCCACCCCCTAAGGGCAGTCTTCAGGGGACAAACCCATTTGTGGTCTTCCAGATCGCTGACCAACAACCTAAAATCGAGAATCAAATCCTATTAGATGATCGATTTTATGCCTATTATAGTAGCAAAAAGCAAAATATTATGGTCATCGCCGAAAACTCGGGAGAACAGTCCTTAGAAGATCCCTTAGGTCCCCTTATGGCCTCTCTCGACACCTTAGGGTTTACCATGGAGCGTAAGGATTTTATCGACCAAGGTAAAACCCTCGACACAACGCGAGATCTGCTGATTATCGCCGGAGGTGACAGCACCCAAGCAGAGCGGTTTTGTCCGACCACCCATCAAGTCAAAGATCCATCAGGCTCTCCTACCAATGATGAGACTCCCCTTGGGAATGTATGGCTGGCTCCCCTCAATACCCAAATCGACTATTTTGAGATGTGCCGCTGTCTTGGGCGTCTGCTACCTAAGAATGGGGCATTCAAAGTCGCAGCCTGTGAGCATGTTCATACCCGTAAAGATTGGGTGACCCTCCTTCCATCCATCGGTGGCAAGCAGATAGGTGGCACCCTTGGAACCCAGGGAGATGCCCTGGCCTACTTTTTCAAAAGTATTGTCGCCTTTACGATGCCGTTAGCTCCGCAAAAATCATTGGGACTAAGTTTTGCAAAACTACCCATCTTGGTCCGAGATCTGCTCACCTGGCAGGGTCTTTACCAACGACAAACCCTATCTCGTAAGTCCGAGTGGCCTCGGTTTGCCGATATCGCCACCGACCTCTGGGATCAAACAGATATAGAAAAACCCACACAGATTTCCAACGTTCCCATCGGCGAGAGCGATCTAAACACCATGGACTCGACAGACCTACCACCCATCTGGAATCCCCTGCAAAACAATCTCGCCAAAACAGTGCCCATGAAAAGGGATATGGATGATCCAGTTCCTTGGATCAAGCTGGTTTTTATGTTGCTCATCGCCCTGACCGGACTCGAACTCCTAGCTTGGTTGGGGGTCAAGGTCCACAAAATAACTAAAATGCGCCTGGCTCCCCTATGGATAGGAGCTTTTCTAGGTTGGGTCCATGGGGATCTGAGTTATGCCAAGGTAGAGTTTGGGGTTTATGGCAATAAGGACGCCAATCTAAGCATTAAATTTTTGGCCAAAGAAGTCTCTGCAAGGACCAGCATCGAGCTAACCTCAGCCCCATTTAGGGTACTGCAACTAGACGGCTCCTCTCTGACTCTCCCCTGGATCTGGATCTCTGACATAAACGGCCTGATCACCCCAGATACATCCATAAAAGCAGGCGGCGAAGGCTCCCTAAAGGGCTCCCCCATAGGCTCATTTACCAACGATTTGATGATGTGGCTCAGGCGCGGTGGTTTTCTAGTCCTAGAAACTAACCTATCTACAAATCAACTCCAACAGCTCACAAAAAACCTGGGTACCGCCGAAGTGACTCCTTGGCTTCCCCTCCCCCCCGACCATGAACTGATGCGTAGCTTTTATCTGATCGATGCCTTGCCGGATTGCCAGGGGGAGATATGGCGTGGCCTACAGTTTGATGGGCGGCTTGCCATCCTTGCAATCCCCTATGGATTTCTCGATAGTCTCAAAGACAAACGCCTAAAACCAAACTGTGGACGACCTATGGACCAAGAGTACTCGACGCGAGTCTTTGTAAATCTCATCATGGTAGCCCTGGCGACTGACTATAAAAAAGACCAGATTCATCTCCCAGAAATACTAAAAAGACTCAGGTGAACCATTGGATTTCAAGGATTTTAAGACCTTTAAGGAACTCTTGCCCACCAATTTTGAAGATTGGGCCCTTTACGGAACGGTACTCTATGCATCGTTGCATCTGATCCTATTGGTCCAATGGTCGATCAGTTTAGGAATGATCCGAGGCGGACTGGCTTTGTTATGCCGCCTCGCTTGGACTCTTCCTATCGTATTGGCTTTTTTTCCTAAAACCGATCATGAGCCGTTGCCCAGAACCGTTGCGCTTAAATCCATTCGGGTTCTCCTTGATGACTCGGTCAGTATGTCGACCTCCCAAAAGCCGACCCTCGCGGAACAGTCTGGAATCATGATCCAGCAACTGGAATCCGAATGCCAGCGTTTAGGCTGCTCCCTTAAAACCACTAAACTCAGTGATCTAGACCCCACCGTTGCTAGGGGGTGGACTCCCCTCTCAAAACACCTGGACACCTGGATCTATAAAAATCCCCAAGAGCCCTGGATCCTCATCACCGATGGCGCCGATTCACAACCTTCGGAACCATGGAAATCCACCCTTAAGGGGTCCGGCTCCCAGCGCGGGATGATCGTTGGATTTCAAGATGATGAGATTTCTAACCTGTGGCTCAAGACTCCAAAGATTGCACCCTTTTCATTCGAAAACAAACCACTGACCGTTCAAGTCACCCTAGGGCGAAGTCACTATGAGACCGAAGAAATCGTCCAAGTTCAGCTCGTCGCGGCTCCACAGCCACCGGTAACGGTCAATGTTAAGTTTAGGGCTGGGGAACAAGAGGTGATCGCTGAGACCGTCTTGCCATCACTCCCAAAAGGCCAACACCTGATCGAGATCCGAGCCCTCCCTTTAGCGTCCGAAGCTATCCTATGGGATAATGTGGCCTTTGCCCAAATCGAAGTTCTTCCCAATACCTTTGGAGTTCTGCACTTATTGGGCAGTCCCAGCTGGGATGGAAGGTTTTTACGACGGTACCTTAAGGGCGAACCTAAATACGATCTCATTAGTTTTTTCATCTTACGAGATCCTTGGGATAGCCAGCAGGTCAACGAAAGAGAATTAAGCCTTATACCCTTTCCCGTGGAGAGACTTTTTAAGGAGGAGCTGCCTAACTTTCGAGTCGTTATCATTCAAAATTTTACTTTATTTCAGTTTTTGCTTCCTGAATATCAAGCAAACTTAGTTAGGTTTGTACAAAATGGCGGCGGTCTACTTTTTTTAGGGGGACCCCGCGCACTTACATCTTCTGATTTGATTAACTCTCCGCTCAAATCAATTTTGCCCTTTGAAATCGACGAAAAGATGTCTCTCAATAACCCTGGTGGGTTTGGATTAGATCCCTGGGATCTCGATCAGGACACACCGTCTCCGATGACAGAACCTGAAAAACCCAGTGACCTCAGTATAGCCTACGATCCAAAAATGGAATTTAAGATTGAAATGGGTGTTCCCGAGGCCAACCAGCGGGCGCTTGCCAATGTCTACGATGATTGGGATAGTCTATCCCGGTCCCTAGGCCAATGGAGCACTGCGCGCGGTATCCATCGAATGGACCGCGCGCGGTTTCGTGCCAAAGAGTCAACAGTGCTCCTATATGGAATTCCGACCTCCCCTCAAACAGCGAAAATCCCCCTTGCCGTTGCATCCTATCCTGGAAAAGGTCGTGCTCTGTGGCTCTTTTCCGACACTTTTTGGCGACTGGGCATGACTATGGACCAAGATGTATCGCGGCAGGTCTACAACCAGTTTATGCATAGTGCGATGACCTGGTTGATGCGACAAGACCTTAAAAAGCCGCTGATCGCTAAGTCTTTGACTTTTGCTTCGCAAAAGGATGGCCCGCCCTCCTTTCGAGTGACGCTCCAAGGGCCCTCTGTACGATACTTCCAACTCAGCGAAGAATGGAAAGTCACTGCTTGTGGAAATTCCATTCCTCCAGACAAACTTTTGGTCCATCGACACGGAGATACCGAAATTGAATTGTCGGCCCAACTCCCCACAGCTCTTATCGGGGGGACACAATGTCCTTTTTCAATCGACGGCAACCATGCGGCCTTTGGGTCCGTTAAAGCTGCCATTACAGGAGTCTTTCCTGAAACCTACCGCGATAGCGAACTCCATCCCGCTCCCCACAAACTCGGTGAACTCTCCCAATTGGCAGAAAGCAAACTTATATTGATTGATACCGTAGCAAAAGATCGACCATCACCGCAACTCTCCGACCCAAAGGCTGGTCCACAGCTCCAAGCCATGTCTTTAGACCAGGGTTTAGATGAAATGAAAGTATGGGTTTCCCAAGTCACAGGTCAGGAAGGGGTTTCCCTTCCCACAAGATTTCGCACGATTAAAGATTACTATTGGTCGTTCAATCGCCAGTGGATCATTGCTTTATTTTTATTGATACCTCTTGAAGTCCTCCTAAGAAGGTGGGATCAACTGGTCTCCAGAGGTCGATTTTTTCGCTCTTAAGGATATTTTATGGAACATCCATTTTCTGGTGAACTTTACCTTATTGAAATTGATGCTGTTAAAAATACAAAATTTCACGAAGTTTTTGGGAAAACCTGTAATGAACACGACCTAGAAATCTACCATATCAACCACAGTTCCCTCTTACATAAAAAAATGGTCGAAAAAGCTTTACCGAATGCCATCGTCATGAATTGGAATGAAACGGCAACTCCCCACGTATTTCTTGAGTCTATTGCTCAAAGTCCAGTCCTTTCAAAGGCTCCGCTAGTGATGTATGCCGGCGAATGCAGCCAAGAAGATATTGATTTTTGGCAAGAGTACCGCCTTAAATATATCGTTCGCCATTCGGCCAATTTCGTTCGAGACTCTGATGCCCTCTTGAAGTTTGTGGAAGATGATAAAAATGGTCGCAATCGCGTGGCCCTAGAGTCGAGAGAATACCGCTCTTTTTTTAATGCCTTGCAAAACAATCAAATCGACCTAGCAAAAATCATCTTAAAAAAAATTGAACCACTTTTTAATAAATACGATCTTTTTTACCTCAAGGCCCATCTCCTAAAGGCTGAGAAAAAATTCCAAGAAGCGATTTCCATCCTGGGCCAAGGACTCAACCAAGCTAAGCAAGAAGGACTCCAATTAGATGCCCGCTACCTGCACCTGATTGGCAATATCTCCTTTAAGGCTAAAGATTACGAACGAGCAGCCAAATTTCTCGGTGCTGCACAGAAAATATCCCCCAAAAACCCCCGTCGTAAGCTGATGTTAGGACAGGTTTCAACAAAACTTGGGAATTTTGAAATGGCCCGTGAGTACTTTGTTGCCTTATACCAACAATCAGCCGCGTATGATGCCGTGCTGATACCCCTCATTGAGTATATTATCGATCATTCCCAAATGCCGGAAAATATCCTTTTACTTCCTGACCTACTCACGAAGCTATCTGAGCGAAAACTTATTTCAATCACTAAAAGATACAATATTTCCAAGCATCAATCCTATGCTGAATTGGTTGACGTTTTTTGTAATCAGCTTTATAACGCTGCACAGAAACTGATTGATAAAGATGATTTTTATGGGGCTGTTAGTATTTACCAATTCGCACGCACCATCATCAAACCACTCGATGTCGACCGACGATTTGAGGTTAATTTATTAGTCATAGAGGCTCTTTTAGAAAGCAACGACCTAAATTTAGCGCAAAAATATCTCCTTAAGCTTGCCGATTCTTTTGATCATGTTAAGTCCACAAAGCTGAAGGCGCGTTATTTAGATGTGACCAATCAGTTAAAGACTGCGTCATAAGATCTAACTACCTATTTTTGTTAGATGTAGTAATCTGATCCTTCAGCATTTTCCCTAAATGTCCGATCTAAAGGACTGGATCTATCGAAGAGATGTTTACTTTGGGTCTATTATGCCTGGTCTCAAAATCCAACAACTACAAAAAGATCATCCCGAAATCTTTACATTAAGCGGATTTATTGACGATCTTGCTGATTTCAATCCGATCACCTCATCCCCATTCGATAAAGTCATTTTAGACCTTGGAGGCGTCCATGAAATCAACTCCTATGGGGTTAAAATCTGGAGCCAGGGTCTTGTCCAGATGAAACTCAAAAAAGTGATCTACCGAAACTGCCAATCTCCCATCATTCGCCAGATTAACGTCGTGATAAACCTGAGAAAGAATATTGAAATCGAATCTTTTTACATACCTTTTGAATGCACCTCCTGCCTTATCGATAAGGACGTCCTCTGCCAAAGCTCAGACGTCCTTAAACTAGGAGTCCAGAGGTTTATTGAAGAAGTCGTCCACCGCTTCAATTGCTCTCGATGCGATGGAACTATGGATTTTATGGACGATGAAACCTCATACTTTAAGTTTTTAGGCTAAAATGGAACGATTCTATGGCCATTGAAAATCCAATTATCCTTGAAGATGCGTCGCCAGAATCTGACGTGGTCAAAAAGCTGCTTTACGATCTCTTAGGTAGATCTGCCGTCACTACAGTCTCCGATATCGACAAAATGTTACAGTTGATCCAGGACAATAAAAACTACGGCATCTGTATCCTTTGCTGTCCCGACTTTTTTAGTGGGGTCACATTGATTCTTAACCGGATCAAATCGATCGAAGAGCTGAGCCTCTTGCCTATCCTCTTAATTCCAGGCCAGGGCGGGCATGATGCCATCAATCTTGTTGCAGAGTTTCCTTGTACCGTCGCCTTGCCAAAACCGGCATCGGCACTCCAAGTTTCAAAGGCTCTCTCTCATCTCAGTCGCGAGTCCGAATGGTATACTCAAAACATACCTCCCATCGAAGCGTCTATTAAGCGGATCCAAAATGCCTCTGCTTTAACCGAGGTCAAAGCAACCTTAGAATCTTCTACAGGACATGGAACAGCCCTTGGATTTATTTTTGCAGAACTCGCTGCTAAGCACAATATTTTGACTCTTGCCGAGGTAGCTTACCGCTGGATTTTGTCTAAGGACCAAAACAACCTTCGTGCGATTGCCGGATTGGGTCGATCGCTTTTTCTCCTCGATAAAAGCGACGAAGCTGCTGCTTATCTAAGGATTGCCCGCAGGCAGTCCCGAGCAAATATCGAACGATTGTGTATGCTTGGAGAAATCGCGATCAAAGATGGCAAGATGCGATATGCAAGCAGAAGCTTTACCGAAGCTAAGACGATAGATTCCGATAACCATCGCATCCAAGCCGGACTCGATGTGATCTCTAATTTTGAAAAATCGGTAGCCTTTCGAGCAGGCCAAGGGCTCGCTCTTTCCCTTATCCAAACATACAATATCGTCGCAATCTCCCACGTTCAAGACCGCAAAATGGACTCCGCAATCGGCATCTACAAAGGAGCACTCAAGATCGCCACAGAACCTAAAGTTAAGGCCAGGCTAGAATTCAATATTGGATTATGCTATCTCAAATTCGGAAAAAACACCGAGGCTACAGTTTGGTTTAAAAAATCCCTCCTGACCGGAAACAATCTGTTCACAAGGGCCCAACCATACTTGGATAAACTAAGCGGCAATATTTCGCCCACTGTCCGCAGTGAAGATGATTCTTGGACCGAAATTGTCACGGAAGAAGCCAAAACAGCTCCAACCCCTGCTCCAAAACCAGCTCCTGCCCCTACACCAGCGCCACTCCCCACTCCTACCCTCACCTATGATGAGTCCGAATTTGTGGAAGAGTCCTTTTAAACATGTGTCTGATGATTAATTGATCTCGACACGAATCTTTTGCATTTGACCAGCCCTCTTAATATCAACTTCGATTTGTTTTGCACCTTTAAGGGATTGCAACAACTTTACCGAATTTGCAATGCTGTTTAGCTCCTGGTCGTTGATCTTAGTAATAATATCACCATCCTTAATTCCCGATTTTTGAAAAATGCTACCTTCATCGATTTGGGACACTAAAAATCCTACGATGACACCATTTTCAAGAAAGGGCTCTGCGGTCGCTTGCATTAAGATTTTAGACAAGTCCTCACGGACGATTTTGTCCCGGTAGGTTTCGGTCATTTTGACCACATTGTCATTCCTTTCAAAGCCCTCTTCCTTGATCACAATGCTTGCTGGGACCGAGGTTGATGGACCTGGAGTTCCCGACTGAGTCACGGCAAATTTATCACGATAGACCCAATAAACTTTGCCTTTAGGGTCCTGGATTTCAAGGTATTTATCATTAATACTCATAACGACAAATTGTCCAGGAGTCGTCAAACCCTTTTTTACAGCGACAACCACCCCATTTTTCTCTTTAATCAGTGCGACATTATCTTCAGATTTAGATTGGATAATGGTCCCCATAATGGCGATCCCAATATCCTCGCCGTCCGTCTTAGTGGGTTCAACTCCCAAGACAGGAAGTCCTCCTAACGACAGTGACCATAGAAGTTTTTGGGGTAAGTTTAATCTCATACCCTGGACTCTTCGGATAGAAGATAGGAAAATTTAATTCCCATTTTTTGTCAATTTTTCGATTGCTAACTTATTTATCTTTGAGCTAGCCACCTTTAAGGGTGAAAAGATACAATGGGGGTCGTGCACCGAAGGGTGCATCGTAGTCTATAAGATTTCTCTGCCCAAAGATTGTAAAGAAAAACCAATGATCAAACAGCAAAAAGTCCGGAAAATCCTAACAAAAAAGGTTCGGCAGATGTACGACATCATCGCTGATGTCGAAAACCTCCTCACCGAAATGGAAACAGAATACTATCGAGTATGCATCTTTGGATCCGCACGGATTGGGGAAGAAAGCCCCATCTATAAGCATGTGGAGGAGCTAGCCAGCGCACTCGCGCAGCATGGAGTCGACATCGTCACTGGGGGGGGACCTGGACTGATGGAAGCTGCCAATAAAGGAGCCCGAACCGGCAATCTTGGTGGAACACGGTCGATTGGACTTCCTATCGAACTGCCTTTTGAATCCGATGCCAATTCCCACCTCGATGTTAAAAACCAGCACCGCCGCTTTTCCAGCCGCCTCGATGAGTTTATGCGCCTTACCCATGCTGTGATTGTGGTCCCTGGAGGGATCGGAACTCTTCTCGAACTCTTCTATACCTGGCAACTGATGCAGGTCAGCCATATCAAACACCGCCCGCTAATCCTATTTGCTTCAGATGATTTTTGGAAAGATTTTCTAAAATGGATCCAAAAATATCCCGTCGGCAAGCAGTTGATGTCCCTGAGCGACCTAGAGATGGTCAAAGTGGTGCAGACGGTAGACCAAACGATTGCTGAACTCCTCCCCCATATCAACCAATTCAAAGTACTAGCTAAATCAGAGGGATTTACTAAAATCGAATCTCCTTAAAAAGCTCTCCTTGTCATTAAAAAACGCGATCTGCCGATAAAGACCTAAGACCCTGCCGTGTCTTAAGTCAATCGAGTCTTATGGGGAGGTAGCCCGCGTGCTTAAGAAGCCTATAAAGTATCATTTGCTGGAGGGAAAATCCCGTGCCGAGCGAGTCCCTCCCCCTGGCCCCTGCGTCGTCGAGACTAAGACGATCGGAACAACCATGGCCTACAACTTACCCCTTGAGAATTTCTCAAGAACCGGCTTTTTATTAAGCAGCGGCCCTTACCTGCGGATTCCTTTTCAAGTCAATACGATCTTAGAACTCAATGTTGATCCCCGAGGGACCGTGTTTGAACATCCCTTTCAATTCCTCGCTAAAATAGTCCGCCTTCATAAGAAAACGGCAGGTGTCTCCCAATATGGAGTGCAAATTTTGCAGGTGGACAGCAAAGATGCCCACCACTGGCAAAAAGCTCTCGACCGCATCGAGAGCAGAAAAACAGTCGCCTAGAGACCAATTAAGGGTAAAGTCTTCACTTAGACCCTTAACTTATTTGGTTGGAGACAAGGTTTATGAAAAGTCTGAGTTACACGCTCTTGGCCGGTCTATTGTCAGGTTTCACACAAGCTCCACCTCTCCAGGTGCCACGGCTACTGGCGTCTTATGAGACAACGCCCCTACCCTTTGGACTCCATGAAAGCGATGACCCTGCAATTTGGTATCATCCAGAACAACCTCATCAAAGCCTTGTCCTGGGCACCAGCAAGTTTGAAGCTGAAAAAGAGCAGGGGTATGGCGGTCTCGGAGTTTACGGGCTCAACGGAGTGGAAACCCGCTTTTTGCCTGGGGACCGCTTAAACAATATCGATATGTTCGGCAATCGCTGCTCCACTCAAGGTTGTACAGGAGGTCTTGCGATCGCTAGCAACCGCACCATCGATGGCATTAGCCTCTTTCAGGTATCATCTGCCAAGGTCGGTGAGCTGGCCACACTCCCACTCTTAGATGAGGCCCAGAAACCGCTTAAAGTCTACGGAATATGCACTGGTTTTGTAAACGGCAAGAGCTTGGCTCTGGTCACCACCAAAAAGGGCCAGGCGATGCTCTTTGACATCCAAGGCCTCCCCGATGGGACACTCTTGTCTCCGCAACCCATCACCGCACATCTTATCAAGACCATTGATCTTGCGGCGCTGATCACTCCGAGCCAAGACCAGTTTGTCCGAACGATTGTCGAAAAGGGAGCTCGCACCAATGGGGAACTGGACGATCTGGAAAAAAAGCTCAGGGACCGGTTTGCCCTCGAGGGATGTACCTATGACGCTCCTCGCCAGCGCTGGGTCGTCGGTATGGAAAACTTTGGATTGTGGAGCGTCCCCCAAGACTCCACCGAGACTCCCACGGTCTTACTACAGGTCCAGGGGTCTTGGACGGACATCGATCAATGGGGCCAAGACCCCACACTCCCCCGTATCACGGACGACCTAGAAGGAGTCGATGTCTTTACCTATGGTGGGAGTGATTACCTTATGTTTTCGGCCCAGGGAATCAGTGAATTTGGACTCTATAGTCTCAGTGAGCGCCGGTATATGGGAAATTTTGCACTATCCTTTAACGATAAGGATCCGGTCACCAACACCGATGGCCTTGCGGTAAAAAGCTTACCGATGGGGCCAGAGTTTCCCAGAGGGATCCTGGTGGTCCATGACGATAGCAATGAGTCCCCCACCGGGACCCTCGAAGGGGCCAACTATAAAATCGTTGATCTCAAGAAAATCATGGACCAGTTCGGCCTTTAGACCCCTGTGGAAGGCAGACCCAGCCTTCCGTATCGGTAAAAGTTTCAGGTTTGGTGGTGGTTTGGCCTAAACGGTTTAACACCGCAATCCAACCACTCAAAAAGGCATGAAAGGTTTCCACAGATTGTGAGACAAGGGAGACTAAATCTCCAGGGCGATCACTTGCAACAGCCGCTAGCATCTTGGTCACGATAGCATCTCGAGTTTTTCGGCCCCTCTCAAAGTTTCGATACTGACTGGTGATGGTTTCTTGATAACCCCAGGGTTGGGCCATGGTCGACAACACCATTTTGACGGAGGTTTCTAGCAGAGAGACATGGGGACGCTCAGCATGGAGTCTTTTTTTTAAGACCTGGGCACGGGTGACCAAGGGAGCAAGGTTTGCTTGGTAGGTGGGCTCTGGCCGGATTTTTTTTGCGATCAAAGCTTTCTCCACCTGTAAGAGATCCCAGAGGCGGTGGGTTTGGGGATTGATCACTTGGTTTTTAAAATGGGCGATAGGCTGGATTTTTGCAGCCACGGCCATCATAGACGCCACACCAAGATCGTCACAGCGGATCACACCAGGGCATTTAGGCCTCTGACAGGCCACACAGGGTGGGGCACTGAGAGCTTGATCGACAACCACGGTTACGAGGTCGGGGGTCTCAAAGAGGATCTGGCTGAGGCGATCGTCGGAAAAGCGGTTCCCCTTTGGACCGATCTTTTCATATACTTGTGCTAACGAGATTGGTTGGCCAGGAGCTGATTGGCGCCAAAACACCACCGAAGTCTTCGGAGTATTAGGGCCTGATAGATGAATGCCAGCGAAGGTTTGCGACTCTTTCTGTAGCCCAAGTTGGGGGGGTTTTTCTATCAAGATATCTTCCATCGTCATTGCTCTCTTTCTCAGCTTTTACTGGACTCGTCCCGTTGTAGGACAGTCTTCCTCTTTGCTTGCGGATCTTCGAAGTCAAGGACTGAGCCAATTTCAAGGCAAAAAATACGAAGAATCCATTCTCTCCCTCCGTAAATACCTTCGAAAAGTCCCCAAAGACTACGGAATGTGGAATATTCTAGGAGTGGCTTACTACCATACAGGCCAACCCCGAAAGGGCCTCAGGTACTTAAAACATGTTGAACGCAAGACCACTGAAAAATCATACAACTATTATTACCAAGGTCTATGTTTTATCGCTTCCGAACAACCAGACCAGGCCCGCGAGTACTTTGCCTATATCGCGTCCCGCTACCAAGATGACTACGCTTCGCGCTCTACCTTTGAGCTTGGGGTCCTTGAATATAAGCTCCGCAATGCTCCCCGTACCTACTACTGGCTCAGTCGGTACCTACAGCTTTTTCCCACGGGTCCCTATGTAGCAACAGCCACAGCAATGCTGCAAAGCCTTAGGGAGTCGCGGTGGTTAGAGGGTGTCGAGGGGGTTACGGCCCCCAATCAAGAAGAAGCCCTCTTTAAATACAATAACCTCTCCCTTGGATCCCAACCCCACTACTGGTTTTTTCAAGCAGGTGGTCTCAGTTCTGGTGTATCCAACTACGAACCGACCCAAAACGAAGGACTCAAAGCCTCTAGCAATGACTTGCAAGCAGGCCTCTTTGACGCCGGAATCGGTATCGGCCCTAGAAAGTTGGGAGATGTCACCAGTTTTGCGGGATATACCTATCGCCAACGCTGGTACACAGACCTGGACCGTATCGGTGAATATATGGAAGATCCAGGGGATCTCCAATATTTTCCCTTTCGAGCAGACCAGCTAGAACGACGACACCAGCTCTATGCTGATTTTCGCAGACAGCTCAATCCCAACCTTTTCTTAGGTCTGTTTAGTCGCTTAGAATACAAACTCATTGGGTCCAATCTCTTTCCAAGTGTCGATAATAGCGAACTGGCCAAGGTAACAAATATTTCCCAAACCCAACTCGTCATTCCATGGATCGGCTATTCTTTCAACCCTAACTTCCGAAATCTACTGTACTTTTACTGGCGAAAAGAACTAAATAAAAATGCAGCAGAATTTTCCAACAAAACCTATGACCTAGGACTTAACGGCAAAAACCCCGTCCTAAGCCTGGGCCTCTCTACAGAATACGATCTCCCTGAAAATCAAATAAATATCAGTTTTGATGGCTTTCAATATGAGTTTATCTTTAATGACCCTTGGCTCGATTATACCCGCCAGGGAGGCATAGCATCGGTCCAACACGAGTTTTTACCCCGCTGGTTTATCCAAGGACTTTTTGGCATCTATCAGGATAAGTATCGCCTGCCACGGATTAAGAAAAATCGCTGTAATGATGCTCCATCCAAAAATTCGAACAACAGCGAACCCCCCAGCATCTGCACCAGGCAGGACTCTGGACTCCTTCTTTCTGCTACAGTATACTGGAATTATACACAATTCCATAGATTTTCATTTCAGTTCGAGCAGGTTAAAAATTCTAATGCTAAGCTCAAAGAATTTGAAAGCAGTACCCAAAATATAAAAGGTGTATTTACCATGGCGTTTCCCTCAGTCAAAAGAACGGTGCGCTACATTGATCGCTTTGCGGATTCAGCCTTTACAAAGGAGTATTAACCACTTTGGACACCTTTACCCTCGACACTAAGATCAAGACGATCATTGAAAATTGCATCAAAAACAGATCGCTGGTTCTCCTCTCGAGCGCCTCCTTGCCGATAGCCTTTCAGACGACGATTAAAGAACTCGACCATTCTAAAATAGTCCTTAAAAACATGGTTAAGCCAGAGTTTATAAGGTCTTTTCTGAATTCTTCCCAGTTTACTCTCCAAGCCCAAATGATGCGTTTCCAGACAAACTCGATTCCGAGTGGTGGCGATAAACTTATTTTTCCGCTCCTTGCCAACTCGGTGATCGAGGAAACCCGCCAGGCGGAGCGTTACTCCTTTTCGAGTAGTGAAAAGGTGGTTGCCGAAATGATCAATCCCTTTGACAAGGTCACTAAGCTTGTCAAACATATTATGGATATGTCAGCCACTGGTATTTCGATCCGCTCCACCATCCAATCAAGCCTGTTTTTTCCAGGTTTAGAAATTCCCAATATAAAAGTTACGATCGACGGCACAGTTTATAGCCAAAATAGTGGTAGTGTTATTTATAATCGCAAGGTTCTTGACTATCACGGACAGCTTCATGCCCAAGTCGGAATCAAATTCACTGTTTAGCCTGAGGTGCCCATGTCCCAAGAACCCCTGATGCTTGAGCCTAGCGTCAAGACTAAGCTCAAAAGGTGGCAGCGTATTTTTGTAAACAGATCGCTTAATATGAGCCATATCAGGGCGATTGGTTTTGATATGGATCATACCCTCGCTGTCTATCATAGGGAAGCCTTTGAAGCTTTAGCCTTTCGAGCGACGCTCAACAAATTTATAGAGGCTGGATATCCAGAAGAACTCTCTAGCCTTAAATTTGATCCAAATTTTCTGATCCGAGGACTCCTGGTAGATATGGACCGAGGCAATCTCCTCAAAGTAGACGCCCACAAATATGTTAAAATCGCCTTCCACGGCAAAAAACGCCTCACCAAAGACATGCGGCATAAACTCTATAATAATGCAAGTTTTCGCGCGGCGGGACTGCTATCTGTGGATACCTTTTTTGCACTTTCCGAAGTCCAACTCTTCACCGAAATCGTTGATTATATGGACCGCCATCCCGAAAAGATTCGCAAATCCTACCGAGAGGTTTATCAGGATTTGCGAAGATATATCGATTTGTCCCATGCGGATGGGAGTATTAAAAAAGTCGTTCTTAACAATTTAGTCACCTATATCCGTAAAGACAAATATCTTGCCCCAACCCTTCAGCATCTTATCGAAGGCGGGAAATCGCTTTTTTTACTGACAAATTCTGATTGGTCTTACACAGACCATATCATGACATATTTACTACAAGAGAACAGTGGGAGTTGGCGAGAATATTTTGAGACAATCGTGGTCTCAAGCAGCAAACCAGGGTTTTTTACAGGGACCCAACCCTTTTACGAGGTCTTAGACGACACCGGCTACCTTAAAAATCATGACGGAAAATTTAAACAAAACACGATCTATCATGGTGGAAACGCCAAAAAATTCCAGGAAATTACCGGGATTCGAGGCGATGAAATTCTTTATGTAGGGGACCATATTTATGGAGATATCGTTCGTTCTAAAGATAGTGTTAATTGGCGGACCATGCTAATTTTAGAAGAGCTTGAATCCGAACTCGAAAAAATCGAGGGGCTCAAAGATGCACTGGACGAAATCAAAAAACAGCTTCTATTTAGAGAAGCGATCGACGAAGAACTCCATCTATTAAGATCCAAAATCACGTTTTTTAATCGCCAAGAAGAAAAGCTCAAAATAAAAGGCGAAACAAAAAAAGCCTTCTATTTGGCAAAAGAGGCTGAAAAACTGGGACCTATCGCCGATGAGAAACAGATCGAACTCAATCATTTGGACCAAAAAATCCGTCTCCTTATCGACTCCCGACACGATGGGTTACACCCTGTTTGGGGCGAGTTGATGAAAGTTGGCCTCGAACGTTCCCGATTTGCGGACCAAGTGGCAGGGTATGCCTGCGTCTACACCTCACGTCTTACAAACATTCGATTTTATAGTCCTTTTAAGAGATTTACCTCCGCCCATGATATGATGCCCCACGAATTCTAAAGGGTTTGGCCCTTTGAAAAATCCCTGCAAAAACCTCTCAAATCCGAGAATCTAGGCCTCATCCTTTAAAGGGTTAGGCAACCCCCGAAAACTAAAGAAAAACCTTAAAGATTCCGATGATCCTACGGTAGCTTATTTCTACCGATGGGAGACCCAACCTGAAATGAAACAGCAGCGGCTCGGGGAAAGATATCGATTGATCGATCGCATCGGCGAAGGTGGGATGGCTTTTGTCTATCTGGCACTTGACGAAAAACTCGGGCGAAAAGTGGCCATCAAGGTTCTTCACTCCCATATGGAAAAAAACCCTGATATACGCAAAAGGTTTCAATTAGAGGCCCAGGCAATCTCCAGTCTTGACCATCCTAATATTGTTAAAATCTACGATTTTTCCGGAGATCAATCGGAAAAGCTATGGATTGTGACAGAGGTTATTAGCGGCCAAAATCTCGCAGACTACCTCCAAGACCAAACCAACGGGATTCTACATCCCATTATCGGCACCTGTATCGTCCGCGAAGTCCTAAAAGCCCTTTCAAAAGCCCACGAACAGAAAATCGTCCATAGAGATATCAAGCCCGAAAACGTCATGTTAACCAAGGACGGTCGGATTAAGCTGATGGATTTTGGAATCGCCAAAGATATGCAACAGACCGGCATGACGATGACGGGGACTTTTATGGGATCCCCAAGCTATATGTCTCCCGAGCAGATCCGCGGGAAAGACGTCGATTTTAAGAGTGATATCTATAGTTCGTCTGTGCTCTTTTACGAAATTGTCACTGGAAAACTCCCATTTGTAGGTAGCACAACCCACGAAGTGGTTCTAAAGATCATCGATGGAATCTATACATTTCCTCGTTTTATTGTTCCCGAAATCACGCCTGAGGTGGACCAACAGATCATCAAGGGCATGTCCATGGACCCCAGCCAACGACAGGATTCGGTCAACCAATACGGCGCGGCTTTAGATACCCTCTTAAAAAAGCATGGTTTTGATGAAAGCCACGTAGAACTCGAACGGTACACCAAAAATCCGAGCGACTTCTTTCAGGCGCATCATCTTCAAACAAAAAAGACCGAACTCCTTACTCAGCGTGAGCCACCATCAAGTCAAGATCAGCGAAAGAGAAGAAGAGGCGACCTGGCTACGGCAAAAAGCAAGAATGGATCGCAGATTGCACCTCTCTCAAAATCTTCAATCCATCGGGAGACGGGAGACCTTGATAAAACCGAGGCTCTAGGCGAGCCCCGCTTCTTTGTACCACGGGCGCCTACAGCTCGCACCAAACCAGTGGTTACAAGGGAGCAGCGGGAGCAGCGGGCCGCACCCCAACAGAACCACTCAGTGATAAAGCCACCTTCTTTTCAAGAAAAACTGACTGTCCAACTTCCGCCCCATCACACGGTGAAAGCCCCCCAGGGACCTGCCAAGTATCAACCTCCTCCCGCGGACGACGAGGCTAAACCAGTTTTGGAGACGCCACAGTTTACGAGACAAAATCCGGTGGCTCCCCAACCGCCACTCCCTGTTTTTAGACCACAAAGGCCCGCTAGACCTCCAGCTTGGGTCCAGCCTCCAACAAACCAGACCCCGTATCTTTTGAGCTATTTTTTTGGATTTCTCTGGGTGGGTCTTATCCTAACCTTAAGCGTGTGGGGTTTTCTAGAACTAAATAAGTATCTGAATACCCATCAAAGAAAATTTGCTGGGATTCAATCAGGTCCAGACCACAAAAAGACCCGTCCTACCCGAGAACGTCCGGCCCCTGGACCAGCTATTTCGCCTAAACCTCCCAAACAACCAGAGACTAAATACCCTGAAAAATCCCCTGAGAAGATCGCTGAAAAAGTCAAAATCCCGCCAAAAACCCCCCCTCTCAGGGCCAATCGAGTCATCCGCAATCTCCCATCCCAGGAGGTTGGTGCCCTGACGGTCGAAGGGGCCACTATAAAACAAAAAAAGATCAAGTCTGTGAGCTTTAACAAAAAGCCCACGGCTGCACCCCTTTCCCAACCCTTGGCTAAGGAACCTCTTAAAGATCCCTTGGCTAAGGATCCTACAAAAGAATCGCCACCAGAGCCTAAGGAACCTAAGACCCAAGGCTCTGGAAAAGCTCGGGTCCAAGTCTCCTCCCAGCCTGCAGCAGAAATATTGATCGACGGGATCAAGATCGGAACCACCGTCGATTCAACGACAAATAGTGGTTGGATTGTGGTGACCTCGGGGACTCACCAACTGGAGCTCCGTCGATCGGGCTACGTCACCCATCGGACAGATTTTGAGGTCGGGGATGACGCACAGTTGGCGATCCCAAAAGTCGACCTGAAACCTGAGCCCCAGACCACCCGTCCGGAGATTCCACGGGAAAATGACGCTAAAAAAGGGATCGTCAACTTGACCGTTAAGGTGTCCCATAGCCCGTCGACCATCTCTATAAGAAATCTGGAGACCAACGGTTTGCAGACCACTCAGATCCAATCAAACCAAAAAACATTTGTCCTTGAGAGTTCCCGTTATCTCGTCCGGGTTGAATATGCAGGTCAATTTAAGGAGAGGACCTTTAATACCAGTCAGAGTCCAGGAAACCTAACCTTTTTTGTAGATTTTTGAAAGGAAAGTACTGAAAAGCAAACTAACAATATTGCTTATGATTGGACTCCTCGACCTAGGAGTTGCAAGGGGGCAGTCTTTTTCTGTGGTCCAAGACAAATACCAGAAGGGTGATCTTAAAGGCGCCGAGTCTGCAGCCAAAAAGGCACTGACCAGTAAACTTACAAAACAAGACAAAGCAAAAACCCTTAAAATCCTCGGTTTGGTGCAGTACACCCTGGGCAACAAAAATGCGGCAACTTTATCATTCCAGCAAGCCCTCCAAATCGATCCGGATCTTGGTATCAACTCCTCCGAAGCTCTGGACCCTAGTGTGATCACTTACTTTCAATCTTTAAAATCTAAACATAAAAAAACCTCCCCAATCTCCCCGACAACCGCACCAGGTAGCCTTGCAGCCACAAAATCTAGCCCCAAAGCGGGCCCGGTGAAAAAAACCTTGCTTAAAGTCATCTCAAACATCTCCCAGGCCCAGGTCACCGTCGATGGAATTCTGGCAGGTACAGCGAACGAACTGATCAATGTCGAACCGGGAAAAGCCGAAATTCAGATTCAGGCTTCCGGCTATCCCACCCGCAAAGCGGTTGTGACCATCGTCAAAGACGCAGAAAATGCGATCACCCTGAATCTGGAAAAGCCTAAACCCAAACCGGCTCCCGTCGCCGCCGTCAGTCCCAAACCTTCCCCACCCCCGCGCGGAGGAAAAGGGGGCGGTAGACCCATCTCAGGAGCTAAAAGACCACCAAAACAGGATGATGATTTGTTTGCTCCGACCCCTAGCGACCAGAATTTCACCGAATCAGGAGGTTTTAGCGGTGCCACAAAAGGTGGTGATGATCCGGCCAAAGCTTTTGAGGACGAAGCAAGAATGGGGACCATGCCCCCCCAACCGGGTCCCGCCCGCCAAGGACCCGGCCTCCCAGGACCCGGAGGAATGGTGGCCGCCCCGACCCAACCCTACGGTGGACAACCCACCGGGGTCAGTCCAACACCTCCGCCCTATCAGCAAGGGTATCCACCCCAAAGCTATCCACCCCAAAGCTATCCACCTCAGGCCTATCAGCAACCCATGTACATCCCAGCCCCAGCACCAATCTATATGCCCCCACCTGTTGTCTACCAGGCTCCAAGTTATTCCTATCCTCCCCCTGCGGCATTATCACAACCAGTTCCTCCTCCCCAAGATCCCTATACATCGGGTCAGGCTCCCCAATCCCTGCCACCAGACCCTGCCACTAAATCTGAAAGTAGTCGCAATAAACAAGGGATTACCTTTTTAAGCATTATGCCCTTTGGGATTGGCCAGGCATCCCAAGAGCGTTACCTTGTGGGAGGAGTTTTCGCCGGAGCTGGTGTTGCGGCGGCTTATTTTTATATTATGGCCTATTATGCTATCGCTGAAGACGTCGATAACATAGAAAAATCAAAAAAAGGCGACTGTAGCCTCCAAAACACCTCCGGAAATGTAGATGCACAAAATGTATGTAATACTTATTTTACAAATACAAAAAAAACCATCAAAGAAAACGAAAACAACCAACAGATGATCATGATGGGCGCCGGAGCTGTGGCTATCGTAAGTTCGCTGGAATCAATCCTGTGGGAGCCGCCTCCCAAATCAAGCCGGTCGCCTAAACGAAAAAAATCCAAGTCCAAAAAATACCGAGGATTTACGGTCCTCCAAGACTCGGAGTCCTATGGTTTAGACAATCTTTCAGAGAAACCGTACCTTAATACAAGGGCTGTGATTCGTCCCACCCTTTCCCTTGATACTTCGGATTCTAAACAGGATTTCAAGCTAGGTGCCCAGCTTATCATAGGAGTTCATTTCTAAAGGAAAAAGTTTTTTAACTATGTTTTATCATCTCCTCCAAATTTTAGTCATCGGGTTAGCTCTCTTGTTAGGGGTGGAGAATCTATGGGCCCAGTCTCTGAGCATTGGTCTTTCCAAATACCAAAAAGGTGATATAGCAGGAGCAGAAAGCGCTCTTAATAAGGCTCTGCACAGCACCCAGCCACGGGCCGAAAAGGCTAAAATCACCATGCTCCTAGGAGTGGTGCTCTATACAAAAGGCGACAAACCAGGGGCCGAACGGAGCTTTCGCAATGCCTTAGCCCTAGACCCACAGTCAAGTATCAACCCAAATGAAACACTCGACCCAACAGTGCAGGACTTTTTCCAAAAGATAAAATCAGGTTCTGGCGGAAGCCAACCAGGCCCGAGTACTGCCCCCCTTGCTCCGGGAGCTAGACCGCAGAAAAAAACCCTCCTTAAAGTGGTCTCCTCGGTCACCTCTGCCCAGGTCAGTATTGAAGGGATTTTGGCGGGTGCAGTCAATGAGCTGATCAATACAGATCCTGGAAAAACCCAGATTGAGGTTTCTGCACCCGGATATCAGACCATTCAAATGACGATCAATGTCATTGAAAACCAAGAGAATGTGGTCAGCATCAAATTTGAGAAAATACGCCCCAAAAAGAAACCACCCTCCCGCGAAGATCGTGACACTTTTGCTGCGGCAAGCCCCTACGCCTTAGGGGGGACACCACCGCCCAAATCTAAACCTAAAAAATCTATAAAAAACCCGGGTAAATCCCGCCCCAAAAGCAATGATCTGTTTGAAGAAGCAGAAAAAAGTCGACCTGCTAAAGGACGTTCTTCCGAGCGAGATTTAGCTAAAGAATTCGAAATGGATGCCGCCACAAGTACATACCCCCAACCTTCTTATACACCGCCCCCTGCCTATCCAGCTCCCTATAGCGCTCCCGCTTATCCTAATAACTATCCCCCACCAGCCTATAACTACCCTCCCCCGCAATCCTACCCTCCCCCACAGGCCGCTCCTCCGCAACCGGACTATGGTCCACCACCCAGCTATAACTCGGCCGCGAGAGCCCCTTACTACCGAGAACCGGCGGGAGAGATCCGAGGACTATCCCTCCTCCCGTTAGGAGTCGGCCAGTTTGCCCAATCTCGCTATTTGGTAGGACTGCTTTTTCTCACCTCAGAAATAGGTACCGGCTATATGTACTATTCCATTGGCCAGGAAAACCAGCAATTTGCAGAATCGGCGAACCAATACCTTAGGGACTTTTGCACGCCGAAGCCCAACGAGGAGCTGACACCACAGGCCATCACCGATTGTTCGGAGTACCAATCAGAAAGCCAAACCTACATCAAAAAGCGAAAGGGCGAACAACAGATCTATCTTATCGCGACGATTGGCTTAGCCGTCGCAGGGATCATCGAGGCGATCGTTTGGGATACTTCCGAACACGATATAGAGTCACCAAAGTCACCGGTGCCAACCCGTAAGAAAAAGATAAAAAAGAGAAAGTACAAAGGTTTTTCCTTATATCTTGAGCCTACCTATCCTAGCCACGATATAGAATCTAATGTAGACATCCGTGCAACAACCACCTTCACCTGGAGATTTTAGAGTTGGGAATTCAAAAGAATACCTTTCCAAAGATAAACGCTTCCATCCTCAAAAGGAGTGTGATTGCCCTTACGGGAGGAATTGCAACCGGCAAAACAACGGTTGCCAGCTTCCTTGCAGCCAATGGTTGGAAGGTGATTGACGCCGACCGGTTGGCCCGAGAAGTTCTCGCTCCAAATACAGCGGGGTTGGCACAGGTGATCGCCGCTTTTGGAACCGAAATCCTCACCCCCCTCGGTGCATTGGACCGAGGACACCTTGGAAAGATCATCTTTGGAAATCAGGAACAGCGGAAAAAACTCGAAGCAATCACCCATCCGCTCATCCGTGACCTCCTTATCAAAGAAGTGCAGTTTTTATCGCCACGCCCATCCGATGTGATCTTTTACGAAGCCAGTCTGATCTTTGAAACCAAGAGCCAAGATCAGTATCGAGAGGTTTGGGTCACGGCATGCGCACCCCAAGTCCAAATTCAAAGACTGATGGCCCGCAATCAGTGGAATGAATCCCAGGCCCAAACCGTGATCGAAAGCCAATGGCCCTTAGAAAGGAAAATCAAACAAGCCGATCATGTCATTTGGACCGATCTAGCACCAGAAACTTATCTCCCGGGGGTCCTCCGCTATTTACGGGACCGTGGACTCTAGGCTTTTCCATGGAATCTCCCTAGAAACCGAAAAATAGGAATGGAAGCGGAGGTCTTTACATTGTATAAAGAATGGACCACTGCCTTGATGTCAATCATAGTGACTATTGACTTATTTTAACTATCCACATTCTTTGGATAATAATACCTTTAACTTTCATGAAATAAACCTGGCTAACTGGCCAACTTTTTAATCCTATATTATATGGATTGACAAAAAGAGTTGCCAGTTGTACATAAATCCCTGAGACAAAATCACCATTAGGTCATCTAAACCTAGGGAAATTAGTGGATTAAGATCTGGTCTTGTATGGAAGAGAAGCGCCTGAAAGAATGGCCCTTAATTTGCATGTATGTTTCTATCCCCGGGTGGTGTTGTAAGGCTCTTAACCTTCTTGTCTTGCAAGTGTGTTCGACTGTTTATCCTGAAAAAAGCTCTGCCGCTGCATTTTATCGATCCTTTCCCGTTTTTGTTATCACTGCATGTACTGTCTAATCCTAAAGGTTATCCTATCAAAAAATTTTCACCTTAGGTGGTCAGAGCTTTTGGGGGTCCCGCAAGGGGCCCCACTATCTTTTTAGAGCTTGTCGTTAAAACCACGCCCCTCAAAGCACCATCCTGTTTAACCTAAATCTAGTTTAAAAGACCCCATATAGGCTGCAAAACTAAGGGAAAGAACGATAAGCAACATCCAGACACCCATGGTTTTCGGCAGACGTTTGATCAAGATCAAAGAAACTCCGACAAAGACCAAGACTCCTAGCTTGGCCACGACCCACGAAGGCAGCCCGCTCGTTAGCCCTAACCGGGCGAGCATCCCAAACCCCGAAACTAGAATCAGCAAAATCCCCACGCCATGGGCTATGGCAGCAGCTTTCCGCCAAGGATGCTGGCGAAGTTGATCCGTAAACCCTAAAAACCCTGCTCCTCCAAGGGCCAAAACCACAGCAAAAACAGCTACATAATGCAACGCCTTGTAAACTTCAAACGGAATCATGCTCACACTCCTTTGGATCGATTGAAACCATGACAAACCCTTTAAAAAAGCCGGACACGACCATCAAAGCCCATCATACTAAGGTCTCCCAGTCGACATCGTCGGAGAGAACCATACCGGGACCTGGGGTGCGGGTAAAGAGCTGGTTCCTAGATTGAGGCGACCTAGCCGTTATGCGACAAAGCCTTCCACAAAAGTTCCCTTTTTAATGTCACCAAGTCCGAACTTCTGTTATGGATGAGTCCTTTTTAGTGCGAACGGCGAACGGGAAAACCTAAAGGACAAACTATGGATAAGCAACCAGCCACCCCAATGACTCTCCCTGGACCTATGGTGGGTGCTTGGCGCAAAACTGCACTGCATTTTGCCAAAAAGAGCGGGTCCCAAAGAAATCCCATTCCCAAAAAAGCTCCCGACGCCGAGTCTGCCACGAGCCTTAAGGGGCCTACCGATCCAAGGCACCAAGTGCAAGCCCTCATCAAGAAAAACATCAAAACAATCGGACAGATATGGGAAGTCTTTAATCAGGATCGCCAAGATCTCTCCAAATTTCTGTTGACCACTGAGCAGGCCTCCCATGCCTATCTTCTTGGGTTTCATCTCCCTAATGCAGCGCGCGCCATGGCGGTCCTGGAGCGGTGCCTTGCACGTTACCCGTCACTTCCTAACGCCCTCGTGGGACCAACCAACCAGATTATTTGGAGTGATTTTGCCTGCGGTACCGGAGCCATGGCTCAGGCCATCACCTACTGGCTAGGTTCTCTGGCGCCGACACATTCTGCTGTTAATATGCAGGTAAATTTAGTCGACGTGGGGACCCACCTCCTAAACACTGCCAAGTACCTGCTCGAAACGCAGAGTCCACATGCGCTTATCAAAACCCATAAGTTTAGTCTTGAGACCTTGAGGCTTCCTGGCCGGGATACCACCCCTGAGAGGTCTAAATATAAAGAAATTTATGGAGTTTCCCTCGGCTATATCTGGAACGAACTCGCCAAAAACCCCAAGGCAAAGGCTAAGATGGGACAGCTCCTCCAGAGTTATGTATCCCAGCAGAGACGGGCCCTGGTGGTTCTTCTAGAGCCGGCCACCGAAGCCATGGCACGAACTATCATGTTGTGGCGCGATCAGCTCTGCGAGTGGGGGTATGTTGCCCTCTATCCATGTCCACAGATTAAGTTGTGTCCCATGAATCTCCGACCCAAAGACTGGTGCTATAGCGAGATTGAGTGGCAGCAGCCCCCTGAAGCTAAACAATTAGACCAACTCCTCGGCTCGGGGCGACATCGGTTAGCCACGGCAGCCTATGTGTTTGCCTCTCCGCTGCTTTTTCAAGATCTCGAACCACCACAGAAATTGGACCAAGTCGTCGTCGGGCGACCCCATGTGGTTTCAAAGCCCAAATCCGATCAAAAGGGACCACCGCCTTTTCAGTACCTGGTTTGCACCCCCCAAGGCCTTAAGACAACCCAACCCACACAACCCAAAGGGGCTCCCCCTAAACAAAAAGTCAAAACAACTTCGGCAGACCCCAAGACTCTACCTCCCCCCGAACGGCCAGCTGACACCTTTACTCTCCGGGGCATGCTCCTTGACGAAAAAACAAGTCTGCCGAGTCCTAAACCATCCCTTTAAAGAGCGGAAGGCATCCCATTGATCTCGCTTAACCCCCCTAATACCTAGACAATCTCACCTCTTATCCCCATCGATTCCAAATATTGATGATGGGATTTAGAGATCTCCAAGGACAGAGGCCTGCACCCCCCGTCTGGTCTTAAAGCCTCTAAAGTCTTAGGGAAGTTAGACCGATGAGACAAAAGGAATAGGAGGGATTTTGTGCAGGTTCGAATGATAGGTGCGACCGATATTGGCCGCCGAAGAAAATCCAATCAAGATTCACTTTACTACGATGAACCCGCAGGTTTTGGTATCGTCGCCGATGGTATCGGTGGACGCTCTGGCGGAGAAATCGCCTCGAGCATGGCTGTCAATGGCCTTAGAAAAGCGTTTATTGCTACAGATCGCATCCGACATGAAGAGATCACGCCCTTCTTGATAAACACGATTGATTTGATGAACTCTGAAATCTTAGAGCGAGGTCGGCGCGAAATAGAGATCGCAGGAATGGGTACGACCCTTAACTGTCTCATGTTTGTAGGTGACAAGCTCCATTTGGCCCACGTGGGCGATAGTAGAACCTATATGTATTACAAGAAACACCTCTTTCAACTTACTCTAGACCACAGTGTCGGAAACTTTTTACAACGAGGTTGGCTGCCTAAATCGGCACTCGCCGCCGGAGCCAAAGAAGCTGCTTTAGTGAGAGCCATGGGGCTCGGCGAACGGTGTGATGTGGATATTTATGAGGTTCCCCTTCGACCAGGACAGATTTTTCTGACCTGCTCTGACGGATTATCGGGTATGATTGATGACCGAAAAATCAACCAACTCCTATCCGATAATTTTCAAAACTTCGAAAAAATACCCCGTGTTCTTATCGATGCTGCCAACCAAGCGGGAGGCAAAGACAATATTACGGTCTTGATTTCCATGGTGAAGGGTGCATGACTAAACTCTATCTTATTCGCCGTAATCTAGAAACTTTCATAGGACCGCTATCGGCACCTGAACTCAAAGACTCCTTTCAAAAAATGGAATTTGGGCTACAAGACGAAATCAGTGGTAGCTGCGGGTCGTGGATCACCCTCGACAATACCGAAAAATTAAGAAAGCATTACCCAGAAATTGCGCGCATAGTTCTTGATGACCAAGGAAATTGGGCCGTAAGCAATCACGACACCAGTCATTCCAACCTTGGAGCATCCTCTAAGCAAAAGTCTAGGAAAAAGCCACACACCCTCAGTGGATTAGGATGGGCTATATCTCTTTTGGTCATTGCGGCCATCGCTTTATCAAGTGCCATCTATTTTGCTATCACCGGCAAACTGCTGATTCTAACCAAAGAACAAGACAACCCCTATTTATTTGACGAACTCAAGACCCTACAGGATCGCCAAGATGAGATAGGGCTAGCAAAATTTATGGACAAAAATCTTAGGGAGATCGTAGAGCGCACCACTCGACCCAAAAAAGCAGAACTCCAATGGATGCCATACCTTCGCAGTCATGCCTTTAAATACGATGGTTCCATCGAAGGTCTCCCGCACCGCTTATTAAGAGGTGAAGGGATGACCCATACCCCGATGGATTGCAGCCTTAAAACTTGGAACACCCGTTGGCGAGGAGCGATCAAATCAATCAACGAACTAGTACAGCAATATCGGCTGGTCAATAACCATTGGGCGCGCATTCTTGCATGGGATCCCCATTGGATCAGAAGACGGGACCATAAGGGCTGGCTAAAGGGCGAAAGCTATTATTTAGGATGTACCCTTATGGCCGAACAAGCGTTAAAAGAATTGTTTTCCGACGTAACACTTGTGAGTCAATCCGGTGACTGGGAAAAACTGGGACTTACAAAAGTCAAAACCCGCTTAGCTTGGTTGGTTGAAACCCAAAAATCTGGAGCCTTTAACACCCAACCAACACTCCCCCAATCGGGAGACCTTCTCTCGCTCTGGACCTGTTACGAAAGCTCCGCAGAAGTTAAACATCTCGCCCAATGCCGCGATAGCTTTACAGCACCCATGGACGAAACCACCCAGAGCTACTCCGATGATCGATTTGGCTGGAATCTCCTGCGAATCGTCATGGCTTCTAAGACACCTCCGCCGACCGAAGTGCTTCAAGCGATGACCCAGCTCCTGCCAAAAATCCAAAAAGGCGACCAATTTAGTCGCTTGGATTACCGTATCGAAATTAAGATTTGGCGTGCGATCGTTAAACAACCTACGATGATCGACAAAATCCTGGAAAAATCCCAACAAGAATCCTCCGAATTTCGATTGATCCCCTAGCAGACATGGCCACGAGACGACTATGGATAATCCTAAGGTCCTTCAAATCCCTAAGACTGTCTTTGGTCTCTGTCTGCTTTTGGTATTTTTAGGTTGGTGGAGCCCGCAAGCAAGTGCCGCAAATGTCACTCAGTTATTTGGCCAGGCCCTTGAAGTATACGATTTGGGCCAATATAAACAAGCAGCAAAGTTGCTCAGTGAAATCGTCAAAAAGTATCCTACCCACGAACCAAGTCATCTACTCTTAGCCCGTATCTATTACAAGTCGGGAGTGATGTCCCGTGCCGCTTGGCACTTTAAAAGAATCTCCATCTTGGCCGTGGACGGTGAGTCTGCTTATGAATACGGAATGACCTTTTTTTCTCGCGGTCAATGCAAGCAGGCGGAACAGGGCTTGCGTCGCGTCGGGACAAGCTTTCGTGGTGCCCACCTTGCTTATTTTTACCGGGCGGTTTGCTATTCCCGGAGCAAGCAGTGGTACCGCGCCGAACAGTTTTTTGAAAAAGCCCAGAACATACCTGCTCACCTTATAGGGGTCCGCAGGAAACTCTTACAACAAGTGCAACAATCTCAAGAGAGAGAACAACAACATATACACAACGAGCAGCTGCAAGCCCAGACGATGACACCCCCTCCCATCGTTTTGACGCCACCTCCTGCAGAATTCGCCCTGTCAGAAAAAGCCGCAAAGGCCGCGAAAGAGACTAAAACTGCCGCAAAAAAAGAGCCGGTTAAAATTGGGCTTACTGCGTCTGTGGCACCTGATCTCTCAATGAATATTTCCTCCTCGGTGACCGACTATAACGGCACCCAAACCGAACATAACGACTCTAATACCATTAAAATGGGAGCCAGTGGGACTCTCAAAAATCTCTTCGTGCCGGTCAGCAATGGCGATCAGCCTTACGGCAGCCTTACGGTATCTTTCTCCCAGACCAACACCGATGCCAGTGGCAAAAAGGTCAAAACCCAAGCCTACCAAGATGCCCCCGATCAAACTTTTGAAACCATCACAAACCAGCCGAAAAGCTCGTCTCGTATTTTGCGCTTTGCTGCTGCACCCGAGATCGGTTATCCCATCCTCAAGTCCACCGATCTGACCCTCGGCGCAAAGTTTGAGGCCCTTCAACCCCAGGAGACAAAAGTCCCTTCGGCCACGGGAGCCACGGGGACGGTTGCTCTGGCGATTAATATCGGGGCCATGAGCCTTGGGGGTGCCGCCGAATACGCTCAATTTCAAATTGACGACCCTAAAACCCCTACGACCAAAGGCTTTAGCCGTATGAAGGGGTCCTTGACGCCAGGCTACAATTGGACCAATGGGTTTTATATAGAACTCAACGGGGCCTATGCCCAATACCAGCAAGTTACTTTAGCGCCACCGGGACCTACTGCTATAGGAAAAGTCAATTCCGACAATGATTTGATGAATGGAACCACCTTTGATGGGGATTCCCTGGAATTGGGCGGCACTGCCGGTAAAAAATTTGAAGTCGCTAAAATTAAAACCAAAGGCACCTGGACCACCTACACTGCATCAAACACTTCACAGTTTATGGATGGCGCCGCCGACATCATCAAGATCGAGGGCTCCCTAGAGCTTAACTTTGACCTAGGAGCATCGCTGGTCGTGGAGGGTTCCAATCAGATCATCCAGGTCTATCGAAAGCATATGGATAAACCCAAGGAAACCACCGATACTGCCCAACCCCTCACCTATCAAAATCTATGGATGCAGGAGGATGCGCCTAAACCTGAAAAAGTAGTCGCCAATGCCACAGCCAACCAATTTGATGCCAGCGCAAGCCTCAAGATCGCGCCTTTTGATGGGGTGACCGGAAAACTCAAGATTGCCCAAAAGATGTTTGACTTACAGGTCGAAAAAAAAGAATTTGAGAGTGGACTTTTATCAAGCACACCCTCCTCAAACCAAGCTGTTTCTTTTGAAGTGGGCTTCAATAAAACTTTTTAGAGGTGAGAAACCACCTGGAATTTCTCTTAGGTGCGATTAATGGTGCGGGTACGCTGACTCGAACAGCGGACCTCCACGATGTCAACGTAGCGCTCTAACCAGACAGATTGATGTTTATCAAAAGGGTCTGGAAAAGTCCACCCTTTTTCGCCTTTGGCTCAGTCCTTCGCTATTTCCGTCGAGTAAACGTCGAGGCAAATAAAAAAGAGCCCCGGAGGAATCTCCGAGGCGTCTGTCTAATGGGAGCTAACACAGACTAGATTCCCCCACGGTCTCCAAAGTGCCTGTCTGCCACCCTTTCAATCTTCGCCAGGCGATCCTTTTGGTCTGCCCCCGGCAAGTTGTGCATTACATTGATGTAGTTTTCGCGGGTTCGGAAATGATTGGCTCTACGCCACAGCTCCTCGTCCCATTCCCCGTCCGCGATGGGCTCCTGGACGCCAGAACTTAAGTTAGGAAAACGAGGTGGGTCGCGGCCACGGCTATGTCAATGAATAGAGATAGTTCCGGCCCGACGAGTTTTCTCACGGCCCTAGCTCGGGGGCCGTTGACTTTTCGGTCAGGTCCATGGGAGTCGTTGTCAAGGACCTTGTAAATCAGCTTGGCCCGTCCACTCGGTGTGGGGAGGACGAGGGCTGACGGATATTGTGCTGCTAGATACCCTCTAAACTCTTCAAAGGTCCCGAAGGTCAGTGGTAGTCGATCAAAGTCCGCTGCCATTAGTATCTCGCCACCCTTCGGTGTCTTGGTTACCCTCGCTCGGTTTTCTCTAACACTCCAGGACTTACTGTAGTTGCTCGCTAGATCGGCTAGAGGCAAGAGTGGTTTCAGCGGTCGGTCTCCCCGGCACTGGTGGAGCGTCTGGAGCTTCTCCGTCGATACTCCCTGTGTCTGGAGCTTCATGTGTCTCGCCAGCAAGAAGGCGAAGAGAAATAGAACGACAATGGTCTAGCCACGACGGATCGATAGTAAGACGCATAGACGAGTCCGGGCGATTGCCGGCTCGGATGTGGATGCGAAGTTTGGAAGACAAACGAAAGCGAGACATACAGGCCGCCATCTCCTCGAGAGCGAATCCGTCTTCTCAATCTGCGTATTTAAATTGGGACCTTCCGCTTGTCTGATTCTCAATTGGACTGTAGGCTATAGGTGAATGCCAAATAAAGACGATTCTTGAAATAAACTTCAACATTCTTATTTTGATAAAAACTATGCAGACTCTATCGCGATATAGATAGCGTGGCCATGCTGCAACAAAGTAGGATTTAGATGCTCAAAAACGCCAGCTTTTTCGGATTTCTAGCCGCTGTATCCACACTCTTAAGCGCCCCTACAGAGGTACGAGCAATAGAGTTTAATCTTTCGCTTGGTGCGGAATACTTGTCTAACCTGTCTAAAAGAGGGATGACGCTCTATGATTCCTTCCAGGTTATTCCCATCTATGCGCTGGACCCAGGATTCAAACATTTCGTCATAGTCGGCTCTGGAGCTTATTACCGAAATGAGCTCACCGACCGAATTCGTTACCGTTCCATCATCAATCTCAACGCAACTGGTGACAAGCCGCTCTATGAAACGAGGGGTGTTAGTGCAGATACGCATCGGCCTATCACTCATGAATGGGACAATGTTATTGAGATTGAGGTGCCCGGACGAGGCGAAGCAAGCGTGGCTCTGAGCCAGGATTTAAGCGCCCACAAAGGACGTTACTTACAAGCAGGGATACGAGTGATTCTGTATCGTCCTTCCGAATGGGTACCAAACTTGGAGCCAGCGGTGTTTGGTAACATTGGGGGAGGAACGGTGGCACACAATCGCTATCTCTATGGGTCAGGGGCCGAGGGCGGCCTTTCCCACTATGAATACGGGGTTTCCCTATCTCTTCCACCAAACATTGATCGCTACTTTCCGATATTATATGTAAAACGTTTTGGGATTCTTGGAACTCATAACCAAAATGCATCGCTCGTTGTTAGGGAATCAAACACCCAAATCGTCGCGTTATTTGCATTCAAGGTCTGGTCCCACACCGAAAAAAAGACATCTAGTGTCAGATAGATGCGGCAAGCTGTCGTACTTTCCTCCGCTCTTTTGATAGAGAAAATAGTGTAGAACCATAAGGCATTGGCGCTTGGGTTTTGGAAGACTTCGAAGTCCGTTTCCTTGGCTCAAAGAACCAATATCCCAAAATTTTGGGCATGGAGCAGGGAGCCGGTGCTCTGGAAACATAAAGTTCCGACGGAAAACCCCCTATCCCAATTGAACGAGCACCCCAATCTTGAATTGTAGTCGAATACATGATTAGCCTATTGAGGTTAGGCCCGGAACTCTATCGCCACTTTGGTTACACGCGGATCCTGGGGTTGATGCATGTGCCCTGGATACCAATGACTTACTTACTATGGGCCGGGCCACTTCAAGTCATATCCCAATAGCGCATCTTGATGGCTTCTACTTTCGTTTTCCTATTGATGCAGATCTTTTGCTTAGTATTCACAATACATTGAGATGGGGGGCTGTGGTTTTTTAAGAAAAGAGGGCCTTCCTTGTTTAGAAGTCATGGGGCAGATTTTACGAAGTCTTTTCCGCTGGCGTGGCAGCCTGTACACGTCGATAAGCCCTGTCCATAATACTCGTTGAAATTTGGCGAGAAGCCTTCGTACCAGAGCCAGGTGTCGGCACCAGTACCATCAGTGGTCTTACTCTCGACTGCGTAACCCTTGATCGTCGTACCGTCAGCGGCATAGAGTTCCTTAGCCGAGATACTACCCTTTGGATGTGTCGTGTTGTTCTCCTTGATCGAAGTCGTAAGCGTCGGGTTAAAGTACGAGCGAACTTTGCCGTGCGGACCCGTACTATCATGGACTGCAGCTTCAGCGGCCCACTTTTTGTAGTCGCCCTTCTGCACGAAGGCGGTGAAACCCTGGATCGTTGTATCAGTGATCTCGCCGACGGTGCTCTCGGCTGGTGGTTTCGATGTCGGCGTGTCCTTTCCATCATCGGATTTCCCGCAGTTTAGGAGTAGGGTACCAGCGAACCATAAAGCGAACTTTTTCATCCATCCTCCTGATCAAGCTTCAGCGTTTCGCAATCCCATTCCAACTGCGGCTTGTCCCTGAGATTGTACCTTTGCTGCCATCGAGTTCCAAAGGAACCCGGTACTTCACACAAAACTTTAGGGTATACAACAGCTATGACCAATTTTAACTACAATGAACAGTGAGAACTGGTTTCTAAGGCTGCTAGAATCTCGGTGAGTGGAGCCCTCTTTTTATAATCTGGATCACTAAAAACATAGCAAATTTTTCCATTTTTACCCACGACAAATGTGGCTGATAGCGGCAGTTCCCAATTGTTGTTATGCTGGTTCTTAACTAAATCAAGGCCAAAAGTTTTATAGAGTTTTTGAAGGTCGTCAGGCAATTTATAAACCAAACCTAAGCTGCGCCCATATTCGTTATTGGTATCGGACAACACCGTAAAGTTAAGGCCATTTTTTTGTTGAGTGGTGAGGGATTCATCCGGAGCTTCTGGAGAGATCGCTACCAGTTTCCCACCTCGACCTTCTATTTCAGGCAGGATTTTTTGAAAGGCGTGCAACTGGATATTACAGTACGGGCACCATCCGCCTCGATAAAAAGTCCAGCGCCGGCTGAAAGTTCTCTAGAACCCGCGCACAGACTGGGTTTTTTGCGACTCCAATTTTCGCTCATCTTTCCAAAACCTATCTGAGGTCGGCTAAGCTCGATCCAAAAATAAATTTAAAGTATTTAAAATTTAAA
>JBGSUI010000163.1:0-26409 GCA_041736175.1 Oligoflexales bacterium | reverse complement strand
CGAAAATGACTAAAAATGTAGGTTTGCAAAAAAATTATTTGCTTCGATAGGGACTGGCATCAGTGGCCAGACCTAATGGCCTTTAGTCGGAATAATCACCGACGGTTTTGGTAAGTTTGGCCGACGGAGTGGTCGAAGCCACTTTTTGGCCCCGCAGCAAGGGTCAATTCGCCGGTGGTATAAAACGGTATTGATTGCACTATCTATTTGGATACCTTACAATCAAAGAAGCTGGGCCAGTCAGACAAGAATAGGTGTTTGGGAGCCATTGTTGTTAATTTTTAGTAAATATTTTTTTCAATCATTTTTGATTACAGTTTTTGGCTGTGGGATCTTTTTGTTTGGAAGTCACAGCGCCTTGGCAAAAAAAAAATTAAAAATCAAAAAATCACCAACATTTCGCCCCAGAAGTATGGGCCTACCGGCTGTGGACTCGGTTCTGTTATTCTGGGGAATAACAGATCACTATTAACCCAAGTTCCAGCCTACACAACTAATAATTCTACATCTAACCAAACTTTTGGGATTTCCTCTGGCACTTCTAATTGCAATGCGACCCACTTACCCATCGCGATTGTGAGACAGCAACAGTTTTTGCAAAATAATTTAATGGCGGTTGCCAAAGACGCCGCGCGGGGCGACGGCGAGTTTTTGACCGCTTATGGTTTTACTTTTGGGTGTCAAAACAATGAACTCACCAATTTTAAGAAAGTAGTGCAAAAAGAATTCCCTATGATTTTTGGTCAAATGGGAGTCGAAAATATACTTTTGGCTACCCATGTCAAACTCCGTCTACAGGAGGATATTGCAGAAGGTTGTGAATATGTTTACTAAGGGCCATTCAATAACAAAAGTGTTGGCCATTCTGAGTGTAGCTTATATATTGCTTGTGCCTGTTGTAGGATTTGGCAAAGGGGCTTCGAAGTCATCAAGGTCGCCCAAATTGCTCTATGGGATGGCAGGTTGTGGCGGAGGGATCTCTCTTTTTCCCAATGATACGCCCTTATCACAATTAGGGATCACATCGGTTAGACTCCTCCCAAATGTAACGGCATTGACCGGTGCAGTTTCGATGTTGATAGCAGCTCTCAATGGGAGTAATGGGGCTCTCGGTTTGGTTCTGTATTTGGGCGGCACCGCCGGAGGACTCGCCATGTCGCCCACGGTCGGCATGACATTTGGAACCAGTAATTGTGCTCCTAATGATTCCAAATCGATTGCAGTCATGGAGCAAGAGCTTTATCTTGCTATCAATAGGAATGTTTTAGAGCGCGAAGCTGTCAGGGGCCAGGGAGAGCATATCACTGCTTTGAGTTGGCTGATGGGCTGTAGAACGCAAATGGGTCATGCTGCTTTTGCACAAACAATGCAGGTAAACTTTGCTACCATCTTTGCGGACAATAATAGTAACGAAACGCTGCAGCAATTGGTGGCTACGCTCCATAAAGAACCTTATTTGGCAAAAAACTGCAGGATTATTTGATTGCATTGTCTTGTTGTTCTTTTGGATTCCAAACAATCCTCTGATGGGTGCCGAACCGTTGGCTACCCAACACTTTGATCGTGAGCAATGGCAACGAATCCTATACTATGACCAGAAAATTTGGGGACAAGACCAGAGTTTGGTCGTTGATGCTAAATTTTTTGTGACTTCAGGTGGCCACAAGGATGAGCTAGCAGAATTAGCTGGTTTTCGTCATCTCGTGCAGCAAGAGATCATAAATTTACCCAAGCAAGATCAGGGTGTGATCTGTCGGTTTCCTTGGCGGTATACCTGGCTCAAAAGAGTTGGATTAATTACCAACCTTGCACCAAGGGTCGAAGAACGCTGTCCAACTATAAGCAGTTTTCTTAAAGCCACACCTCTGGCTGCGGCCTCGATTATATTCTCATCCCAGTATATGGGCAATCCAGCTTCCTATTTTGGGCATACTTTCTTATTGCTCAAACAGGAACATGTGCTCGAAAAAAATTATGCGACCATGCTTGATCTTGCCGTCGGTTTTTCTGCCGTCGTCAACACTCCAGAGCTAAGCCTTGCCTACGCTTGGCGAGGTCTTACAGGGGGTTTTAAAGGCTATTTCACCATAGATCCCTTCTTTATGAAGGTCCAGGAGTACAATTTTCTTGAGCAACGCGACCTTTGGGAATACGAAATAAAACTAAATCAACAGCAAATTCGTGACCTCTTAATGGCCCTGTGGGAAATTAAAGATATTGGCATACCATACTATTATCACAGCACCAATTGCACGGCAATGTTGCAAAAACTTTTAGCAGCAACTGACTCACGTTTCGCACCATTAGCGCAAAAGTTTTGGACCTCACCGCTCTCATTCGTGCGAAAACTCGAAGATGCACAGTTGATTTCCGAAAAAGTTTTACGACCCTCCATGTACAATCAATGTTTGCATAAATCTCAAGAGCTCACGCCTCCCGAACGACACCTTATATTTGCCTCTCTTAAGGAGGGGGCCTTGCAAAAGATGCAGCCTCCAATCAGTTTGAGTCAGTGGCGACGCATGCTTGATGTTTTTGCTGATTATATCGATTATCAAGAGCGCCTGGCTGGCAACCGTCAATCTGCCAATTATGGTTCTCTCCGCCACGAAATCCTGGTAGCGAGATCAAGTTTAGGTCCAGGAGAACCAGAGGTCAGGCCCAATAATGGCGAGACAAAAATAAGTGGTCCAGAGAAGGCCCATCACGAAAGTCTCTTTTCCACCGGGTTATTTGTAAGGGAGTCAGAAAATCTCACAGGTGCCATCATCAAGATAAGGCCTAGCTTTCACGAATTTGGCGAGCCAAATATAGGGATTGGACGCCAAAATGCGATTGCGCTTCTTGGGGTCGAAGCGCACCTATCAGATAAGTACGCGGAAATAAATAAATTTACTTTAATATCCATGTCTTCCCATCCTTTTTATACCCCTTTGCTCGACCTTTGGTCTTGGGAGTTTGCCGTGGGAACGGACACTTTGCTGGCAGAATCTCAATTGCTGCCAACTCGAAATCAGGATTTTTATGTTCGTCTAGGTGGTGGTCTCACATTGGGCTATCATTCTCAGAGTTTAATCGTTAACTTGATACCTTTTGTAATTGCCGGCAACGAATTTGCTGCCGCAAAAAGGATTTTTGCTTCCTCAGGATTCCTTTCGGGGATCAGGTGGCGCCCCTTTGCAGTCAATGCAAATGAGTCATTAGAACTGGCATTGGAATGGCAACCTTCATGGCTAAGATTTGCTAACCAAATCCGCAAAAGAACCTCTGATTTTAATTGGACTGCGACCTGGAGCTTTAAGTCCGATATTTTTGCTAAAATTCAATGGCAAAAAAATGACTTTCAGCGCGAAGGAGAGGTGAGTGTTGGATATTTTTTCTAGTGATCACATCAACTCCTTCTTCTTGGTGTCAAAAGGGGGTCGGTATTTCACATCGGGAGAGTGCTATTCCTGATTTAAAAATGAGTTTCGCAGGGATACTTGTCAGCAAATTTTTTAATATTGATTTTATTGCCAGCCCAGTTAAAAGCTGCATCGGTCACAGACCAGCCAAGCGCTCCACCATAGCCGTTGGTAATATAGCTATTTAACATATTAGGAACAGGAATATTAGGTAGTCCATTGAGTGGGTATTCTCCCATGACCACGGGTTTGTCGGTCACGCCGTATTGAGCTGGCGACCTAGAGTAGGGATAGTACTGATCAACCCAATCATAGGTGTGGAATTGATAATAATCTAACTTGAGCTTTGACCAGGCATTTTTCCATTTTATTGCAGCTCCACCTACCGAAATAAGAGCCTTGCTTTCTGCCTTTAGAACGCCGATCACATCACCTAAAAAGCTCTCCATTTGATCGTGGGAAACACACTGAAGGGATGTATTACAATCAAAATTTGGGTCCCCGTACTTGCTCGAACCAACTATCGCCCATTCGGGCTCATTAATGACTTCCCAGGTTATGAGCCTTTTTTTAAGGGGGCTAGCTTGCACGGCCCGAGCCATCGGACGAATGACGTTTTGGAGTAAAGCAGCCCTTTTTGTGGGGTCCATGATTAAAGGGTTTAGGCCACGAATCTTGATACCGCCACTTGTAGTTGTCGGTTTAAAATTATCAAAAGAAAAAATAGTTAACATCAAATACAAATCGTGTTTTTCGGCTAGTGCCAAGGCCCCATTGAGGTCGTTTAGAAAGGTTGGACCTAAGCCAATGGGTTTATCGTTTGCATCAAAAACGACCCCATCGCCGCGAAAATCAGGCATCATCCACCACCTGATGACGTGGGCACCGTTGGCCTTCATATCGGCTAATTCGGTATCGATTGCTGGTGTTGCGGCAATACCTTTTTGGCCCCAAGGTGCAATTCCCCCAAAGTCTCCGCCAAAGTTATGCCAAGCATAGTTGATGCCATGGAGGAAGCGTTTTTTACAATGCCATGTTATCCCACCGGTTACGGGACACTGATCCACAACCCCACTACAATGATTGGCGTCTGTATCGATTGGCTCTGAAGGAGTGGGGGTAGGTACCGTGGTAGGAGGTTCTGGCTGAGTGACCGGTGGGCCTTCTGGTGAAGGTGTAGGTGGTAAGCTTTGTTGGTTGGTTGGATCGGCGGGCAAGGGAGTTTGGCCAGCAGTGGAGTCCTTTTGAGGGTCTGAAGGTAGATCATTGTTTGGGTTATTAGTGTTTTCTGGTACTGTTGGTTTATCTGGAATGGCGTCACCGGTAGATGGGTTAGCGGTCGCTTCGGTGTCATTGTTGTCCTGTGAATCTTTGGGTAACGAAGAAAATTTGTCCATTTTGCTCGTACCACAAGCAGAGATTAATAAAAAAATCGATACACTAATAAATGGTTTACCTATGGGCATCTTATTCCTCCAAAAGTTTGAGTCGACCAATCGAGCCGACTTGCAAAAGGTTTCGGAGGTTAGTGCGCGAATATTTATTTAAATTAAGTTGAAGATCTAAACAACCAATATGACATGGAATTTTGGTCTGATTTAACTTTAAATTTGGTTATAAATTTTGGTGATGACCGGTAGAATATGATTTCAGGCCAGTCCGGGAGAGCATTAACATATAGATGCACCTGCTGAAGGTTTGGACTCAACTAACTTTAAAGACTGGTCCACTGCAACCTCAACCCTACCCAGCCTTGACATTCCCGTTCAGCAACTACAGAGAGCCCTAACTTTTTGCCCAGCTCGATCAGTGGTCCAGCTTCTTTACGAATAAACCCCGCTAAGATCAGAGACCCTTGGGGGGCGAGTTGCTGTGCCATGTCCGCTAAGAGCTGGTGCAGGATCGGAGCGAGGATATTGGCGGTGATCAAATCATAACCCCGTCCTGAGGGGCTGGGCGGGATTTGGTCGGTGACATGGGTTTGCCAGCCTTGCTCCACATGGTGGAGCTGTCCATGGAACGCTGCCTCGGCGATGATCTCGGGGCTTAAATCCGTTAGGACCACCGTTTTAAAGCCTAAGAGGCTCTCCGCCACGGCCAGAATCCCATTTCCTGTGCCGACATCCAAGGCGTAGGAGTTTCCCTCCACTTCCACGGTGATGTCATCCAACATCTCTAAACAAACTCGTGTGGTTTTATGGCGCCCATCCCCAAAGGCTTTGCCTGGTTTGATAAAAATATTTATGTTTTGACCAGACCCACCAATCAAAGGTTGCTCGCCTTCGGTCCCAAGCTTTTCGTCGTAGGCCACCACCCTAATCTTCTGGGTTTGGATCTCCTCAAAATCTTGATCCCAAGCTTGCTGCCATGATTCATTGCTGATCGCCGTGATCGCCGTGGTGAGGGTGTCGTCCCCAAACTGAGCCTTTATCAACGCCACCAACCCCTCAAGAATCTCTCGCTGCGGATGAAAGACCAAAAGTGGGGCGTGACCCTGGTTCCCATGGGTCTCAAAGTCCCAGAGGTCTTCGGGCTTTTCGGGCAGGGAGTCTTGGATGCCGTCGATCATGGCCTCCACATATTCGGGAAAGCCGTGGGCCTCCAAAAAACTCATCACTAATTGTTTACTCACCTCCATCACCTCCACACCGGGGTTGATCCGGATGGCCAGCTCAAAGGTCTCTTCCCCATGGGGAGGCCCTTCCTGTTTAGCCTGCAGAGTCTCCCCCTGTGGGTCGACTTCAATCCCCTCCCGTAGGTTTTGCAGATGGCTATGGAGGGCAACGGCAGTGGTTTTGCGGAGTCCTTTCACTTTGACCAGCTCTTCTAAGGGAGCCGTGCGCAGCCGGTCCCAGTTACCGAACTGGGTGATCAGCTTCTGCTGCATCTTAAGGCCGATTCCAGGGATTTCGGTCAAAGACGAGGTAAGAGCGTTTTTAGAACGGACCTTGCGGTGATGGCTAATGGCAAATCGGTGGGCTTCGTCCCGGATCTGGGTCAATAGCCGAAATTCTGGCGTCCCAGGGTTAAGGGCGAGGGGAACCTCTTGGCCCACAAAAAAAACCCGCTCAAAAGCCCGCATCGGACCATGACGCGCGCGCCCCCCATCGGGTGTTTGGCCCTTGGCTTTAGCCAGGGCGATCAGGTCAAAGGCTAGGGACGAGGGAGGGTGGTGTTTTTTAAACTCCTCAAGAACGGTCCACGCAGCCTTTAGCTGCCCTTTGCCGCCATCGATAATCAGGAGCTGGGGGAGATCTCCTTCATTGATACCTCGTTCGAGGCGTCGTTCGACGACTTCGGCAACGGAGCCAAAGTCGTCGGCGGTCCCTTGGATCGACTTGATATTGTAATGGCGATAAAGTTCTTTTGCGGGCCTACCGTCTACAAAACAGACGTTGCTGGCCACAATAGCTGATCCCTGGATATTGGAGATATCGATACACTCCATCCGTTTGGGGATATGATGGAGGTTTAGTTTTTCCTTGAGGACCAGGAGTTCTGTCCTTGCATTCTCCGCTTGGATATCCAGTTCGGTCAACTTATAGGCCGCATTTTTTTCGGCCATTGCGACCAAATCTTTGCGCGTCCCGCGGCTAGAACTTTGCATCGTAAACTGAACCGCATCGGGGTGTCCTGTGAGCAATGCGAGGCGAAGTTGATCCCCCTCGGCGAGTTCAAAAGGCAAGATCAACTCCCGGGGGAGGCTGCGGCTTTCGTAGTACTGCAATAAAAATTGGACGAGTGCATCTTCGGGCTCAGCGATTTCCGAGCGGAGCACAAAACTATCTTGGCCCACCAGCTGGAGGTTGCGGATTGTCAGGACATGAAAGGAGGTTTTAAGCTCCGTGGGGACGACTCCGATGACGTCGGCGTCGGGTAGGTCTTGCATAATCACGTTTTGTTTTTCGGTGATATTGGAGAAAGCTTTGAGTTGGTCCCGGTAAAGGGCTGCAAGCTCATAGCGTTCGTCCGTTGCGGCAGCCTGCATCTTGGAGGTGATGGTTTTCAGCACTTCTTGAGATTTGCCCGATAGAAAATCTACGGCGTCGCGGACGGTCGAGTGATACTGCTCCGGGGGGACGGGGAGGGTGCAAGGGCCTAGGCAGAGTTTCATATTGTAATAGTTACAAGGACGCCTCACCTGGGCAAACTCATGGCGGCTACAGCGCACGAGGGGAAAGATGCGCATGGTAGTATCCATAAGGACGCGAAGTTGGCCGCTACTACTAAATGGTCCGAGGTAGGTGGCCCCGTCGTCTTTGCGGCGTCGGACTTTTTCGATCCGTGGCCAGGGTTCTTGGAAGTTGATCCGCAAGAAAGGATACTCTTTGTCGTCCCTGAGGAGGACATTAAACCGAGGTTTGTGGTGTTTGATCAGAGTCCGTTCGAGGAGCAAGGCTTCCACCTCGGTCTGGGTGATAATCAGCTCAAAATCAGCGATATTTTCCACGAGCACTCGGGTCTTGAGCGAACTCTGATCAGTGCCGAAATACTGGCTGACCCGGGCCTTTAGGCTTTTTGCTTTACCCACATAGATGATTCGACCGAGGGAGTCTTTCATCAGGTAACAACCGGGCTCTTTAGGCAGAGTGGTTATTTTTTCCCTTACTTTTAGGGTTGCCACAACCTAAGGCTCCTCCTCATGGATGGCTGCGCCGAGATCGCCAAATTGTACGAGGAGATCCCGTAGTCGGGAGATCTCGTCGCGAACTTCGGCGGCCTTTTCGAATTCAAGTTGGCCCGCGTGGACTTTCATTTCTTTCTGTTTCTTACGGATTAACTGGTCTAGCTCCTTGGCAGAGTGAACTCCGCTTTGTTTAAGGTCGCCCAGAGTTTGGTCTTGGGTTTTAGACTCTGGGGATTCGTCGAGCCCGTAGATTTTGCGTAGATCTTCTGGAATACTTTTGATGATGGTTTGGGGTGTGATGCCGTGCTTAAGGTTAAACTCCTCTTGTACCGTGCGCCGCCGGTCGGTTTCATCCATGCAGGCTTTCATAGAAGCTGTGATGCGATCCGCGTAAAAGATGACTTTGCTCTCGGCATTTCGAGCCGCCCGTCCTGCAACCTGGATGAGAGAGGATCTCGACCTGAGAAAACCCTCTTTGTCGGCGTCCATAACGGCCACGAGACTCACTTCGGGCAGATCAAGTCCTTCCCGAAGGAGATTGATACCGACGAGCACATCAAAGACTCCTTTGCGCAGGTCCCGTAGAAGCTCCACCCGTTCGAGGCTTTCGATATCCGAATGGAGGTAGCGCACCTTAAGGCCCATTTCCATGTAGTAGCGGCTTAGCTCTTCGGACATTTTTTTAGTCAGGGTGGTGACCAGCACTCGACCTTTGCGGGCGAGGGCTTCTTGGATCGCTCCATAGAGGTCGTCCACTTGGCCTTTAGCGGGGCGGACTTCGATCCGAGGATCCACCAGCCCGGTCGGTCGGATCAACTGTTCCGTATATTTTCCCTGGCAAACTTGGAGTTCGTAGTTCCCAGGGGTTGCCGATACATGGAGGATCTGGGGAGCCCGGGACAAAAATTCTTCAAATTCAAGGGGGCGGTTATCCAGGGCCGAAGGGAGGCGGAAACCGAATTCCACTAAGACCGATTTGCGGCTGCGGTCACCCCGAAACATGCCCCCGATTTGAGGGATCGTAATATGGCTTTCGTCGACGATGGTAATAAAGTCTTTAGGAAAGTAATCCAGCAGGGTCGGGGGTGGGTGTCCAGGGGGCACACCTGTCAGATAGCGGGAATAATTTTCGACCCCTGGGCAGTAGCCGATGTGTTCCATGGTTTCGATATCGTGCATGGTTCGCTGTTCGAGGCGTTGGTATTCCACCAGCTTGTTGGCGGCTTTGAGCTCCCTTAGCCGGATTCCTAAGTCTTTGAGGATTTCTTTGATGATGGCTGACATATCTTTGCGGTCGGTCACATAGTGACTGGAGGGATAGATGGAGATTTCATCCACTTGCCTTAGGGTTTTTCCCGTGAGCACGTCGATCACTGAAAGCGCATCGATCTCGTCCCCGAAGAATTCGATCCGTACTGCTTCGTCCCGTTGGTGGGCTGGTAGGACGTCGACGGTATCGCCTCGGACCCGAAAGTGGCCCCTTACCAGGGAGTGGTCATTGCGCGAATATTGGATGTCGATCAGGGAACGCAGCAGCTGATCGCGGCCCAAGGCTTGGGATTTTTGCAAGGTCACCACAAGATGGCTGTAGGACTCGGGAGACCCAAGGCCGTAGATGCAGCTGACGCTGGCGACGATTATCGTGTCGCGACGCTCGAAGAGGGAGCGGGTGGCCGCATGGCGCATCTTGTCGATATCGTCGTTGATGGAGGAGTCTTTGGCGATATAGGTGTCACTGGAAGGGACGTAGGCTTCTGGTTGGTAGTAGTCGTAGTAGCTGATAAAGTACTCGACGGCATTTTCTGGAAACAGGGTTTTGAATTCGCTGAAGAGTTGGGCAGCGAGGGTTTTATTGGGTGCCATGACCAGCGCTGGGCGTTCGAGTCGGGTGATCACGTTGGCCATGGTAAAAGTTTTACCGGATCCCGTAACTCCCATCAGGATATGATGGGGATCGCCCCGGCGCAGAGCCTCGGTGATCTTTTCGATAGCCACGGGTTGGTCGCCTTGGGGCGTATAGCTTGAGGCCAGTTTAAATAGAGGCGTTGGGTTCATATTTTAACCTCAGGGGAAGAGGAGGACCGGACCACAGTACCGTTCGCAAGAGGTGATGAAAATCAAAATGATGGATTGGATCAAAATAAATTTTATGATATCCCTGGGACACCCTTTGGCTAGGTTTTCGTTTTTTACGTATACTGCGGAGGATAGTTTTTTTTTAGGTTTATGATTAACAGCCTGGTGTTGGCCCGGATGCTGTGTCAATATTCTAAGTGATCCTTTTTGCGAGTGCTCTTGTTTCTTCGAGCCCTGCTGGGTTTGAATGATAAGATAGGATTGGAAAGATTTAAGAAACAACGGAATCGAGTCTTATATGCCGAGGCTCTACGGGGTTTTTGGTAAAAAAGGAGTTGGGGTTGAGAGAGTCAGAGTTTTGTCCTAAAGGTAGTCCGTTAGTTTTCAGGTCCCTCTTGGTTTCAAGAGTCGGCTGGGGTGCATTCCTGTGCCTACTCACGCTTGTCTTAGGACTGTTTCCCCTGAGCCAACCCACCATGGCATGGTCCATGTGGACCCCGGGTGATACGGTGGACAATGTTGGCTATAAGCCAGAGCAGCCTATTCCCTTTAGTCATAAGCTCCATGCAGGTGATAAAAAAATCCCTTGCCAGTATTGCCACTCGTCAGCGCGCCGGTCGATCACCAGTGGGATTCCTCCCCTCAACGCCTGCATGGGCTGTCACCGTCTCGTCGGAACCGATAAACCTTGGATCCAAAAAATCACCGAAAGCTATAAAAATAACCAACCGATCTCTTGGGTCAAGGTTCATGATCTACCTGATTTTGTGCGGTTTAGCCATAAGATCCATGTTTCTGGAGCCAAGCTAGAGTGCCAAGAGTGCCACGGTCAAGTCCAGGATATGGAAGTGGTCGAACAGGTGGCCCCCCTCCAGATGGGCTGGTGCATCGACTGTCACAAACAAAAGGGTGCTAAACAAGATTGCATGGCTTGCCACTATTGAAGCTGACGTTTGCTTGAGGAGCATTGAGAGCATGGATATTCCAGATGTTCAACCAACCCCGGTCAGCCTTAAAAATCAGCCCTCTCCGTCCTATGAGGGTCGTGGCCTTGCCGTTCCTGTTACCGATCATTCTACGGATCATCCTATCGACCACACCCGGGGAACGCTTCCCCTAGAGGATTTCATGAGTCAAAACCCTACCGCCCCTCAGACTGATTTGCCCATGGGAGATGTTCCCTTTTCCGAAGTCCCTGCCAGCGATGATCCCCGTCGTGGCCGCGAAGTTCTCGCTCCCAACGGTCCTTTTGAGGCACCCGCGAAGGAGTTTGTCCCAGGGCCCTATTATATGGAAATCGAAGAGCGGTTTCCCGAGCTTGCTCCCCGTGAGGGGACCCAGGTCCCATCCACGGGCAGTCCCGCTTCGCAAGGTGCAGGGTTTTCTGTCGGACGACGGGACTTTATGAAGCTTTTTAGCGCGACAGCCGTTGGGGCGACAGCAGCCTGCGTCCAGCGTCCTGTGGAACAGGGTCTGCCTTATGTAAACCAACCTGTGGATCAATACCCTGGTGAAGCTGTATGGTATGCCTCAACCTGTGGTGATTGCACCGCCGGCTGTGGGGTGATGGTTCGAACCCGGGAGGGCCGTCCGACCAAAGTTGAGGGGCTGCCGGGACATACAGTCAATGATGGTAAACTCTGTGCAGTTGGCCAAGCTTCCCTCCACGGGCTGTGGCATCCAGAACGTCGGGCAGGCCCGGAGATGCGTTTTGGCGATTCCATTAAAAAAGTGACCTGGCCCGAAGTTTACGAGCATCTTGGGGAAAAGATCAAGAACAGCGGTGGTAAGGTGGCCATCTTTACAGGTGGCTCCACAGGTCATCGCCATGGGTTTTTCCGAGAATGGTTAACCCTAGTGGGTTCTCAGCCCTCAAGGCTTTACACCTTTGAGCCTAACACCTTGATTGAGTCCACGGTTGCCGCTTACAAGATCGCTTTTGGCATCGATGGAATGCCTTACCAAGATCTCAGCAAAGCTGAGTTGATCGTCGGCATAGGTTCGGACTTTTTGGATGTGGGGACCTCATTGGTCAGTGACACCAAGGGCTACACCAAGTCCCATTCCTATCAGGCAGGCAAAAAAGGCCGCCATGTCCAGCTAGAAAGTGTGCTGACCTTAACGGGTTCAAAAGCAGACGAGCGGTTTGTGATTCCTCCGGGATCAGAAACAGTCGCGACCTTACTCCTGGTGCGTGCCTTGTTTGCAAGCTCAAAAGCTAAGGGATCGGCCCAAGGTCGGATTCAAATCCAACAAGTCCTCGACAGTAAGGCAGCGCTCCTCGAAGCCGCCTATGGCAAGCTTGGCCTTAAGAAAGAGTTTTTTGACAAGCTGGCTGATGATCTTCTGTCCCAACCAGCCGTGGTTCTCTCAGGTGGCAGTGCTAATTTTGACGAAAATGCCACCAGTCTCCAGCTGGCCGCCATCATGGCTAACGAGCTCGTGGGAGCCTACGACAATGTGCTTCATCTCCAAAAAGGCCTGCGACCTGCCCCTGTGAATCCGGGCGATCTTAGCCGATTTTTAAGCGAGGTCCAGGGTATCGAAGTGTTGCTCGTGATCGATAGCAATCCACTGTTTAGTGTCCCCGCCTCCTGGGGCCTAGGGGAAGCCCTTAAGGGGATCAAGTATGTGGCTTCGATCCAGGAGTTTCCAAACGAAGTGGATGATGTGGCGACTTACCGGCTCCCCAATCACCACTGGCTTGAGTCCTGGGGCGACGAAGCGCCACGGCTCGGTACCTGGAGCCTAAGACAACCTACCGTCCGTCCAACCCATGACAGCCGCCAGGCTGAGGACGCCCTTCTGTGGATTGCAGCAACTCTTAAAAGGCCTATGGGGTATCAGGATTACCGCTCCTATATCATGAAAAAATGGGCTCCGATTCAGCAGACTCTCGCTGTGAGTGGGGCGGGGAGTAGCACGGAGACTTTTGACACCTTTTTCAAGACCTCCCTTAAAACAGGACTTGTGGGCCAAGAGCTGACCACGGCCATACCAGCCCTAGCGGGTGGAGTTTCGGCAGCCTTTAAGTTGGTGGAGACCCCAGGAGTGGGTTTCCGCTTGATCTCGCCCCTCGATGTTCGTCTGAGAGATGGACGCCATGCCCATAAACCAGTGTTGCAGGAAGCCTCGGAGACTTTGACCACCATTGCCTGGGATAGTTATGTGGCCTTAAACCCTAAAACGGTTGCCCAGCTCGGTCTTAAAAAGTTTGATCTCGTCAAGATCCAAGGCCCTGTGGGGGTGATCGAAGCCTCGGTCTACCCACTTCCCGGTCTGCATCCTGAAGCGGTCTTGGTCCCACGGGGCAATGGCCATGCCAAGGGGCGCGGTACCATTGAAGGCGGCGCCGGGGTAAACCCTCTGATGGTGGTCAACAAAGCCCAGGATTCAGTGACCGGAAGTCCGGCGATCTGTGGTCAGTTGGTTAAAATCACCCCACTAGGAACTGTTTATCCTTTAGCGCAGTTACAAAAGCATAACGATATTGCGAATCGTAAGGATATCGTCAAAAAAGTCTCCCTAGCGGCTGCTAAGGAAAAGCCCGTTCGCAAAGTCGACCTTGACGATGTTCCCGACATTTACCCCGCCCTTCCAAAGCTGGACTACCGCTGGGGGATGTCCATCGACTTAGACAAATGTACCGGCTGCCAAGCTTGTTATGTTGCTTGCACCCTCGAAAACAACGTGGCGATGGTAGGCCGCGAGCAGATCTTGCTCGGCCGCGAGATGAACTGGATACGGATTGACCGCTATTTCTGGGGCAATCCCGATAACCCCGAAGTCACCCTGCAGCCGATGCTCTGCCAGCATTGCAATCACGCGCCCTGTGAAGCGGTCTGTCCCATGTACGCAACGACCCATGATCCAGAGGGGATCAATGCGATGACGTACAACCGCTGTATCGGGACCAAATACTGTGCTAACGCCTGCCCCTATAAGATCCGCCGTTTCAATTGGTGGACCCACAAGTGGAACGTCCTTGGAAACCGCCTTCAAGATCGAAGCCCCCGGGCCCTTAACCCCGATGTCACGGTGCGGACCAGAGGTGTGATGGAAAAATGCACCTTTTGCTACCAACGGATTCGGGATGCTAAGCATAAGGCTAAACTAGCAGGACGTCTCGTAAAGGATCAGGAGTTTTTGCCTGCCTGTGCCCAAACCTGTCCTACAGAGGCTATCACTTTTGGTAACCTAAACGACCCAGCTTCCCAGATCACCCAAGACCGCAAGGATGGGCGAGCCTATTTAGCCCTTGGCGGCGATCCAGATCACGGGCATTTTGGTATTAAAACTTTGCCTAATGTCAGCTACAAAGCCAAAGTGTCCCTCAATGAAGTGGAAGGCGAATCTTCAGAGCATAGCACCCATCACGGTTGAACCTTAGTCCTTATCGGAGTGTGTAGAATGGCCAATGTCAGTAGCCAAGTTCATTGGGAGAAAACAATCTCCGAGGTTAATGACGAGATTTTAGTCAACCTCGAAAAACCCCATAAGTCCTTTTATGTGGCCCTCGGGATGGCAGCGTCTCTGCTTTTGGCAGGGGTTGTGTTTGTTGGCCTCCACACGGTTTATGGTTTAGGGTTGTGGAATTTTGCGCCTCCTCTCTACTGGGCTGTGGATATTACAAACTTCGTCTTTTGGGTGGGGATTGGCCATGCAGGGACGTTGATTTCAGCGATCTTGTTTTTGTTTAGGGCCCAATGGCGGAACACCGTCAACCGCAGCGCCGAGGCTATGACCATCTTTGCGGTGATCTGTGCCGCAATCTTTCCCTTGATTCATATGGGACGGATGTATCTGGGGGCTTATTGGGCTTTACCCCTGCCTAATACCAATAACCTTTGGGTTAACTTCCGCTCGCCCCTTCTATGGGACGTGTTTGCCATCACCACCTATTTTACGACTTCGCTGCTTTTTTGGTATATGGGGCTCGTGCCCGATCTAGCTTCGATCCGCGACCGCTCCAAGGGAATCAAACGACTGGTCTACGGGGTGATGTCTTTTGGTTGGAGAGGCACCGCAAAACAGTGGTGGCATTACGAGGCGGGCTACGGTTTTCTGGCGGCTCTCGCGACACCACTTGTATTGTCGGTCCATAGCGTGGTGTCCTGGGACTTCGCCATGTCGATCCAGCCGGGTTGGCATACCACCATCTTTCCCCCCTACTTTGTGGCGGGAGCGATCCTTTCAGGGTGTGCGATGGTGTTTAACCTCTTGATCCCCGTTCGTTACATGTTCCGTTTGGAAAAGTTTATTTTGCCCCAACATCTGGACGCCTGTCTTAAGCTGACCCTGTTTACTTCGACGATCGTATTCTATGCCTATGGGGTCGAGTTTTTTCTGGCCTGGTATTCCGGCAACGAGTACGAATGGGCTATCTTCGAAAAACGCGCCATTGGGCCCTATGCCTTTTATTTCTGGGTGATGGTCTTTTGCAACTGTATTTTTCCCTTGGCCTTTTGGAGTCGACGGGTGCGCGCCAGTATCCCGGTCTCTTTTGTGATCTGTGTCCTTATCAATGTGGGCATGTGGTTTGAGCGGTATAACATCATCATCAGCTCGCTAGTCGAAGATTTTATTCCAGGGAGTTGGGGGCATTTTGAGCCAGGGCTTTTTGAGATCGTGATCACCCTGGGAAGCTTCGGCCTGTTCTTTGTATTTTATTTGATCTTTTGTAAACTGTTTCCCATCATCTCGCTCTCGGAGATCAAGCTCATCATGCCAAAGCCCCTTTCACCTCACCACGCAGACAAAAAAGACAAGGACGGAGGCCACCATGGCTAACGCGGATCAAGGGATTATCGCCATCTTCAGGTACTTGGACACCGTGTGTCATGCTATTGAAAAGGTGCGCGACCGCAGTGAGTTTGCAGGGCACGAGGTCTTTAGTCCAACCTCTTACCATGAGATCGAGCATTCAAGCGGCTTTGGCGCCAGCCCGGTTCGGTTTTTTACCCTGGCTGGAGCCCTAACGGGGGTGACTGCTGGATTTGCCTTAGCCCTGTGGACGGACTACGATTGGCCGATTGTGGTCAGTGGCAAAACACCAGGGATTTATTCTTTTCCTGCTTATGTGGTTATTGGTTTTGAGTGTATGATTCTCTTTGGCGCCATCGCCACGATTTTAGGGATGCTGGTGATGGGTCGGATCCCCAATCCCAAACGGGCTGTCTTAGACCCCCGCACCACATCGGATCGGTTTGCAATCTTTGTCCCTGGTGCCAAACTAGATGGGCCCCAAGCCAAACTCCTCAGAGAATGGGGTGCGGAAGAGGTTAAGCTGACTGGAGGTGCTCAATGAGACGTCCCCATAAAAGTCTTAGGACCATGGTTTTTGGGCCGATCCCTGGATTTATTCTTGGACTGACCCTTGTCTTGGCTGGCTGCCGTTTTGATGGCACCGGCACCAAGATGCAGTGGGCTCCCGATATGGCTGATTCCCCCACGTCTAAACCCCAAAAGAGTTTTATCGATCCACCGCTCCATGCAGTGCCGATGAATGCCATGTTTTACGAGAAAACCCCGGAGGCTGCCGAGACCGTCCATGTGATGCCGGTCGAGATGGCCGCTGATAGTGATGGACGATTTGAGGCTCGGGGTAAAGTCCTTTATGAGACTTTTTGCGCCGTATGCCATGGGGTCGAAGGCAAAGGGACTCACTCCCTTGGACCTAATTTTCCAACCCCTCCTGATATCACCCATCCTTCCTACCGCGAGCGAAAGGACGGGTTTTTCTTCTACCGCATAACCTTTGGGACGTCGGTCATGCCTGGCTACGGGTATGCAACCCTTCCTGAAGAACGTTGGATGATCCTTAAACACCTTAGAACCTTGCAGTCCCGATAGGAAGACCGTTTTATGAGTTCTCCAAATTTGTATGACCAGCGCAATCAGTTCTATCTTACCGTATCTCCAGCAGCGCGGGGAGGTCTGATTTTTTGCGTGTTGATGGGGTTTATCGCGTTCATCGGCGGGATGGCGAGCGGTGAGGCCACGCGGACCTGGGGGAGTTTTCTCTTTAACCTCTTTTACTTTTTTGCCATCGCCCTCGGCGGGATCGCCTTTGCGGGGATGCAAGATGTGATCGGGGCAAAGTGGGGACGACCCATGATGCGGCTCCACGAGTCCTTCGCCAGCTTTTTGCCCATCGCAGCCTTTTCTTTTCTGGTATTTTTCTTAGCCATCAAGCTCAATCTCTTCGGTGCAGGCTCCGTCTACTCCTGGATTGCAGATCCAGCCTCGATCGAAGGCTTTTGGGGTAAACGCGATTGGCTGGTTCCAGAGTTTATGTTGGCTCGGGATATTTTCGCCTTAGGGCTTATCCTCTACCTCTCTTTTTGGCAGTTAGGTCACAAGGTGAGACGGGACCTGGCCGTGGTGAGGGGGGGTCCTAAGGACGGAGTGCGCTTAGGCAACGAAGTCCAAGCCAAGCTTCGCTACTGGACGGCGCCCGTTCTCATCGTCTATGCACTGGCTTTTAGTCTGCTGGCTTTTGACCTGACCATGTCTCTTGCTCCTACCTGGCTTTCTACTCTATGGGGTGCCTGGGCTTTTGCCGCCATGATGCATACGACCATGGCCTCGATTCTTATCTTTATGTTTGCCATGCGCGGCACACCCGTGGGCCAGCTCCTCCATCGTCAGCATTTCCATGATATCGGCAAACTCATGCATGGATTTACAATCTTTTTCGCCTATCTCACCTATGCCCATATCATCACCTACTGGTACGGAAACGTCCCCGAAGAGACCGAGTATTTTCTCCATAGGCTCCATGACCCTTGGGTTAAAATCGTGGTAGCGGTCCCTTTTCTGGTGTTTTTGTTTCCCCTGTTTGCCCTGATTCCAAAGGTCTCCAAATGGACCGCTGGGATCACCCTGCCGATCTGTGCGGTGATTCTTGTGGCCCAATGGTTGGTGTCGCTTCTCGTGGTGATTCCTGAGGTGGCCGATCCTAAGACCTGGGGGCTTCCTTGGATCGAAGTGGGGATTTTTCTAGGGTTTCTGGGGATTTTCCTATCGTCCATTGCATGGTTCGGCAAGCGGTATCCTATGGTTGGCATTGGGGATCCATTGCTAGCGGAGGCTATGGCCCATTCCGAGCATTAACACTCATCCCACCGATACGGCGTCCCGCAAGTCCTCAGCCATTATTGTGGGAGTTCTTTTGGGCAGTGATGAGTCCCAGCGTCTTAACGATGATCTCAACGAACTCAGTCGCCTTTTGGAAACCTTGCAGATCGTGGTCAAAGGCCGCGTGATCCAACGGCGTCAGAAGTTGACACCCAAGTGTCTCTTGGGGGAGGGTAAAGTCGAAGAGATCAGGGTTTTATCAGAACAGGTAGGAGCCGGACTGGTGGTCTTTGACCATCCGCTTTCTGGACCGCAGATGCGCAATCTGGAGCAGATGACGGGATGTGAGGTTCTGGATCGCACTGGGGTCATCCTTGAGATCTTTGCCCGCCATGCCCGCACCACCCAGTCCAAGACCCAGGTAGAGATCGCGCGGCTTGAATATCTGCTCCCACGGATGTCCGGAGCCTGGACTCACCTGGAGCGCCAACGGGGTGGTGGTATCCAGCGGGGGATGGGCGAAAAGCAGATCGAAGTAGACCGCCGCCTGGCGAGAGAGCGGATCAGCCGGCTTAAAAAACAGCTGGAGGGGATCGATAAGGACCGCCAAAACCAGCGGAAAGCCCGTCGTAATGAGCTTAAGGTGGCTTTGGTGGGCTATACCAATAGCGGCAAGACCTCGCTCCTGGCCGGCATGACCCGTTCCCAGGTCCAGGCCGAGGACGTGCTCTTTGCGACCCTTGACTCCAGCGTGCGCACCCTCGATCCGACCACAAGGCCCAAGATCTTGCTAAGCGATACGGTCGGTTTTATCCGCAATCTCCCCCATGGTCTGATCGAGTCTTTTAAGTCGACCCTCGATGAGGTGCTCGAGGCGGATCTCCTGCTCCATGTGGTGGATGTTGCAGATCCCCTGTTCCAGCTCCAAATCAAAACCACCGAATCCGTCTTACGAGATATCGGGGCCGGAGATTTGCCGGTGATGATGGTCTTTAACAAGATGGATCGTCTTCCCGATCAGGTATTGCCAAAGATCTTGAAATCCATCTACCGGGGGGCCGTCTTTACCTCAGCCCACCGGGAGGAAGATCTCCTATCACTCAGGCGTCAGGTCTTTAAATTTTTCGAAGAAAATCTGGTGCGGGCTACCCTCCAGGTTCCCCATGAGGACGCTGCGGGGATGTCGACTGTCTATAAATCATGTTTGATTATAGATTCGACTTTTGACGATAGCGAGCGCGCACGGTTTGAGGTGCGCGCTTCGGCAGCGGTGTTAGCAAAGCTGAGAGCCTATGTGACCTCTGTGGACGAGGCCCAGAAGGGATTCGCACCCCCAGGGCCGGTTGCACCCTTTTAGTAGGTGCTTGCCACCCATTAAACGGGGGAGTCAGGAGGCCCGGAGAGTCTGGTGCTTATACTCTAATTCCAAAATTTGTTGGCGGGTCATCTCGAGGGTGCCCACGATGGTTTTAGTTTTTGTGTTGAGGACGACGAGGTACTGTGCCTTTGAGTCGTCTAATAGGTGGTCTAGCGAAGCGCTCGTTGAAAAAGAGGCTGCCCTGAATGGCCTTTGGGTCGTCGTGCTGGGATACGACGTAGTAGAGGACGTCCCCTTTTCGGAAGAAGCGGAGTGCCAGAAACAGTCCACCGGCTGCGTCTGCCAGGACGCCAGAAAGGACGGTGTCCTTGGGGTCGGAATCTGTGTAGAATGCTGTGGTTTCAAACACGGGCATAGTCACTTTCCCCGCAATACGTGAGGCCAACTCATCCTACCCATTAAATGGGTACCAAAAGACATACCAATACATATTGAGATAGCGTCTTAACTTTGGGTATAGTACCTATTAAATGGGTAGCAAACCTGTTAACAATACCTATTCACAGAGATAACGCATTGAAATCATTTGAAAATGGCTTTTTAGAGAAGCATCCTATTAGTCATAACCTATTGAAGACAATAAGAATGATCGGTGAATTTCGGGGTAAGGAAGCTCTATACAGGGTCCAGGTACCGCAGATTTTGGAAACACTGCGGCAAAGTGCCGTTATTCAAAGTACGGAATCATCCAACCGCATAGAAGGTGTGATCATACCAGAGCAAAAGAGATTAAAGGCGCTTATTGAAAATCGAACTCAACCACTTGACCGATCTGAGCAGGAAATTGCTGGTTATCGCGATGTACTCGGCACGATTCACGCCTCATTCAAGGACATTCCCTTTAGTGCCAATATTGTCCTTCAATTTCACAGGGATCTTTTTACTTACACCACCGATCCTGGGGGCAACTGGAAATCAACAGACAACACGATCGAAGAGAAGCATCCAGATGGCACATCCTATACTCGCTTTAAGCCGGTTGCAGCCTGGCAAACACCGCAAGCGATGGAGCAACTCCATAGGGGCTACCAAAATATGCTTGAGGAGACCAGTAGCGTTGACCCGTTGATCGCTATTCCAGCTTACATTCTAGATTTCCTCTGTATTCATCCATTTCGAGATGGAAATGGCAGAATGTCGCGCCTGCTCTCGTTGTTAACGCTATACCAATCTGGTTATCTTGTCGGTCGCTATATAAGTTTGGAGCGTGTGGTCGAGGATACCAAGGAGACTTACTATGATGCCTTATACCGATCATCTCAAGGGTGGTCTGAAGGTAAGCATAATCTAGCACCCTGGCTGGAATATTTTCTAGGTGTTATGTTGCTTACCGCATACAAAGATTTTGAGAAGCGTGTGGGGGCGGTTGAAAACGCAAAAGGAGCAAAAGCAGCTATGGTCATCGCCTCGATTGAAAAGCTACCGCTGAGCTTTACTATCTCCGACGTTGTGGCCCTCTGTCCGACTGTTGGCATCGATCACATACGAAAGACACTCCGATTTGAGCGAGATTTAGGCCATCTTCGTTCAGAGGGATTAGGGCCTCGGGCAAAATGGATTAAAAACGACAACTACTCAAAATGATCTTATCCCACCGATACGGCGTCCCGAAAGTCCTCAGCTATTATTGTGGGAGTTCTTTTGGGCAGTGATGAGTCCCAGCGTCTTAACGATGATCTCAGCGAACTCAGTCGCCTTTTAGAAACCTTGCAGATCGTGGTCAAAGGCCGCGTGATCCAAAGGCGGCAGAAGTTAACCCCCAAGTGCCTCCTAGGCGAAGGTAAAGTCGAAGAGATCAAGGTTTTATCAGAGCAGGTGGGAGCCGGATTGGTGGTCTTTGACCACCCCCTTTCGGGACCTCAGATGCGTAACCTCGAGCAGATGACGGGATGCGAGGTTCTCGATCGCACTGGGGTCATCCTTGAGATCTTTGCCCGTCATGCCCTTACCACCCAGTCTAAGACCCAGGTGGAGATTGCACGGCTCGAGTATCTGCTGCCGCGGATGACCGGAGCCTGGACTCACCTGGAGCGCCAACGGGGAGGTGGTATCCAGTGGGGGATGGGCGAAAAGCAAATCGAAGTGGACCGCCGTCTGGCGAGAGAGCGGATCAGCCGCCTTAAAAAACAACTAGAGGGGATCGATAAGGACCGCCAAAACCAGAGGAAAGCCCGCCGTAACGAGCTCAAGGTTAGTCCCCAGCGAGCTCCAGTGATGTCCATCTGTCTTTTATAAGATGGCAACGCCGGCAATCCGTCCGGTTTAGTTCCGGCAAGGCCACCGATCCCAAGGGCTACAATTTAATAGATGCGACGTTAGCAAATCGGACTACTAGACTGTTTTCATTAACTTTTGCGCCGCCAATCTATAATCTCGGCTGCATGCTTTTGGCACGCCACCCAATGGCACCCAAAATCTTTGCTCAAGTCTTGATGGAAAAATGCCGATGGGTTACAATGGGTGGCCTAAGCGGATATATCAGTTGGCGGCTGTTGTTGGAGGTAGAGTGGGCAAGCTACACGAGATGTTCAGGCTGATGGATGACACGTACCGTATCTACATCCGTGAACCCACCCACAACCCACCGCGGGTGCATCTCTACAGAACAGGTAACAATGGAATGCGCGCAATTCTAGAAATTGAGACCCAAGCTATAATAGTCCAGGGCCCTTTCAAGGATTGGGAAATAAGATACGTTCAAGAATACATAGCAAAGCGCAAGGCACACCTTTTGCGGGTGTGTGCAGAGATCCTAGAACAACAATAGGAAAATAATTGCTGCGAGGTTACCATGAAAAAGAAGAAATCATTGCTTAACGACGAATTAAAGGCCGAAGGATTCACCTACGACGCTTCGACCGATGAACTCGTAAGTAAAGATGGCCAACGAGTTACCCGTGAAGAGCTGGAAGAGTCGCCGTTTAAAGCAACTGCACCCAAGGATGGTATTCGTCCTGAGCTGACTCGCGAGACGCTTGTGCCTAAAAATGTGAAAGAAAAAATGTCGGTTTGGTTTGCCCAAGATGTTTTAGACGAAATTCGTCGACTCGCAACGAAGCTTCCGGGTGGAAAAGCTGCACCACTTATTAACGCGGCACTTCGACAGGTGTTTTTGCCTGGGACAGTGGACGACGAGTCCAAGTCAATCCTAAGTGAATTAACTTCACAAGTCCCGGTCGGAGGAATTAGTGCTCCCACAGCGGGGCCTGTCAACTTTCTCGAGGCCGTAGTTACTCAGTTAGAGAAAGAATTAGCACAGGGAGAGCGTCCATCCATCGAGGATCGACTTAACAGATTAGAAGACATTATCCGGATCCGGAGCCGGATTAGCTCCGCCGGCAACCAAAATCCTCAACAACCGGCGCCTATTTCTGCCTCCAGATCAGGCTGAAAACGGGCGAGATCCTCGAAGCTAAATTCCCTGCCACGTTGTCATAAAGGACTGACATGAGATCCGAAAAGCAAAAGGCAAAAATGATGACCGAGCTGGCCCGTTTGACGAGGCAAACTGGGCTGCACTGGCCAAGTGGGTCTCAAATCCGTTTACTTGTTAACCACCATAGAGATCACGGTGAATTTATGAACCAAGGCCCAAAGTATCCCGGCTTGCATCCAGATCTTGCCTCGCGACGGCCTCGACCCCACCGCTGGCCAACTGATTCGTCCCGGGCCCCAACCTCGCGGCGAACAGTCTTTGGCATTGCCGACCTGGATTTTTTCGCAATGGGCTCCACCTCTGGAGTCACCGAATCTTGGATTGCATGCTTCTGGCGTCGTTCGCCCCGGGACAAACTGCTCGGAGTGAGCTCAATCCTGGATGCCCTTCAACCCATAAACTGGCTGCGATACCAAGGTCAACCGAACTAACATTACCTTTGGTGATGACTTAATCTCGCGACTCCTTCGAGTGGCTCGCCCCAGGGCGAGGCCATCCTATCGCCTCTATTCATATGTAAAAAAATTTCAGAAAAAGCTTGACGGGTTTTGGGGCTTACAAATCGGTTCCTCTAATAGCCTCTGCAACCAATTTGCTGATTTTTCCGGCTCAGATCGAATCATACCGACCCATAAACAAATTTGGCGGTTCGAGGGACGTAGCAAAGGGCATCATAAAAGTGGTGCCAGGAGGACAATCACATGATCAAAACTGAATCTGAATACAAAAGGGCTGTCGAGAAAGTTCGAGAAGAGCGCCAGCGTACCGCAGCTGAACAAATTCGGTTAAAAAAAGAAGGTGTCCCCGATGATTTGATCTCGTTAGCAATTGGTCCTCTAGCTTCGTTTACAATGCAGCTTGAAGAAGAAATCCGTTTCTATGAGGGAATTAAACAGGGGGTATTTCCTGAGGTACACAACTTATCTGGTCTTGGACGGATCCTGGTTGCTCTTCGCATTAACAAGAATATTCCTCAAAAAGAACTCGCAAAAAAGCTCGGGGTCTCTGAAGCACAGGTCTCCCGTGACGAAAGAAACGAATATTTTGGAGCTTCGATCGAAAAGATTAAAGCGGTATTGGATGCTCTTGAAGGAAACCTCATTTCAGAAGTAGATTTGCGAGTTCAGGCTTAGAAAATATGCAAAAAGCATTGAATTTCCTGATGATTTTTGCCATTTTAGAACAATATAATTAGCTGAGCGATGTCCAGATGGTACTCTGATGGATATCATCTCTGTGGGTGGCAGATAGCGTTCAATCTGTTGCGGATCTTTTAGGACGCCCCCTGTTTTTTCCGAGCCAAAATAAAAGTGACCTAAGTCTATTTTCATGCATTGGGAGATCTACCGGAACCTAAGCGCACCCACAAATTCTGCTGACGAGGCAATTTTTTGAAGAAAATCTGGTGCGGGCTACCCTCCAGGTTCCCCATGAAGACGCTGCGGGGATGTCGACAGTCTATAAATCATGTTTGATTATCGATTCGTCTTTTGACGATAGCGAGCGCGCACGGTTTGAGGTGCGCGCTTCGGCGGCGGTGTTAGCAAAGCTGAGAGCCTATGTGACCTCTGTGGACGAGGCCCAGAAGGGATTCGCACCCCCAGGGCCGGTATCACCTTTTTAGTAGTAGCTTACCTAGGAAAGCTCTGCTGTCAGGTCCATAAGATCTTGGCCTAAAACTCCATGATTTTTAAGGACCGCGCGATGCTCATCTTCAAGTTTAGGGGCCACTCCAACAAATTGAATGTTCCACCCCTGATATTTTTGTTGAGCTGATAAAAAGCGTGCGGCATGCTCCTGGAGATTTGAGGCGTCTGCGACAAGTTTCCCAGGCGAACGTTTGCAGGAGACAAATCGAATGGTTTGTTTCTCATCGTTACAAGCCACTAAGTCAATTTCAGTACCAGAACGGTCCCACCAACCTTGGACCGTATGGGTTAAAGAAAAATCGCCAATTCCAAGTCGGCTCCTTTCCTCGTAGAGTTGTCTCACAAGCTTTTCGAGAGCCCGACCTTCGACTTCATAGAGTCTCTGGTCAGCTTCTGCGACCAGTTGGTTGAGAGGGCGGAAAGCGAGTGCTGAAATGGGAGCAGCCAGCGCCGAGAGCCATGCTTGCAAGAAATTATCCGTTAAATAATAGCGGTTTTTTCGAGATTCTGGTTTTGCAAAAATCGGCAGCTTCTTTTCGATGAGTCGAAAGCGCTCCACAAGCCCCTGCAAATATCCGCCGATTTGCTTGGTTGTCCCGCCTTCAATATTTTGAATGGAATTCACAAGGTCGTTATGAATACTACCAGGGTGGCGTGCCACATATTTGAGAATAACATCATATCGCCCACGTAGTTCCCGGAGAAACCAGTTTTCAGCTTCGCTTTTAAGAGGAGAGGAACTTTCAAAAAAAATTTTTTGCAAGAGCTCTTGACGACTTGATCCTAGGACGCCACGCTCATAGCAATCACGGTAAAACTTAGGAACCCCCTCAAATAGGTTCCAAAGAAATAGGAGTCGCTCCGGATTTATATCGGAGTGCTCCCTTATGATCTCTAAGATGGATGCAATATCCAGATGCGGGAGATCGATGGCATCTGTCACCCGTCCATAAAGAGGTGCATTTCGATCATCGAGCAGGGCGGCTATCTCGGTGTGGACGGATCCTAAGACAATAAGACCTCCGGTTGTGGTAGCCGTCTTGCTCAATAGTTCATCCACAACTGCTTGTAGAAGTGAGCAAAATTCCTCATAGCCTTTTCGATTCAGATATTGGAACTCATCAAGGACGACGATATACCCAGCCTCGCACAGTTGAGATATGAGTTTAGAAAGTTGGACTAGATTTTTAGGTCGTGAAAATTTTTCTGCTGAAATGTTGAAAGTATCTAGTGCGTCTGTAACTGCAGAGAGTAATCCTGGGGGGTCTGAATCAGGGAGTTGGATGTAGAATAGGAGTCGTTCAGGAGCGACCGACTGCAAAGCAAATTTGATCAAAGCTGATTTTCCAATGCGCCGTCTACCCGCAATTTTTAAAAAAAACCAACGTCTTCTCTCAAAAATTGATTTGAGTTCGTCAAAATAGTATTTTCGTCCATAAAAACGCCATGATAGCATGATTTAATCCTTAAGATAAAGCGGCCTTACCTTAATAAGGTAAAGCCGTTTTATCTTAAATTCAAGGTATCAGCTAGAATTAGATCTTTTCGAGATAGGGAGTGATGGCCGCTTCAAGGCGTGCGCCAACAATCTGCAAAAAGCACAAGTTGCCTTTTGCATTTTTGCGATGGGTTTTAGGGTTTACAATGGCGCCAGTTAAAAACGAGCCATCGAGGCTATTAAGGTCGTAGCGGATGACTTCCTGGGCAAGAACACCAAGGCGGCATTCAGAGGTAAAGAGTTGATCATTCCATTCAGATTG
>JBGSUI010000162.1:0-2105 GCA_041736175.1 Oligoflexales bacterium | reverse complement strand
ACAAAAAAATTCTATAACCATTTGAATATTATGGATTATTCGTGATATTGGTGATCTTTTTCTATATTCAAATCACATTTTTTGGTAAAAATGGCTATAACGTCTGATTAAAAGGCTGTCGCCCAAAAGGAGCCGCACCCTTTTCATATCTGGATCCGAACTTAAAATCCTTTGAACACGGTCAAGGCCATCTTTGACCCATTGGGGGCGTCGGTATAGATCCTGTTTCAATATATATAACAATATATTGTTTAAATCTGGACTAAACGATAAATCATGTATTATTTCGCTACACCATGGAGAAAAAAATCCGAGATAATTGCCATAGCGTTCCATGAAATCCCGATCTGGCCTCCCAGTGCTGACACGTTTTGTCTCCGCCAGCTGGTCTAAACCCGCAAAATTTAGGGATAACTTCGTAGAGTTACGATAAATCCGAACGGACCCCGGGATCACCGGCTGGCCCAACGGTTGAGCTGTAGGGTTATGACGAAGGACAACAGAGGTAACGCCACTAACGCTGGGTAAGTACTCATAGATGATACCAAGCACAGAGCTTTTGATTTGTTTCATCAAAGATGAATCAGAATCACTATACGTGTAATACGCTGAATTTGGAATATCGAATGCAATTAGAATTTCTCCAAATTCGGGCGTCTGATACGGATCTGTCGCCGCATATAGACCATATCCCTTGATAGCATACCCACCGGCGTCTCTTACTGAGTGGATCCTTTTATTTCCTTCTGGTCCTCTCTCCATTTTTGCCATGATCAGTGCTTCCGCCAAGGCACGTGCTTCTTCGGGCTTGGTAAGATCGACTGGTTGCCCCACTAATTCGGGGAATACTTGTTCCTTTTGGTAGGTATAAACCGTTGTGAATCCTTTGGCGGAAAAACTCTTAGGGCCAAAGAAACCCGGCGACTGCCACTCTCCCCCCGGAGTGGGAAGGGTGAAACTACTTCGTAATGTTGCAACGCCAGGGCTCTCAGCGTTTAAGCGCTCCGCAGTTTTTTCACTGACTTCTAGGAACTTAGGTACCTCGTGCATTTTGAGGGCAAAGAGTTTGTTACAGCTATGTTGGTCGCAGTTTATGGCGTCAGGGGCTACTACATCCTTTAACACAGTATACAACTGGGTGTATGGCACCCCCTCCTCGCGGATCACCTGTTGAAAAAGACCCTCCCGCAGGACCCTTTGTGCCGCTGCCTTATTATTCACGCAGGGTTGCTTTTTCATATGGGTTACCAAATCTCGGGTAAACCTCTCGAGTCTCTCTGGTGGCAGCGCACGAGGAGGCCGTCCAGAAGATGCCGTAGAGGGAAAACCGTTGTTGGCTGACAGATCACTGTCTGCCTGAACGCTTTTGTCATCAATACAACCCACAACACTTACGATGATATATAAACACAAAATAAAGAAAATGTTTCGCCGGTAATTGCCCATAAGAAATCCTCACATCAATGTAAAGCTCAACCAATACTAAAGCAATTCCCATGCCATGCTTAACCTGCTTAGGTGACAGAAGACCATGCGCCTAAGGTATTGACGTACATCCCCGACTTTGACACTTTTTTGAGTGTTTAGGGTCTGGGCTAGGTGAGGGACGTTTAAATTCATCTTTGAACATGCCCTGATTGCCCTTACAACTCCTGTTTGAAGCTTGCTCAGGTAAATATACCTGATTTCAGGACACCAGGCATTGATCCGATAAGCTTAGAGATGTCGAGACAGGTGCTCTAAACCACCGGCCTCTTACCAAAGTCCGCATGTAGACCCATCCATACCTCAATGATGTCATTATTTAATCCTTAAGATAAAGCGGCCTTACCTTAATAAGGTAAAACCGCTTTATCTTAAATTCAAGGCATCTCCAAGAATTAGATCTTTTGGAGATAGGGAGTGATAGCCGCTTCAAGCCGTGTGCCCACAATCTGCAAAAAGCACAAGTTGCCTTTTGCATCTTTGCGATGGGTTTTAGGGTTTACAATGGCGCCAGTTAAAAACGAGCCATCGAGGCTATTAAGGTCGTAGCGGATGACTTCCTGGGCAAGAACACCAAGGCGGCATTCAGAGGTAAAGAGTTGATCATTCCATTCAGATTG
>JBGSUI010000144.1:0-3571 GCA_041736175.1 Oligoflexales bacterium | reverse complement strand
CCTAGGGTCTGGAATGGACGGCATCAAGCTGGGAACCATGCTCAGGCAAAAGGCACCTGACCTGGCTATCATCTTATCAACCAGTGATATGTCGGTGAAAAATGCATCGACCGTCTTTGACATGATTGTCGATAAAGATGCCTTCGAGGAAGCCCCGAAGATCACCCGATACCTGCAAACAAAGGCCCAAGACGAAAACCTGGCGGGGTTGATGCGCAAGACAATACGATCCTTTGATTCGCACGCGCGGGACCTCGACGAAACCCACGATGTTTCTTCGATCGTCGATGCACACATTTTAGGCTGGGAGTTTCTGCTCAAAAATTTGGAGCAAGAGGCCAAAACCAAACTCAAAGAATCGATGCTCGGGTCCGAAAGAAGCAAGCTAATACACGACATCAAGGGATCGATCTCAAGGCTTAAAGTCCTGCTCAGAAATCTGGAAAGCGGAGATACGAACCTCAAAGCAACGATCGGGAGTCTTGAGTCCAGGGTAGCAGATTGGGGGAGGATTTAACCTGTTTATAGTGCGCATTGCCTCGGTATAGCTCTCTTTTGAGAGCCAAGTTGCAATACATCCGAATCTAGAAGATTGGCTCAGAAAACAGCGGTTTTTTTAAAAAAGGATTGAAATTCTATGAATAAAATTTCTGAAATTGTGGATGTGATGAGACTTTTTTTCGGAATCAAGATGGCGATTGAACTGAAATTTCCAGAAATCATCGATGTAAATCCACCGATTTCTCTAAACAATTTGGAGCAAAAACTCCACTGCAAAGATCAAAAAGTTCAAAGATTAATTCAGTTCCTTGCAAGTCATGGATTCTTTAAGGTCGAGCATGGGTATGTTTATCATACAGATGCATCAATCGAATTGGTCCCAGAGAAAGGATCTCGAAAACTTGCGGATTTTTATAGCTCAAATTGGTGCCTTGACGCATTTTCGAATTTATCAAAATGCGTCGATAGTGAAATGTCAAGTTTCGAAAAAACACATGGAAAGTCATTGTTTAACTACCTCGCTTCCAATGAACCCGCCTATAAAGTCTTTAACCGTGCGATGACCCATGATGCAGCCACTAGGGGACAAAACCTTTCAGAAAGCTATAATTTTGGCCATGTACATTCCGTCGCTGATATAGGAGGTGGCACGGGTGATGTCCTTCGCGCAATCATCCAAAATTTTCCCAGTCTTCAGGGAATTCTCTTTGATACTAAGGCAACGATTGACCTAGCTAATGCGACTCATGCTCCAGACGATCGCATTTGCACAATTCAAGGCAGCTTCTTCAACCCTTTGCCCCTATCCGCAGATGTCCTTTATCTCTATCATATTATTCACGATTGGAGCGACGTAGACGCAATAAAAATCCTTATGAACTGCTCTGAAATAATGAAACAAGGCTCCCGTCTTTTAATCATTGAGCGAATTTTAGGATCTTCTCCCCGAAATGCTTTTGGACTCGATCTTACTATGATGGCACTTACGGATCGAGGGCGAGAAAGGGACTTAGGCCAATTCGAAAAATTATTAGAAAATGCTCGACTCAAACTAATTAACGTCACTGCAACCAAAGGCGCTGATTTCATTATAGAGGCTAAAAGAATAGACTATGAATAGATTGCTTTTTTTGGTATTCATTTTTTTATACCTAAACTCACCAGCATTAGGGCAATGCCCATTAAAAATCGGTTATGGAAGCTCGGCAGCTGTCCTTCCTAAGAGACATATCGAACAGTTTTATCTTGGGTTCGAAACAGCATTAAGATCCTCACTCACGCCGGCAGAGTTGCTCAATAACTCGATCAACATCCGCTCTGATGATTCCTATGATGGCGCATATAAGATCGCGAAAAAATTTGGCGAAGAAAAATTTGATCTTATCGTCGGATTTGCGTCGAGCCATGAAGCAATTTTAGCAGAAAAAGGCCTAATTGGTACTCAAACTGTTCTTCTTTCTGCGGGTGCTGCCACTTCAGATCTGGGCGCTTTATCGGCTAACTCAAAGTCGATTGCTGTCTCGATGAAATCTATTGCTTCCACAATCTACAGCTATACCGCCAGCCGGTACAGCAAAAAGTCGGGTGTCATCATTTTAAGCCAGAATCAGCTCTATGGATCGAAACTTGGCCAACTTATTGTAGAAGAAGACAAAACTAACGCCCTGCAAAAAGTCATCTTAGATAAGTCTGGAAATATTCCCAAAAAAGATCATAAAACAATAAACAATGCTGAATTCATAATTTTCTCGATATACCCAAATGAATCGGAAGCCGCTCTAAAAGACCTTAAAAAAATCGGCTATTTGAAACCCATCATCGGAAATACTTCCTGGAGCGTTGGCGAATTTGATATGTTTAAGCATATCCTCAAGGATTTAGGCAATAAAATCATCCTGCCTGAAATCGTAACCAACAGATCGGTCCAACCTGAAGTTTTAGTGAATCTGAAAAAGCAAGGATTTACTGCTACAACCGAGAGACTTCTTGGCTACGACGCTGGGGTGGTGGTTAGCCATCTTATTCGTAGTTGCGAAAAACAAGGTAATGTCCAACCCGTAAAAATTCGAGGATGTTACGAAGGCACCTCGATGGGTGCCATATGTTTCACGGATGGAACGGCACATGGGACTCACTCCAAACCCATACAATTCATTGAAAGGTAAAGAGGTCAAAACTTGCTCAAAAGACTAAGAAACTACCCGACACTGATCAAGATTATATTATTTAATATAGTATCATTTTTTATCGCCATGGGATTGGTATATTTTGCTTTTGGTGAGGGCCTCAACATGGCCCACAAAATTGTAAACAAAGCCAGGTACGAATCTCTCCAAGGCGCCGTTGCTCAAGATCAGGTCCGTTGGCGGACCTTGAGTTTTGCTGGTAACTCAGCGCTTGTCAGTGAAGAACTTAGAATATTAAAGGAACATTTTGATCTTCTTGAAGTTGCTATCATTGAACCAGGATCTTCTAGTGAGTTTGACGTCATAGTCCCTGCTGAGCTAGATTCGTTGGAAATTCCTCTGTACTTTGCAGCAAAGCTCAAGCCCATTTCTTTTAAATCACTCATGTCGCTGAAATTTCTTTTGTATTTTTTATGCAGCATCAGTGTGCTTGTGCTTGGGAACCTATTATTAGGTTTTCTTATCTTCAAATCTATCTATTTTCCGATAGTGACCGCTTCGAAGAATATCGTCAAATACAACTCGACGATGTCTAGAACAGCCAAACCAATTGATGAAATTGGAAGGATCCTGGTCCGACTGGATGATGCGTTGTTAGCAACAAAAGATCTCACAACTTATAAAGCAATCGCTGCAACAACCCAAATGCTCGCCCACGATGTCCGCAAGCCTTTTTCCATGCTCAAAACCGGCCTCAACCTACTCCAAGCCACATCCAGTGACCCAAACAAGTTCAAAAGCAGTCTCGCCTTCCTCGTCTCAGAAGTTGACCGCGCGACTCGCTCAGTGGACGGCATGCTCACCGATGTCATGGAAATAGGCTCCAGTTCTACTGAACTGATCCAAGAACCTGCGTCTCCCGAGTCCCTGATCGAATCTACCTT
>JBGSUI010000142.1:0-19871 GCA_041736175.1 Oligoflexales bacterium | reverse complement strand
CAGGATCAAACTCTAACGTTTAAATCGTGGCCCATTACCTGTTCGTATTCCTAGAAATAAATTTTTCAGAATTGATTCGGTAACGGACTATTTTTATTTTTACTGAGCCGATGGCTCATTAATGACTCCTTCCGACTTGCGCCTTCCGAAGACATCTAAAAACAGTCGCCCGTTCTCTCTTTTTTTTCTCACTATTCAGTTTTCAAAGAGCGTCCCAGCTGCTTCTTTTTCAGGGCTAAAGTTCTTTCGGGAGAGTCGCCTCTTGGCTTGTCTCGCCGCTTTTTTTCAGCCCCTCATCTGCTGGGATTCGGAAGATAGCTCGATGGACCTTTTCGGTCAATAGTCTTTTCAATTTTTTTTTTCGAAGAAGATTTTTTTTTATTTCGGCCCCCCTCGACACACTCCTTAGCAACCTTGGTGAGTAGGCAAAAAGAGCCCCTTTTGGAGAGTCCTCTAGGCGTGGGATCATGGAAAGAAACAGTTTTATCTCATCATGAAGTGAGGCCCCCTATGCCAGGACCCTTCGAGGCCGCGACGCGAGCAGCTATTGAAGAACTGATTCAGAACCATGGTCAGGAATCAAAGTTTGGCTATGTTTTAACCCACGAAAACTCGAAAAAACTCATCGATGCACTCTTTCAGCTCCTCCAGACAAGCCGTAGCTTGAAGTCCGCAGGAGACCGCATGCTTACGGGTGGCATGGCACCTCCATCCGCCCCTAGGACCCCCGTCTCCCAAGGACCGAGAACCCCAAGACCTCTTCCTGAAGGAGTGGCTCTTTACAAATCCCGCGTGAAAGGGCCATAGTTTCAGCCATCCGATTTTTTTGAGCCCATGAAGGATGTCCTATGCCAGACCTATCGCCCCATCTTCCTATGATCAAGCCCCCCTCGGGTCCCTCTTCGCAGACCCAAAGACATCCTCTAAGCGCCTTTCGAGTCTATAAGTTTGGGGGTACTTCCGTTGGCGACCATAAGGCAATCGGACAAGCCGCCTCGATCGTGGCGTCGAACCCCAAAAACCTGCTGGTCGTGCTTTCTGCAATGGGCGGGATCACCGACCTGCTCCTCACTGCCGCCGACAGAGCTGTCCGTGGGCAGAGTTACCAGGAGTTAGTGGATGGATTTAGGTCCAAACACCGGACAGCGACCCTCGCTCTCTTGGGCGAGGATTCCCAACAAGTCCGGGACCTTTTGAGGTATATTGACGAAACCACTGAAGAACTCCAGGCCATTTGCCAAAGTCTCAAAATCCTAAGAGAGTCCACCAAAACCACCCAAGACCGGATCGCCGCCCGGGGCGAACGGACCTTATCCCGGATTTTTCAGGCCGTCCTCGCCCAAAAAAGGATTCCGACGACCCTCGTCGACGGCACCGAGCTGATCACCCTCGAAAAAAGCTTTGGGACGCTGTTTCCCGACCTCCAGACGACGGAGCAACAAGTTCAATCCAAAGTCCTACCTTTGTTGGAATCTGGACAAACGGTGATCGTTCCCGGCTATATCGGCACTGGTCCCCATGGAGAACTGGTCACCCTAGGCCGCGGGGGTTCCGACCTCTCCGCCACAGTCCTTGGCCACTGCCTTAAATCCCAAAGCGTCACCCTCTATAAAGAGGTCGACGGCCTCCTCACCGCTGACCCCAAGTGCGTCAAGGAGGCGAGGATCGTCCCTGAACTCCATTACAGAGAGGCTGCGGAACTGGCTTACTACGGAGCCAAAGTCCTCCATCCTCGGACGATGATCCCCCTCTTGGCCCACCAAATCCCCCTTATCGTCCGACCTACCATGTCCCCCGAACTTCCGGGAACACGGATCGCAGGTGACGTGGCTCCAGGGGCTTTCCCTGTCAAAGCTTTGACGGCTATTAGGGAGCAAAGCCTTGTCTCCATCGAAGGTGGGGGCATGATGGGAGTCCCCGGAGTTGCGGCACGTACCTTCCAGGCCCTCGCCCAGGCTCAGGTTTCCGTGAGTCTGATCAGCCAAGGTTCGAGCGAAGCCAGCATCTGCCTCGCCGTTAGCGACCATGAGACCAAAGAGGCTTTGGTAGCCCTCCAAGAAGCCTTTAAATTTGAGATGAAGCATCGGTTGATCGACACCATCCGGGTGACTCAGGGGCTTTCCATCGTCGCCATCGTCGGACTTGGGATGAGTGGAACTCCGGGAATCGCGTCGCGAACTTTTGGGGCGCTTGGTCGTTCGCAAATCAATATCAAGGCCATCGCCCAAGGCAGCTCCGAGCTCAATATATCCCTCGTGATCGAAACCAAAGATGTCGACGTGGCTCTCCAATATCTGCACCGGGAGTTTCGCCTTGAAAAGCTCAAGGTGCTGACCCCCCAAAAGCAAGGGGATATCACTCTAGCGATTATGGGCCTCGGCAAGATCGGCCGGACTCTCACCCGACAAATCATCGCCCAAGACAGCTACCTCGTGGATAAAATGGGCATTCGACTCCATTGTGTAGGCGTCGCCGATCGTGCTGGCTTTATCACCAACAGCCAAGGCATCAGCCATGAACAACTCACCCAACTTATCGACATCAAAGAGACGGGACACCCCCTCAAGGCGAATTCCACCGAACGAGCCCTCTGGGACCTACCCGTCCTCAAAGGAATCTATATCGACACCACCGCCGAAGACTCCATTGCCACCGCACTCCGAGCGATCCGCGCTGGGTGGCATGTGGTTTTTGCCAACAAAAAACCCTTAGCGGTCGACCAAGGCCAATTTGACGAGTTGCTTGAGATAGCCAAACAAAAACGGGTTTTTGTACGCTACGAAGCCACCGTCGGGGCTGGCCTGCCCATTCTGGATACACTAGCTAAACTACAAGAAGTTGGTGATAAGATCTCCTGTATCGAGGGTTGTTTTTCTGGGACTCTCGGCTTTTTGATGACCGAGCTTTCCCAAGGGGTCGGCTTTTCCGATGCTGTCACCAAAGCCTACAGCAAAGGTTATACCGAGCCTGATCCCCGCGAAGACCTCTCTGGGATGGATGTAGCGCGAAAGGTCTTGATCTTAGCGCGCACCATAGGAATCAAATGCAATCTAGCCGATATCCCTGTGGAGTGCCTCTATCCTAAATCTTGTGATGATGAGGTACCAAAAACTTTTCTGCAAAAACTCACCAGCGTTGACTCCCTCTGGCGAGACCGGATTCAGTCAGCGAAAACCAGGGGTATCGAGCTGCGCTATGTTGGCCGGATTGTCATAGAAGAGCAAACCCAGGGGAGCCCTCGGTATAGTCTTTCGGTCGGACTGCGGGAAGTCCCCCAGGAAAGTCCCCTTGGGCGCCTTAAGGGGACGGACAATCTCGTCCTCATTAAAACCGAGCGCTACAACCAAAACCCCCTGGTGGTGAGCGGTCCAGGGGCTGGAGCTGAGGTGACGGCAGCGGGGGTCTTTAATGATATCTTGGCCATCGCAATCGCAGAGACTTAAGCTTATTAAATTCCGCAGCGATCACCTAAGAATCCTTTCATTTGCTCCTGGCTAGGAGATTCTCCCCGTCCCATGAGGCGGTAGATTCCCATCGCTAAGGGGTTGGCCACGGCATCGAGGGCAGATTGTTCGAGGTTCAAAAGAGCACGAGAAGGCTGCCGTTCGAAAACGTAGTGACCGTAGTTTAAGACATACCTTTGGTCTCGAAGCTCCATCATCGGGTTAAATCCTTGATTTGGATCAAGGGCTAAGAGTTGGGCCACCTCGAAGGCTTGGTCCCTAATCTTTCCAAAGAGCAAACTTTTGCACGGGAGCAGTTGGGCGAAAAGCAGCTCGATCGTAGCAAGCGGTCCTTTGAGTAGATTTTTTTCTCTAAGGGCGTCTGCCACGAGGGGAATACTCCCTCCGAGTAACCCATTAAATTTGTCGAACAGAGTTTTATAAAGCTTGATTTCCCTTATGCGGTAGCCTAGCACTTGTTTTCTTTGGGTTTTATCGAGAGTTCCGGAAGGCATTTGGGTGGCTAGAACAGGGTATTGACTCCAGAACTCATCATCGAGAATGACTGCGGCTAGAGATTCTGCCAAGTGGGAGCTGATATAAACGGCCGTCATGGCCATTGCTGACTCAAGGGGGGTTGCGTTGCTTCGATAGGCAGCGTTCATGCGACCGCAGACCCCTGTTTGAGCAACCAGATATTCCTGAGTGGCCACACAGAGCTTGGTGATGGTGATAAACCAGCGAGTCATATTATCGGCTAATTGGTGATTGATCAGTGCCATCCCTTTGACATCAGACTTTAACACCCCCCTGCAACGAGCTTCATCACGGCGTGCTGTCATCTTTTTATAAGCAACGGGATATCCATACCAAGGGGTCCCAGCAAGTTTTAAGTCGCTGATTAAGTTCTCTAGGGCATTTTGGACCATAACCCCATTCCAAAATCCTGGATCATCCAACCGAGGCTCTGATCCCCTGACCTCACAGAAATCTGTCTTAGTGTCTACGCGCGGTTGGTGAAGTGGCTCTGAGACCTGGGAGGACTCATGTTTCGGCGTCAAACAGCCCGGGACACTCACGATATTTAAAAGGGCAAGGAAGCCCATAGATCTTAGAGTTAAAACCGCCACAATAGCTCTCCGCTAAGAGGTCCCCAACGATGCGCCAGAAGAGTGCGCAGGTAAGCTTAAATCATACCAAACTAAAGGTCCCTAGGACAAATAGGGCTGCCTCGATTGCGTAGAGACCCGACAGCTCGCTTTTAGTCTCGCTGTAGCCCCTCGGGATGGAGGCTTTATTGGGCCTTTTGATCCAACAATTCCCCTGCTATGATGTCTCGTTCCACAACAGGGAAGCTCAAGGGAGGTTTATTGTGATCGCTGAGGCTAGTGTGTTTGTTCCAGCCACCGTGGGCAATTTGGGACCGGGCTTTGATGTATTAGGCGCAGCACTCGAGGGTCCAGGCGATATCATCACCGTCTCCCTTACAGATCAAAATTACGACGAGGTGGTCTCCGTCACAGGACGGGATGCCGCTTTAATCCCCCGAGACCCTAAGTCCAACTGCACGGTGGTCGCCGCCTTAAGCGCCCTTAACAAACTCCGGGATACCCGCCGGGTCAAAGTTAAAATCCAGCGGGAACTCCCCGTAGCTGGGGGCCTCGGTTCCAGTGCCGCAGCCAGTGTTGGTGGAGCCCTCGCGGCCATGTATGCCGCCCAAAAAGACCTCACTCAAGAACAGATTCTATCCGCTGCTCTCGACGGCGAGGAGTCGGTCTCAGGCAAGCATCTTGACAATATTGCTCCCTGTCTCTTGGGTGGCGTCACCTTGGTCTACCAGATCGACCCCCCTCGGGTCACACGCCTTAGCCTTAAGGGCGAATGGTGGATGACGATTGTGTCTCCCGAGATTCAGCTTTCTACTAAAAAAGCCCGCCATGTTCTTCCCATGCTTGTCTCCCAACAGGATTTTGTGCAGCAGATGGCCCACACGGCGGGTCTTGTGGCTGCATTGACCAGCGGAAACTATGCCCTCGCCAAAGAAACTCTGATCGATATTTATGCTGAACCCCGGCGGGCCCCGATGATTAATGGTTTTTCGGAGGCTAAAAAAGTTGCCCTCGCCGAAGGAGCCATCGGCTGCTCGATCAGTGGTGCCGGTCCCAGTATTTTTGCGTTATGCTCGGACCAGGTAAGCTCAGAGAGAGTCGGGAAAGAGATGGTCAAGGCCCTTAGCCCCATTCCATCCACTTACCGGGTGGGAAAAATCGCCAACGAAGGAGCACGGCGGGTATGAGCGAACCTTTAGAATGGCTTCAGTGTATCTCCTGTCGAAAAACCTACCCCCTGACCGAAGTTTTGTATCACTGTAGCTGTGGTGGATTGGTCGAAGTCCAAAGATCGCCGACCCAGTGGCTGAAAATCTCTCGGCCTCTGATCGAAGCTCGTCGTCTCTCCCATGCCCAAGAAGATATCAGCGGGGTCTGGCGGTTTCGCGAAGGAGTGTTGGACCTTCCCCTGCCTTCCATTGTGACCCACCCGGAAGGGGGAACCCATCTCTACCAACGCAGCGAGTTAAGCCAGTGGGCTGAAACGGACGAAGTTTGGTTTAAACACGAAGGAGAAAATCCCACAGGAAGCTTTAAGGATCGGGGGATGACCGTCGCCGTTTCCATGGCTAAATATTTGGGCAAAAAATTTGTCGCCTGCGCCTCCACGGGCAACACCAGCGCCTCCCTGGCAGCCTATGCCTCCCAAGCCAAGATCCAAGGGGTGGTTTTTATCCCCCAAGGTAAAATCTCCATGGGCAAACTGGCCCAAGCCGTCGGCTATGGGTCTAAGATTCTGTCGATCCGCGGGGATTTTGATAAGGCTATGGAGTTGGTCCAAAAAACCGCCACCCAGCTCCAGCTCTATATGGTCAACTCTCTAAACCCCTTTCGGATCGAAGGCCAAAAGACCATCGTCTGGGAAATTCTCGAACAGCTCAGGTGGAATGCTCCTGACTGGCTGGTTTTACCTGCAGGAAATCTCGGAAACACCTCGGCCTTTGGCAAGGCTATCCAGGAAGCTTTACTCGCCGGATGGATCCAAAATCCCCCCAAAATCGCCTCCATCCAAGCATCGGGGGCCAGCCCATTTTATGGAAGCTATCTTAAACAGTTTGCAAGTCTGGAACCTGTTACGGCAGACACCGTAGCGTCGGCAATCCGTATTGGAAACCCGGTGAATTGGACCAAGGCGAGGGACTGTATCCTTAAGACCCGCGGAGTCGTCACATCGGTCACGGACGGGGAGATCCTTGAGGCCAAGCGCCAGATCGACCTCTCGGGACTAGGCTGCGAGCCCGCCAGTGCCGCCTCTTTGGCAGGCCTGCGCAAACTGCGACGGGAAGGGGTCATTCCCAAAAACGCGCGGGTGGTTTGTACCCTGACAGGGCATATCCTAAAAGACACCGACACCTTGATGGGCCAATACCAAAATCCCCATGGAAACTCCCACGGAAACTCCCACGAACTCCCCCTAGGGGCGGTGGAAATCGAGCCGACCGTTGCTTCGGTGGCGAAAGCTCTTGGTCTTTAGGGATGTCCAGATGGACTCTTTGTAAGTTTTTGAAAATCAGTCGACACTTTTTTCCAGAGGGCCTTCCGCTGGGCCTTAAGGCCCTCGGTACCCTTAAGAAGTCCCTGGGTCTCCCGATGGGGGACGAGGGATTCGAGACTCACCAGATCGTGCCACCGGCCTAGGGTTTTTTGCAGCTCGACTAGATTTTGGTCGGGGGTTTCAAAGTCTTTTAGGAAGATGTTGATCTTCTTGATCAAGAGTCGCACTTCGTGCCTTTTTGCGGTTTTTTTAGGCAAATCTCCGGCGAATGCAGCAACCTTGTCCAAAGCTTTTTGCAGCTTCGGAAAAACCGCTTCTTGAGAGATCTGCTCCAGGTCACGGCAAGCCTGCCCGAGCAGGTCCACAAGGACTGCCCGTCGGTCCTCCTTTAGTGATTCGGTCAGTGTGAGACGGGTTGTGGCGAGTTCTTGGTCTAGAGATCTTACGATGCGCTTTAGGACTTGAGGCGGAAAATTAAACCGCTTTGCGTCCCGCAGTGCCACTTGTAAAACCCTACAATCACCCAAGTCTTGACTTAGTTCTCGAAGGGCCGAGATACATTTCAAAATAGGTTTAGTTCTTTGAGAGCGGGGCACCACCCAAAGATAGGTCCTAAGCCTTCGGGTGATCCGCCTTAAATCATGAACCTTAGGGGTCGTTGGAGCCTTGGCAACCCTGCTGGCAGCCTTGGTCCACAGGTCCAAAGTGAGCCGAAAAGAGTCTGAAAGGCTGTAATGGTCCGGAAATTTCATCCTAAAAACCCCGCATCTGGGACTGTAACCGCTTACCCGACACGATCTCTAAGGGGTCTTTAGGGCATTCCGACAGGTTTATCAAGGGCCTTTCTCAATCTCTAGATCTTTAATACCGTGCCTGGCCTTGAAGACCAGATCTGCTAGCTGGACATTGCCACAAAAGTTCTGGGGAGCCGGACAAAACGATTGCATTCACAAGCTGGTTTTGATTGTACATACACTGTACTGTCACCGTACTTGCGTAAGTGATGCCACTTTCATTGATAAACCTACCCCCAAAAGTAACATCACAACTTTCAGAAAGCCCGTTGTAACATTTTGTTTGAGTTATTACAGCTGGCTGCAAGGCTGGTAGTCCCAAAGTGGCTCCCGGCTCACATATTGTACCGGGCATACAATAAGGTTTTCTATCTGCACTATCAACACTAGCAACGGCATCTACACTAGTAACGTTATCAACACTAGCGACGGTATCTACACTAGCAGCACTATCAACGCTAGCTGCACTATCAACACCATCAACACTAGCAACCGATGAATCTCCCTGAGAGTCATCACCTTGCTTTCCTGAACATCCTACATGGTAAAGGCCCAAAAAAATGAATGGAAGAAATAGTGCTAAATGACGCTTTTTCATAGATTAGCTTCCTTTCGATAAAATTTCTAATTTGGATATACTTTATTTCATGCAAATCCTGGCCCAAGATCATTTTAGTTTTAATGTTTTTTATGTGTAATAAAAATGGATACTTACTCATCTAAGAATAAACGAAACTCATAATATTTGTAATAAAAATTTAACAAAAAATGATCGGAAAAAGATCAGTGGAGGCGAACATTAAATTCAATATCTTTTAATGTCGAAGTGTTAGATCAGGGAAATCCATAAGTGTCTTGCATTCATGCAGTGCAATTTCCTTAAACACTTTTGGTTTAGATACCAAGCATAAATGTGACATCGAAAATCAGCTTAGTTTTAAACCTTCCTCATTGATTAAAAATGAGGGCTTCAGGTGCGATGTAGGTCTTTTGGAGTAAACGATGCAGGTAACTTTTTGCAGTAGCTTCAATAAACCGCGTATTAATTTCTTACCCAAGGAACTAGCAGTGCCGGGCATTAGCTAAGGTAAAATATTCGATTAAAGCTTGTGCAAAGCTTATGTAGGCAAATTTAATTCTTGCGTTGTTTCCATCAGTTACATCATCAAAAACTTGTATAGATAAATCCAAAAGGTGTAAAGCAACTGCATTATTTGCTTTTTTACTTTCCGGGATAGTCTTATAAGTACCTAGATCAATCGCTTTTGTACTCATTGGTATCGTAGACTTATTAACTGCGGGCCTTTGATTTAGTTGGTTCAAAGGACTTGTAAAAATGTAAGGTGGTCCAACCATTTTGTCATTTTGGAATTCCTGAATTTCAACATAAAAATTACCTCCATGGTTTTCCATTAATATCAAGTTTATCTCATGGCCCTCAGTTGTATGCGCCGAAAATCGCGCTTTTTTTCGGCCCTCTTGCGCGAGGGCTATTTTAAGTTCATGAGCTAAATCAAGTACATTTTCCTGAGATTTTTCCAGGCGGATGCGGATTTGTTCTGATTTTTCTTGAGATATTTCTTGCAAAGCGCTCGTTTTTTGGTTGTTGGTTAATTGGCTGCCTTTTTGTGCGGATGGACTCACCGAGCGGCAAGAGGATCCAACCAAGCCTGATATTAAACATGAAAACACAGTCGACCAAACGTAAGTTCCCATATTCAAAATAATATTTTTCATTAAAAAATAATTTCTATCTACCATCATACTTATCCCTTTCAATTAGTGAGAAGTTATTAAATTGCAAATAGCAAATTAATCCCTGCAAAATTTATACCAAAGATTGGACGAGATTGGACAATGACATTATCTTAACTGAACAAAATCGATTGACTTGATAAACAAATAATATCTTGAATGTTTCGTCAATGTTGGGTCAAAGGTTTTTGTCTCCAATCAGTAAGTATGCTACTCTTAAGAGATGATACCCTTTTTTTTTGAACTCAAAGACGTTCACCTAAAGACGATGCCATGGGACTCACGGAAGACCAAATCCTCCAATGGTTTAGCCAGTACGCCTACCAACCCTGGCTTGTTTATGGTGCCATCGTCGTCTTTATGTTTCTGTCGAGTTTTGGCGTGCCGATCCCAGAGGAAATCACCCTCTTGTCGACTGGTCTTGTCGCCTATATGGGAAGCCGGCCCGATCTCTATCCGCCACCTTATCCGGGCGCCCCTGTTGTCAATCTCTACCTCGCCGCCATCATTGCGACCTTAAGTGTCTTTTTATCTGATTTTCTTGTCTATTTTCTTGGTCGCCATTCTGGTCCTTGGCTCCATAAAATCCCTTGGTTGGAGAGACAGCTCTCCCGTATGGATAAGGTGATGGAATGGACCAACCGTTACGGAAAGTGGGCTTCTGGAATCTTTCGATTTACCCCTGGCCTTCGCTTTCCGGGACATTTCGCCTGTGGTCTTTTGGGGGTGACCCCCTTGCAGTTTATGGCTATCGATGGATTTGCTGTCTTAATCAGCGTCCCCACCCAAATCCTATTGATTGGCCACTATGGCCATGACATCCTAGAGTCTCTAAAGACGGGCAAAATCTATCTCTTAGCCGCACTTTCCGTCGTAGCTCTGCTGTTTTTGGGCCGCTGGGTGTACCGCAGATTCCGCAGGAAACACTAGACAAAAGCTCTAGAAAAACCAATGATGGACCGCCTTAGGCGGTATCCAATCTGACCTTTTCAGCCGGATAGCGCCTTGGCTTAACAACTCGGAGGGCGACTATGGCTGGTTTTAAAAAAGGTGTGATTTACGGCAACGATCTCAAAGAGCTTTACCAACATGCGAAAAGCAACCAATACGCACTTCCGGCGATCAATGTCACCGGGACGGACACCATCAACGGCGTCCTCGAAACGGCTAAAAAAGTAAATTCGCCAGTTATTATACAGCTTTCAAACGGTGGATCAGCTTTCTATGCCGGTAAAGGCCTCGGCAACGAAAAAGAAAAGGCCGCGATTTTAGGGGCCATCTCAGGTGCTCGCCATGTTCATCTTTTGGCTGAAGCCTATGGCGTAACTGTCGTCCTTCATACAGACCATGCCGCTCGAAAACTCTTACCTTGGATTGACGGTCTCCTCAAGGCGGGAGAGGAGCATTTTGCCGCCTTTAAGAAGCCTCTATTTAGCTCCCATATGCTCGACCTTTCCGAGGATCCGATCAAAGAAAACATCGCGACCTGCGCCGGCTATCTTAAGCGCATGAAAGCCATCGAAACCTCGATCGAGATCGAACTCGGGGTCACCGGCGGGGAAGAAGATGGAGTCGATCACTCTGATGTGGATCACGCAAAACTCTACACCCAGCCCGAAGACGTCTGCTTTGCCTATGACGAGCTCTCAAAAGTTTCCAACCATTTCTCCATTGCCGCCTCCTTTGGTAACGTCCATGGGGTCTACAAACCCGGCAATGTAAAATTAACCCCAAAGATCCTAAAAAACTCCCAGGACTATATCCAGACCCAAAGGAAAACCGGGCCAAAACCCGTGGACTTTGTGTTCCATGGTGGATCTGGCTCAACACCCGCCGAGATCAAAGAAGCCCTCTCCTATGGTGTCGTCAAGATGAACATCGACACTGATTTGCAATGGGCCTTTTGGAATGGAGTGAGGCTCTTTGCTGCCTCTAAAAAAGACTATCTACAGGGCCAAATCGGCAATCCTGAAGGGGACGATAAACCCAACAAGAAGTACTACGATCCTCGGGTATGGCTACGGCATGGCCAGCAAGAGTTTAGTAAACGCCTGGAGCAGGCCTTTTTAGAACTCAACTGTATCGGTCGGAACTCTTAATCAGACGGCAAGGGCCTGCGCAAGAAAGATAGGTTCGTCTATGCAACTTACATCATTCATAGAAGCAAACCATCAGAGCATATTGAAGGGGTGGGTAGAATTCGCAGGCTCTATGCTGCCGTGGGCCGAGGGGTCAAGCGAAAAAGAGCTTTTGGATCATGCCAAAGAACTCCTTGTCGCCGTCGTTGACGATATGAAATCACCCCAGACCAAACTCCGGCAGTCCGCTAAGTCGAAGGGGCAAACTGCGGACGGAACCCTCGCAAGAGTAGGGAAAAAACATGCCTCTGATCGCCTGGAATCAGGGCTTAGCCTCAAACAGCTCGTCTCAGAGTTCCGGGCCCTTCGCACCAGCGTGCTCCAGCAGTGGGAAAAATCCAAGGGGAGCGAAACAGGCGAAGTGACCCGATTCAACGAGGCCATTGACGAGACCCTGGCGACATCCATATGTCGGTACACGGAAATAGTCGATCATACCCGAGAGCAATTCCTAGCGATCCTTAGCCACGACCTACGGAGCCCGCTGGGCGCGATCATTATGGGAGCCAATCTCCTCAAGGACTCTGAGATCCACGATCCCGTAAAGATCATACATCTGATCCTTGGGGCCGCAGAGCGTATGAATCGCATGGTAAGTGACCTCTTAGATTTTACCCGCACGCGCCTTGGGGCAGGCATACCCGTGACTAAGAAGCCCATGGACTTGGCTTCGGTATGTCTTCAAGTCATAGCAGAACTCCAGCGCAGCCACCCCAAGACACCTCTTTGTTTCAAGCCCTCGGGGGATCTACGGGGAGAATGGGATAGTGACCGTATCGCACAAGTGGTCTCAAACCTCGTTTCCAATGCGTTGCAATATGGGGAGACTGGAAAGCCTGTAGGCATTGAGGTTAGGGAGCAGGGACCAGAGATCCTATTGAAGGTCCATAACGAAGGGTTACCGATTCCTGAAACGGCTCTCAATACCATTTTTATGCCGATGGCTCGTTACCAAGCAGGAGGGAAATGCCCTGATAAAAACAGCCAAGGGCTAGGTCTTGGCCTCTATATCGCTAGTGAAATCGTGATGTCCCATGGAGGAGATATCGATGTGGAATCGAATGAAGTCTCAGGAACGACTTTTACGGTGACTCTACCGCGAGGGCAAGTAAACCCTATGAATCAAGCAGCCAGGCGAGAGACCAACGGGGCCGCAACCCAAAAAGATGCCCCTGTCTTAAACCCTGGATGACATCCGATTTCGAATCCGCTCTTTTGGGCTTCGCGGTGCACAAATTTTAGCCCTATACCGTGACCGGAAGCTTTTGTGGTGGCATTTGATTGGATATCCAAAAAGGGGTTTTGGGAAAGCCCACCTCCGTTATCTTTTATTTTGAAGATGACGTTGGCATTTACTTTTTTAACCTCGAAAGTGATCACTCCAGACTTTCCAGAAAGCTCTTCGACTGCGTTTTTGACCAGATTTTGGAGAATCAAAAACGAGGCGCCGGCAAACTCCTCGAATTCACACCCACTAATTTGAGGGTCTATCTCTTCCTGCCATTGGCAGCCTTCATGAGTGGCCATAGGCTTAATGAGGATCCTGACCTCCTCCAGGAGTGTTTCGACGGATATCTTGGTTTTTTTCCTCGTTGTCGATGATCCTTCGAGAACCAGGGAACTTATGGTCTTTAGTTTTAGGACCGCCCTTCGCATGATATCTGATTGGCTATCAGATTCGGACATAGAGATAATCGCCAAAATATTGTTGATCTCATGGGAGATGGTGCGGAGCTGTCTGCCGAAGGCTGCTTCGGACTCGATTCTTTCCATCTCAAGCTCCTGCTTCAAAACCTGTTCGGTCTTTTCCGCTACTTTGATCATACTCACCAAAAATCGAGATTCGATAGCCCAAACCACAAAGACGAAGGAGCACATCACTGAGGTCAAAAGCAAAGTTTCGACGATACGCACGGAAGGAAAAATGACCGAGTGGGATATAAAAAACATAACCGCGGCAATAACGACCACCCGAATGCGGTAGGTTTTCTTAAAGGTATCGATAAGAGCCGCGACCGTCAGCATGGTCCAGCTTGAAAAATGGATCGATTGGGTCGGGTTTAGAAGATAGTAGAGTATCGGGTCTAAAAGGATCAAATTAACGGACCATCTCATAAAATCAAAGTGGTCATCTCTCGATCTCATGGTCCGTCCAAAGATCTTAAAAATCCGATTTTCTTTAGTCAAATAAATATTAGTCCCGGCCACAACGATATGCATGCCAATCGCAAAAAGAACTGTAGGCTCCAAACTGAAGCAGGCGAGAATCAGCAGCAATGAAGGAATGCCTATGGCCGGTATGATTATTTTCGTGGTTATATTTTTATGGACAGAGTCAAACCGGCTATCTTCCAGTCCTTCATTAAAGTAATTTCTAAGATTAAGATAGGCGGTTTTAAGCTTTTTCATCAATCATGGTCGCCTTTGTAGTTAACCTTCAACGGACCCCCATATGACATCGGCTAAACACTCCGTCGGCATAAGCAAAAAAGGCATATCATGATGATTTTTCTAGATTGTCTCAACCACCTCACCCGGTTATACATCCCTCCGCTGCAGAAGAGACCGACTGCACATAGCGCTTAAGGACTCCCGATAGGTGTTGCGGGGGGGGAGACCACTGGGATTTGCGATGTTGCAAGGTTTCCTCGTCCACATGCAGGTGGATCTCAAGCTTTCCTGCATCGATAGAGATCATATCTCCGTCTTCGACCAGGGCGATAGGCCCGCCAAGCTGGGCTTCTGGACAGACGTGGCCGACGATAAACCCGTGGGAACCTCCTGAAAACCGACCATCGGTGATCAAGGCCACATCCTCGTGCAGCCCCGCACCGACCAGGGCGGCGGTGGGTCGCAGCATCTCGGGCATTCCTGGGCCGCCGCAGGGTCCCACATAGCGAATCACGATCACATCTCCCTTTTTGATTTGGGAGGATGCGAGGGCTCGCAGCATGGCCTCCTCACCTCGGAAAACCCGAGCGGTCCCCCTAAAAAAGGGCCCTTCTTTACCCGTGATTTTAGCGACGGCCCCTTGGGGCGCGAGGTTTCCTTTGAGAATCTTGATGTGTCCCTGGGGAGCTAGCGGAGTTTCGGGCGACCGAACAATCTTTTGGCCAGGAGTCAAGTCGGGGAGGTCCTGCAGGGTTTGCTCCATGGTCTGTCCCGTAATGGTCATGATATCGCCATGAATGAGTCCATGGCGTAAAAGCAGCTTTAAAACCCCTGGAGTTCCTCCTGATTGGTAGAGATCGTTCATCAGGTAAACACCGCTAGGTTTTAAATCTGCCAGAAAAGGAACTTTCAAAGCCATATGGTTAAAATCGTCGAGGGTAAGTGCTACTCCCACACTATGGGCCATCGCCAAAAGATGGAGCACTGCGTTGGTCGACCCACCTAGGGCCATGGTGATGGCGATGGCATTTTCAAAGGCTTTCCGTGTCATGAGATCGCGAGGAAGCAGCTGCATAGCAAAAAGCCGCGTCATCACCTCTCCCGCCTTGCGGCACTCTTCGAGTTTGCGGGGATCATCAGCAGGGATCGACGATGAGTAGGGCAAACTCATACCCATGGCCTCAATGGCACAGGCCATGGTGTTTGCTGTGTACATGCCCCCACAAGAGCCTTTTCCAGGACAGGCGTGGCTGATGATCGACTGCCGCTCAGCATCATCGATTTTTCCCGAGACCTTTTGGCCATAGGACTGGAAGGCAGAGACCACATCGAGCCGCTCTCCCTCCTTCCGTCGTCCAGGCTTTGTAGAACCACCATAGATCACAAACCCAGGCCGGTTAAGACGACCCAAGGCAATCATCGACCCTGGCATGTTTTTGTCACACCCGGGGATAGCCACCACCCCGTCATGCCACTGGGCGCTGACGACGGTTTCAATGGAATCGGCGATCAGATCTCGGGACGGAAGCGAATAGGACATCCCCGAAGTCCCCATAGAGATCCCATCGCTGACACCAATCGTGTGAAACCGCAGTCCCACATGCCCTGCGTCCCTCACGCTTTTTTTGACGACCTCAGCAAGATCACCAAGATGCATATTGCAAGGATTTCCCTCAAACCATTGGGCAACGATGCCCACTTGGGCTTTTGAAAAATCACTTAGGGTCAACCCTGCGCCCATCAACATAGCCTGGCCCGCACCATGGCTGCTGTCTTGGGTGATTGTCCGGCTATAGCGGTTTGAGGGCTGGCCCCCTTGGGGATCTTGTTTGTTTTCCATATGTTTAAACCAAAGTCTTTGGGGATTGTGAGGCTTGTGGCAAGACGCAGCTCATGCGCTCGCGCAGATCATGACCGATGCTTTCCATAAGGGTGCCCTGCTCCTGTTTACGGAGTGCTTTGAACCGCGCCCCACCGGACTTAGATTCGGCGAGCCATTCTTCGGCAAACTCCCCGCGCTGAATCGTCTTGAGAACCTCAGACATACGCTGTTTGATCGACTGATCGATCACCTTTGGCCCCACCGTATAATCCCCATACTCTGCCGTATTCGAAATGGAGTGGCGCATCTGCGACAAACCACCCTCGTAGATCAAGTCGACGATGAGTTTCATTTCATGGACACATTCAAAGTAGGCCATCACGGGGTTATAGCCATTTTCCACAAGGGTCTCAAAACCAGCTTTCATCAACTGGGTGAGCCCTCCACAAAGGACTGCCTGCTCGCCAAAAAGATCTGATTCGGTTTCTTCTTTGAAGGTGGTCTCAAAGACCCCTGCACGGGTCGCTCCAATCCCTTTAGCATAGGAAAGGGCCAAGGCTCGGAGCGCAGAGTCAGCTGTATCTAAGGTAGCCACAAGACCTGGGACCCCATGACCTTGCTGGAATTGGCGGCGCACCATATGTCCAGGTCCTTTGGGAGCTGCGAGAAAAACCCCCACCCCTGCAGGTGGCACGATCTTTCCAAAATGGACGTTGAGGCCGTGGGCAAAAGCCAGAACTTTTCCTGGTTTTAAGGCCGGAAGCACCTCCTTCTGATAAACATCCTGGGCCACTTCATCGGGAACCAACATCATAATCACATCCGCCCACTCTGCCGCCTGGCGGGTGGAGAGGACTTTAAGACCTGAGGACTCTGCCTTAGCCCGAGAGGAGCTGCCCTCTTGCAGACCCACCACCACATCCACTTCGAGATCTTTGAGATTGAGAGCATGGGCATGGCCTTGGCTCCCAAACCCAATGATCGCAACCTTTCTTTGGCGGATCAGATTGAGGTCTGCATCTTGTTCGTAAAAAACTTTAAACTGATTCTCATTCATAAACTATTCCTTTTGTGAAGGTCACCTTGAATTGCGGTTGTTCCAACTGATATGACATCTATGATTTTCGAAAGCTCCCGCTTTACGGAATCGAGCTGAGCATCGTTGCCCTTAAAGCGGATCTTGACTTGGCCCAACGGGTTTCCATGGAGACCTGCTTCATGGTAGTTAAATTCACGGACTCGAAGCCCACGCCTGGAAAAGACCAAGGAGATCCGCCCGAGAATCGCAAGCTCTGGCCGTACCGTCAGACTTAGGAAGTGGTCTAAGGACAACGGTTCAGCATCCGGAGAGTTTTGGGTTCGCGGTCCCTGTCCCGTGAGAGGGGAGCTTTGGGTTACGGTGGCTAAATCCATCTTAAGTACTCCCTGTTGGTCTTTCCATTGGTTTCAAAGGCCGGCTGAGGACCATATGCCGAGCCGAGCGACCCGATGGAATCATGGGCCAAACGTTGTCTTCTTGAATCACCCTGGCATGGATCAGACATGGTCCATCCACATAGGCCATAGCCTCTTTAAGGACTGGGTCTAATTGATTTTGGTTTTCTAAATAAAAAGCTTTGATGCCATAAGCCTCGGCCAACTTCACAAAATCCGGGTTTCCATGGAGATCGATCCCAGAGTATCTCTGCCCATAAAAGAGCTCCTGCCACTGCCGCACCATCCCGAGACACTGGTTATCGATGACGACGATTTTCAGCGGCAATTTATGAATCTGAGCGGTGGCGAGTTCTCCTAACACCATCTGGAACCCACCATCCCCAACCACGGCCACGACCGTCTTTTCGGGACAGGCAAACTGGGCTCCGATGGCTGCGGGAAAACCAAAACCCATGGTACCTGCGCCCCCTGAGGACAACCAGTTCCTAGGCTGACTGGAAATCGTATACTGTGCCGCCCACATTTGATGCTGCCCAACATCTGTGGTGACAACCGTGCTTTGGGGTTTCGTCCAGCGGTTAAGCCCTAGGATCACGTCGATCGCTCTTAGAAATCCCTCAGGAGCTGGATCACAGGAGTTTTCGAGGGGATAAAGAACCTGAAAGGCTTTTAATTCTTGCCACCAAAGGGGGTTTTTTTGCGGCTTAAGCTGCGGCAATAACTCTACAAGCACTTGTTTTGCATCCCCATGGAGCGACCCCGAAAGACCGATGGTCCGGCCAATCTCCGCAGCATCGATATCGATATGGAGGATTTTGGCGAGGGGACAGAAATCAGAAGGATCGCCGTTGATCCGGTCGTCAAATCGACTCCCTATGGAAAGCAGCAGATCGCAGCGCGTCGTCGCATGATTGGCAAGAGGAGTCCCATGCATCCCTAGCATCCCTAAATTACGGGGATCCTCATCAGAAAAGAGCCCTTTGGCGAGGAGGGTATACACGACGGGAACATCTAAAAGATCGACGAGCTGTCTGATCTCCTCTGCTGCTCCGCTGATCAAGGCACCTTGGCCGACGAGGAGCAGCGGGTTTTGAGATTCGTTGATCATCTTGGCAACTTGGTCAAAGCAGGATGGAGGGCTCCAGATTTGCCTTCGGGGGATTTTGAGAGTGGTCGCGTTCTTTTGCGACATGGCCGGATAGGCTATCATCTGGGAGGTCAGATCTTTTGGAATATCTAGAAGGACTGGTCCAGGGCGACCTTCTGCCGCAAGCCGGTAGGATGCACGTATCGCTGTGGGAATCTCTGCGGCATCAAGAACGAGCTGGTTATGCTTAACGACAGGGAGCGTAGTACCCAGCACATCTGCTTCTTGGAAGGCATCTTTACCAAGATTGGTGGCGTTGGTTTGTCCACAGATCACGAGGAGAGGAACAGAATCCATTTTTGCGGTTAACAGCCCCGTGACCGTATTAAGGGCTCCCGGACCGCTCGTCACTAAAACAACTCCCACTTTACCCGAAGCTCGGGCATATCCATCTGCCATATGGGTCGCCCCCTGTTCGTGGCGAACCAAAATCAATTGGATCGATGATTGGTAAAGAGCGTCAAAAATATTGATGGCCGCCCCTCCGGGATAACCGAAGATATACTCAACCCCTAGGGATTCAAGCTCTTTGACTAGAGCATCGGCGCCTCGCATCAAGCCATCCATGTTAACGTTTCCTTGATCAGTCATCTTGATAAACTCACCCAAAATCTAGCCAAACAAAAAACCCGGGTCTCTTTGGAAGACCCGGGTTGCTTTCGCATATAGAATGCATCACCTAGGTCTTATGACAGACCACAATAATGCTTCGAATCACAATTCTAGTTTGATATTTTACGGAAAAACTCATTAAAACCTCCAGAGGGAGCCAGGGTAGGAAATTGATCGATATTTGTCAAGGATTAAATTCAAAACCAGTAGTTTCAATGTTTTGCCGCGTCGGTCACCCTGGATTTTAGACTGCTGAGTACCCCAAGGCTGTCCATCTCTCCTTGATCGAGGTTTCTAAGAAGTATCTTAAACCTCGTAACGGAAGCTTTGATGTCGTGTTTTAACTTATCTTTTTCTGTTTTGGCCATGGACCCTTTAAGTTTGGCTTTGGCTGCTTGATCCAAATCTTTGAGCATAAATTCCCAAGACATAATGTGTGAATCAATGATTGCCGTGAAATCTGGACTTTCTCCAAGATCTCGCGCATGGGCGTCAAAAGCCCTTATGGTTTTGCGCATCAGTGACTGGAGGTCCTCGTCACTGGCTTTGTCTTCCAGGTACTTGGTGATTTTTGGAGCCTCTTCGAAAGCATCTTTATCGACAATCATGTCAAAGACGGTCGATGCATTTTTCACCGACATATCACTGGTTGATAAGATGATAGCCAGGTCAGGTGCCTTTTGCCTGAGCATGGTTCCCAGCTTGATGCCGTCCATTCCAGACCCTAGG
>JBGSUI010000125.1:0-17524 GCA_041736175.1 Oligoflexales bacterium | reverse complement strand
ATAGCTTTGTGCTCGCGCGCTTAGTTCATTGGGCTCTTATCCAAACCGCCCACGGTTACGGGGGATTCGATCTCATTTTCAAAAATCAACCAAAATTGGTCTTTGGGTGGGCGCTTCGGATAAGACTCTCTTCATTTTTATTTTTAATAAATCCATTTCTTTCAAAATATCCAATTGGTTTAGCTTACTATTTTTAATTGTTTTTGATTCTAAATATGTCTTATAAATCCTTACAGAAACTGGAACTATTAAAAAAATTATGCAATAAAAAGCGGCCTTATAGTTTTTTTCACCAATTGAATTGATAAAAAATATGGTTACTAAAAAAATCCAAGTATAATATATCAATTCCCCCGCTAGTTTACTAAGCCGCTTCATCATCCACCCATGACCCTCCTCCGCCCTGTGCCAGAAGCTCCAAAAAAAAGTTCACCAACTCCATCGAGTCCACATCGTTCACAAATGTATTCTGCAAATCGGCACTACTGACTAAAATGGCCAACGACTGGGCGCGCGAAACAGCGACATTAAGGCGATGCTTGTCGAATAGAAATTTGATACCTCGGGGCGCTTCTTCCGCTGAACTCGCGGCAAAACTCACGATCACAACAGGAGCCTCTTGACCTTGGAATTTGTCGACTGTCCCCACGCGAAACCTGTCGGTCCCCAGTTTTTTATCAAGCAATTTGACCTGCAAATTATAGGGGGAAACAATGAGAATATCTTCGGGTTTGAGTTTGCGGAGATCTTTGCCATTTATGTCGGAATGATTTGTTCTTAAAAGTTCTTCAACGATGCTGCAAACAACATCGGCCTCTTCGTCGCTTTGCTGTCGATTACCCTGGTGGTTGACGGGAACGTGGATGATCCCGGCGTTTTTCTGAACGTATTTTTCAGTCCCGTTGGGCTTAATCAGCCGATTTTTATTCGTGGTAAAAGGTTCGAGGCGGCCATCGTAGACTTGTTGGGAAATGACTCGGCAAATATCTGGATGGAGACGTCGGGTCTTATTAAGAAATATCCCTAAATCAAGGGGGATTGTGGCATGACCTTGGAGAAAGTAATCTAGGCATGATAAGCCACTTTCCCGCGGGTGGGTTCCTTTGGTGGGTTGGGAGAGTTGCATCTGGTCACCAAGGAAGACCAAATTTTTGGTGGACCTTGCTACTGATACCAAATGAGCCAAGCTAACCTGCCCCGCTTCGTCGATAAACAAATAGTCCAGGGTACTGTCAAGATTATCATGGGAGAATGCCCAAACGGTCCCTCCCACGACATCGAAAGAATCCCCCTTCTGCAGGAGGCCGGCCCTATCGACAATTTTCACTTTTTTATGGTCAATACTACTATCTCCATCAATCTTAATGACACATGCTGGTATGTTTTGGCTCTCCATGACCGCCACACTGGCCAATAGGAGGTTGTCGATTGCTTTGTGGCTATTGGACATGATACCGATCCGCTTTCCTGATTTCACAAGGCTAGCAATGCAGTGTGATCCCACATAGGTTTTCCCTGATCCAGGCGGTCCCTGGATAATCAGACTGGATTCATTAAGATTTTCTACTGTCTTGACGATGTCTTGCGTCATCGTGTTCGGTTCGGTCTTATCCCCGACGGTTCGACCGGGAAGAGTTCCTGTCGTAAGGCGGGGCGGATTGCGGCACAAAAAATCATCAAGTGCCCGGTGCCTTTGTCCATCAGCATAAGACGAGGCGTATTCGAGCACATTTTTTTCATAAGCGGTCTTCCCTGGACGCTCCGGAATCAAGTTGACTCGTTCTGGCATTGGATCTTTGCCGGATTTTTTGAGACGAATCAGTCCCACGGACTCTTCCATCTCAAAGATTTCGATTTTCGTGTCAGGTTCCATTTGTGAGCGCATCGAACTGCCAGCATGACCTTTAAATTCCTGATCAGGATCGAACTTATATTCATATACTAGACTTCTCTTTTCGTTGATGGGAGGGGTTTTCGTACGTTGTAGTTGTGCCAAACATTCTGAGTCTTCATAAAGCATCTGATCGTCGCCCTCAAGACGAGCGAAATAAGCCCACCACTCGGGGCGCTGTTCCCGAAGCTTGTAGCCAAGAAGATCTGCTATGAGAACACCCACGTTGCCTAATTGAGTCAATCTGTACTTTAAATCTTTGAGTTCTGAGTCGTCCTCAATGCTTCGAGGTTCCTCGATAGTCTGTTCGGTGTGATGATTATGATCTTCAAAAACTTTGCGAATCCAGCGTTCGAGTTCGAATGTCGAGCGACAATCGTCTTCGTTATATTGCCTGATCTCTTCCAAAATCCGGTTAGATTGTTCCCTATCTTGGGGGCCATTTTTAGCCCGTGTATCAAGCCAATTTTGGTAGAAAACGACCGAAGAAGCCGCATCTTTGAGCGATGCTGACCTTTTGTCACGGTATAAGAGCTCTATTTTCTTAAGTGAATAACTTTGAGTTCCGACCAGGAAATTATTTTTAATAACTTCATATAAATCGACAAAAACCCCATTACGAAGAAGGTCGTCCACCTGTCGTTCACAGAGCCCGCGTTTGCCAGCAAGCCGCTTGATGGTAGAAGGTTCGTAGGAGGCGTAATGGTAGACATGCATGCCTGGATTGGCCGTCCATCTTTGGTGCACCATCGACACAAATTTTTCAAATGCTTGGCTTTCGCTATCGTGGTCATGGGCCCAAAGACAGCAAAATTCTGGTCCAGATTTATCGATCTGCACCCAGCCCCAGAGATATTCTAGACCGTCCTTCGTCAATGGAAAGCCTTCCATGTCAAAGAAAATATCCATAAGGTTGGAAGGTGGTAGGGCCCCCTTCCCATTGGCGGGGGATCTTTTCAAGAGTTCCCAGCGAGGAATCCCCTGTCCACGAGAGGTCCATTGGATGTGGGCCTGTGCTTTGAGTCGCTCGAAAACTTCTTGGGCGATGCCATGGACACTTTGTAATGGTGTTGTTGCCAACTCTGTAACCGTTTTGATCCCAACAACGGCGAGTTTTCGCATCTGCGACTTGCTGACTCTTGCCACTTGGGCTACAGAATCATTGGCTTTAATGATTGTTTCAGCCGCTTCGGACCATCTCCCGTAACTCCTCACGAGGGCAGGATCTGGAGCTTTTTCTGGATTAAAGTCGCGATGAAAGTCCAGAAAATGCTGTTTAACGGCCGTGTAGTAAGAAAAAAAACTCTGAGTCCGAAAGGCTTCGCTTTTCCCATCCCCTAGAAAAACACCGACATTTTCAGGTTTTACTCCTTGGAGGGCGACGATCATGTCCGCATAAGCAGACAGTTGCAACAAAAAGTATGCTTTGGTGCTTCCAGCCAGTTTACTGTCCCAAACTTCGTAGTGATAGTTGCCCAGACTTGATGTGCCGGGGGCCTTCATTAGGAAGTCGGCAATGCCGGCGAATGATCCAGTGGCAAGTGGTGCTTGGTAGATGAGGTCAACGCCACTTTGCATTGCTGCAAGAGTGTCTTCCGGACGCCGTGATCCCGTAAGATCTTTAACTGTTTTTCCTTCGCTTTGGAGACGAGCCAAAGTGGATGACTCGTGCTTGATACCATGATTCTGAAGAATCTTGTTCATCGGGTCATCGCCGTCACGTTTATATGTGCCTGGTGCGACCAACTCTAAGTGGTCCATCCACGAAGCAAAAGGAGATTCTGTAAACAAACATAGATCAGAAGGCGAAAACGTAATTTTCCCATCAGGGCTCTTGTTATGCATCGTCGTCCTCCGTCTCCCTCTTAAGATACTCGTTTATGATAGAGCTGCAGGGTTGCTTCGGCCTGCTCTTGGATTTTATCCTTCAGTGATATTGGCTCTTTAATGGTCACATTAGGTCCAAAACCAAGGACCCACTGCACCAGTTCTGGAGTTATGGCGACTTCTAGATTAAGTTCCACGACACCCTGATTGCGGACTATTGTTTGCTGGCTGGGATGCCACTTGCGTTCTTTGATATAGGAAGCAATTTTGCGGTCAAAAAGCAGCTTTACCGATTCAGTCTTGTCACCTCGATAGACGCCAAAGCTTCCGGCAAAATAAGTCTTTGGATCTTGGATAGCGGCATCATAGGGTTCTTCGAGCAACGTCGCCTTTTGGATCCGCGCCACACTAAAATGTTTGATGACTCCATCTCCCCGATCCTCTGCAACAAAATAGAGAGCACCCTTGGAATAATAAAGAAACTGTGGACCCACACGCCGCTCTGTTGTCTCCCCCGAATTGGCTGAATAATACACGATGGACAGCCACTGCCTCTCTGAGCAGGCGGCCATAATCGTATCGATAATTTCAGGACTGATTCCTAGTCCCCAGACTGGACCAGGCTCAAAGTGGATCTCGTTCACAATCTCAGCCATAAAAGCCCGGTTTTTTTCGCCAAACTTTTCTTCTATCTTATTGAAAAACGATGTAAGGTCCGCATAAAAAGGAGTTGCTTGAAGCGGTAATAAGGTGCCTTTTGCCAAGCAAAGCGCCAGAATTTCGCGCGAGTTTATGACGAGATGTTGGTGGATTTTAGTCGTCCGATCTAACGTCCACCGCGACCCTTCGTTCCCATCGGAGACTTTTTCGTCTAGAGGAAACCCCGCCCCACGCAGAGCATCGAGGTCACGATAGATGGTTCTCTGGCTGACTTCAAACCCTCGGTCTTCCATGCGTCCTCTTAATTCCTGGGCCGTCAGGCCATGGGGAGCATTTTCGAGCAGTGTCAGCAATTTGTAGATCCTTGAAACCTGTGAATTTCGGCCTGACATAGGCAACTCCTTTCGCTATCTCGTGATCACATTCGGAATAATCAACCTCACGCTGAGATTAAAAATATAAACACCCAATATTCTTAGTTAAAAAAGTTATTCGATATAAAAATCAAACCCTTGTTACCTTCGTTGCGCTCCAGAATCCATTTGGAGCCCAAAAATCCCCGGTCATTATTGTAAAAGTCTAGTGCGGTGCGATTTTCTACCGTTGCGTTCAAAGTCCCGTTGGAAAGATCAAACGAACTCAGTTCGCAAACAAATAAATTGGAGGAATCACGGCACGATCGATAGTTTGTTTCGACACCGGAGATATAAACCAACTCTCTCCCGGCAGTCGCACGCCAAATCAATTTCTTCGAGCCCTTGGAAATCATCCTAACCTTACTTTGCCAAGACCAGCTTTGAGATGAGCAACTTCGCAGGATATTTCCAAAAAATCGCGCAGTACTGTCCCAACTACAGTCAGAATATCGACCATAGACAGTTGCTCTAGCCGCAGTGGGTCCTAAGCTTAAATACCCAAGGGGTTGGGAGACGGAAACTAGAGCTTCACCACTCCATCGACTGATGTTATGGGATAAAAGCTCGGTCTGGCTGACAAGGTAAAAGCCATATTGGGCATCACTAAAGCCGCTTGCTACCGCCGATGACCAGTCAAGTTGGGTTCGTGACAGATTATCGCTGATAAAAACCATCTCGCCCGTGTTCAATTCGAGATAAATTCCACCCTGATATTCGCCCATAGATCGCGAAAACTTGGTTGTTTCTTGAATTTCAAATCGTTGAAGGCTACCCACATTACGGGTTGATGAATCCATGATGGTTAGCTTCCAATCTCCTGGATTCTGGCGGGAGGTCATCGATAAGGTGTATTCCTGATTGAGACCATTTCGGACCGAATTTGCGTCGAGTGCAATATCAAAATAAGACCCCGAAGGAGATACAATGTAAGCCCTTAGTTCTGTGGGATTCGGATGGACTACTTGCAATCGCAGCTTGAATAGGGTTGAAGGCGTGGTTCTATTGGATGCCAGTGACACTGTGGTGGATGTATAATCCGTAATATCTCGGGGCAAACCGCTGGCTGCGAGACTGGGCATTTGCGGTAACCACGTATTGGCTGCGAGCCCATCACCTTTTAGGGTAGAGCCATCGGCCATGATGTAGAGGTCTTTGGCCGACCAGTAGGCTACAGCACCTCGCGAGGATAGCAGCGGTAAGGTAGCACCAGCCACTTCAACAAGGCTATCTAGATCAAGATTCAGGGTTCGGCTTTGGAATGAATTCACACAGGTTATTTTAATGGTCACTGTTGCGAGGTCTTCCATCTCGTCTACAGAGAACGCCCTGAGACCAGTCGAACTTCCCCGAGGAGTCCCACCTGTCACAGAAAAGCTCGTGACACCTGCAACATTCCCATCGCAAGTGGGAAGCAGATTAACTCGATTTCCCCTAAGGGCTGGCTTAATACCATTCTCGAGAGACACCTGCTGGGCATAAAGTTGCCAGCGCCCTAGGCTGCTGTATTTCGCCCGATAGATGACTACCAGACGACCTGTCGACGAAGATTTTAGGATGACACTGTCATTTGCAAGCTGGCACTGTGTCGTCGACGGGTCAAAATAATTGAGACTATCAAACTGAAGATCCAAAGCCGGTGGCACCCGGGCCGTACAAGTATCAGTTAAACAGGAGGCTCCCGTCTTTTGCCCAGCGCTTGGCTTTTGATCATTTTGTGACTGGGGTTCATTTTGGGGTGTTCCTTGTGCAGTACCGGTAATATTATCGCCACCATCTGAGTCTACCGTTGTCGGCGGAACTCCAGAGTCTTTTGGCACTTCTTTTTCTGGGGTATCCTTGCTCTTTGCTGGTAGCTTGGTTTCCGATTTCGCCGATGTCTCGGAGTTGTCAGATCCACCTCCACCTCCACACGCCAAGATCATTCCTAGTACCATCGCCAAGGTTAGTGTCTTAAGAGTAAAAGTCAGATTTTTCATTTTTGATCCCCTTTCAATCTTTTTATAAAAAGACATTTTGAAACGTAAAACATCCGTTTGATTTTCTATAAAGAATTATCAGCGATAATCTTCCGCCGTTAAGATAAGGAAGCACATCATAGTTTTGATCAGCCTTCTGGACCTTGCTTTGCCCTAGTGCAGTGGTCTTCCCTTTATTTTCCATATCCAGTACTTCGACAATCACGGTGTCATTAAAGGTCCCGACAATGACAAGTGAGGATTTATTAGGAATAATCACTGGTTGTCGATCATAGAATGATCCTGCAATAGGTCTTATCTGATACCCTTCGGCTACGATGCACTTGGTCAGGTCGACAAGATTCAAATTTCGTCCATCATAATGAACAATTTGATTCTCATTCATGGGATAAAAGCCAGTGGACTTAAAATCGCCTTGGATCTGGCATTTTGATTTTGGATTAGAAACAGTAAAAATCGTTTGATCCAAAGAGTAAAGAGTTCCATCGGACCCCGCATATTTTTGATATTTCACCGGGGAATGACTGATTTCCCACAATCCTGATTTTGAAAATTTGGCTTGTTTTTTGTCAATGATGGGTGCCCATGGAATAAGGCCTTGAGACAGAAAACGCTCACATTTTCTTGCGGGATACATTGATGATTGGGTGGGGATCTCACACCACTCCACATACTCCTTGCCGGCACTACGACAGTTAGACCACAGTGTAAACTCATGGTCTTCAGCCCATCCTGTTAATATTTTTGAGCTATAAAAGTCATTTTGACAGAGTCGGTAGAAATCTAAATCCGTTTTCCAGTCACGGGAAAAATCACGAGACAAATCCGACAGTCGAACTTTCTTGACGGCAAATTCACCAGGCTTATTGAAAAGGATCCAGTTTGAATACAGTCCTTCGTCATTAGGTAACAAACTCGGCTCACCGCCGCCACAGAAAGCCTGGGATTCCTTCTCAAAATTGATGGATCTGACCGGAATGGATGGCGTCGGCATCGTTTCACTGGCTTTGTCCGAAATTCTATTCTGTGTCCCTTGAGTTTTATTCTGGACCGTATTTTGGGGAGAGACTTCCTCACTCTGTACTGTCTCTATGGTCCCTGGTGATACCACGACGGGTCTACTAGGAAGGGGCAGTGGCTTGAAGGCGTAGCAATCATGATCTTCGCGAAAGTAATAAAGAAATTCCGAAATGGAGGCGATATTTATTTGAAGGGTTGATTGGGTTAATTCAAGATCGTCGCGGTAATAGTCAACAGACAAACATATTTTCTTTCGTGTGGCTCCTTGTCGAAAAGTGGCTTCATAGATTTTATTCAGCACTAGGGTATATCGCCCATTTTTAAGCCCTACCATCTGGAATCGGTCGTCTCTTGCAATCCTTTTCTCGTATTTAGTTGGTCCATCGAGCCTAATCGTGAAATTCTCGGAAAAAGGCTCCGTACTGTTTTGAGACGAAAAGCGGTTTTGTTCTGGATTGTAGCGATCGACTTTTTCGAGAATGTGTCGTTGGTTAGGTTCTTGGTCTAAGGCAAATATCGGGAACTTAGCAAAGAATTCTTGACCTTGGGCAAGTTCAAACGATACACCACCTTGTTTCGGGACAAATAGCCCAGAGAGATCGCGTTCGACTATTTTTAGGTTCATATTGCTTATGCTACCTGCAATGCAGGTTAACGAAGGTTCGACACTTTTACAGTCGCTTTCTTCAGCGAAGAGAATCGTCTCAGCACTTGTTTCATGACTGCCCTCATTCTGCTGCTCACGGCTGCAATTGACCGTGGCATTCTGAATCAGTATCATTGAAATGATTGCATTCATGACTTCTTTCATAGACAACCCCTTTTTTAAAGTGACAGTCACACTTGTCATACAGAATTTCGAGAGCAGAAAATCTTGGAATCGTCGGCTATATAACAAGAGGGTGATTCCAAGATTTTTCTCTGCCCAAAAGCCCTAAGGGATATTGGGTTTCACGGATGGAAGTTTACTTGCAGGGGTATCCGTCGATCCGCTAGAATCTGTAATGTTGGCACACAGGGTCTCATCTTCGGTGTAGTGGAATGTGAAGTTTCTTAATCCACCGATCTGGGTGCTTTTTCCAGCCTCAACTTTTAAGTCTCTTACCTGTGCCGCAATTTCCAGACAAATCACTGTCTTTGAGACAACGTCTTTGGAGTCCGGTTCACTTGTCTTGGAGGCTTCTATACGAAATATTTTTACAGCCCTTAAGGTAGCGTTATCAAACGCAGTCATATCTCCGACGACAAAGTTGCCATCCCCCTTCATTTTTACTCGGATGTCACGGGCCTCAATTCCTTCAGCGTAAATTTCAAATTGCGAGGCAAAGTTATCCCTCTTAACTGTCGGTAATACCTTAAATTTATAGAGATTCCTTTTTTCTTCTGGGATTAATGGGGTCAAAAAAGCTGTATCAAAACGGTCGCCAAAATCTTGTGCGTCGTTAAACTCATAGGTTTTGTTACTGACATTATGACCCTCAACGCCTTTTTGCTCTGAAGATGAGCCTGATTCCTGTGGTGCAATCGTCAATCTCATCCCATGGGAAATAAAACCTTTGATGCAACCTACATCGGCCTGGCATTTACCTGTTTGATAGACAGGTCGCCCGTCAAGTGTCACGGATGTCTCCACTTTGGAACTCGTGCTAAGACTTGTACTTTCATTTTTGTCCTTTTTATTATCTGATTTTTGTTGGGAACCACAAGATAACAACAAAAGACTCAGTAAGATCATTTTGATAGTTTGGGTTAACATAATCAGTCCTCCCTTAAATTGTTTTAAAGCACTATTCACAACCCACTCTTCGGGACCAAGTTTGTCATCCCGGGACACTCGGTGGGGAAACAACTTTAAAGCCAAAGATTTCGATCTGATAAATCCTCTCTATTCTCTGATGACCTTTCATGACACAAGACCAGCGATAAATACCTTGGAGTTGTCTCCTCAACAATCACCAGGTAAAAGGGGGCTCATTTTATGATATTTATCCAATCCTATAAGGAAGAACCTATTCCATGTGGACTCAACAGGATTTTAGAAGGAGCTGATGAAAATGTTGCTTATGCCCATTGGCTCATGGGAAATAGTTTTTTTTATGGGCATCGAGTTGACAAATCTCTTGATAAAGCAAAACACCATTTTAAATTGGGATCCCAGCTAGGGTGTGTTCTTTCTCAGCGATTTTTAGCAAGCCTTTTGGAAGATCAAGGGGGATCAACTAACGAAGAATCCTTATATTGGTGGATTCAGGCAGCACAAAATGGAGATCGAGAGGCACAAGAATATGCTGGAAAAAACCTAGTTCTAAAGGGAAGGTCCTCAGACGAAATAAACCAAGGAATCAATTTCCTGAAATTGGCCTATTATGGTGGTTCTGTGGAGGCAGAAATAAATTACGCCATGTATCAGTATTGTGGCACCTCGCTTGGGGTGAGTATAGGTGGAGCAGATATGTTTCTTTCCCACCACAGCGAGATGAACAACCCTATGGCTAACTATATAAAAGGTATGCTGCAGATTCATTTCAGAGAAAAAAATGAAGAAGTCTACGCCAAAGCAAAACAGTTCTTTGAGTTAGCTGCGGCAGCAAATTTGGCGCCAGCCATACGATGGTTAGGCAAGCTCTATTGCAATCCCCAAACATCTTTCTTTGACCCATATCTGGGACTTAAATGGACCATGCGTGCCGCAATTCTGGATGACCCCGTAGCTCAAGTTGATTTTGGAAATCATTTAGTCGCAGGCCCATCTCAGGATCTTCTGGGGGCGCGGCATTGGTATAAAGAATCTATAAAAAATGGAAATCCATACGGAATGTTTCATTATGCAGAGAGTTTTACCAATATGTCCCTGGATAGTGATGAATTAAAAGATCAGATAGAAAACGCCCTAGATGCTTATAACAATGGGGTTGCAAGGTCCTGTCACCTGTTAACAAATATTATTTACAGGAACCAATCTCTGATTTATCAGTATCCTAACGCTTTAAAATGGCTTGAGCGCACCGTGAGCGAGTATGATGTTAGTTATGCCCCATTTCTCGGGGGCATTTATCTTGGTAATATTCCTCAATTGGATGATATGCCAGTGAACGCCAAAAAAGGCCTTTTTTGGCTCCAAGCAGGTGTCGAAGAACAATATTGCGAAGCTATGCTGTTGTTAGCCTCGGAACTCATCTCTGGAGTATCCACTAAGAAGGATGCGGGGTCTGCTGTCGGATATCTTAAAAAATGTGTCGCTCTGGGTGATTCCGGCGCTGCTGCTTTATTAGCTAATCTCTATATGGAGGGTAAATGCGTCATTCGAAATCCAAAATTTGCAGCCCAACTCAACGAGCATAGTGCGACCAAGGGCAATGCGACAGCCAGCCATAACTTAGCGGTGCAGCTTCAAAACGGTGATGGTGTCCAGGAACGAAGAGATGTTGCAGACTACTATTTTAATAAATCCATTTCCTTAAGAGTGAACTATGATGAATCTAGCAACAGGTCTTTCATAGATCAACTTGAAGAGAAAAAATATGTTAACAAAAAGGTAGCTGATATTATTTCTATCGAAAGTCACAGACTCAATAGTAAAAAATCTAGTTAGCTTTGTTGAAAATATTCTCATTAACAAGGAGTACTCCCTATGACGACAAGCCTTCTTAGACCTAATAGCTGCTCACTTGGAGCTCTTTACGGATTAGCGATTGGTGACGCACTAGGAGCTGCCGTGGAGTTCATGGCTCGAGGCAGCTTTACACCGGTGACTTCCTATCGAGCGGGAGGTCCTCATGGATTGAACCCAGGAGAGTGGACAGACGATACGTCCATGGCTCTCGCTTTGCTTGATAGCATTAAAACCGTCGGTTGGGACCTCGAAGACCAAATGAGACGCTATCAAAACTGGTGGCTGCATGGTGAATATTCGGTGAATGGTCGCTGTTTTGATATCGGGAACACGGTGCACGATGCATTAAGTAATTTCCGGAGCGGCATTCCTACAAAGCAGTGCGGGTTAATCGATCATCATTCGCAAGGCAATGGTTGCCTGATGCGTCTCGCACCGGTGCCGATGACGTATTATAATCTCCTAAACGATGACCCTCATCGTCTGGTCTCCATGCTTTCTGAGTCCTCGCAGACGACCCATCGCCATCCTGTTTGTCTTGCAGCCACCGTCTATCTAGGGTTTGTACTGGCTGCTCTGATGAATCAGGAGTCTCCAGAGACTATTTTTCGGACCGACTGGTGGTGTTTAGAATTTTTGAATAAAAATGGTTGTTTGACGGATGAAGTCGCGGCGCTAGCTGATGGGCAATTTAAGTTAAAAAAATACTCTGACCTTTCGTCAACAGGCTATGTCATTCATAGCCTTGAGTCAGCGCTTTGGACATTCTATTATGGAAAAACATTTGAGGAGGTCGTTCTGTCCGCAGTCAATCTAGGAGGCGATGCTGATACCGTTGGCGCGATTGCTGGACAACTAGCGGGGGCGCATTGGGGAATGGAAGGAATACCCGCGGCTTTGCTGAGGGATCTAAGTGAACATCCCTTGCTCCCCAAAATTAAAACGTAATCTAGCAAATCCCATCGAGGATCTGTTCCGGAAGTTTGCGTCGTATTCGGCAGATTCGTGCTAACGGCTGACGTAGTTCATCCACTTACCCTTAAAAAAAGGAAAAAATCAGATGAAATATGAATTGATAGAAGACAAGGGTCATCTTCTCAGCAAAATAAATGGTCTTGTTTATCTTTTAGATACCGGTGCGCCGACGAGCTTCGGAGACCCGGGCAAGATTCAGATAAACAATGAACAAATCCAAATACAAAATAATTATCTTGGATTAACTGCGCCTAAACTTTCAGAATATATTGATTTTAAAGTCGATGGTCTTTTAGGTGGCGATATATTTAATAGAGTTGACGCTCTCATTGATATCAAAAACCGTGAGCTGCTACTATCCTCACAATTCATTCAAATGCATGGAAACATGATCAATATTAATTTCAAGTTGGGGGTACCGCTGCTATCAGTCAAGGTCGGTAACACAGAGATGAAAATGATTTTTGATACTGGTGCAAAAATATCCTATCTAAGTAATTTGCCGCAAAAAGATGCCGTGATCGAAGAGTATATGACAGATTTTTATCCTGGAATTGGAAGCTTTTCAACACCTATCCGTCGATTTGATACGAGGCTTGGTGACATTCAAAGTAAAACTCTAAAGTACGGAACATTGCCTGAAACATTGAGTATGTTGGTAGCAATTGTAGGGGCGAATGGAATTGTCGGCAACGAGGTCTTTAATAGCGGCGTGCTTTGTTATAGCCCTCGGCAGAATACCATGGTGATCCAATGATCCCCCATGACAGCTGGGCGACCGTGTATGACGAAGTTTATAGTCGCACATTCGGGGATTTACTGGACCGTCTCACCAAGGCAACATTAGAGATAGTGTCGCAACATGAGACAATCCCATCGAAACTATTGGATATCGGAGCAGGTACAGGCCGCTTAGCGATTCCCTTGGCCCAAAACGGTTACCAGGTATGTGCCGTTGATGCTAGTCTGGCGATGACGGAAGTGCTTCGGTTGAATGCCAAAAAGCAGTCCTGTAGCCTTGCTATATATCATAAAATCATGCAAGATCTTAGTTGTTTAGGACCGTTCGATTTCGCTATGTGTGTTTTTACGGTATTGATCTACTTGCTCGACCAGGACTCCCTTGACCGTTCGATGAAATCCGTCGCCAATGTCCTTCAGCCAGGGGGATGTTTGCTATTTGATGTGCCCAACCATGGGCTTTTTAATTCCTATGAAATCTTGAGCAATGATTTTAACAGAACAGTGACGATAAGATCATCTGGACCTGATCTCTTTGAATATCAAGAGTCCATCGATCTGAGGATTAAAGGTCAGATGCAGCATTTTGACGACCAATTCTCGATAAAATACTGGCAGACTGAGAAAGTAATCCAAAGCGCAAAAAAATCGGGATTTATTGAATTTCAAAATCTAAGTGAATTTTTTCCCCAATGTGGGAGTCAATATTTTTTAGCCAGGAAAAAATCCTAATCAAACGTCCTATGCTAATGTTATGGTCAAGCGGGTACTGTCCTTTTCAACCATGTGAGGTTCAGAGACTTTACTTCTGGGTTTATTTAAGCCTTTGGCCGGTTCACTCTCTGGTTTTAATGGTTGAGACTTTTGACCTGTCAAGGGAGCGGCGGGCAAATCATTATAAGTGATGCCATGGACAAAGGAATAGCTATCAAACTGCTATTGATTCGAAATAAATGGCGTTAATTGCGCTATCATCTCACTATGTCCTCAAATGACATTCCCGAAGCCGATAACTTTCATTGCTCCCGCCATTGGGACTAACGACTTCGAGAGGTCTCTATGTACATAAGTATTAGCCACAGAACCATTCGCCACATCGGCAGACTATTGCCAAGGCGGACTCGACTGTGTTCGCGATTGTTTCCAGTGGCTCGCCAAACTTTCCGCTTCGTTCCGCTCTTATGCATGAAAACGTCTCAAAGAGTAACAAGGCGAATTGCCGCGCGACGCTCTGTAGTCGGAGGTTGAGGCATTTGACAAGCGGTACTGACTTCATTCATCGAATGGTTACAAAACACTATTTGTATTTGTAGTAGAAAAAATGGGACAAATTTAGTATCGTTCTAATTAATTTTTTTGGCAGCATCACGTGAGCAGATGGATCTAATAGAGTCTTGACTTTGAGTTTTGATGAAAAAAAATCATTAGGGGGTGGCAATGACATCTGGTCCCGGAAGATTCAAAACACTACGAGATCAACTCATCGAAGATTATGCGCCGATGGTTAGATCCTTGACCACAGATGTTCTTAACGACTACTCTATTCCAGACGAATGTATTGACTCTTTGCTCAGCGAAGCCGTAAGCGCTCTCATGGATGCCCTAGAGGACTATAGACCTGTAGAGGACGGACCCTTTAGGCAATTCGCAAGTCAGAAAATTCGTTCCAGAGTTAATCTCGTCGCTTCGCGGTTAGGCGTTCGTGTCTCCCCTTTAGAATCACTTGATCGCCAGCCTGAGCCAGATTTTAGGGTGTCTTTAACACTCCTTGAAATGAATCAATTCGTGACTAAGGCTGGACATACTATACGAGTAGTCCTTTTAGGTGACGAGCATGGGGCCCGGGTAGTTGTCGAACAATTGGCTGAGGGGTCCACCGGAGATTCTTTGGAGATGTCGACATCTTTTAAAACCGCAGCAGAGGCTCGAATATATTTCGAGGGGATTATCGCAAACGCTGCTGATTTTACATTTTCAAACTGAACTTCGACGATATCGATCGGTGAAGATTGGGGAACTGAATTTACGCTCCAATCGTGCTGGCACCTCATTCGCTAGGGCGGGCTTGGAGAAAATCAAAGATCATTCCAAAAGACCTAACCCATCTTGTATAATAGAATTTTGGTTAATCCTCTGAACAGAACACAATTGAGGAATGAAGCAATTGAGATCAAAAATTTATGATTTCCTAGATACCATTAGTGAAGTTCTGGCGGCAGAATACACACAGGTTCGTGCTCAGCACCCCGAAATTTTTGAAAAATTCCCCATTGATCGGATATACCCATGTGACTATGATGGAGATCCAACCCTTGAACTTTCCACCGCTAGAGCCTCCTTCGGTGAGTCTAATTCCTATATAAGCATCTTCTGGAATTTCGTTCGGCCGATAACATTGCGATCCGTCGATATATTCGAGTGGGATGATCCCAGCCGGTCCAAGGAATCAAGTTCCGGTATGGAAGACTACACAAGTCAATTGGGATTCTGGGTTAAAGCTGGTTTGCTGTGTGATTTAATAGCATCCTCAACTCGATTGAAGGGCATAGTCGAAGAAATGTTGAAGTATTATGAAAGGTGGCCTGGTGTCACTGATCTCTACAGAGAACTTAAAGGGCAGTTTAGTTTCGCCGACGTGGATTTTTGGCGCCACGCCAAGATAAAAGAAAACCCTGGCAAATACCTTGAAGAGGAAAACGTCCTTCTAGAAGTAACTCTAATGCATTTCATGCCTGTTCACGAAACACGAGATAATATTTACTGGGCGGAGTCTTCGGATGATTCAGGAGCAAAATTTGTAGGCCCAATTTTTTTTAAAATTGCGTTTGAGCTTTCACCTGATAACCGTCCAGCTCCAGTCGAGAATTGCGGGACCTACCAATGGATCACCAATGCATATCAGATGGAATACATCGCCTGCGCTGATATTTTCGAAGAATTCGCGGAATGTGTGCCGTCAGAATTAAAAAATCAAACCGAGGCTCTCGCGATCAAAGCAAGAGAATTTCTCAAAAATTGGTGTTAAATTGATGGTCGTTCATCAAAAAATGGGCTCTATTGGCCTGGGAGGCTCCGTGCTGAGAAAAATTACGGTTTAAAATACATTGTCAGTAAGCAATGTAACGTCAGAATCTCGACATTAAAACTTATTTTCGACTACTTTATTTCAGAATGAACTACCAATACCACCTTTAATTGTCGCTAGGTGCCAAAAATGGTCAAAATTAAAAGTCGTCCGACAAAGGTCGTCTGGCATCAGCAAAACAAACGAAGTATTCACCGAAAAAGTCACTTGGTGTTACCGCAACAACAACATTCCAGCTAAGACCAACCAGGTGGCAATAAAAGCACCAATAAACTGTAGAATTGCTTTCACTGTTTGATCCGCCTGACTTGGGGGGATACTGGAAATATCTCTGGACTTAGGCGGGTTTGGTTGGTCTTTGCCCATTTGCTCATTGTCAGAAAAGGGAACCGTGGTCGATTCTCCAATGAATTGCGCGTCATAAGCCGCTCGCTCATAGGGGTCCATCAGAGTTTGGTAGGCAGCATGCAGTTCTAAATTTAACATCCTGTCACTTGCCAAAGGGTCATTAAGAGCTTCATACGCCATTTTGATTTCTATGGGATGAGCATCGATAGGAATACCTAAAAGTCTATAGTGGTCCATAGTACCATCCTTGTAATGGGTTTTGACCGACATTAGCTTATCAGCACGACCTATGACAGGGAGGGTCATAGGGATTGTGTTGCCGCAGTTACATCTGTAATGACATTTATTTACTTCAAAATTCCCAAACCATGTGAGGGAAGGTGAATGCAAATCCACATCTTGAATCTAAGAATCTACAAAAATCCCAAAATACCCACCTTTAGCTCGAGTCGATGCGAGATAGGCGAGCCGTTCTGATTTTACCTCCTTAAAGACATATTTTTGGTAAACAGTAATCACAACCTCTGCCTCAAGGCCTTTAAACCGCCTAATGGTATCAAGGTATATTTTTTTGTCCCCCCTGCTGTCCGCCAGTAAAAAGGAGCCGATTTTCTGACCAAAAAACAGGGTGCCGCCTTTGTTCTTTAAGCTATCATGGCTACCGTCAGACAAGATCACCACTTGATCCGCGTTTAGACCCTTTTTACCCACTAAATCGACCAAAATCTGCTCGATCGTTACAATCAAGTCTCGACGTGGGATTCGAAACTCCTTTTTTATCCCCTGTATATTCTGACCAAACGGATTTAGTTTGAAGTGGTCTCTTGCATCTTTATCAGAAGTTTCCACAAAAATAACCGCATTTTTGACGTAACTTACGAAGCTTTATCGATATTTTGCGTCCTTCGATCCTCCGCTGGCTTTTTTCTCGAGTTTGTTTCTGAATTACGCCTTCGAAAGGCTTCCAAATAC
>JBGSUI010000102.1:0-47670 GCA_041736175.1 Oligoflexales bacterium | reverse complement strand
AAAATAATTTTGTACTTATAAAGTGCGTCTTAATTGTGCCTCTCAGCAATGAGTATAGCCGTACAAGTATACTCGACGCTACCTTCAGGTTTTTACCTGCAAAAGGAATCGTTTGCAGAACCCATACCTAACTTAATTGTCAAAGAGCTGGCTCTCGCCATACATACTTATGTAACACTGTGGCGGCGGATTTCCTAGCGTAATTCCTTAGCGGTTCGCCTTTTATCGCCCCTGAAGGACTGACTTTTCAGGGGAATCGCATTTAAATTATCAGACATAACAAATACTTGAAATTGTTCCGCACATTTCGCGATCCCAATTCATAGTCAATTTATGACAGAAGTCACCCCGGAAGTCACCCCGGAAGTCAAAATAGTAACCGTCCTACTTCATAAGGAATTAAGTCGTAAAGACCTCCAAAGTACACTCTCCCTGAGAGATGCCGACTATTTCCGCGAAACCTACCTCAATCCAGCTTTAGAGCAAAAACTCATAGAAATGACAATCCCTGACAAACCCCAAAGCAGTAAGCAGCGATATCGATTAACAGCAAAAGGACGTAAACTAGCGACGGCAAGCGAAGGCCACTAACAAGCGTATATTTACCCGTAAAAAAACGGTATCTGACACCAGCTCAGTGTTCTTTAGAGTACCTATCGAGCCATAAAGGTGGACTCAAAGATTTTGTCGGCATTGGACGTGACAAATCCTTGGTAGTAGGACTTATATTGGCCATCGGCTTTGTGATGGGGGAGAGTGTAGCGATAGGCAAATTCCACAAAACCATAGGGTATCGCCCGGACCCCGTCTTGAAAGGGAAAGTCTAGAGAGGCTGCAAGGGTGGCGATCTGCTCAAGGAGGAGGTCGGGCGTACCTTTGACCACTCCACCGACTTTATTAAGGGGGATTTTGAGGGTATTTTCTAGATATTCTGCTAGTTGATGAATATTTTGAAAAGTGGTCATAAGATGGACGCTTACCGTAAAGTGGTTGATCTGGGGTCCATAGAGGAGCGTCCAGGAGGCGTATTCACTTTCTTTTTGGAGGATCTGGTAGTCAGCATAGGTGGGCCGACTCCAGGCTGGTGATGAGGTTAAATAAGTCACACTCTCGCTAACAAGCTGTGCTGTTATCTTGGGGTCTGGCGTGGAGCTTGCCAGTATGTGGCGGCTTAGGTCTTGGATTTTGCTGAGAGGGGAGGCTTTGACCTGGGAGGTGTATGTGCGGACGACCTCGCGGAAAGCTGGGGTAAATGTTTCGGGGTCTAGTTCGGAGATAAAGATCTTTGGGGATGCCTCTTGGGAATGTCCGTGGATATCGGGAGGGGCCAACCAAAAAGCATTTAGTTTTTTGTCAGCAAATCGATAGTCATCCTTGCGGGTATAGCCCAAAGCTTCGAAGAGGCCCTGGAGCTGGTGGCTTCCCGTAAACTCACCGGGGAGTGTGCGGAAGGCCACGTGGTCTTCGGTCCAAAGGTCTTTGCGGGACTCAAAGGCTGCAACCATCTTTGGTGCGGTTGGAACTAGCCTGAAATAGTGGTCCCAAAGTCCTTTGAAGATTTGTTTTCTGGCTGAATAGAGGCGGTCTTTGTCCATGGGCGTCGTCTTTCTTTGAGGCGGTCTATCTAAAAAGCAACCTCAAGAGATATACCAAACCAGACTTTCCTAGACCATCCCCAATCTTAGAGGGTGTCGGGTCCCGAGGATCGCATGTTGACGCCTAGGTCGTTGCGCTCAGAGGTAAATTTGACTAAGCGAGCGCCTAAAAAAAAGACGATGATTCCAAGCATCAGAAAGAGAGGGATGCTGCCTAGCATCAGGATATCTGATTCCTTGTTGTGCTTTGATAAAAAACCAACGGGAAAGCGGTCGACGATGAGTTGTTGTTGTCCCGCTTGAGCATCTTGGTGGCTCACTAGGCTCACTTGGCTTTCGGGGGCCGACTTGACTTGGGGCGCTGTTTTCATAAATTCCTCCATAAGACTTTTGTTGCATCTCCCGTCTGTCGTTTCGGGAAATTTAGTAAAATTCTTAAGAGGAGCTTAAAGATGGCATGATTATATAGGAATAATATATAGTTACAAGTTTATCTAAAGTCTTTATTAAGCGTTATTTTTTTCCGCCTCACCTGCCTTCAAGGCTTCCTTCTAAGTAAAGGCGTTTTAAAAATTTGAGCATATAGGCCGTTGCCTCATCGTTTCCTAGGAGCCCCTGGGAAACGCAGTGGGCGGCCATGGTATTAAGGCTTTTTTGGCCATCGATAAGTTGTAGGAGTTGGGACGAAACCCTGTGGACCATCTCTTTGGAGTCGATGGGAGAACTCCGGGGGATGGGGAGATTGAAGTCGACCAGCCAGGGCGGCAGGGTTTGGTGCCCAGGGGCGCTTTTGTCCCCTTTTATAGGGTCGCCCAGGGAAGCAGCGACGGACAACGATCGATTGACCATAACCGTGATCCGTTCGAGACGGCTATGGTTGCTGTGGGGCGACGCCATATAGGGGATCTGCCTATGCTCGGCAGCTTCGATTTTGAAATCAAGGTTTTTGACCAGCTCGCAAAACTCCTCATAACAATGATGAAAGGCAAAAGAGGGATGTCCAAAGGTCATAGACCCAAAATAGATCCAGAGACCCTGGGGCTTTAAAATCCGTCTGATCTCCCTTAGGAGCTGGCTAGGCTCGGAGGGAAGAATATCCACCAGCCATGGCGTCACGACCGTGTCGAGGGAATGGGATGGAAAGGGGGTCCTGAGGGCGTCGGCACCTATCAGGAAAAGGTTTGGTTTGGCGGGCGCCGGCGGTGCACACTTTTGGAGGACAGCGACATCTCCTAAAGATTTTGGTGCAATGGGAAACTCGAAGAGCTTTAGGGAGCGTCGGTGGAAGGCACGACTTGCGACCAGGAGCATCAACGGATTGAAGTCGACGGCGGTAGTCTCCAGGGGGAGTTCTGTTTGGTGGAGATCGTAGGCCAGGCGACCGGCTCCAGCCCCGAGGACGGCGACTCTACCTAGCTGTCCTCGAAGTGCGCTCGCGGTAGTCAGGTCTTTGTTTAAAATGGACTCAAGGCAGCTGGTGATACAACGGAGACTTATTTCGTTCTCGTCCGTATCCCAGGACCAATCTCGATGGATATTTTGATAATATCCCGTTAGGGATTGGGAGGGAGGCAAAGCAATGCCTCCGGCCTTAAGCAGCTCGACGGAGCGGGTGCCATGTTTTACAAGGGGACCCAGGAGGTCTTCGAGGAGTTTTTTATGCTCAACCTTTGCCTGGAGGATTTTTTGTAACCTCTTTGGAGTCGAGGGCTGAGCATATGAAGATTTATAAAGGGATTTAAGGTTAGCGATTTCTTCGTCTAAGAGGCCTAAGAAATGTTTGAATTTTAGGGCCCACTCCTGCAGCGCGGCTTGGGGCTCAGGAATCAACCAGGGAATATTGTGATCCAGCATCCCATACTGGGTCCGACACGGCTCGCAAGAAAGCTGGTTAAGGGCACCGTGGCATTGCGGGCAGACGAATGGATTTGTAAATGGGTTTGTCATAGACTTGATTATAACCTAACAGCGTCGAGCCCCACTAGAACTTCGATGCACTTGACAGGTGAAATCCCTGGATCCTAAGGGCTGGCACCAAACTGAGCGGCATACGCCCGCCGCCCACCAGCCGACTCAAGCCAAAAAGCTTTTTGTCTCGGGAAAACCCTGTGATGTTTGCAAGGATTCTAAAGGGGTTATCATGCCACCGCATATTGACGAGGGAATGGTTTATGGACCCATTCTTAATCCTAAAAAAGCCGTCCCTGGTCATGCCCGTCAGCAGTCCGTCCATTTCGGAAACCATACGCAGGTACCAGAGGTTGGTGATCAAGAGACCATCCTCAGTGGAGGCGATCAGATCCTCAAGGTCATTTGTGCTCACGACGGAGTCCCCTGCCAACGGATTTTGGGGCACCCGGTAGTCTAAGGAGAGCGCCGGTGCGTCATAGGCGCTAAAGGTTTCAGGAAGGCTGGTTTTTTCCGACCAAAAACTAGAGACAAAGGTCTGGTGGAGGGCCCCTTCTTGGATGATATTCATGGTTTCACAGGGGGCATGGCTGCTGTTAAAGGGGATATCTAAATAGGTTTGGTGATGGGGGAGATCCAGCTTTAAACTGCGGCTTAGAGTGAGGCCCTTAGGAAAAGTTTTTTGGGCATGGGGTTGGCCCAGGTAGGTGCGGTTTTCGTCGATTTTACGTTGGTCAAACATATTGTACATAAAAGTTGTTTGGAGCAGCTCAGCCACTGCGGATGGGGACAAGATGACTGTATAAGGGCCGGGTTCGAGGGCTACTGGTCTTGTCTGAGAGTTTTGTTGCCAACGCACCGTCTGTATGGCTTCCTTTAAGGCTTCGCCAAAGAGGGTGACCAGCTCCCCATCATTGACCCGGGTGGTCCCCCGACGGGCGCTGCTGATCTCTCCCATATCGGGCTTTGAATACACTCCCTTCTTGGGAGCGTCGACCGTCACGGTCAGAGCTGCTCCCTGCTCGCGGGTCGCCAGTTCAAAAGAGCGGCTATCAGGACTGCGAAAACTCCTCTGGATTTTTTCGCTTTCGACGATTTCCACGTACCCCGTGATACGCAGACCCTGTTCGCGGAGCGGGGCAAGGTGTTGTTCCAATCCTTCGAGGAGTTTGCCCTGGTCCACAAGACTCCAGAGATCGCTGGATCCTGATTTCCACTGGACGGAGCCGTCTAGGAAATTAGGGGCGACCCACTCCTGGTCGGGGCTTTGGGATAAGATCTGGTTTCGGAGGTTATCGATCTGGTGTTTGATCCGGGTTTCATCAAAAGCCGGTGCCGTAAAACTAGACTGTCTTTTGTCGAGGGCCCCCTGAAAAAAGATTTGGACGTCTTCCTTGTCGATATTTTCTCGGCAGGGGACCGAGTGGGCGATCCTGAGAGCCATCTGCCGCTGGATGGAAAGTCTTAGGGTAAACCAATCAAAATTTAAGAGACGGGCATGCTGAAAAAGCTGTTCGAGCATCGGTTGAAACTGGGAGGAGTCCATGGCTATTTCCTGTGTGGTCATAGGGATTAAAATCCGACTTTGATCTGCTTGAAGCGGGCAGGTGCAGCACCATGCATCATCTTGCCGAGTTGCATGGGTTGTCCTTTGCCGCAGTTAAAGACTCCATGCATTTGCCATTCTGATTGGTCGCAAATGGCATCGCAGCTCCCCCAAAAATCAGAGGTTAGAGACTGGTAGATAACGTCGCGAAGGGGGCCGACGACGCGGCCTTTTTCTACCAGGTAGCTCATATCTGCTCCAAATTGGAAATTGGCCCGCATCTGATCGATGGAAAAGCTGTCATGGCCCAGCATCAAGATGCCTCGGTCCGTATTGCCTATCAACTCATCAAGGGAAAGCTGGGATTTTCCTGGTTCGAGATAGAGGTTAGGAATCCTAACGATGGGCACGTCACACCAAGAGGTGGAGCGGGCATTGCCGTTAGAGCTGTCACTCATCAAATGGGGCGCTGTCTCTAAACTACTTCCAAAACCAACCAAAATCCCGTTTTGAACGACCGGAAAACCCTGGCATGGAACTCCTTCGTCGTCAAATCCGGTGCTGGATCCGCCAAATAACAGCGTATTGTTTGCCGTGAAATTGACCAAGGGACTCCCATAGACCAACCGGTTAAGATCCTCCACCTGGGCAAAACTTCCACCCGCAAACCCTAACTCAAATCCTAAAACACGATCCAGTTCGGTGGGATGACCGACACTTTCGTGGATGGTCAGGGCGAGGTTATGGGGGTCTAGGATCAAATCGTAGGCTCCAGAGGGCGGCTTAGGGGCCCGGCATTTAAGTCGAGCTTCTACGGCGGCCATGGCAGCTTGTTTGGGGAAAGCGGCGGAATAAAGGTGTTCTAGACCACCCGCGAGGGCACTCCCATTCACCGTGCGGTAGGCGCTGGTTCCGTGACCCACAGCGACAAATCTCTGGCTCCCATCGATGATGGAATGGGTCGTCAGGATCTGACTGCCGAGGGTATCTGCAAAGAGACGCCGTCTACCATAACAATCTAAACCAGACTGGACCCGTTTGATATCAGGATAGGTAAGGCCAATCGCCGCTCCTTCCACAAACGGTTGGGTCAAGCTGTCTGTCGGAGCAGAGAGAGGGCAGTGGAGGACCGGTGTATGAAATTCTGCGGTGATTGGCTGCTTCCCCTCCCAAATCTTAAAGCTTCGGGCCTGTTCCCCAGATCGGCCAGATCGGTAACCCAGGTAAGTGGGGTGGGAGTAGGGATGAATCTGTGACGACAACTTTGCTTTGTCGATGGCACGCATGGTGCACCGACTGAGTCCAGCGACAGATAGATCCACGGTCGAGGCGAATCCCCAGGCACCCTCGTGGTAGACTCTGATGCCGATTCCTTCCGACTCACGATACTGATGGGAGGTTACATTGGTATCGAGGAGACTTACGGAGCGGTTGATCTCCCTCCCAAGTCTGAGATCTCCATAATCTATATTTTGTTTGGCCAAAATCTCAAGAACCTGTGCCACGATTTGAGCTTCGCCCCGCTCACCTTCGTGGGAGTTCCCGCGGCTGGTGATAGGAAGCGCAAGCCGCCCCTGGGGGCTTGGCGAAACCACGCCCACGGTATGGGGAGCTTGAGATCGCTCCTGATAGGCCGGTCCATCTGGGGTGAATGATCGGAAACTATCTCGATAGCCAGGGGCTTTAGATAAACTTTGGTTTGTTTTCACAGGGAGGCGCTCCAAGAAATATCGTGACGCGGTGCTGGGTTAGAGGGCTCTAAGGTTGATCATTTCTGCCATGGATTTGAGGATATCCAGATGTTGGTGACCTCCTGCCAGCAGGATGATTTCGATCCCCAGCTCCGTGGCGACTTCGCGGTCGTGCAGGGTGTCACCCACCATGATGATCTGGTTGAGGGGTTCATCGATTTGTTTGATGAGTTCTCGCCCCCGTTGGACTTTGCTATCCGCATCGTGGCTGTTTAAGCCAAAGACGTAGGTAAAGAAGTGGCTGAGTTGAAAATGAACGAGGAGACGGCGCAAGTCGAATTCGTGGGCAGCGGATAAAATGCTTTGTCTGATGCCTCTTTCATGGAGATCCATCAGCAGGTCAGTCATACCGTGGTAAACCTGGACTTCGCCGAGCCTTTGGGCATAGGCGCTAACAAATTGTTTAGAGACCTCTCGCGGGTGAACCAAGGCTTCGCAGAGGCCGATATCCTGGTAGTAGTCGCTTACGGGAAAGCGAAACTTTCTGAGATACTCATCTTTCGTCACCACGGGCAGACCATGGCGAAGGGCTATTTCGCCGATAATATCGATGCAGAGATCCACATCGTCGATGATGGTCCCATTCCAGTCCCAAATAACATGGGATTTACCGCGGAGCTGGTGGGTTAATTTTTGCACGGGTCACACTCCTTGACTTAGGGTGGTGTCGGCTGGGGAGTCTCCGAAGGTGCTCGGTAGGGTTCCGCTTTGTCTCCATGCAGCAGATAGGATATTTTGCCGTATTGGCTATCGGTGGTCGCTACGTGTAAAGTTCCCATCACCCAAACAGGGCCCCAAGATCGCTTAGGAGCCCCTGTTTTCATCTTGACCATCACCATTTGGTTGGCTGGAGGAGGTGGGACATGAATGCACGCCTGGGGACTAGGGACCAGGAGAAATTCAGAGTAGGACTGGCTGTCGTCGTCAAGGGGGACGACGAACCCGGGGATTTTGACTGGTTTGGAGGCAATGGATTCGATCTCGGGGGTTTTTGCGCCGGTCTGAAGATCGAGGCCCCGAAGGGTACGCCAGTCGACGGCCCGGTAGTCGGCATCTTGGAGGTTGGTTTGACCCTCTTTTTGAGATTTAGAGACACCGTAGATGATGACGATGGCCGCAGGAAGCAACGTGAGCCCCACGATGAGACCGATTTTCCAGAGATTGGTTCGAGAGATCTGCAACTTTATGTTTACCTATGTCTGAAGGAACGTCTGTTCTAGGACCATACCGTCCTGTCTATGGCTCGATCCATTTAGGTAGAAGCCTAGCAGTTTGCGGACCCGAGGGCCACTCAAACATAGGTATCCTTGGGGTCGCGTACCTCGATGTCGCCGGAGTCGATTTTAGCGCGGACCATTTTTAAGACTTCCTGCTGGGCCTTTTCCACTTCGGCGAGGCGTACTGGGGGAAGAGTCGCCAGATCTTCTTGAATCTGCTGCCAAGCGCGGGGGGACATGGCTTTTTTAAAGGAATCTAGGACCGCTGCTGGGCAGTCCTTGAGGGCTAAGAGTAGGGTTTTTTGTGGTATAACTTGGAGAATTTTAAGTAAATATTTGCTCTCCAGTTGGACGAGATTTGCAAAACGAAAAAGTTTTTCTTGGACTTCTTGGTAGAGTTTCGGGTCCCGTGTTTTGAGTTGGTCCAAAAGCTGGCTCGCGGCGCCACGGTCTAGTTGGCTGAGGAGATCGGCCACTTTTTGCGCCCCGCCCAGGGAATTTTGTATGGTGCTGAGTCTATCCTGACTTCCTGCAAGGGAGTCCCTGATGGCATCTTCCAGGGCGCTGATGGTATCTGGGGCTACGGGGCCGAGGCTGGCCAATCTTTGGATCATTTCGACCCGGCTTGCTTCGGGCATAAACCTTAAGACTTGCCCCGCCTTTTGTGGGGGCAAGTGGGCCATGACGATGGCCGTCGTTTGGGGGTGCTCTTTTTGCAGATAGCTGGCGAGGGGTTTGGCTTCAATCTTTTCTAGGGTTTTTCGCAGCGAAGGAGTGGCCCAGTCCAGATCCTGGTGGAGCATGGCAGCGATGTCTGGTCCGAGGTTTTTTTCGATGGAACTGAGAAATTGTGAGGCGTTGTGCATCGGGTTTTTTTGGAGTGTGACAATCATATCGTGAAACTCTAGGAGCACCTGGTCCAAGGTTTTTTGTTCGACCCTTCCGGTTTTTTGGAGAGCCTGGGCGATCCTGACAACATCTTCCCGGTCCATGGAGTTCATAATCTGGGCTGCCAGGTCTTCGCCTAATGCGAGCAAGATAAGGGCTGCTTTTTCGGGGCTGGCCATACTCTTTGGGTTACGCTGTTGGGTCATGGGAGTCGACCTTGAGGGATTTAGGGTAGAGGGTTGGCAATGGGTTCACCGAGGGGAACTTTGATGTTTTCCTATCGGTTGCTCGTCCTAAGGTCTTAATGGTAGGGTATGGGTCTTATGATGGGACTGCTTGAAAGAAGGATGGAGTTGAGATGGATCAGATGATTCAGTGGGTTATGCAATTTGTCGACCTTTTTTTGCATCTTGATCGCCATCTCAATGAGCTGGTGATCCTCGTGGGTCCCTGGCTTTATCTGATCGTCTTTCTCATTATTTTTTGTGAAACAGGCCTCGTGGTCATGCCTTTTTTGCCTGGTGACTCCCTGCTTTTTGCCTTAGGAGCCCTTGCAGCGATCGATGGGTCGCCGCTTAATGTAGGGGTCTTAGCAGTGTTGTTGTTTATTGCAGCAGTGCTGGGAGATGCCACCAATTATGCGATCGGCTATCGTCTGGGACCAAAAGTCTTTAAGACCGAAACTTCGCGGTTCCTCAATAGGGATCACCTCCTTAAAGCTCAACATTTTTATGAAAAGCATGGTGGCAAGACGATTATCATCGCGCGCTTTATTCCCATCATCCGCACTTTTGCGCCCTTTGTGGCTGGGATTGGCAAAATGTCATACCAACGCTTTGCGAGCTACAATATCGTGGGAGCCTTTTGTTGGGTGGTCCCGTTTTTACTGGGTGGTTACTTTTTGGGAAATCTGCCGGCCATCAAAAGCAACTTTCATATCGTGATCGTTGTGATCATCATCCTTTCGGTGATGCCCGCGGTGTATGAGTTTTGGAAAGCGCGACAAAGTACTCCCAAAGCCCCTAATCCAGTTCCTTGAGATGTTAAAACCTAGGTTATACTGATGTGTTAGGAAGAATCTCATGCCAAAAATTGGCACGGGCATCAGCGATTTTAGGAAAATCATCGAAACGAATAACTTTTATGCGGATAAATCCCTTTTGATAAAGGATCTTATCGACTTAAATGATGAAGTGACGTTGATCACCCGACCTCGCCGATTTGTTCATATTTGTGCGGGTGGATGTGTGGTAGCTCTGATTGATAGAATAGGTTCGTTAAGAGACATCATTTGGAGCAACATCAGCATAGAGTCTATCGACGAGTTTTCCGTTAGGCAATTCACCCCAGTCGACTTCATTTGCGTGAACACAGTGCTGTCCGTTTAATCGAAAGAAATCTTTTAGCAGCTCAGGCGTGTTTCGGTCGATGAACCAATTCATCATACTTCTCTGCCTCCTTTACCGCATAGAGCACCGCTTCGCGTACAGCATCTAATGGAATGTTACCGTAAGCTTCTTTGATATCGTCGAAACTCATGCCATAGCCAATGCTTCTAGCGACGAGTAACACCGACAAACGTGTACCACGAATACTTGGCTTTCCGCCCAGCACTTCCGGGTCTTCGACTATCCATTTCCATATTTCGCAGCCCATAATCGATGTCCTTAAGAGACGAAAAAAAGCGTTTACCACGAAAACCTATCACAATTTATACTATCGGTATAAATAGAAAAGCCCTTTATTTTGACTGCGAGCTGCTTCAATTCCGTAAGTCTCTGTATTGTCAAGAGATTTGGTCGAAATGTCGCTGAAGAATATAACAATATCAGCACGTTGTGGACCTTCATCGGAAAAAGGTCAGATCGCGGCTGGACTTCCTAAAGCCCTGAGGGCTTTAACAGCATGTGGGTTTACCCACTAGTTATATCATTGTAGCTGTACTGTCCCGCTACAGGTTTCGATACCGGAAATTTCCGATACTTTTTCTGGCGGTACAGTACAAGCGTAAATAGTCGCAATTGTCATCAAAAGTGAGATTATAATGAGTAGTTTTGGCATAAAAGAGACTCCATTAAAAAATTGGTGTGATGAGCCTAAGAGTTAATTTTTATTTTGCATTTGCGCCAACTGTATTCTCTTGCTTGCCTAGGGTCAGCGCGCACGCCGGTACTGGGAAGCTTCGTTCTATTGCATCCGGTTTCGTATCGATCATTAGTGGCTGTGCAAATTTGACGGAAATTTGCTTTAATTCCTTTTGAATGCCTTGCTGCTCACTTGAAGTTGAAGGCGAGAGTGGAACGTTGATTTTGAAATCGATGCCGAAACAGGTAATTTGCGGTTTGCCCTGGAAATGTTCCTCATTAATGTGAAAGGTCACGCTTAGAGGCAGTTTCTTGTCTTCCATATGATATGTTTGGTAACTTGAATTAGCAGCAAAAAGAGTCCCTACCTCGCAATTGAGGTTGCCACTTTCCAACGTACTATTCATTGGCAGATTGTTAATTTTAAGTTCAATTTTTTTCGGATCGCCTTTCAATTTTGGTGTGATCATATCGCCACCTGCTTGTTGGGGATTATTAGGTCTCGTAGTGTCGATAACCTTGCCTTGCTCAACTTTGAAAATGGTCCAAGTGGCTCCCTGCAAATTTAATTCAAAAGGTGAAGCCTTTTCAAGGATTGGAATCACGATCGGCATTGCGAAGACAGAGCGCCGCATTTCACTGGATTTTTCGGCCAATAAGCCATCGTAAACATCAATTTGAGAGCAGGTAAATTGGGGGTTAACTCCACCACTCGCGCGCATGACTTCAATGAGTATTTTTTTGGGATCTTTGGGGTCCATGCTACCTTTATAAAACCCATCGTTACAGTGGAGAATAGCAAGTGGGGCGTTTATTTCTGGACTGATCGTAACTATCACCTGCCTCCTGACAGACAGCCTATGCCATTCAATTTGAGGAGGTTCGGGGGCGCCAGATGTAGGAGGCGTTGCAACTTGACCTGGGGCTACTAAGACTTCCGCGGGACAAATGTTGTAGCTTGGGTTAGCTGGTTTGCTTTTTCCAGGACTTAAACGGCAGCACGATCCTCCATCTAATGCGACCCATGAGTTACCATCGTTTTGGCAGGATCTTTGCCTTGGTTGTTCTACCTGACCGGAATAAATAGCTCGGATCACCCTGATATCTCCATCCGAAAGCTTGCTAGGAATGCCTGCAGAGTTTTCGGTAACGCCGCTACAATAATTCATGATTGATTGGGCGTCGTATTCACCAACGGGGAGTCTACCCCCCGCATCTGCCCCGAGGCCATTCCTTTGATCCAAGTGACAGGTGCTATCTTTGCGATCAGACTCATGGTCGAGGCCCACGGCGTGACCGAATTCATGAAGAGCTGTCGACAATACAGCGACCTCAGTTAATTCTTTAGGAGGCTCCATCACCAAGGCCAATCCATTAATTAGGCCGTCAAGCCGGCGACCAGCCGCAATGGTTCGTCCCATAACTCCGACACTGCTGCCCTGAAGCCATTGTGCGACTCGGATACCTCGACTTTCTGGCTGGCATTCTTCCCAACCAGAGAAGCTAAATCCAGCTCTGGCAAATTCGGAGGTTACAATGTTTTGGATCTTTTTTCGTGTTGGGGCGTGTTTTTGCTGAAAATCCGGTTCAATGTTGATCTCCCAGCACACGGAGACTTGGGCATTTGGCCAAAGAAATGCTGAACCTTCTATGAAATAGGCGTCGACTTGACTCGCTTGATCAAATGAATTTTTTTTGCAGGAACCTAAGCAGATGCTGAAAAGCATCGCTTTTAAAACGTAGAGATTCCGCTTGTTATAAATCACCGACATCTTTTTCTCCTCAAACAAGGGTATATGATCTGGAATATAGGAGATAATGCAAAAATGACGCCAAAATAATCAGAATATTTTCTTAAGCAATATTAATTGCCGAAGCAAAAAAAATTGACTGGTGATTGGTCACTGTCATGACAACCGTCGAAAATCCGGGTCTTGGGTCCTCAAACGACCAGTGTCGAGCTTTTGCTCAAATTATTAATAGGGTGTGGCTCTTTTAGGACGACGGGTCTATCTCCTAATCAGTGCTTTTTTACGAGGATATGTTTGGAACTACTTAAAACCAAATAATATCCAAATAAATTAGGTTGTTACAATAAAAGTCAGGCTCTTTCCCTCATCAAGATTGGAAAGATTCCGAAACGATCCCATAGGTTTCTTTTTTACAAGACACTTTGGGAAAGAGTTGTGATGGCGCAGTCAGACGGGGGAACACAGATCAAGAGCAGGATACTGATTCGCCTGCTGGGGCTATTAGTTCTGTTGGTCGTGGGAACCTCTAGTCTCTGGTCGCTTTTTCCGGAGGTTGCTTCGAGCCAAGGGGCCGTTGGCAACCCTCCAGGGGAAAAGTCGTTGAAGTCTAATGTTCTGCAATACGATAGTGGACTCAGCCGGGTGGATCTCCATCCAAACCTTTATGATCGAGTCCTTGTAAAGACAGAAACCGAAAAGCAAGATTTTATAGGAATCGCTTCCGGCCACTACGACGAGCTCTCGGAGCGAGGCCGGTTTTTTCCTGCGGACGAGGGTAGGACTCGCCGTTGGTTTCGGGTTTTGATCCAAAATGAGACCAATCTAGAGCAAAAGGTGATCTTAGCCAATGCCCTCCCCTTGGGCTCCCTCTATGTTCTAGAAGGGCACAGTCCGCAAAATGTCAAAGTGGCTGGTAATTTTCATATCGCGGAGCAGGACCCTTTTTCGATTTCAGCGGCCGTAAAACTGACTTTAAAGCCTGGACTCAATCGTGTTTATCTTGGGGCTAACACCCGAGGTAATATAAACTTTTTTATGATGAGTCTGTGGAGCGCCGCAGCTTTTGAGGACTTTGAAAAGGAACGGGTGACTTTTCTAGCCATCTGCTTTGGGGCTTTTATAGCACTGTGGGTCTATAACTTGATTCTGTATTTGCTGATGCGCCAAAAAGTCTACTTTTATTACATGCTTTTTTGTACCGGGCTTATCATGATCGAAGGCATTCTTGGAGGTGCCTACCTGATTTTTGGCACCAAGCACTATGGCTATATCCAGCAGTACTGGCCCGCATCGATCACCATGGCTCTGGTAGGATTTTCCCTTTTTGCGACCGAATTTACTGATGCCACCATCGACGAGAACAAGCCCTGGGCCAATAGCATCAATATCTGTCTTGGGTTTGCCATTGCGAGTACCTTTGGCTTTTACTTTGGAATCAGTATTTTTGCAAATTTGCTTTTGTTTTTCACAATCGCTACGATTCTCTTGCTGACCATTAGTGTCTACAGAATTCTGATGAACAATACAGAAGTCTACTATCTCCTGGTGTCGTGTATACCGTTGATTGTGAGTTCGATTATGCTTATCCTACAGATTTCTCTGATTATGGACTTTAATTACCGGATCATTTGGTTTCAAATTGGCTCAGCATTGCTCCATGTGATCCTGGTTTCTACAGCACTGGGGACAAAGGCTAACTCGGATCGCATAGAAAAGGTCCGCCTACAATCCAGTATCGACCTCGGACGCATGGTGCAAGAATTACTCTTACCCAAGCGAATGAAGGATCATTTAGAAAACTTTGACTACGCATTTTGTTACGTCCCACGGGAGGGTTCTTTGTCCGGTGATTGGATCAACCATTGGTCGACTCGGGACGGAACCATGCATTTTGTGATAGGGAGTGTTTTGGGAGAAAAGATTCAGGCGGCTCTGGCGGTGGCCAGTATCGCTACGGTTATCGAAAGAGCTAGAGATCTTAATCTTGGCTTAGAATACGGTCTCGCGGATATCAATGACACCTTGTTACATCTTTTTTCGGGACGCATTGGGACTAAAGCCAGCGGGGTTTCGGTATCTCCCGATGGATTTATCGAGTTTTGGAACTTTGGTGGACCGGGTTGGAATATCATAAGGACCGGAAGCGAGGAGGTTATTCTAAAAAATGAGGAGATTTTAGGTAAATCAAGCCACCAATCCGGCAAGGGTATCAAGTATTCCCTCGCCGAAATCAGTCTTGCCTATGTTTTTTCCGATGGATTTGCCCCCGATGGAGAGCGGCTGGTAAACTTTCGCCGCCAACTCTCTCAAAGCACCTCCCACGAAATTTCCAGTGATGGGCTCTGCAAGATAGCCCTCGATCTTTCGGCCACCCAGAGCAAGGGTGACTCGAATGTTCAGGCAGATGATCGCTCCATGCTGGTGATTTCCACTAAAAGATCAGCAGAAAAGCAGGCTCGATCCCCTGTAGGTGAGGTTGCCTTGGCCACCGCGCTGTAGCGGGGGCTTTTCATTCTGAGTATCTTGCCTCGATGGCATTAGCTATGGCGATTCGTCATGGCTTCCGCATATTAGGTCACGCACTTTAAAGGCTTTAAAAACAAACCACCCTAGTCCTTGGGCTCAGCCTCTACAATATAACCTGATGAGTCTAGGAGGTGTGGGATATCCAGATTGTAGACCGGGTCAAGGGATAGGGGTTCAGGATCAATCTCGACACCAAACCATTTTTCGACCACCTCGACCGCTTTGATAAACCAGTCCCTTTTAAAGGGTTGCTGCAACCTCTTATAGACCCCACGTGGCGAATGCCCCGACACCAGCATATCGACGGTTTTAAGAGCCGGCACCATATCTAAGATCAACTCACTGGGCGTACCAGTAGGAAATCCGCCATTGGGAGCAATCGCATGGATAAGATCGGTAGCATGAGCTATGGAATCAAGCTGCCCAGATGCGATGTCTAAGTCCAGAGACTTGCGGTAGGCATTGGTCCAGGAGATGGCTGCCCCGGCGGAGTCACAAGAGAGGGTTAGTACAAAAAGCGACTGGGGAGTCTTGCGGCGTCGAGCTGAAAAAAGCTCCGCGAGGTCATTGATATTGAGGGGGGGAGCGATGCCGCCGGTTTGGTTGCGCTGCTCGGGGAAAAGAGCCGAAAGCTCGACTGGTATAAACTTGCCACTAGAATGCCATACATGTTTGCGAAAGTGGAGTACACGGCTCTTCTGAGTCCCTAAGGGAAATCTGTTGATATCTATGGAGTGAGCAGCGGCGATCAAAATATCAGTACTGGTGAGGGAGTTTGAAAAAACTTGTTTGGTATCCTGGGCAGACTTCATACCTGTAAATTGGTATCCATGGGCTGACATATAGGCAATCGTGGCACCGATCAAGCCTGGGCTGGTTTCTTCGGCAAGAGAAAATGTTACCAGGGCTTTGACGGGGCCACGGGCGGCGATCTTCTCCATATCAAAGGGTGCTGGCAGGGGGAGAGGAGTGGCCGCGACCGGTGTGCTACGGATGGTGGAGGTGGAGCCGTCGCAGAGTAATTCGACTGGAGTTTGGTTTAGATTGGCTTCATTGATTTTTTGGTTGTTGACAGTAAAGTATGTGACCAAACCATCAAAATGATCCATATCTGGCTCAATTCCCGTCAGCTTGCCCTTTCCAGCGCAAAGAATCTGGGTTGTATTGGGGTCGCGGCCCTGGACGGGTTGAAAAATAGTTACATCCGATAGGGCTGCTCCTCGGGGATCGTTTTCAGCAGTTAATTTGAGCAATTTATAGAGCCTACGATGGATCACTTTAGTCAGGACTATGCGACTTGTAGAACGACTCAAGTTATCTTGGTAGCTCCTCACAACGGCACCTTGGAGCAGATCAAAGGGTTCTACATGGGTTAGGGGATCTGCTGTGTTGAGGTTGAGCTGGAATCGACTCTGAATCGAGGGCTCTAGAGCGGAGAAAATCTGCTCAAAGCGGGAACTATCTTGTCGAAGGGTCGTGCCCAGAATGACGACTTGGTATTCCAAAGATGGATCTTCGTAAACAAAACGAGCACGGTCTCCATCCCATTTGATTCCTGTAGTTGCTGCGGCTATTTCGCTGAAAGCTTCGACAAATTGTTGGTCTTGCAAGAAGGAACCGACGAGATGATTTATGAGTCCACCAAAAGCGTGTATCAAACCGATGGAATCTCCAGCTGCTGTCGGAACTTGGGATGCTTTCAAGATCAATCGACGCCACTGGTCCGAGGTTAGGCGACCTGCAACTTCAACGGAGGCAGCTTTTTCTTCAGCAGTTTGCGAATGGATTAAGAAAAGTTTTGAGTCATTATTAATTTCCTTAATTTTATTACTGAATTTTCCTAGATCTCCATGGATATCAATAGGATTTTTCGGTGGAAATTTTGTGAACACAAGATTGTAAGCTTCAGCGTCAGGACTGGTCAGCCAGAGCAAAAATTCGTATAAGCCCTGTTTTGATTCAGGTGTTATGGGTGGCCTTGCGTCCATCCCGTAGGACCAAGTGGACATGATCCCCGATAATAGAGTCAGCACAATTCCAATAAAGATCGATCTTTTTGATGGCATTTTGGACCTATCTCTTGCAGTGAGCTTGTAAATACAAGCAAAATCATATCATAATATTGTTTGCAATTAAACATCGCTCTGTATCGTGCCGGATCTCAGATACAATGTCCGCACACAGCGTATTATATCGATGACCGCACCGCCCAGTCTGGCCACATATCCCAGACCGGGTGAGTGATTTGTGGGCGGCTTCTCACTACAACCTTAAACGTTGAATCGAAACTCCATCACATCGCCGTCTTTGACCACATATTCTTTGCCCTCAGAGCGCAGCAGTCCCAGTTCCTTAAGCTTTACTTTGGAGCCGGCTTTAACCAGATCGGCAATGGAGTAGACCTCGGCCCTGATAAACCCTTTTTCAAAGTCAGAGTGGATTTTGCCCGCTGCCTGGGGAGCTTTATCTCCCTGGGCGATTGTCCAAGCACGGACTTCTTTTTCTCCTGCCGTGAAATAGGTGGCTAAACCGAGGGTTTCGTAACCAAGTCGTATCAGTCCGTTAAGCCCAGGTTCCGTCATCCCCAGTCCGGCGATCATCTCGGCCCGATCCTCGGGCGACATGGTAGAGATTTCTTCTTCCAGTTTGCCGCAGAGGAGTAAGACCCTAGCGCCTTCTTTTTGGGCATAGGCTTTCACAGCGAGGGTGTGCTGGTTATCCCCCGTCCCGGCAGCCAGGTCTTCGTCCACGTTGCAAACAAAAATAGCCGGCTTAGCTGTGAGTAAGTGGAGGTCGCGCCATGCTTCGAAGACTTCGGGGATATCGCCGACAAAAGCAGCGACTTCGAAAGTCCTTGCGGGCTGGAGCTTTTGGAGGTGGGTGTCGAGGGCTTCTAACATAGCCAGGATGGGCGGGACCTGTTTTTGTCCCGATTTAAGCAGCTTTCGGTAGCGCTCAAGGGCTTTGGAAACCGTCGCCGTATCCGCATAGATCAGTTCTGTTTGGATCGTTTCGATATCCCTCACGGGATTGACGGATCCCTCCACATGGGTGATGTCGGTGTTTTCAAAACAACGCACCACGTTGACGATGGCATCGGTCATCCGGATATGACCTAAAAACTGGTTTCCCAGACCTTCCCCTTGGGATGCTCCCCGGACCAGCCCTGCGATATCGACAAACTCCATGCTGGCGGGGATGACCTTTTGGGTTTTGACAATCCCCGAAATCTGCTCCAACCGTGAATCAGGGACATCCACGCGACCAATGTTAGGGTCGATGGTGCAGAACGGGTAGTTTGCCGACGCCGCCCCAGCAGCCGTGAGTGCATTAAAGATGGTTGACTTGCCAACGTTAGGAAGTCCCACGATTCCACAATTAAATCCCATTTTTTACCGCCGCATATTGATAAACTGAATAGGAAAAGCGAGATCTTTTCCCTTTAAAAAACCAATCGTCGCCTGGAGATCATCGATGCTCTTAGCAGTCACGCGCACCTGATCGTCTTGGATCTGGGCTTGGACTTTGAGTTGGCTATCTTTGATAGCCTTGATCACCACCTTGGCGTCTTCTTTTTCCAGTCCTGCCTTGAGTTCTATCATCTGTCTGATGATGCCCCCCGAGGCGGCTTCTTCTTTGCCATATTTAAGAACCCGCAAATCCACGCTGCGTTTGGCGAGTTTCCCTTCGAGCATCTGATGGATCGATCGGAGTTTTAATTCGTCGTCCGCTATGATTTTGATTTTTTTGGTGGGCTTATCTAAACTCAACTCCGATTTGCCGCCGCGAAAATCAAACCTCTGGGCGATTTCTTTTTGGGCCTGGGTGACGGCGTTGTCGATTTCTTGAAGGTCCACTTCGTTGACGATATCAAAAGACGGCACGGATTCCCCCACAGATCAGCGTTACTAAGCGTCCCGAGTATACTGAAGGGTCAGGCCGAGTCAACTCCCGAGCTTGGGCCATTGCTTCTTTGGGGGGATCTCGCCATAATAGCCGGGATTTGGACCAGCTACGAGTCCCCCGACCACCAACTCCAACCTTTTAGGCTAGCGAAATGATTCATCTTTCCAATCTGACAAAACGCCAGGGCCAAAGGGTTCTCTATGAAAATGCGTCTTTTTTGGTCCGTCCTGGGGACCGGATCGGCCTGGTAGGGCCTAACGGCGCCGGTAAAACCACCATTTTTCGGCTGATCGTGGGCGAAGACCACCCCGATGGGGGCTCGATCACGGTGCTCCCCAATACTGTCGTCGGCTATTTTTCGCAGGATGTCGGTGATATGCGCGGTCGGTCGGCCCTCCAAGAGGTGATGGCTGGGTCAGGGCGGGTCTCGGATCTCGCGGCGCAGATCCAGACGATCGAACATCAGCTGGAGCATAGCGAGGACCTAACCCCCGATGAGCTTGAAGCTCTGATGACCCGCTATGGAGATGTCCAGGGGGAGTACCAGCAGCGGGGTGGATATGACCTGGAACCTCGGGCTAAGGCCGTCCTTACGGGCCTGGGGATTGGGCCAGAGGATTTTATCAGACCTGTGGAAAGCTTTAGCGGTGGCTGGAAGATGCGGATCGCCCTGGCGCGTATTTTGACCCTTGCTCCGGACGTTTTGCTGATGGACGAACCCACAAACCACTTGGATATCGAGTCGATTCTCTGGCTCGAAGAGTGGCTGCAAAACTTTAAAGGGGCCATCGTTATGACCAGCCATGACCGGGAATTTATGAACCGACTGGTCAACCGTATTGTAGAAATCGCAAATAAATCCATTACTGTTTATTCTGGAAATTATAACTTTTATCTTAAAGAGCGGGATATCCGCTTTGAGCAACAAATCGCAGCTTTTCGTCGCCAGCAGGAGATGCTGTCTAAAGAGGAGGATTTTATCGCTCGGTTTGCGGCGCGGGCTTCCCATGCCGCCCAAGTCCAGTCGCGGGTTAAAAAGCTCGATAAAATCGAAAGACTCGAAGAGCCTACTATCGCCAAGACCATCCAGTTTCAGTTTAACCCTCCCCCACGGAGCGGAAACGACGTGGTTCGGTTGGACAACGTTTCCAAAGTCTGGACCCTCGATGATGGGCGCGAAAAACCCGTCTTCCATGGTGTCTCTGGAGTGGTGCGCCGTCTCGATAAGATTGCCCTGACAGGGGTGAACGGTGCCGGGAAATCCACCCTGCTTAAAACCATCGTCGGTGAAACCCAAGTGACCTCAGGCCAAGTGGTGGTCGGTCCGAGTGTCGCGGTCGGTTATTTCGGTCAGCATGCCCTGGACCAGCTGAGTCCACAAAAGACGGTTTTTGATACCGTCTCGATGCGCATTCCCGATGCCTCGGTCGGCACCATTCGCAATCTATTAGGGGCTTTTTTATTTAGTGGTGACGATGTTGACAAAAAGATCGGAGTCCTTTCCGGGGGCGAACGGAGTCGGGTCTTGCTCGCCATTATCTTAGCGAGCCCTTTAAATTTCCTGGTCCTGGACGAACCCACCAACCACTTGGATATCGACTCCCGCGAGATCCTTCTCGACGCCATCAAGCGCTTTGATGGCACGGTGCTGATCGTTAGCCATGATCGGTTTTTTCTGAGAGAAATCGTCAATCGAGTCTTCGAAATCAGGGCAGGCGAGCTACGTATCTACGAAGGTAAATATGATGATTACTGGGCCAAAAGGCAGGCAGAAGTCCAGTAAGCTCTTAACAACGAAAGGGAGGGATAGCGATGAATGACGGGTTAAGATCGATGATCCCCCCGGATTGGGCCAATGAGGGAGTCTAAGCTCGTCCAGGAGAGCGCCCTCAGCCAAGTTTTGCCTATTGGCTAATATTTGTGCATAAGTATTTTACCAATGACAATAGATATTAAAGAATATTTTGATGGAATGAAATTTGCAGCTAGCCGGAATGTAATCGGGCCTTTGCTCGAACGTTTTTAGTTCCTACAAATGTATTTTGTTATGAATGCTCTCAATTCATAGTCAACTCCATCAACAGATCTAGAAAACTGAGTCAATTGGCTTAGCTATTTAAAAATTGATACATGTCTTTGAAGGAAAATTTATGAAGTTTATCCATTATACTCTGGTTGCCGTGATCAGCTCTTCCGTTCTATATGCCTGCGGGTCCAAAGTTGAGTCCAGTCATTTGTTTGATGGTGCGGAAGAACGAGATCCCGTATTCACCTACTTTTCCACTGAAGGCAACGATTGGAGTTTTGAGAGCAACAATCCGGGTGGTGGTTTTCTTTATTCCAAACCAGAAAATGCCCTTTATTTTGCCGGTCCGGAATCAAAAATACCCGAATATGTGCTGGCCTCACTGGACATAAAATCCTCCCCGGCACCGACCTCCGTGAGTAGTCCTATACCTAAGGGTTGGAGCATCTTTAATGTCAACAATGCGAAACTCCCTGAACGCGTTCGCGCTCTCATTGGCAAGTTTTCGCCAACGGATGGCCCTCGGTGCTACACAGCTGTTTTTTATGCTAGCGGGTATACACAGGGTATCTCCAACAACGAACCAGAAGAATTTGCCACCTGGGCCTTGTCGCCCCTTATGGAGAAAATTTCAGGCGAAGCCCTTCGCCAAGGTGATGTCATCGCGCTTGGCAGCGATGTTCTATCAAACATTCCGTACCTAAAGGGTGTACCTGTCGATCATGTGGCCTACGTTCTCAATAAAGACCTCGTGTTTCAAAAGAAGTCCCCAAGCTCCGACCAACCGTTTGAAATTCTCACGATGCAAGCCTTTAAACATCGCTACCGGAAGTACCCTCTCACATATTATAGGCAGAAGTTAAGCCTCTCCGATTATTTGGAACAGAAGAAATCCATCATACCGGGTACAGCGATCCAATATCTTGAAGCTATAACGGATTTGGAAAAGAGGGTCCATGGGTACGCTGGTTCACAGCTATATCGCGAAGACATGAGTCAATCCGAAAAGGACAAGTTAGACGATGATCACATCGCCATTGAAAAAGAAATTAGGGAATATGGGAAAAAGCACGTTCATTTTGCCGATGCTGAGAGCGAGAAATTTCCTAACGATCCAGACCTAGCGTTTATCTGGCGCAATATTGGCTACCGACTCTGGGCCTTCAGTAATTACACTGGACCACTGTATAGTGAATAGGGTGAAACCAGTCCGTTAGCAATAGGCTGAGTCGCCACAATAGTTGCATTTTAGGACATCGATTCCAAAGGCTTTTGCGAGGTTACGGACCAATTTTGAGTTTTTTGGGCGATCTAGATCCCCGGCAGGAAAATATTCGTTTCTCAAACAGAACCCTTAAGGGTAGCATAGGGAACAAAAGCAGAGCCGACCTAGAAAGCGGAGACCACGATGCTAGTGATAGCCCACAGGGGAGCTAACCGAGAGGCCTTGGAAAACAGTTGGTCGGCCTTTGAGAAAGCCATTGATTGCGGTGCCCAGCGCATTGAACTGGATGTGCAAATGTCCCGAGATGGACACGCCGTGGTGATGCATGACGACTCCCTAAGGGAGTTTGCTAAGATTGAGTCCCATATTTCCCAGATGGACCGTAGTGATCTCGCCAAAGTCCAGCTGATGAATGGTGAGAGTCTGCCTTTTCTTGACCAAGTCGTAGAGAGGCTGCTCCCCAGAGTGGAGCTTAATATCGAGATTAAAGGCCCCCGTCCTGAGCTTGCGGATATCGTCGGCAAACTTGTGGGGCAGCACTCCTTAAGGGACAAGGTGATCGTCTCAAGCTTTCATGTGGAGCCTCTGGTATGGATCCAAGATCATTTTTCTTCGCTGCAAAGAGCTTGTTTGTTGGCAAGGGATCACTGGAATTGGCCTCAGTTTGCAAGCTATGCCCCCCTGCATTTTCTTAATCTGACGGGATCTCGAATCCTCCATCCAGAAGTTGATATGATCGACGAAAACTTTATGGACCAAGCCCTATCGCGAGGAATCCAGGTCTATGGGTGGGTTTCTATGCAAGGCGAGGAGCAGGACCGGGAAGGGCTCTGGACGGTCCTAAAGACTTTTGGAGTTCATGGACTTTGTACCAATTACCCACGGCAACTGGTGCGGTGGCTTGCGGAGGTTAATTTAGATGAGCGCAAATTTAAGTCGTATTGAGGCCAGTGCTAAATCGTTTACCATCAGCACCATCCGTGATCCCCAGGGGGTTTTGGATCTCCGCTATGGAGTTTGGACCCAGGGGGATACTAAACCAAAACAGTTTGTTGTCTTTGTTAACGGTCGTACCGAGTGGATCGAGAAATATGCTTATCTTCCCCAAGATCTGGGTCTCGCAAAAAACCAAGGTTTTATCACCTGGGATCATCGTGGCCAGGGAGCCTCTGGAGGGGCGCGGGCCCATACCCAGGACTATGGTGAACTCGCCGCAGATGCTGCTAAGGTGATCGAAGCCGCCACCCACGGGCAGCCCTATGTGGTGCTTACCCACTCCATGGGTGGCCTTATCGTACTTACGGCCATTATGAACGGTTTAATCAAGCCTAAAGCCCTGCTTATGTCGTCACCGCTTTTGGGTTTACCTCCAAAGCCACTCCCCACCGTGATCGCTAAGCCCCTCGCGCGGCTCTGTACCACCCTAGGACTCGGTGCGGTGCATATTCCCTCAGTCGGAGAGTTTGAAAAGGCAGCTTTTGCCTCAAACCTGCTAACATCCTCTCCCGAACTCTATAGCCGGATCCGGGCCTCGCCCTATCCCTGTCCGTCCCCGACCTTTGGGTGGCTGGACGCAACCTTCAGAGCCTTTGACTACTGCCACGACCCTAAAAACCTGGCTGCCTACACGATTCCCACTCTAATCATGGTGGGTGACCAAGAAAAAGTTGTGGATCTCGGGGGCATTCAGGCCTGGGTGGCTGGCATCCAAAAACACTCCACCGCTAAGGTCAGTCTCACCCGGTTTGAAGGGGCCAAGCACGAACTCTTTTCGGAGGTGGACCTCCATTATCGCAAGGCCACGGCTTTGGCCCAAACCTGGCTAAGGGAAACCTTGGGTTCTTAAGTTCTGGTAAAGGTGGCTTTCCCCCTTCCCACGGGCATGGGTCTTGCTTATAAGTAGTTAAGGGGGTCTCCATGGCGTCACAGATCAAGTCACATCATCTACCTAAAAAGCGACATACCAGGGCGTTTGTACGCCAGTTTTTGCGAAACCCAGTCAAGACAGGCGCGATTATGCCGTCGTCTAGTTTTTTGACAGAAAGTATGTTGCAGAATATTGACCCAGAGTTGGTAAACTGTTACGTCGAGTATGGTCCGGGGTCGGGGAGCTTTACCCACGAAGCCCATCAGGTATTTACCAAGATGAAACGGACGGTTCTCTTTGAAATCAATCCGTTCTTTATGAGCCTTATGGCCCAACAATACCCCCACGCGGAGGTCTGCCAGGGGCCAGGGGAGCTTAAACAGCCCCTAGATAGCCAGGTTGATCTGGTGGTTTCCGGTCTGCCCTTTACCAATATCCCCCTTGATATCAGTGCTAAAACCATCGATGAAATCGCTCAAATGCTCAAACCGGGCGGCAGCTTTCGGACGTTCCTTTATGCCCATACCTTCTATCTGCCTAAAAATATCGAGCTGAGGGAGTATATCAAACACCTTTTTAGGGGACAGGTCATCTACCGGTTTGTGGGTCGCAATGTACCTCCCGCCGTCGTGATCGAAGCGACCAAATAACAGCCCCTATTGGCTTAGGCGCTTAACCTCGCTCCAGTATAGTTTCTCATTGGATTGTATTTGTCTCCAAAAGGGGCGAATGAGTTCGTCTTCGTAGTTCGCGTTGCATTTTAGCATTTTAAGACCACTCAGTCCCTTTAATTTGTCTAAATACGTTTTATAATCAACGTGCGAGTCCATGAATTTTGCGGATTCCATAGATCGCAGGTACGATGGAAAAAGATTCTTAATTTCAGACCGATGAGTAGAATAGGCAGAACCCGCTTGATTTTGTAGGTATACCGGTCGAAAGGCCGGGTCTCCTGGCGCGTTGCTGTCCGTGGAGTTTTGATAGGTAGATTTGAGATTCGCTGGTGATACATCGGCGACATCCCGTATCAAAATCTTCCAGTCGATGTTTGCTGCTAACGGTAGCCCAATAAGCAGGTTTTGTCCGTGCAAATAATGGGGAAAATATCCTCCCATATGGTAAATCGCGATGATTTCGCCGAGCTTTTTGTTTATTTCTGCCAGAATGGTGGCTAATTTTTCATGACTAAAAACAAAATTTTGTCCACTCCAGCTAAAAGGTAGTCCCCATCCTTCCCTATTGCCGTAAGTAAGTTTAGCGAGATCTTTGTAAAAGTGAAAGGAGGGCATATACACTCTTGATTTGTCTTGAATCACATTGCTGTAGTCCCTCATTGAAATAAAATATTTCGTTACTTTCGGGCCAAAACAGCCTCCGCAACCACTTTTTGTGGCCGAAACCTGGATTTCAAAGGTATCTGCGAGAAAAACTCCGCCTATGGATTCGATGCGATCCTGGACCGTCGAAGCTGCTCCCAACTTTATTTGTGTTTTTAGATTTTCTTCCATATCGATGAGCTTTGACCGATTTTTAGCACTGTGGATGGTATCGGTACCCATTTTTACAGAATAAAGACTGCCCGAGGAATCCGTTGGATCGAAGGACCATAGGGAGCGGGACATGGTTGCGATTGCATGGTTTACTTTTGTGGTTTGAAGAAAGGAATCGGTTGTAATCAAGTCTATTTTGTTAGCAATCATCAAATTTTTGATTAATTCAGGTAAAGCCTTTGTTTCTGGATGGACTGGAATATACACATCTGTTTCGGATGTATACAGAAAACTTTTGCGTAAAATTGGATCGAGATTACCGTTGATTTCAACAAATTCAAAATGCCGTCCATCCTGCTTTTTTTGCCATTGTCGAACATTGATTTGAACGGTTGATTTCGGCACTTTAAGAAACCGCATGACCCTTGGCAGTAAGCCTGAAGCTCTCCTTTGACGGTTGTCGAAATTAACTCCTAAGCCCTCGCTATAGATCAGCATTCCTCGTCTTTGGCATGGGGTCAGATCGGAAAAAGAATGGTGTATTTCTTTGCCGTCGATTTCGATCATCTTTGGCAACGAGCTAGTAACACTGCACCCCAGTAAATCCGTTTCTGAGATTCCTAGGGTAGCAACGTTACTGAGTCGATCGGAATCATTCGAATATCTCGCATTGCAACCACTAAACAGCGCCAGTGAAGTCATCATAAAGATCAACATATTTTTTGAAGTGCATGATCTGATCATGGGGTTTTTCTTCCTTTAAGCAACCAAATCTATCGACCTCACGGTGTTACGTGGTTGGTCGTATGCAAAAAACACTCCATGAGCCCCAGAGGAAGGGGGCACCAATCGCCCAAAAAACTTATCAAGTAACTGAAATCTAACCCTATATTGGGGTTGATCCCCGGCCCACGAACCCAGGTCACTGGGGAGTTGCCAAGAGCTGCCTAGAGACTTTTGACTCTGAAGAAGAGTGTAAAAGCTAAGGGTGGGTGTTATTTTTCTGGGAGGTTGTCAATAAACTTGTCTCCAAAAGCCTTGCGCATGTCTTTGGTATGATCTATTGATCTGCTACCAGGAGGAGGGTTAGCCGTGACTATTAGTCGCATTGAACTACAAAAGCAGGGTTTGGAACTATCACGTATCGCCTTTGGGGTATGGCGTTTCGCCGATTCTCCAATCAATGGCAATAGACAGCAGATCAGTCGCCTTATCGACCTATGTCTTGATCATGGCGTGACTTCGTTTGACCATGCGGATATCTACGGCTCTTACCAGTGTGAAGAACTTTTTGGTTTAGCCACCCGGCCAGATCAACGCCAAAGAATGCAAGTGATCACCAAATGTGGGATTAAACTTCCGTCCGCCCATAGGCCACTGCATCGAGTCCATTCCTATGATACCAGTGCCCAGCACATCACACTTTCGGTCGAACAATCTTTAAAAAATCTTCGGCTGGAAACCTTGGACCTACTGCTATTGCATCGCCCCGATCCGCTGATGGATGCTGATGAGATCGCCGAAGCGTTCACCAAACTGAAGCGCAAAGGCCGAGTTAAAGCCTTTGGTGTTTCTAACTTTACTCCCTCTCAGTTTGATTATTTGCAGTCCCGACTGGAGGATCCTTTGCTGACCAACCAGATCGAATTGCACCCACTGCACTGCAATCCGATTTGGGATGGAACCTTGAACCATGCTATGACGCTACGTTATCACCCAATGATCTGGTCGCCCCTGGCTGGCGGACGGATCTGGACCGAACAGACGGCGGTCGCGCAGAATCTTTGCACTTTGCTTGAAACCATGGCCGAAGCCAAAAATACACAGGCAGAGACTCTGCTCCTTGCGTGGCTACTCAAACATCCCGCGCGGTTAATCCCCGTGCTTGGTACGACCAACGAGGTGCGCCTGGAAAAGCTGCTTCATGCCGAGGCTGTGCAGCTCGATCGGGAGCAATGGCTGGAGATCCTTCAGGCCGGGATGGGACAAAACCTGCCGTAGAGATAGATAGAATATCCGCACACTGTTTAGAGTTTGTTTGTGGAATGATCGTCGTCGAGATGGCACTGGGGGCTCATCAGCGAACAGGTCTCGTCGGCCCATTCGATTTCGATGGTCCCATGGATGGAGCCACCCTTGTCTAGATGGGCCCGCACCTGCCGTTTGATGTCGATGCAGGATTGAGGCGAAGTCCCCTGGGCCACCACGATATGGGCCGTCAACACATGGGAGGCTCCATCCAGGGACCAAAGGTGGACATCATGGATCTTTTCTACCCCCTCAAGGCTTAGGATGTCCTTACGGATGGTTTCCAAATTGATGTTGTCAGGGGTAGCTTGCAAAAAGAGCCCAGCGGTTTTTATAAGCTGCCGCGCCACATTCCAAATCATAAACGCGGCAAACCCTAGGGAGATCACCGGATCGATCTGAGGGATCTTAAAAATCATCATCCCCAGGGTGCCTATCAGCACGGCGATCCATCCAAAAACATCCTCGATCAGATGCCAGGAAACCACTTTTTCGTTGAGGGTCTGGCCGCGCATGAGTCTCCAAGCAGCGTAGCCGTTGACGCTGACGCCAAGGATGGCAAATCCAAGCATCCCTGGAAGGTAGGGGAGGTCGGGCTGCCCAGAGGATAGGCGTTCGATGGCTTTAAAAATAACGATCGTTGACGCACTGAGGAGGAAAATCCCTGTAAACAAGGCAGATGCTAGCGAAAGGCGGCGGTAGCCGTAGGTGTATTTTCTATTGGCGTTCCTTGTCGCCAGGTATTCGAAGATCAAGGCGAGCCCTAGGGCGGTCGCATCCCCAAAGTCATGGATGGCATCAGCCAAGATAGCGAGGGAGTTGGTCCAAAGACCCCCAGCGACTTCGATCACGGCAAAAGATAGATTGAGGATCAGCGCAATCTTGAGGTTTGAAAAAGTGCTGTGGTGGTGAATCACTCCTGAATCATGATGGTCGTGATGATGGTGGTGATCATGGTCGTGTTCATGATGGTCGTGATCTCGGGGGCCGGGGGACTCTGAACTCAAGGCGTCACTCTCCTCTGCCAGCGGTGCATGAATCGAGGGGAATCCCCACGATCCGGAAGAGATCGCGAGCGTCTGAGGTCCGGTATTCTTGGTGGTAGTAAACTCGTTTAACATTGCCTAAGTTGATCAGGCGTTTAGCGCAGGGAGCACAAGGCATATGGGTGACAAAGACGATCTTGTCGATATTGCGTGGGCTATCGCAGTTGATCACCGCGTTTTCTTCGGAGTGGAGGCACCCACAGTTTCCGGGTTCGTTACGGTCGCAGCAGTTAGGCAGTCCGCTGGCGTTGCCGTTATAGCCAATGGCTAAAACCTTTCGAAAGTCAACGCTGGTGATCACGGTGCCCACCCGGAGCCTTTGGCAGGTAGATCTTTCGGAAAGGGTCAAGGCAAGCCGCATATAGATGTCTTCGAAAGATGGTCGATTGCGGGTGGTTGCTGAAGTCATAATGGCCATTCTCGGCGGATCTTAGTAGGGTTAGTCTTCAAGCTCTAGGGGGAGCTGCCTCCATCTAGTGGAGTCGTTCTTTTGTATCAGAGAAACCCGGCCTATGGCTAGCCACCATTGGAGTCAGGAGATTGTCATGTAATATCATATAATTATCGTGATCTATGGTGTGCCAAATAATTGCTCGATACCCTGCATCCAGTGCAAGGCAAGGATTCCATCGAAATCCATAGGGTGAAGATCGTTAGACCAAATCCTAAACTCAGCATCTGGGAAGTCCGACAAAAAATGTCGCAATACTCCAGCATCTTCCTTGGCGATTTGATCAGTGCTTTTGATTTCGATAAGAACTGTGGGTTGGCCTGGACGATCGACAATAAGATCAACTTCAAGATCGTCTTTCGTCTTTAAATAGGATAGACGATAGTCTTTTCGCAGGTATTTGTTTAGTCGATCGCATTCGCAAAGCAAAAAATGTTCGAAAGCGCGTCCGTAGGCGAAAGTCTTAGGCATGATAGGAACATTGAGCATGCCCTCCATGGCACGCTTGACGCCAGGGTCAAATAAGTAAAATTTAGGCGAAGAAATCTGCTGGGCACGGACCGATCGATGATAGGCTTCCAAGAAAAAACCAAGGAAGGTATCAGCCAGAACTTCAAAATATTTCTTTATTGTTTTGTCGTTGACTCCCGTATGCTTTGCCATTTTTGTATAGTTTACAATTGTTCCATTGCTTTGTGCCGCAATCTCGAGAAACTTGCGAAACGGGTCGAGCTGCTGGATAAGGCGCTCATCCCAGACCTCTTCTTTTAAATAATTTCGTACATAGGCTCTAAGAAATTCTTTGCGTTCAATCTCTTCCTGAAGGAGGAAAATTTTGGGCAAAGTTCCCCAATGAAGAGCCTTATCAAGCTCAAAGTGAGCGCTAAACTCTAAATGAGTCAGCGGGTAAAGCTCGTTAAGAAAGGCTCGACCAGCGAGTAGGTTCGCCCCTACTATCTTTAATTTGCGAGCACTTGATCCGGTTAGAGCAAAGAGTATATGATCCGTTATTTTGTCAGTCATTAACAAATGAACACAGTCAAGGAGCTTTGGAAGTTTTTGAACTTCATCGATCAGAACCCAATCAATGTCTGCTACCCGCGCCTTTACCTCGCTTATCAAAGCATTGGGGCTTCTCGCAAATCGATCTTCGTCCTCGGGATTGAGAAGATCGATATTTAAAACACGTTTTTGCTCGAGTAGATTTCGAACAAGGGTGCTCTTTCCGGTTCCTCGGGCTCCAAATACGAAAAAACTATTAGATAATAAAGGCTTGCATATTCTTGGGAACATTTCGGAAGGGTCTCCGGATATATCCGATTAATTCGGAATGAATTCCGAATATAGCTGTTGATTCTCGATAAAGTCAAGGGAAGGGTCCAAAATGGTCCAAGACTCAGCGGCCCTAGATCTAGCCGCTCATGGTCCAAGTCCTAGCCTCCTGCTACAATAGAGGGGAAGGATCACCGGCATCCAAGAGGAGTGGTTTTTGAGTGTAAAAGTCGACTTAAGCCAGGTGGGGGCATTTCGTTTTGTATCCCCGGAAGCCCGCCAAAATCTGGCACAAATTTCCAAAATTGTAGAAAAAAAACAAGGCGAAGCCATCCTTATCCACGACGAGCCTGTCCCCGGAATCTATATCGTGATCGAGGGCGAAGTGGGGGTCTATCCACCCGGTTTGTCCAACCCGCTGATCAATATGGGGACCATGGCCTCCTTTGGCGAAATGTCGTTTCTGGAAAAGACCCGAGCCTCGGCCACCATACGGGCCGAGACCCCTCGGGCCCTCCTGGTGATGATTCTCCAGCAGGAACTGGCCTTGCTCATCGACAAAGATCCCAGCTTAGGCCAGGCCCTCTATAAGGGCATTGCGACCAACCTCTCCCAAAAACTAAGGCTTACCACTGACCGGATTGCCCACGAGCTAGGTGCAGGCCGCCAGATCCTGCTGAGTCTGTCCAGTGACGAAGTCGCTGTTTCCCTGGCAAGCCTTCCGGCAGAAGTCACCAAACAAAATGATTTGATTATCGAGGGACTCAAGAGCTGTGCCAAGCTTACGGAGGAAATTTCTAAACAGGTTCCTGGTAAATCGGAATCTCTGACTAAACTTCAGGGTTTTTTAGGGGAAACCAAAGACACCTGCCTGAGCTACTATCCAAAACTCGCCCAGCAGATGACTGTGGTGATCGACTTTGTACGCAGGATGGAAAAGTTTATCCTGCGTATCACCCATGACTAGTGCCTAGGGGGTGGCGTTAGCGCTTGCGGTTTCGAGAGCTTTGGCAAGGTCCATCGTCCCTCCTGCACCAACTTTTTTGGTAAGTTTTGGCACGGGACGGACCGAGTCCATCAAAAGCTTTTTGAGATCCAAAGCAGGAAGATCTGGATACTTGCTAAGGATTAGAGCTGCGGCACCAGCCACATGGGGTGCAGCCATAGAGGTTCCGCTCCACTCCCCGACGGGCATCCCAAAGAGTTTAATGCTGTCTTCATAGTCATTTTTAGGTACGGTGCTTAAGATCTTAACCCCTGGTGCAGCCAAATCCACAGACTTGACACCAAAGTTGCTAAAGGATCCTAGGCGATCCTTGCTATCGATGGCCGCCACGGAAAGGATCCCATCGAGGTCAAAACTTGCTGGGATCGTGGGCTTGGAATCAGTGTCATTGTTATAGCCGATATTGTCCCGGCCGTTTCCTGCAGCAAAGACCAAAAGGACTCCTTGGCTCTGGGCCCATTTAAGGGTTTTAAGGAGCTCCTGATCTTCTTCCGAGGGATCTTCGCCACCCCAGGAGTTGCTCAAGATCTTTGCGCCATTTTTGACGGCATAACGGATCGACTTGATCGCAGCTTCGGTCGAGCCTTCTCCCTTTTCGGTGATAAACCTGAGAGCCATGACCTTCACTTGGGGTGCGATTCCGCTAATCCCAAGATTGTTTTGGCCAACTGCAGCGACCACACCTGCACAGTGGGTGCCATGACCAGGGTTGCCTAAAGCACGGCTACTGGACATGGTGTCATAGGGATGGCTATCGTCACTTGCAAAATCCCAGCCAACAACGTCGTCCACATACCCATTGCCGTCGTCATCAACCCCATTGTCAGGGATTTCACCGGCGTTACGCCACATGTTTTGTCGCAGGTCTTCGTGATTATAATCCACACCGGTATCGATCACAGCCACGACGACTTCGGGGCTGCCTCGCTCTACTTCCCAAGCTTTAGCCGCAAGGGTGCTTTGAAGCCCCCACTGGCTGCTCTGGCGTGGATCGTCGCCTCGCGAGGTGGTGGGTGCAGGAAGGGGGAGGATGTCCGGGTCAGCCTCGACTTTTTCTGTCGCCGTGTCATCCTCTATCTGCGCTTGAACTTGGGGAGAGAGTTTTGGTCTCACCAAGGCTGGTCTGTAGATAAAGTTTTTTTGGATGCTGGCGACCAGTCCTGACTCGGTGATTTTCTGGTCCAGTGCGGCTTGGGGATTGGCAGTGTAGATCTTATAGAGATCCCCATCGACCACGTCTGAATCGATTTTTTCCATCCGGGCAACGGGTGTCTGCAGTGCCGCAGACACCGTCGCTAGGGTAGGATGTGCAACCCTGAGCCTGACGAGCCATTCGCCTTCCTTTGCGCGGGCCAGGACCGTTCCACTGAATCCAAAAAGTAAAGTGGTCGACAGAATCATTTGACAGGAGGTTTTTGAGGAAAGGCCCCAGGATCTTGGGGTGCGAGGTGTCGGATTGGGGACAGTTCGATGGCTACCTGTGACCATAGTGGACCTCATAGTGGGAACGGTTTCTTACTGACTTTTCTAAGACGGCATAATGATTGTATCTAAAACGGTTGGCTTTAAAAAGCTAATTTTTGGTCCTTTTGGGATTTGCCAAAGGGGAGTGGCGAGAAATGAACGATGGGGTTCAAGAGATAGGGATGGTGGTTATAACTACCTAAAATTAATAAAATCTAAAATATTTTTATTTATTAATCAAAAATCCTGACGAAAGGCTTCTGGGATCTGCTGCGTCTCGGATTTGCCACCATCAGTTTGGGGAGTCTAATCAAGTAAGAGGGTTTATGAATATTCGTCCATTGCCCCGGCTTTCTTTAGAACCGATCATCCTTAAGATGCCGGATTTTTCCTTGTTAACGCCCGAAAGGTTTAAGACCAATCGTGCCGAACGCAAGAGCTCTGGTTTGCTACCTCTCTCGGTCCCACTCTCGATGTCCCTCACCCGAAATAACCTGGTCCAAGACTGGGACAAGCGGGTACCGTGGCAGCCGCCGTTTCCTACCAACCATCCTGACCTCGAGCACCTGCGCGATTATTTAAGGGTATTGATTGCACAATCCCCTGCTCAATTTTTACAGACGGACGCCATCTTTCATGAAAAATCCCACGACCATGCCGTAAAAGAAGACAAACTCCATCGTTGGTGGGCGCGGTGGTTGCTCGAAAGAAGGGTGGCCCTCGACTTCTCCGAAGAGCAGATCTACAAGGAGATCGTTCGGTTGCAGGAACGGTTTGCAAAATCAAAGGCGATCGCCCATGAGAGGACCCATCGTCAGTTTTTTGAACGCATCAAAGCTTTAGAAAGGTTTGAGCGATCAAGAGATCTCAGGTGGCAAGTCCAACATGAATGGGCCGAAACCCGGGCAGAGCTCATCAAACAAGGTTTTATGGAAGCCGAACGCGTTTGGGACTGGCGTAAGGGCAATCTCTTCACTCTATCGGATACTGGCCTTGTGGCCCGGTTACCAGTCCAGGGCCGGCCTCTCGAAGATGTCCTAGGGGAACTCCACCATAAAAAGATTTTAGCGATTCTCGAGCGGGATTTAGAGTGGCGCTTTGAAACCAGTTACGCCACGCTCCCCAACGGAGGTATGACGGAGATCAATAATGGAGCTGGTTTTTCAAAAGAGCTTATCAGTGATTTTATCGTCAGACCCGTTAAAACCAAAAGGACTGAGGGGTTTCGGGTATGGCATGGTACGCGTTTTAGGATTGAGAGTCCTAACCATGTTCCTATCGCAGCTCCTCAGCTCCAGGGACAGGCACCGGAGCTTATCGGTGCAGAGATTCAAAAACCAACGATCGATCAAAGAGCTGAGGACCACCGAGACTTTCACCGCTCTGGAAATTATCTTATCTTGCCCAACCAATCTCTAGCAAAAGCACCTGATGACGGAAAACCAATCGAGCTGGTGACGGCAGAAGCCTATTGGCCAGAAAGAGATCAGATGACCGCCGTAGCCCAAAGGTGGCGTGACGGCCTCCAGTACACCGTGATGACCAACGGCAGCTATGGACGCTTGCCTAAGGTGGGTGAAACCCAGGAAAAGGTCGTGGGAGACCTTGGGGAAAAAGTCAGCATCCGGCAGACCGGGTATTTTGAGCGAAGATTCCTCCTGTCTGACTATGAAAAGACACCCAACGGAGGTTTTGCACCCATGATGAGTTCTGGGGACAAAGTCGAAGTGGTCTCAGGGGACCAAGCATCAAAGCTAGCCCAGCAGCGCAGCCGCAACCATCTGCTGTGGCTTTGGACCGGCAAACACCTGGCGCCTACGGCACAGGGATCAGGGAGTTTGGATCAGCTTGATCTGACTCCGGGTGTGCTTAAGGATGCCAAAGAGCACCAGCAGATGCATGCTGAAAATATTGCGAGAAAAGAGCAATTATTGACTCCTCTAACGCTCCAGCCTCCAACGCCCCCGCCCGACGTCCCAAAGCCCGACGTCCCAAAGCCCGCACCACAAACTAAACGGGAATTTTCGGCAGAAAAGCCCCCTGAGCTGCGGAACCAAGATCGTCCGGAAGACGTCAAGAAACATCTACAGGCCACGGAGCGACCCGCTGATACCCAACCAAATCCCACCTTAAGAGAGTCCAAGCCAGCCTTAAAAGACAAGGCACTTAAAGCCTTTCAGTCGAGCATCGAGAGGGATGGAGCCGCTTTGTCTGGCCGACTCCAAGGCCATGTGGGCGGACTTGTCCAAGCCCAAGATCCAAAAATCTTTGGAGCTGGGGCCGTAGCGAAGCCGGGTGAGCAAGGTCAACCTAAAGATCCCCTCAAGACTAAGATTTCTTAGGAGGGGTTTTTAAGAGATCTCTGCATAAACCAAAGTCCACCTATCATCAAAAAATTAAGACCCACAGACCATAGTCCGAGGATGTCCATTCCGAGGAGTTTTTGGTCTGCGCCGACACTTAAGACAAGGCTGGAGACGCCTGCGCCAATGGCCGACGAAAGGTGTTGTACCGAGGACTGTACGGACATAAACCGTGCCCGCTCGTAGGGCTCGGGGATTTTGGATGAGAGGGTATTAAAAGCTACCCCCCTTAGGGCAGAGGCCATCATAAACAGAGAAAAGATTAAGACTACAGGAAGGCTTATTGAGGGAGTTACAAACCCAAAAAAGACCGCCAAAAAAAACGCAGTGCAGCCGAGACTTCCCACGACGAGGGCACCTAGGCGGTCCGTAAGTTGGCCGAAAAAAATCATGGCCACAAAACTAGCAAGTCCTCCTACAAAATACAGGATCCCCATATCCTGACGTGGGTACCCCAGATTGAATTGGACATAGGGCGCGATATTGGGAATCAGCATAAAGCCGCTAGCCATCAGGAGGGCGCTCGTGGCCAGAGAATAGAGGACCGAAGGGCGCCCTAACATCGTTTTTAGGGAAGCCTGGCCCGCTTTATCAAAGGTCAAATGTCCCTTGATGGAAGGCAGGCGGAGGAATACGCCGATAATCATCAAGATTCCCAAAATTGAGATGAAAAAAAAGGGAACCCGCCAACCTCCCCACCGAGCTGCCTCCAGCCCCAGGGGCACTCCCAGAATCGAAGCCATGGCAAAAGAACTCATCACGGCGCCTAATGCTTTGCCCCGCCTTTCAGGAGGGACTACATCAGAAATAATCGCTAGTGCTAAAGAAGTTGAGGGTCCACCAAAGATCCCGGCCATGATCCTAGCCCCTAAGAGCATCGTTAAATTTTGAGATAATCCGGCTACGATAGTCGAAAAAACCAGTCCAGCTAGCGCTAAGAGAATCGCTAATTTTCGGTCAAATCGTTCGAGGTAGGAGGCGCTTAGAATGCCTGTTATGGCAGAAGCAGCGGTGTAGCTGCCGCTGATGAGACCAAGATGGCTGGTATCGATGGCGAGGTCTTTAGCAAAGTCCGGTCCTAGGGGCATAACCATCATAAATTCAAGTATATTTATAAATTGGATTCCGATAACGATAAAAACAATCTGGCGTTCTAAGCTAGATGATTTTAGTATGGAATCAGGACTCTTATTCAAGATAGAGCCTTAATGATAAGTATGATCGTTGGAAAGTATACGAATGATCGGTTGGATATAAGAGACTCTTGAGGGATTTTATCACCTCGCGTAGTAAACAACATTCTTTTTAAGTATTGATGCAAAACAGTCGAAGAAGGAGGGAGGTTTTTCGGAGAGAGGGGGCTTATTTGAAAAAACGAGTGACAAAATATCCTGAAATTCAGTGCAAAGACCGGCTTTTCAAGCGGTCTCAATGGTCTTGGGCTGGGGTCTTGGTCTACAGCTTGGGACTGGGTCACTGTCAGGTTGCCCAAAAGAGTAACCTCCAGGAGTTTAATGGAAAGTCCGACCCAGAAGGGGGAGTGTCCTTGCCACAACCGGAGACAGGGCTCTCGGCAGGCAGATACCAAGGTTTAGCCCGAACCATTGGCTCTAAAAGACAATTTCATCTGACGGTCGATGTAGCCTATGTCGGCTCCCAATCCTACCGGATTTTTGTGCGACTCAGTCCTGGGGAAGAAGAATCTAAGGAGTTTAGCAGTTTGTTTTTTTCTCAGGGGACGTTAGATAGAAAAAAAATTGTGTTTCGAAGCACCTTGTCGAAAGATCTCTGGGGTTATTTAGAGGAATCAGGCAATGACCAGGTGACGGGAGGATTTTATTCGGCCACGGGTAAACAGCTTGTAGAATTCAACCTTGCCCCAACCCTCAGTAGAAAAAGCGAAAAGCCAGTCGTGGCTGGCCTTTCCGGTTTTTATAAGGCTAAGTCTTGTGCGGCCCACCTAAAAGGTCTCTATCTAGAAGCCTTTCGCGAAAGCCGAGATTCACCGGTCGACCAAAGTCCCCTTCGGATCTCGGGGAGGCTTGTGCAAAAAGATGCCATTTTATGTATGGGAAAGGCAGCCTGCGTCGCCGAAAGCTATACCAGCGGATACTTTGACCCGTTCTCCGGTACTGTGATGCTGGACAGTGCGACCCAAAAGCGAACTTGTGTCCTCCAAAAAAATATGATTGCCTGCGATATTCCCTGTAGTTTTGAGCGTAGCCAGGACGATAGTGGCGGTGTCCTTGTAAACAGTGCGCCAATCGTTCCAGACAGCGACCCTGAGAGGGCTCCCAAATCCTTGAGCGTCTTTGACAATCTTAAAAAGATAGACGTGCCCCCAAGCCAAAAACCGAGTCTGTCGAGTCCCTATGAAGGCCAATATTATGGTTATGTTTACCATGAAACACTACAATCTTTTCAGCTTTTTGCACTTAATTTAGAGACGATAACCACCAAAGCATCTCAAGGATCGACGGGAGTCCAAATGGCCCCGATGGGGTCCCTTTATTTTGGCGAAGGCGACTCTAGCGAGTTTATAGCTTTTTCTTTTTTGCCAGTTCCGGTGCCTAACGGACAATCCTCCGTCGTGTTTGAAGGGCGTGGTGATGGAGTCTTGGTGGTTCGGCGTTGGGATCAGGATGGACTCGTTGGTGACTGGTATAGCAAATCTTTTGGGTATGTGGGGCCAGTTAGTCTTTCCCGTGGCATCGTCCCAAAATTGCCCCAGGGAGCCAAAATGATTCAGCCGCTCTCATCCGCTTACCTAGGGGGGGCTTGGAATTTGGAGATCACAGCATCGTCAGAGATTTCAGACTATGGAACAGCATTCTATCCCCTTAAAATCTATGGTTATGCAAAGGAGCAGATTTTACACTCCAAACGAAGGATCATCGAAAAAGGGTCTTATCACTTTTATAGTGGACAAATATTACTTCGTCTTGATGATCACCGAGCCATCATCGGCCAAATTCAAAGTGATGGAATGATGCTCTATTTGGCGCCTAGCCCTCGGGTCGGTACGGATATAGAACAAGGGAAATCGATTGTCTTTAAGAAATCCGGAATCTACCCTGAGCCTAGGGCTCTCCTGGAAAAGCCCGAAGATCGTAGCTAAAATGCCGCATAGATCCGCCGTAAAAAGCCATCAGCCTCCTCAGCGCTCTGGAGTGCTAGAATTTGCGATCATCCTTGCAGTAGGAATTGTCGTCTGTCTAAGTACTTATAGAACGATCCTTTTTGTGACTGCAGATTTAGGTCGACATATAAAAAATGGGGAAATTATATCGAAATTAGGTCTAAATGCGCCGGTGATCCACGGGAATCATTATTCCTTCACCTACCCAGAGTTTTCCTTTATAAACCATCATTGGTTGTCTGGATGGGTTTACTACCAGCTCCAACATGAGTTTGGATTTTCGGGTCTCAGTATCTTTCAGATGCTCATTCAAAGCAGCACTTTTGCGCTATTTTTAGTCAGCGGCTGGCTGGTTTTAAGATCATCCACACATAAGAGATCTTTTGATTTTCTAGTCCTAGCGGTACTAGCATGGATTTGTTTGCCATTGGTCCTTAGTCGCAATGAGGTGAGACCCGAGAGTTTTAGCTATTTTTTTTGCGGCTTGTTGTGCCTTCTCTTTTTGCTGGCACGCGTTAAACAATCGAGCAGCTATCTGATTCCTGTCCCAGCCGTTTTGATGATATGGGCCAATACCCATATCTATTTTTTCTGTGGATTTTTGATCTATGGTTTTTTTGTCCTGGAAGATTTGTTTGACCAATGGGTCCATAAAAGGGGATTTATTGTTAATATCGTCGATTATTTAAAGAGTCGAAGCACACTTTTATTTCTGGGGTTAGTCTCGTTTTTGGCAACTCTCATCAATCCTATCGGATTTCGATTGATACTCTATCCCCTACAAATTCTCAGTGATTATGGCTATCTGGTGGCTGAGAATCAGTCCGTAGCCTTTTTTTGGAGCCACCCACTTAAGATCGATGCCATGGAGAGCTATTATGGTTTGGTTATTTTGGCCGCCGCGGGGATGGTGGTTTGTGGTTTCATAGGCAATACCCGTAGCCTTTTACGGGCGGAAGTCTTGCTTGGGGTTTGGTTTTTGGTGTTTGGCTTTCAAGCAATCAGAAATTTTCCGCTAGCGGGACTCTTTGGGATTCCTTTATTGGCCAGAGTGTGGCTTGTCTGTAATCAAGGTCTTGGGAGATGGGTCTGGCTTAAGACCACGATAGTGGGGGGTGCCCTGGTTTTTGGTATTTGGATCAATGGTCGTTCTCTTGTCAAGGTGATTGAGGTCCAAAAAATATCGTTTGGAAGGGGTCTCGTCAGTACGGACTTAGGAGGAGCGGTTTTTGCTAAAAATATCGGCCTTAAAGGGCCTTTTTTTAATAACTATGATATCGGCGGTTATTTGATCTATCATTTTTTCCCCGCCGAACGAGTCTTTGTAGATAATCGACCCGAAGCATATCCATCAGACTTTTTTAAGAAAATCTATGTACCGATGCAAGAAAATCAGTCTATTTGGCAACAACAACTGGATTTATACCGGTTCAACGCTATTTACTTTTATTATCTTGATATCACTCCGGCGGCCCAGACTTTTTTAAAGGCTCGACTCAACGACTCCGAGTGGATCCCCATCTATGCGGACCAAGTGGCGATTATTTTTGTGAAAAAAAATCAATTAAATAAAAGTTTGATCGAGAGATATGCTTTACCCAAATCCATCTTTAAGTTTGGACCCTCTTAGGATTTCATTAAGACCTCGTTTGTGTCGATGGGCACTTTTAACAGGTACATGGAGCTAAAAGTACTAGGTATACCCCATTAAAAGGTTGTATAGTGTTAGATTGGTTAGGTTTTTTAGAACAAGCTAGGTTATTCTATGATTTGCGGAATTATTGGGTAATCGCTTCTTAATTGGGTAATTATTGGGGAATTGATGCATTCATTTCAGCATAGCAAGCTTGCAACCGTTGCATTCAGTCCAGTGACGACTTGGTTTATCTCACAATGTACGGAAGCCCGTGGTATGCAAATCATGTGGACAACGATGAGACCTGAGATTCTGTCGAGATTACGTGAGTCTGCAATCGTGCAAAGCACGGAATCATCCAACAGGATTGAAGGCGTGGAGGTATCTCGCGATAGGCTGGCGCCATTAGTACTTGGTAGGGCCCGGCCACGAGACCGGTCGGAGGAGGAGATCGTTGGGTATCGAAAAGCGCTCAATTACATTCACAGTCATTACCAGAAATTGGATATGACCCCAGATGTTATTTGTAGGCTTCATGAACTGGCACAAGGTGGCTTGATCGGGGATGCTGGAAAGTGGAAAAAGCGCAATAATGATATAGTCGAGCTGCAGTCCAATGGCGAACGGATAGTGCGGTTTAGGCCAGTGCGACCAGAGGATGTACAACGGTACGTTGCCCAACTTTGTATTGCATATCAAGATGTGATTAGAAATAATCAACTGCCAGACCTGATAGCCATTGCAAACTTCGTCTTTGATTTTCTTTGTATTCATCCTTTTCGTGACGGCAACGGGCGTGTCTCACGCTTGTTAACTCTGCTATTGCTAAATCAGCATGGTTATGAGGTAGGGCGATTCATAAGTCTAGAGCGCATTATCGAAGAAACAAAAGTGGAATATTATAAATCTTTGAAAGACGCTTCCCAGGGTTGGTTTGAGGCAGACCACGACTTACAGCCATGGTGGCATTATTTCCTCTCGACTATAAAGTCGGCATACCAAGAGCTCAAGTCCAGAGTCGAATTATCAAAGACTGGTGATACGATGTCCACAATTATTCGTCAAACAATGAAAAGTTTTGACGACTCGTTTTCGATAAGTGAAATCTGTCACATCCATCCCAATATTGATCGTGAACTCATCAAAAAAGTGATCAACGCAGCCAAAGAGGATGGCACCATTGTACCGCTGGGCAAAGGGAGGAGTGCGCGTTGGCGTTATAAATAGGCAAATCTGATTTATTTTTTTTCAAGCTATCAGCGAGAGATACCACCGAAAATGACGGGGAGGATGTCAAGTTGATTCCAGTTGTGCCGATAGTCTCCTTGGAGATTCTTATGCAGCAAAAAGAACTAGGTATAACCTATAAAAAAGCCGGAAAAACCATCTATCTATATGGATATATTGATGAGTTTTCTGACTACAGCCCCCTCGTCGCCATGGGGCCACCTTTAAAGCTCAATCTAAGGCACGTGAATTCCCTCAACAGCCAGGGTATTCGTAAGTGGATTTTGTTTATTAAAAGCCTTGGAGTGGCTCCGTTAGAGTTTTTTGAATGTTCACCGCAGTTTATCGATGCAGTCAATATGATCCCTGATATGGTGTCGGCTACCGGCAATATGAAGAGGATTAAATCCATAGTGATTCCCTACGAATGCCAAAAATGCCGGAGAAATCACGAAATGATTGCAGTCATCGAAAAGTTAGCAAAAAACCTCAATGATATTAATTTAGAGCCAACACCTTGCCCAAACTGCAAGAGTCTCAGCTTTCCCCAGATCACAGTGGAAGACCATTTTTTGTTTTTGGATTGTGCCTAGCGTTTGTAAACGTTAAAAGGGCCCAACACGTTTGGTGTTGGGCCCCTTAAAAAGACGAAGGTTAGTTAACCCCAGCATTTTGGGCTTGTTCCACGGCAAGATCCGTCCACCAAGCTCCGGCTGCAGGGATATCTTGACGATTTTGGCCGCTGCTGTCGTTGCCGTTCTCGCAATGGCCGTCGGATTCACCGGGGCGTTTGAGCCAGAGGTAGGCAGCGACCCTGTCGACTCCGGTATTAGCCGTGGGCAACTGGCCAAGGGCTCGACCTCGGGGGTTACACCATTGATCACCCCGTGGTCCGTTGCCGTTTCGGCTGGTGTCGATCACAAAGGTTTTTTTCCCGACCTGATCGCTGACTTTGGTTCCATAGATGACATTTGATTCTGTGGTTTGGTAGTTGGACACATTTAGCGCAAAGCCATCAGCTTGTTCGATCCCAGCCTCTTTAAGTCTGGGTACGATCTCTTCGACAGTTGCAAAATTAGAATGGCCTGCATCAAGATAGACTAAGGTGTTTTTGTTGGATTTTAATTTGGCAACGGCCTCTTTAAGTAGGCTTGATCGTTCCTTACGGGTCTCATCGTTAAGACATCGCTGTAGGGCCAGGGAGTCAGGCTCTAAGACGATAATCGTCTTAGCATTGCCAATCGCCGAAGCTAAATCAGAGATCCATCGTCGATACTCATCGGCTTTAAGCCCCCCAGCCGAATGCTGACCGCAATCCCGATAGGGTATATTGTAGGGGATCATCACAGACCAACTATCAGTGTCGAGAGCACCTTTGACCTGTTGGCTAACGGCCTGTTTGATGTCACCGCTCCAAGGTCCATACCATACTCCAGCAGACTGGTTAGCAATATACTCTACCTTGGAGGCTCTAGGATCGTTTTTTGCTCTAAGATTTTTGGCTTCGGACATCGCTTGGGAGTAAGGATCAACCCAAAATTTTGCCTGATTGGGAATCATTTGGGTGATGAGCGGCTCACCGGGGTTTTTGTCCTGGGGTGGATTATTTGGGGGCGTGGCCTCGGACTGTTCGGTCACAGGTTTGATAACGACTGTCGCAGATTGATTGACGGTGACCTGGCCGACAGGGACGTCAGATTTTTCAGCGCACACAGGGATCGCTGCTTGGTATTCCTTTTTGCCGATGAGATCATGGACTGTTTGTTTAGGATCGGTGCAATTTTTGAATTTAATCTTGCCACCGCTATCGCTATAGACAAGAGCGATATAATACTTGTCTTGGACGACGGTGACATTGGCATCGTTGGCTCCATCTGTACCAAAAGCATCCCGATTATAGGAGTATTTTTGGTCCGGAGATTTTTTAGCCGTTGACTCAAAGGTCACTTCCATCTTGGCCCATTCGCCGGGGAGGCCACCGATATTTAAAGTCGATAGATTGCTGTCGTTGGTTCTTAATTGTTTGCGTTGGTTGTTTGACCCACAACCGACCCCAAAGAGAGTCGTCAATACCCCTAGGGAGCCTAGAAGCCATCGGGTTTGTTTGAAGGCACAAAAAATCATGAGTTCCTCCTCAAGTGTTTGAGCAAAAGTCCTCCTGCTTGTTTAGAGGAGGACTAAAACCGTTATAGCAACGATTGAGCCAGCTTGGCGAGCCAGATGCATAGACTTTAGGTGACAACAGGACTAGATACCGAAAAAATTTAAGGATGGTCGCTGATTACCTATTAGACAGCGCGTAAATGTTACACACTTGATTGTAATTATTTTAGTCAAAACCATCCCCGAAGACTGTCTAGGAAATAGACAGTCGATCTAAATGTTGACACATAAGTAAATTTTGGCGGACCAGCGCGATAAATCAAAATCAGGTCATATAGGTAACTATTTGTAATTTAAATGGTATAGATCATTTTTTAACAATTTTAAAAAAATTTTAAGTCTTGGGCACCTCAGACCGATAAGTCTGTGATGGGAGGCTCGCGAATTAAATGAAAAAAGTTTTGTTACTATCAATATTTTCTGCCGTTTTAGGCTGTTCAGGATCAAAATCTTCTGGCACTAAGGATCTTCGCTGTGCAGGTGATGGAGTTTGCGGTGAGAGGGCTCTTGGTGTTGGGAGTGGAGGAGCAAATGCTACCTTTAGTCCCTTTAAAGTTCCCAATGCCCCCGAAGGCTCCTGGACCTTAAAGGTAGATACTGGTGACCTGGATCCGAAAACAGGATTGAGGCTTGTGAAGTTCTCGTGGGCTCCTTTTGCTTTTGCCACGAGATACAAGCTCAATATCAGTTTAGATAGTGATTGTGGGACCAGTTATAAGAGTTACGAGTCCATCGGCATTTTTTATGACCAATCCTATAGTAAAGAAGTCTTGATCGAAAACGGCATCAAAGTCTATGCTTGCCTGAAAGCGGTCACGACAGACCAAAAGGAAGTTTCAGCAGAAAATAGTCCGTTAAATCTGGATTTTAGTGCGAACTCTAGTTTTAAATTTAGCCTAGTCCCACCGCTTCCCAGTCTCGTGGTCGGACCAACAAAGATTTCATGGACCGAAATGGCAGATGCTGCCCACTATGAAGTGATCATCCTAGATAGTAAGGGCAGTCTGGTGCGCGAATACAAAGAGATTCCGCCAACAGGTCCGGTGATGACTTTTGAGATTCAAGGCATAAATCCTGGAAAATACCAGCTGCAGTTGAATGGTATTGATAAAAAAGGCAACAAATATCGTTCTTTGGTCGATAAGAAACTTGCTAATTATGATTTTATTTACAGCCCCAACCCAACTGGTCAATGGTCTGTCGTGAAGGGGGCGGGTGCTCCGAGTCCTTCGCCACGGAGCGAGGTTGTTATGGCTGCAACACCAAATGGAATCTTGGTGTGGGGCGGCGCAACCTCTCAGGGATTTGCCAATGATGGCTGGATCTACAAACTGGAGCAAAAAACCTGGCAAAAACTACCTAGCCCCGGACTACTGGAACCGCGAAGGGCATCAGGGACTTGGACCGGGACCCATCTTGTGATTTGGGGTGGACGAGACTTTAATAAATACACCTATGATTATTCTAAAAATTTTGGGACAGGGGCTTTCTATAGTCCCAGCGACAATACGTGGACGACGATTGCAACCTCTAATGCTCCATCACCAAGGTATGGTCATACCCTCACTCCCATCGGGACCTCTGTCCTTATCTGGGGTGGCGTCGATCGACCTAGCATCGAGGATAAAGCCGCAGCGACTCTCGGAAACGGCGGCATCTTCGATCCCCTCACACAGGTTTGGACACCCCTTTCGGGGACACCATCAACCCATCGGAGTTTACATTGTGCTGTTTGGACTGGAAGTCAACTCCTGGTTTTTGGTGGCATTCGCAAGATGCCTGACCAGGATTCACTCCTTATCAATCAGGGTGAGATTTTTGATCCAAAATCCATGGAGTGGAAGCCCATGTCAGACAAGATGCAACCCGCACCGCGGTTTGGGCATACATGCGCGTGGACAGGCAAAAAATTGGTTGTTTGGGGTGGATATGTGGGTTTTTCAACTGCTGCAAATGGTGGCGTCTACGATCCCCAGACTGACACATGGACGCCGGTTGATGAGTCAAACGCACCCTTTGCCTTTCTCTCCGAAACCTCCCTGTGGACCGGTCAATATCTCTTGGTGTGGGGTGGGAGGAACGGGAACGGTGGTTTTAACCAGATGGGTGCCATCTACAACCCCGAAACCAATCAGTGGCAACATCTTAGCCTCGCCGGTGCTCCATCCCCACGCTGGGGCACGCAAGCAGTGGCTGTAGATCAGAAGGTTTTTATGTACGCTGGAGACACTGTCTTAGATAACACCAAAAAGGGTACTTTTTTTGATGAGCTCTACCAGCTGACGCTTCCCTAACATTGGTAGCGCAGGCTTTTGTTTTGAGCTATCCGCTAAGTGGATCCTCACCACTAAGGACTCGGCATAGTTGTTGCATGTAGATTTCATGCACGAAGAATCAACTACGATCCTGTAAGAGGATGTTAGACGTACCATGATCAGGAAATTATTTTGCAAATTAACACTTAAGTTTTTTGTTTTTATCTCATTGATGTCATGTGTAAAGCCTAGCATTAAATCCAATTCCCAAATAAATATCGATCATGGACGCGACCCAATGACTGATCCGGCGCCTGGAACTGATCAGATTAACTGGATCGTAAAAATTATAATGGTACAAAAAGGTAATAGATATAAATGCACTGGGAGTTTATATAAACCGACTAAAGTTTTGACAGCAGCGCACTGTTTGTATGGCAAAGAATCTTCTAAATTGATTGACCCAAATGATATCGAAGTTTACGCCTTTGACTTTAAAACTAACCAAGAATTCGCTTATCGAGTCAAGAGGACAACAGTTCATCCTGACTATAAAAGCGACCTAGATATGATCATACCTAAAAAATTTGATCTTGGTCTCATTGAATTACTCGATCCAGTAACTCCCTCAATTTATGGATCACTCCCTAAATTAGTTTTGGTTAAAAATGAGCTTAACCACTTAAGAATTCCAGGCGGTCCAATATCATTTTTTGGATATGGTATTTCTATAACACCAAGATCTTACGAAAAATTATTTTACGGCGAAGGAATTGCTCAGTCCGCAGAAACATGTTACGCAGCAATGCTTCGCAATCAATTTGGTAACCGCAGCACATGTTATAAGATGCCAGAACTTGAAAGTTCAGTTAATTTTTTTTGCCTGCTCACAGGTGCTCGTAGCGCTGGAACATTGTCCGGAGATTCTGGAGGTCCTGCGACAGTCTATCGCGATGGCAAACATTATTTAGTCGGTGTCGCTACTGCAGGTAACGAAAAAATGAAATACGAAGTTGCGAAATTTTCCCTATTTGAGACTTTGGATCGCTCTTCGACCATTCGTTGGCTTATGGAATTCGACAAGAATGTCGATCGCGATATGTAGAGACGTGGTGACCAGGATTTACTGCTGATCAAGCAGGATATGGTGCTTGATTGGGAATTTCACTAGGCATATTTAATCTCCTATAAATTTTTGATACCGAGCAATTTTAGGCGGTTCCTGCCAGGCCTATCCATTTATTATAATTAGATTAAATACAAATAGATGATATGCTTAGGCCATATAAAGCATATTGTTTTTGGACAAAACGCTTAAATCTAATAAACTCTTGTTCTGCCCCATGGTGCCAGGATGCAACGAAAGCTAAAAAAGCAATGGATGAGATTGCGAAATCATTTGCCATCAACTTTACATTTTGACCAATGTGAAAGTGAGGAGCTACTTCGTAGCAAGCGTCACAAATCCATCCTCCTATAGGTGGAGTTACATCAGGGTGGTAGTGGAATTTGTAAAAATGATCTTCTTTTTCATAGTGATGAATGTCAAATATGAGGGCTTTTGCTGCTGAATCTAATTTTATTGTCACTAACCACTGATGCCAAAATGTGTAGCTAAAGTTTTTAATCAACCCTCCCCTTTCGAATGAAGCTCCTCTCCCTTCGACAAAACCACGTTGTTTAAGCTGATTGAATTCTTTTACTTAGATCTTGCAAAGAATTGAACAAAAAGGATCAAAAAACAAAGTTTTCTAGCATAAATTAATATATAAAAGCCCTACAATGGCGTCCGACAACCACTAAATCTCGATACAATACTATGCCGCAGATTTTTTGAATA
>JBGSUI010000066.1:0-4302 GCA_041736175.1 Oligoflexales bacterium | reverse complement strand
TAGTATTGCCAACGATGGTTAAATCGTCGACCGTGGAGGCACTCCCAAGGTAAAAAAGACTCTCATTGCCATATTGGGTTCCAGGGATATATTGCATGCCATCGGTAGGTGTAAAGTCGACTTTGGTCCCACCTTTTTGAGCTTTAATGATCATAATACCTTTTGCGGGAGCGCTAAAGGTCCAGTTATACCTGGCTATTAGGCCGGTTGACCGCTGTATGAGGCGACCGCTAAAGTTCTGGACCTCAGGTATAGAAGTTTTGTCATTGGCTAAACAGACTTGTTTCTTTGGCTTGTAAGATTTGCATTCTGGCCTATAGGACGTGCTTAATTTTCCAGTGAACATCGTTGGCAGTGTATAGTTGAGTTCGACACTTGAATTTTCCAGATCCGTTGGCGACAAATCGATTTTTCCATCGAAAACTAAATTCACATGCCAATCACCTGAGGAATCTGGATTTATTTTGGGGGTGACTATTAAATTATTGGCAGTTTGAAAACCCCAAGTTGCCGCTGCCATAAGCTCAGGGTCACTGGTTTTGACGCCGTCTTTTTCAACCAGACACTTGATCACGGTATTCGTCGCCGAGCCCACGGGCAAGGCGCAAGTGATATACATTCCCGAGATATTACTCGGGGGCTGGGGTGCGTCCGAGGCGGGGGCGGAGGCGGGGGCAGATGAGGGATCGGAGGGCTTTGGGCCACTTTCGTGGTTGGGGGTTTGGACGATGCTTGCTGAGTCAATCGCTGGTTTTGATTCGGATGCCTCTACTTTGTTTTCACTGGCAGCCGCACTAACAGCCGCCGGGTTATTTTCGTTGGATTCTTCCTTGCTGGGACTCATTCCTAAATTGTCGGACGGATCCTTCACTCTGGAACTAAAGCTATTCGAGCCAACATCACAGTTTTGCAAGACCATCGAACATAAAATTGAAAATATACCTTTTCTATATAGTAATGATTGATTTAGTAGTTTTACAGGAGCTAAAAATTTATCGATTTTGTTGGAAAAAAAGTTCATAAATATCTCCCCAAATTTCTTTTGTTAAGAATATGATCGGTTGAATCGCCGTTAGAATTTAATTGTTTTTAAAAATGATAAAATCTATATTAAATTCAAATAGTTATAATGAGCGATAAAGCTTTTTAAACGTCATGGACACTGGAATGACTTGGGATTGAAGATTTAAGGCTTAGATCCATAGATCTGCTTGGAATAACTAACGGGATCCCGGCGACAAGTACATCCGTCGAGTTTCCAAGCGATACCATCCTCAGGGCAGGCCCGACACCCCCGGCCCGTCGTGAGCCCGCAGATATCCCCACGGCAATCCGCCCCTGTAAATAGAGACGTGATGATTTTAGCCGGCAGATGGCAGGTGGCAGCCAGGTCGGTATACCCTGGCTCGCAGCCTGTTTTACGGCAGATATAGCCGCCTACGGCCTCAAATCCTGGCGCACATTTCGCCTCAGCAGCAAAATCGATACCAAAGAACCCTTTAAAAAACGCCGCAGCTTTTTGCTGGGGAGAACAATTGTCGCATGCAATGACAGCTGGAATCGCTCCCGCAATCCCCATCCCACTTAAGACTGCTTCTGCGGCTTTTGCATCGCAATTGCCAGAGGTGCAGGTTTTTATAATGTCAACGGCCTCGGCGATTCCCAAAGCCCAGCCCACCATTTGGGCTGCAGCACCAGCAGCAGCTGTGATTTTTGCTCCAAATTTAAGATACTTCATCGAGGTAGAGAATTCGTTCAAGACCGCTTTGGCCTGGGTTTGAACCTGTTGATAGTTTTTGACCAATCGGGTTTTTTCGGCGAGATCGGCCACTGTATTGATCTTTGACTGGAGATTGCCTAACCATTTTTTGTAAGCGTTCAGTTTCTTAACCTGGTCAAAGGATGATTTGCGGGCTTTTTCTTCCACCCCACCAACACAGGTGTCCGCTAGCCCGAATCCTACTTGCTGGCTACCGCTGGAAGACTCAAACACTGCAAGAATCTCCGGATCAATGGACTCACCAAGTCGGTCCAACGAGATGGTGGAGGGAATCTCCTGTCCGGCCCAAGTCGCAGGTTCCAATAAATCTCTAGGACTGGCGATGGTGGGATCACCAATGTCCGCAATCAGCTCTCCATCTGTTCCCAAATCGGCTACGAGTCCGAAGTTTTGACAACCCTCTTCAACAACCTCCAAAATCATGCGTCCCTGATCCATACGTGTAGAGGAAAACCGGTACTTGGAGGGCGGTAGGATCACTTCTTTCTGCAAAGCCCCCCGAGTTGGTGGTTCAATGGATTCGATTGCAGCTCCACGACATTGCTGGATGACATAGATGAGTTCCAAACTGTCGAAAGTTTTTCCAAGTGCCTCCTCATTAAGGGACGCTTTGATCCGTCCAGTCCAACCCTTTACAAATTCAAGACTGCGGGATGCGCTCGAATAGGTGACTTCGCCAGCATGACCTAAACCGACCACCTTGCCCACCTGGGCCTTGATTGTGGCAGCAACCTTAGAATCGATCGTGATACCTCGATACACCACACCAACGAATGGAACGGTCTCCGAAATTTTTTTGATACCTGACTCAAACTGCTGAGTGAGTTTGTTATAATCTATCCTAAACAAACAGATGTCAGAGATATTCCCTTTTTTAATGCACTGGAGTGTTTCCTTAAAAATACTCGTATCAAGTGTACTGCTGGTGTAACGATTGATGGCAGCAATCTCCTCAGGCAGAACTTTAGCTGCTTGGACGATCATCTCTCGTGTGGGCACCTGACCAGGTTTGGGTGCATCAATTTTGCCAGCTTCACAGACTGCCCCGCCACCAACTAAAATATCTGAAGATTCAATTTTAGGCTGTTTACAAAACGTTAAGGTTAGGATGGCTACACAGACAACTCCAAGAAAAAGAGCTGGGTGAAGTTTGGTAAACATGGAAATCCGCCCTCTTACAAGACCAATGAGATTTTATGCTACAGTGGGAACATAGGGGGTTATCGGCTCATTTCCCTAAAAACTTAAGACTTTTTATTTTGTAAACAAAGTCAACATTCGAAGCCCATTTGTGAAAGACAGACATCAATCAGCATAATAAGCTGAAATTGCTGACTATATTTGCGCGTTGCAAGGGTATACTCCATCACATCCCCCACACCGTCACCAGACTGCCCGAAGACTCATGCTCCTCACGGTAGATCTTCTCGTCCCACGACCTCTTGGGGTCGCGATCAAAGATCAAAAGGTGGCCGCTCTTTTCACCGACGCGGTCTAAATACAACTTAATTTGCTTAAGGCCCTCTGCCAAAGTCTTGTCTTTGGTCTTATGCTGAAGCTTAAGTTCGAAGACCACTTTTTGGACCAGGGACACCTTCCCGTGATGGGGCTCGCCATAGGGCCATGTCAGCAAAAGATCCGTACGACCACGCCCTAACCCATACTCCCGGTCGATACGACCTCCTCCATTGACGACCCTCTGGAGATACGCCTGAAGTAATAGCTGGGGGCCTGCCTCCAGGTAGGTAAAACGCTGGATCCAGGATTCGCTGTTTTCTCTAAAAAACTGCTGAAAATCCTGGAGGAGTTTTTCCACCGCTAGGGAGCCATCGGGGTTGATGTACCACTGTCTGAATACTTTTGGCTCAAGATTGGTCTGCATCCCTGACGAAAGCTCCCGTGGGATCACCTCACGGTAGATGGGGTTAGCAATCTGCAAACCCTGAGATCCACGCGTGATAAGGCCAAGGTCCAGCACATACTGAACATCGTCCAGTTTGTACTCTGTAATATCGCCACCCTCTAGCATAGGCTGAACAACAGATCTCACCCGAGGCTCCTGGAGCTTGTCGGCAAGCTGATCCAAATGTGTCACGCGGCGCTGAATCAGCGACTCCTTAGCGGCCATGATCAACTCTGCCGTGATGGCCTGGGTTCGGTCCCGCCCCCGAGTATCTTTAAAACAAGCCTCAAAGGCCAAGGCATTCACCAGCCAAGGCTGGCCGTTGGTCAGGGAGTAAGCCAGGCTAAGAGCCTCTTGCTCAAAAATCTGCCCTGTAGCCTCGGTGTGCTGCCGGTAAAGCTCGACCACCTCACTTTGTGTCAATGGACCCACCAGAAGGGACTCTGAGTTGATATTAAAGCAACTTCCACCGGTGAGTGGTGCTTTTTCTGAGCTTGCTTGGATCCGGTAGTCTCGGACGTCGCGGACTCCGCAAAGGATCACGCTTTGGGGAAAATCTTTAGGTCGGGCATCATAGCGGCTACGAAGCTGTCTTAAAACCGATACCAAAGAATCCCCG
>JBGSUI010000062.1:0-13006 GCA_041736175.1 Oligoflexales bacterium | reverse complement strand
ACACGGGAACCGTGTTGCTCTAAGAGAAAAGCTTAGAGTATTGGACGTGGAGCCAAACATAAGCCGCAGGAAGCGATAGCGACCTGCGCATCTGTGGTAGAAGCGTCAAAAAAGAAAAGGAAAGCAGCGAAAGCTGCTTGACCTTGGAGGCCGCACCCCTTTAGGGGTGCTGGTAGTTCACTTAAAGATGATACAGCCGTATAGGGCACGCTCGTCGGAGGACTGAACGGCATTTGCGGCTACAACTTGCACTTATGTGCTGATACACAAAAGTGAAAGTTTTAATACCATGTATTTACGGTATAATTTATTCCCTATCCAACAGGTAAAAAAATTAACAAAATATACGGCTAGTTAAAACTTTCACTTTTGTGTTGATGCAATAAAGTGCAAGTGTTATGCTTCACAAGCTATGAAAAATATCCCAAGAACGCTATCTCTTGAAAAATTATTAAGATTTTGCCACGGTTTAGATGGTGGATTTGTATTTCTGAAAGGGCGTCGTCGCGTTGGCAAGACCTGGATCCTCCAGGAGCTTGAGAAAAACCTTGGTCCCGACGACTCGTTTCGACTTCTCTGCAGAAAACATACGCGAGATTATACATTTCTGCGCGAGGTGATTGTAGCATGGGCTCAACGGACCGGTCGAAGCCATCTCACAAAGATCCGAACGATGGATCTGACGTGGCCGATGTTTTTCAACGATGTCGCTGGACATGCGGAAGCCTCGTTTAGGACCACCGGCAAGCCCTATGTCTTTATCATTGATGAGATACAGTGGCTATCCACAAGCTTCGAAGATAGCGCTGGCCTACTAAAAGCCGCGTGGGATGAATGGGCGAAGGGTGGCTGGATTCGAGTGATTGCAAGCGGTTCATCAGCACGGTTCTTTACCGAGCAGGTTGGAGACGAATCCGTTTTACGCGGTATCCAAACCCATGGGGATATCTCTATCCTTCCTTTCTCGCTTGCTACGATTAAGCACCATATCGTTCCACACTGGACACCGAAAGAGGCGGCACTTGCTTATATGTGCTTAGGTGGAATTCCCCATTACTGGAAACAGGTAGCGGCGGAAAAAGGCTTCCGCAGAGCAATGAACGATGCCTTTTGTAAAAACACAACGATTTTTCTTCAAGAATGGAGCGAGATTCTCAGTACAGAATTTCGTACCGATGCCGTAAAGAGACTGGAGAGAATATTTCCAATATTGATGGCTGTCGAGGAAGGCGTCACTCAAACAGAAATCGCCAATGGTCTGCAGCTAGACGTAGCAACGATCGATCGGTTTCTAGAAAAATTGCTTAAGTACAGCTACGTCAGGCAATGTCCGTTACACCGTATTGACAAGGCCGTAGACCCCAAAAATTCACGTGGTTCACGCTATGTTCTGACCGACTTCTTCCTAAACTTTTACTTTGCAGTCCTTCGACCTTTGCAGCGGGACATCGAGCAGAATGAGAGCGACTTGATTTTCCCCCTTAGGGTTCTCCAGGGGAGTGATCGGGCATATATCCCTGCTTTCACAGGCAAGGCATTTGAGCGGTTGGTCCTTTTTCACATCGATGTGGCACTGCGAAGAAAGGAAATCTCCCTAAAGGAAGGGGCGGACGAACCCATGCAGAATCTGAAGAAAAAACTTGATCTCCCTGATAACAACTACGATGTCGAATGGAACCTCCTGGTCCGCTGTGAATCTAGCGGGGCGATACAGTCACAAATCGATGTGGTCATTGTTCATGAGGGCGAAAAGAGTGTACGGGTTATTGAGTGCAAGTGGAAAGGTGTCGGAGAGACTCAGGACTTGGACGATGTGAAAAGCAAAATCTTACCACAACGCTATGCCGGTTACACGCGACACAATTTTTTAGTCGTCAGCTACGAGTTGACAGGACAGATGGATAAAAAATCCAGACTTGATCAAGTAACGATTATAACAATTAATGACTTCCTCTGATCATCTAAATACCTTGACGTCCCCTGTTATTAAAGCTAGGTTTGGCCGCCTTTTAGGTTGGTTTTGCAGTCGAGCGTTGAAAGATAGAATATTGCAGTGGGGTGTTAGTGATGACGAGCAAGAAGGTCTCCTTGATGAGGACCATCGGTGTTTTGATGACATCCTTGGCCTTGTCGGCCCAAGAAGCCCAGGCCATGCATATTATGGAAGGCTTTCTACCTGCCACCCACGCCGCCGGTTGGTGGCTCCTGATGCTCCCGGTGATCGGGGTGGGGATCAGACGACTCAAACAAGATCTCGAAGCCGATAGCCGCCGAAAGATGCTGCTTGTCATGGCAGCTGCCTTTACCTTTGTACTCTCTGCTCTCAAGCTGCCGTCAGTCACAGGGAGCTGCTCCCACCCGACGGGACTAGGGCTGGGGACGATCCTGTTTGGCCCCTGGACGATGTCAGTGGTAGGGCTCGTGGTGTTGGTGTTTCAAGCCTTGCTTTTGGCCCATGGTGGACTGTCGACCTTGGGGGCCAATACTTTTTCCATGGGCGTGGTCGGGCCCTTTGTGGCCTACGGGATTTACCGGGGGATTTTAGGTCTTCGGGCTCCCCGGTGGCTGGCGGTATTCTTAGCGGCTTCTCTGGGGGATTTGGCCACCTACTGTGTGACGTCCCTCCAGCTTGCCTGGGCGTTTCCCGATCCCTTAAGTGTAGCGACTCTTGGAACGCTCGCGGGGACTTGGAGTTCTTTGATTAAATTTCTGGGTATCTTTGCCGTGACCCAGGTTCCCTTAGCAGTGGCCGAAGGCATTTTGACCGTGATGGTTCTCAAAACCATGGAGTCCTATGCCCCTTCTTCTGTCGGTAAACCAACTTATTCGAATGCATCAAAAGGTTTCTAACGAGACCTTCGGCATAGATCGGGAAGGAGATGATATCCTCTTGGATCGTGAAATTCTGGTGGCAGCAGGTACATCTTTTGCATAAGGGTCATACCAACCGCTTTTGAACGGAGTATGATCATGGCTCTATATAAATTTAAAGTGTTTAACACCCTGGGTTTCTTAGGAAATGAGCGACTTAGGGGGGCTTTTTGGGTTTTGAGCCTTTTGGTTAGCTTTTTAACCAACTGTAAAATTTTCAAACCCCTAGGGAATAAAGATTTCAACATTTCGCAAACGATGGGGAACGTCTGCCCTAAGACCACGCATGAGTGTGCTCCTTTAAATGATTTCCTTGCTGAATTAGATCGCCCCCAACTTCCAGATGCCCAAGAAATCAACAATCACATTATCGCGGATCAGGTATCTTACTATTTCGCCACTGAGCTGGATACCGAGTCTTTAAATAAAACATTAGGCAATATTATTAAAAGCAAAAAATCAGCCCGAGGAGTCCAAATCGCCGTAGGAACCGAACGGGGACTTTTGACTGCTTCTGGTCCTTATCTCATTCTAGCTGATTCAGATAAGTTTGTTCGACTCTATAATTTTATCAATCTTGCTCTCCTTAATGCTGCAAGTGATATTGAGACCTACCGACAGCTTCGTTTTGCTCGGGAACTGAGCGTTTGGACTAAGTTTAAAGTGAACTTAGGCCCCAACTTGGACCAAATATCTGCGTTTAGTTTCTGGAACCGATCTCAACTTTCTAGATCATTCACATCTTTTGGCTATCTTAATTTTAATCTAATGCTATCGTCGCCGCCACTGGAACGAATCGATTTTATAAAAGAAAATTTTAATTTAGATTCCAATACAAATCGAATTCCGCTGGACCAAGACTACGTCTGGAATAACGACAGATTTTTAAAACTAAAAGAGAAGCAGCAATCGGGACGAATTGCTATTTATGCGATTGACTTTACTAATATTGGGGAGGTTGATCAGCTTATTTCAATTCTTAAAAAAAGATCCATAGAGACTCTGTCAGTGGACTTTAGCAATATTCATATCTATGTAAACTGGAAAGATCGATTGCTACCCACAATCGAGAAATTTAAAGATAGCTATGTGGTTTTGAGCCATGTTGTCTCAGGTATCCATCGACTCACTCGCCCTAGCCCTAAAGGTCCACCTAGGGGTGCACCCTTGTTTCGATATTACATATTTTCGCCAGGCGAAGACTATCAAAATGGTATTGCGAATTTTGTCTTGAAGAATTTGCCCACTATGAGAGATCTAAACTCAGATATCGTAACAAGGATGGAGGGAAATAAAATCTTAGAGATTCATGATGGTTCCTGCTCAGTAGGTCTCGCTCCGAATCTGTGATGGAATAGGCTTTGAAGGTACGATTTTTCCGTCATGCCCGACAGTCCCGCGAGGACCTTGATCGGCAAGTTGTCCTGTTTCTCACACCTGAGGTCAAAATCCCCGATGCTGCTGGGATCAGCAAAAAAATGGTGTATGTACATGACCTGTCATATCAACTAATGTGCCGGGATACCTAGCCAATCATCTCTTTCCAAAAACTTTTTACACCATTCAATGGGCTTGCAACTTAGAATAAAATCCCTTTTTGCAGCGAGAGCATTAGGCATCTGGCTTTGGAAAGCGCCTCCATCCACTATCGTTAGTTTTGGCCTACCATTCACAAAGGTAACCAATATATTATCTTCCTTTAAATCAATGGCTTTCCAATTGTATTTGAGATCCCAAAAAAGCTTAGACTTACATCTTCCAAGACAAAATTCTGGGCAAACATCTCTTGACGTCCCCTGTTATTAAAGCTAGGTTTGGCCACTTTTAGGTTGGTTTCGCGGTCGAACATAGAAAGACAGAATGTAGCAGTGGGGTGTTGGGGATGACGAGCAAGAAGGTCTCATTGATGAGGACCATCGGTGTTTTGATGACATCCTTGGCCTTGTCGGGCCAAGAAGCCCAGGCCATGCATATTATGGAAGGTTTTCTCCCAGCCACCCACGCCGTCGGTTGGTGGCTCCTGATGCTCCCGGTGATCGGGGTGGGGATCAGGCGACTCAAACAAGATCTCGAAGCCGATAGTCGCCGGAAGATGCTGCTTGTCATGGCAGCTGCCTTTACCTTTGTACTCTCTGCCCTCAAGCTGCCGTCCGTGACAGGGAGCTGCTCCCACCCGACGGGTCTAGGGCTGGGGACGATCCTGACGTCCCTCCAGCTTGCCTCAATCTAAGGAACAACCATGGGACAACCTGGGCTTTTTGGAAATCTTGCGGGGCTCTCCCGCTTATTGGAGGCGTGGACCAAACGCCACTATCTTGTGGTTGGCACCTTTTTGCTAGCCGGACTTATTGTGGTGCCCTTGGTGCTGCAACAGGAGGCAAAATTTGCTGGGGCGGACGAACAGGCTGGCGCCCTTATCGGTGAGATCAGTCCAGAGTATCAGCCTTGGATCACTCCCTTTTGGGAGCCCCCGAGCGGCGAGGTGGCGAGCCTGCTTTTTGCCCTCCAGGCAGCCTTAGGGGCTGGTTTTCTGGGGTATGGAATCGCCTATTTAAAGTATCAAAAGGACCCATGTTAGGTCCCTTCGAAGATCACTCTCTTAAAAATCAGGAAAACCTGTCCGTCAAGGCATTTGGACTAGGGATTTTGTGGATTCTTGCTATGGTGAGCCAGTCCCTGGTGTTTTCTCTCGTGACGGTCTTAGTGTTGGCATGGTTTAACCAAAGGTGGACTCAATCGGCAAAGGTTTTTGCCTGGGTGCTCGCTAGCTGCTTGTTCTACAGTCTTCCTGGTTTGGCAGTGGTCGGGATCGATCTGGTGCAGCTTGTGAAAGGGGGCAGCAGCGACTCTGTTTTTCATGGACATCGCCTCGCAGCGGTAAGCGGAGTTTTTGTGGGAACCACCTCCTGTATGTTTACGCTGCTGCTTAATATTCCCATCACTAAGATCTTTGGGACCTTGGGTCGTCTCGGAATTCCGCCACTGCTCCTAGAGCTTTTTTATTTGGTCCTACGGCAGATCCAAAATTTGGTGGCGTTTAGCCAGGCCGTGGCCCTAGGCCAAAGGTCGCGGTTAGGGGACTCTGGACTCAAAACCCGGTGGTTAGGGCTAACCTTAGGCGTCCCCAAGCTCCTCACCGAGGCTATGGGGCTGGTGGAAACCACCCACCAAGCCCTCGAAGCCCGGTCCTGGGGAGGCACCTTTAGAAGCCTCGAAGACGGGGAAAAAGTCTATGGTTGGTCGACCATTTCTGGAGAAGCCGCCCTGTGGCTCAGTGCGGTGGGAGTCTTAACGATATTGGGGATTTTTTGTAGGATGCATTCCATCCTTTAGGAGTAGGCCTTGGTACTAAACACGATGGAGTTGCAAAAAGTATCCTTTGGCTACCGACCAGGGGAGAGTACTCTGCGGGAGATCCAGCTTGAGATCACATGTGGATCCTGTTTGGCTTTGATCGGTGCCAATGGATCAGGCAAATCCACGCTGCTTATGCTACTCAATGGCCTTCTCAGGCCGACCCAGGGGACGCTGCTTTATGGGGGCCGACCGGTTGACTACCGCCAAAGGGGGCTTAAAGAGCTGCGGCAAAAGGTGGGTTTTGTCTTTCAAAACCCCGATCACCAGTTGGTGGCTCCGACGGTGGAGCAGGACCTAGCTTTTGGCCCCCTTAATCTGGGACGCACCTCCCAGGAGACGAGGGGGCAGGTGGCGCAGATCGCCGAGGAGTTTGGGATCAGTCTGCTTTTGCAGCAACCGGTTTCTCGGCTGAGTTTTGGCCAAAAAAAGCTAGTCTCCTTAGCAGGTGTGATGGTGATGGATCCTGATTTTTTGGTTTTGGACGAACCAACTCTGGGCCTAGACGTCCACCACCAGTCCCTTCTCGAAGGGTTGCTGAGGGGGTTTCAAAACCGCGGCAAAACCATCGTCTACTCCACCCATGACTGGGATTTCCTGGCGAGGACAGCAGACCAAGTGGCTGTTCTCCACCGTGGATCCTTGGTGGACCTCGCCGACCCCTGGAGGATTTTGTCCGACGACCAGCGCTTGGTAGAGGTCGGTCTCAGGCCCTATCCGGTAGGACAGGTATCTCAAGCGTTAGGACTTAAAACCCTGGACCAGTCGATCATTTTGAAAACCCTGGTGAGGTCTATTGGGGAGTCTAGCAAAGGATTCTAACCGTAATACCATACGAATAGACTTACTTGAACGCTTTCTCAATCGTTTTAATCGCAATCACAAAGGTGTTTGGTTTTTCGTCTGCGATGGGGACAAATCCGTGGCGTTTATAGAATTCAGTCGATCGGCCTGACGCGCTGTCCACAACGACAGCAACAGCGCTATAGACCTGATTGAGTAAGATTGTGCGCAGAGCGTGGGCCAAAATGACTTTCCCCGCTCCTTGGCCTTGATACTTGCTACCCACCGCAAGTTGGCCAATGCGAATAACGGGCACCGGGTAACGCGGTAAACCTTTAATGAGATCAGGCGGAAAGGAGGCGCGGGCAATTTCTCCAGCCGATAAAGTATAAAAACCGACGATAGACTCGTTGGGGGACAAAGCTACTGTGCAAACCGAAAGGCGGCTGCGGTGGTTTTGTCCGGCGTGTTTTCTAAAGTAGAAGTTTAGCTGGTCTATGCCGCAGTCAAATGTGGAGCGGTCAAGATCAGGCGGGAGGGACTTCCAGGTGAGATCCAAAATCAAGCTTTCAACTTCCCAAAGGCATTGACTAAACTTGTTGTTGGTTCTGGCGGGTTGGTGACCAAGTCGACAAATTTGTCCCATGCTGGGTCAGTCAAACTGATTTTTTTCTCTGTTTCTATAATTTTGTTAGATACTTGTCGCATATTTTCTATAATAAAGACGCTCATCTTTTGCCCCTTTAAGCGTGCAGCTGTTTCGATAAGTTCCTTATCTTCTTCAGAGATTCGGACATCGAGGCGGTTGTCTTGTTTGCGTACTTGGGTCATGGCTTCCTCTCAATTTGCCATTATAGTCTCTTGTCGGACAAAGTACACACAAACTTTAGGGGATAATGCTGGTTCTCGTCAGTGCAGATTCTCCAACCCAAATTGCGTTCTACCCATGTGGAGCAGCTACACTCGTCCATTGTATTTTGTTGAAAGGTCAAATCTGGTAGAATCTGAAGGGTCCAAGCTCAACCCTCATAAGGTCAATTTATGAAACAAATCTCCTCTCATCTCGTAGGGATTGGGGCTTCAGCAGGCGGCCTCGTGGCCATTAAAGCTCTTGTGTCCCAGATCCAACCGGCCTCGATACCAATAACCTATGTGATATGCCAGCACCTTGCTCCAGATAAACGTAGCTATATGAAAGATATCTTAACAGATATCGTCAAAATCCCGCTCAAGATCATCGAGTCGGGTGCCATTATCGAAGGAGATACGATCTATCTGAGCCCCCCCGGAAGCCAGGTGGCCGTCATCAAGGGCTACTTTGTGCTTACGGAGCTGCCCGCGGATCACGCACCAACGAGGTCCATAGATTTTTTCTTCCGGGCCATAGCGATCGAGTACAAAACGAGAGGTTTTGGTGTCATTTTATCGGGAAGTGGCAACGATGGTCTTAAAGGTTGCCAAGATATTTATGAAGCTGGAGGAGAAGTTTTTGTCCAGGATCCTTTAGAAGCTGAATTTCCCAGTATGCCTGAAGCCGTGATCAATTCCGGATTCTACTCTAAAAGCTTAGAGGCCCATATTATATTTAACGAAATCAAGGCTAGCCTTAGGGAGAATTCAAACGATTTTTTGTCCAATAAACTCTTTGACGAAGTCCATGCAAACATCGATGGGATTGCACGGGTTATTAGCGACGAATTTGGTATTAATGTGCGAGACTATAAATTTGCGACGGTATGTCGACGAACTGCAAAGCGTATGCAAGGCCTCAAACTTGAATCGGCCAAGAATTATATCGAGCTTTTGATTACCGATCCAAAGGAACGCTTAGCTTTCCTCAACGAAATACTTATTTCGGTGACAACCTTCTTCCGTGATGCAGATTTTTTTGAGTCTTTAAGAATCATGCTAGAAACAATTGACCCTGAACCAGGGATAGAATACCGAATTTGGTCCGCAGGCTGTTCCCATGGGGAAGAAGCCTATTCTCTGTTGATGACTGTCGTTGAAATATTTGATCGTCGCGGCCTTAAGAATCCTATTAAACTTTTTGCCACTGATGTCAATGCACAAAACCTAGATGTTGCCGCACGTGGATTCTATTTAGAAAGTTCCCTTGAAAACGTACCTATGGATTTTCGTCTCAAATACTTTGATCGAGTCAATGCTGGATACATCATCAAACGATATTATCGTGAAATGATCATCTTCTCCCGCCATGATCTCCTTCAATCCCCCCCCTTTTCAGGGATTGATCTAGCTGTTTGTCGCAATCTCCTTATCTATCTAAATCCCACCGCCCAGAGCAGGAGTCTGCTGAACCTAGTCTTTAGCATTCGTATCAATGGTGTTTTAGCTCTGGGACCATCCGAGACGATGGGCTTTCTCCAACAATACTTCACCCCCATCGACAAAAAATGGCGTTTGTTTAAAAAACTGCGCAATACAGATGGAACTCTATCATCCCAATGGCGAGCCCCTCGGATGAACAACCTGAATGCGAACTCTATGGCTCAGCTAAAATCCGAAAGGTTAGCCCTCAAAGGCAATCCGATCCATGATGTTTTTGTATCCCTCTATCCAGATTCGATTTTGATCGATGATCAGTTGGAACTTTGTGCTGTCTTCGGGCAGGGGCACCTGCTGCTTAATCAGAGGACGGATGGCGTGCTCACCAACCGGATTGATACGTTGGTTCATGAATCAGTACTGCTTAGCTTAAGAGTAGGAATTTCAGAAGCTAAAGCGTCGTCTAAAACCATTTGTTTTGAAAACATTATTCTTTACTCAGAAGGCCAGGAACCTTCGGCCATCGCCATTTCCATATCTTGTATGCCGGGACCGGCTCAAAAAAATTACTACCTCTGCCTAGTAGGTAGATCCCCAGCACCGCCGCAAGACATGATCAAGCGTAGCTTGGTGTCCAGTGATGACGTGGCTTATTCACTCAAAGTGGAACTAGATCAGACTAAGATCGCTTTGCAAGAGGCAGTTACGGAACTGGAATTGACCAATGAGGAACTTCAAACATCTAACGAAGAATTGATTGCTTCAAACGAAGAATTGCAAAGCACCAATGAAGAACTCAGCTCTGTCAATGAAGAGCTCTATACCCTTAACGGAGAGCTCCAGCAAAAAATTGACCTAATTTCCACAATGAACGATGATTTGAGTAACCTCATCAATTCCACGCGGGTTGGGGTTATCTTTCTTGACAAAAAATCAATCATTCGGCGCATCACACCTGTCGTCGAGGATAGCTTTTATATTCGCAATTCCGATATAGGTCGAAATATTTTTGAATTAGATTTTTCCACTCATTTACAGCCTGTTAAAGAGCAGCTGGAAAATGGTGAAATTGTTTCTGCAAAGTTTGAGATTCAGTCTAAAACTGCCGAAAGCTATCTCTGTGCCGTAGTACCTTACTACAACGATTTATCCCAGCATCAAGGATGTGTTATCAGTCTCGTCAATATCACGGAGTCAATCGTCCGCGAGCATCTTTTGAATGAGACTCAATCAGAGGCAAAAATTGGCGGCTGGATCCTAGACCTCCGTACCCAATCTAGTACCTGGACAAAGCAAATCTACGATATTTACGAAACTTCAGCCAATACCATTCCCAAGTCGGGTATTGGGATGGCCTACTATTCACAAAAAGACAGGATCATTCTCGAAAGGTGCATCGATCGTTGCGCAAGTTTGGGGCAGCCCTTTGAGGGTACCTATTCTTGCACAACAGCCCTGGGCAGAGTTATTTGGGTGAGGATTTCCGGACGTCCCGTTCGAGACCAACTAGGCAAAGTTTTTCAGATTCGAGGCACGGTTCAAGACATTTCTGAAAGTCGGTTTATGAGTGAACGCATGGATTTGGCGCTCGCTATGGCCAAAATCGGCATCTGGGACTTAAATCTTCAATCAGAAGCTTTGTTTTGGAATAAACAGCAACAAGAGATCTACGGAATCGAGAAACAGGATGAACAGTTCACCTACACTGACTGGCAGAAGAGTGTTTACCCCGAAGATCTTGCCCAGACTGAGGCAGCCTTGCAAGAATCCATTAAATCGGGAGTCATTTTTGATAGAACATGGCGTATTCTGAGAAATGGAGAGATTCGCTACATCCACGGTTCCGCCAAAGTCTATCATGACTATGTCGGCAAACCGGTTCGCGTCATCGGGGTCAATAGAGATATCACCGAAGTCACTTTAGCAGAGATACAACTTGAGGAGCAGCGTCAGCAGAGTTTTCAAAACTCCAAACTCGCCTCTATCGGTGAGCTTGCTGCTGGAGTGGGTCATGAAATCAACAATCCATTAGCTATTTTGATGGGAAACAATAAGATACTAAAAAAGATCCTAGGAAATAGGTCGCAGCTTTCAAACGATATTGAGCAAATATTCGGTCAACAAGAAAGCGCGGCTATTCGGATACGGGACATCGTAAGCGGCCTGCGTATTTTTGCTCGACACGAATCGGTTGTTAAACCCTGTTTACTCTCAGAATTGGTTAATAATCTGTTGAGTCTTATTAAAGAAATATACGAGAGAATGGGTATATCACTTTCGTTTAATTCCCCTTCTGCCGAGTATTTTGTAGAGGTGAACTATGGTCAAATTCAGCAGGTTCTTATGAATTTAATTGCTAATGCGAAGGATGCTGTAGAGTCACAGAGTGTCAAAAGGATTGAAATAGATATCAGTAGAAATTCCAAAAAAGAAATAGAGTTGAGTGTTACCGACACTGGAATCGGAATGACTCAGGAACAAATGAAAAAAATCTTTACTACATTTTATACTACGAAAGAATTAGGTAAAGGCACTGGACTTGGTTTGTCAATTTCTAAAAAAATGGTAGCAGATAATCGTGGTCGAATCGAAGTGAACAGCGAATTTGGTATTGGGAGTTGCTTCAGGATTATTATCCCCGAATACACAGGTAAGATAGACGTGTCGATCAAGGGTGAAGAGCGGAGTAACCAAACAGAGAATAAGTCACTTAGTGAGTTTAAAGGCGTTCGAGTACTTTTGGTCGACGATGAAGAAGTTCTAAGGGGGCTCATTAAATCTGATCTTGAAGAACTTGGATGCAAAGTTGTTGATTTTTCCACAGCCAAAGGTGCTCTTGAGTGTCTTGAAACTGAAGCCTTTGATTATGTCGTGACGGATATGCAGATGCCGCAAATGAATGGAGCTGAATTGATCAAGGCTATAAGGGAAGTTCTTAAATTAAGGATTCCCTGTATTTTAGTAACAGGTGATCCCAGTGACAACATGATTAAATCTTTGGGGAATCGAAGGAATTCTTTTATCGATAGGATTTTGAGAAAGCCATTTGAGATCCACGATCTCAAAGAGGCTTTACTCAATGCTAAGGAGGTCAAAAATGCATCATGAGCAAGCCTTTATCCAATCAGAAAGTATCTCCAATCATTTACGGATTATTGAGGGTCATTTGAGGATTATAAGCTTGAGAACCGAGCAAAAGGATATTAGGGACCGAGTGATCAATCTCCTGAAAATTATGGCAGATCTTCAAACGGACATGGGAAGCAAACCGTCACCAGAGAATGGGCTTAAGCAAACCCAATCACCAATTTATGGGTTGGTCTCGGTAAGCCGCTCTTTGGTAGATGAGTCTAAAATTCCTCTAGTTTGCGAAACCATATACTCCAAAGCTAAAGTTAGAAATGCCCAACTAGATTTGACCGGATATCTGATTCATTTCGCCAATAGTTTTATCCAATTTTTAGAGGGTCCAAAAGAGAATCTCGAATACCTTTATGGCCGCATCGTTCTCAATCCAAACCATGAAAATACTCGAATACTGTTTAATGGTCCGATCGAGAAACGCTACTTTCTTAGATCTTGCAATGCAGAAGATCTATTTATATGAAACGTGTGTTTTCTTCGGAATATCAGCTTAATTTCCCGCTTTTATCATAGCCGAGGACCACTAGCCAGATTTTAGAGTTTTGTGTTTGAGCATCTTTTTGAA
>JBGSUI010000253.1:0-8399 GCA_041736175.1 Oligoflexales bacterium | reverse complement strand
AGCGAAATTGCAATAAGGCTACCAGAGCCACAGCTAAGAAAAAGACGGTGCAGGAGGATTTTGAACCTAAAATCGCAGCATAACATGTAGTCATGATTGAATATTTATTAATCATGTAGGTAAAAGTGTCGGAAAGGCCTGGTAATGCTTTGAAATGCCTTGTTTCATCATCGGCGATGATGGAATATGCATTTGCCAATGATGGAAGTTCAAGAGCAGCGAAAAACGAGGAGAAAGACCGAGCATTCGCCGCGGCGATGTATTCCCCGAGAGTTATAGATAAGAGAAAATCATGCATTTTTTTGTTTCCAAAATTTCTTAATCTAGAAATATGATAGGTAGTTAGATAGTTTCTTTAAAGAAGTACTGGTAGCACCATTCCGGTAATGGTTGAGGTTTTTTGGTAGATAGATTGATAGGATGTTCCAAATAATTACCGTTGGCATAAGTTTTTTTGTCATTTAGGCGTTTTATATCAAAAATAACTCGTTGTTTTCCTGGCTCGATGATTTCAATAAAGGACTCTACCAAAACTTGTCCGACGCCAGTGATGGGTTTAATAAAGTTGATTTCTAGTTTCGAGGTAAAAAAACCTAGATTTTTTGATGCAAGATCTTCGATCTTCATCTTAAGATGGAGACTAGAGAATAAAAAACGGGAGCCAATGACAAGATCCAGATATCGACCAGTACTAATGTGACCATAGGGGTCCAAGTCTGAAAATCTAACATCCATAAGTTGTGTGTAAATAAGCGGCTTGGTTTGGTCTATGATTTTCTCAGTGGACATTTTATGGACTCTTGTTAAATTGTGATTTTTAGTATGTCTTATAAAAGACAATATAGAAAATATAAATAAAAATTTGTTATTTGTCAAAGATTTTTTACTATATTGTTCTTTTTAGCGCAATGCCTGAAAATGTATCAATACTAGATGTAACATCAAGAAATTCTTGGATTATTGAGAAGTGGCACCATGTCTCTTGTGGAAATTATTTCAATAAAATTAGAGTGTTAAATAGGGTGCTTGCTCAGCTTTTTTTCAAATCAATCTCCGTGTTGATCTGAGCCATATCCAATTCAAAGCCATCGTCTCCGGAAATATATTCGCCTCTTTTTTGCCTTTCCAGCAAACACCTGGGTAATATTCGGTTGTTTTTTAAACTATAAATAGATTATTATTCATAATATTGTGCATATAAGAGGGGATTTTCAATAGAGGACATATGTCCGAGCTGCTTGACGATGTGGTGCCGCGCCCCTGGGAGCAGCGAAAATAAGTCGAGGCGGTGGCGTTCACCAAACACCTCATCTTCATCGCCGCTTATGAAGGCGCATTCGCTGGCATTCAGGGATGGGATAATGTCTTTTCCGCGAAAGCCACGGATTGCTGCTAATTGGCGAAAGAGGGCTTTGCCAGACTGCTGATTCCCTCCGTCCGCACGGTACTCAAAAAATTCTTGGACAGCTTTCGGGTTCGCTGAGCGATATGTTCGGGAGAAGAGTAGGCCTAGGTTTGATGCAAATGATCCAGGATCGCCTCGCTTACAGGCGAGAAACATCTTCGTATACTCTGGGATTATAGCAGGATTCTCGTCAAGATTAGGTGACGTCGACAACAGTCTAAAACGAGCTGCCTTCGGCAGTCGACTCCGGTGCCGCGTCCCTAGTATGGCTGCGATCATGGCACCCATGCTTATGCCCATGATCTCGAAAGAAGTTCCTGGTGCGAGATTCAAAGAAAGGATGGTCTCTAGGTGATATTCTGCGACTTGTTCCAAACTGTAGTCGCCTGATAGCAATGGACCATCGCCGACCTCGGGATTTTGCAGGCGTAAAAGTCCGGGGATGTCTGGTAACTCAATATTATTCATAGCCAAACCTGGAATAGCAACTCCCCAATACATTTCAATCCCCCGATTTCGAAAAAAAACATTCGAGAACATCAAGGCTAAACCTATGCTCGGTGAAGTAAGCGAGATAATGAACGAGACTTAGGTGGCCATATAAATCGATTTCAAAAAATCTAGGCTTGTGATTTGATCTAAAAACGATCGGATTTTGCAATTGAATCAAGTTGGATCTCCAATGATTTTAATTCCGCACAGTCCCTAACGCCTATCACAAGAGGACAAACAAATCCCAGTCTGCAATCTGCGAGCCATTAAAATAGTTACCGTTACGATTGAATTTTTTGTGATGGGAACCGGTAACAGGTGTCTATTGTTTGACACCAATAAAAGCTCTTGACTGCTTTGATCCAAGGTTTAAGTGCTTTGATCCAAGATTTAAGGCGGGGCCAAGGTGGCTAATTTGGTAAGCGGCAAACTTGTAGAAGTGCCGCTCGACGATTACTTCGGAGGCATCGAAAAGAGCATTTAACATCCCATTATGATATCTCTTTTAGCCTCAAATCCAGTCTTGGCTTAAAAATTGCATAATTCCTCTTAGGGGGGTAGCCCAGAAAAAAACCAAGGCTATCTCACTTTTATGTTGGGGCCAGGTGAAGGAGGGAATCATCAATACTTTAGCAGCAAGTCAAAAAAACAAAGAAATTTTAGATGAAAAAATTTCAGAAGCGAACCTAAACTTAGAATCGTTATCCGCGTATCTTAGATATTCGCCTCAATATACGATCAAGATATTTAAGAAAACCTACGGTATGACGCCGATGCGGTATAATAAGATTCGTAGATTGCACCGTGCCCGCCAGATTATTAGCGATTCAGATGTTTATTTAGGTTCTAACATAAATTTAGAATCGATTGCTTATGATTGTGGATTTAATTCATATTCGCATTTTTCGCGAGATCTTAGTGCTTATTTTGGGATGTCTCCTTCCCAAGTCCGGATTCCAAATAGTTTGAATGAAGTTCTGTCTCGGGAAGATGAGCAATGCAGATGCGGTTAAAAAATCTTTCATCAGGTGAATTTCGGCCATGGACCTTTCCAAATCAAGAGTGGTAAACAAACACTAGTCCCTAAGTAGGGGTTCATTTTTCTAATTTAAATACATCGAGAGGTAGTCATGAACTCAAAATCGGAATCAAAGCCCTTCATCAAACGCAAAAAGCAGGTGGCAGCATGGGGCCTCATGTTATCCATGTTTCCTACACAGGTGTTTAGTATGCCTTATAACAAGGCTAACTATGGCAGCATGGGTCTGGATGGAGCAGCCATAGCCAACGATCCCTTGTTGCCACACCAGCTTGCGATATCCTTCAAGAAAGCTACATGATGACCTACATGGTCCCTCAGCCGGCCAATGAAGCCAATTGGAGAAAGGTAGCCGAGGAAGGGGTGTATTCCCCTTACTTCGATTCTCGTTATGGCAACTACATTCGTCATGGAAAAACGATTGAGGAGCTGAGGGTGCTTCTGGCAAAAGTAGAAGATGGACGGAGAAAGTACCCCACTCAGGTGAAAAACTATGAGTCATCGAAAATCAAGCTGGAGACCGCTCAATCAAATTATAAGCTAGTGGAGGAGCAATTCGAAGAATTACCCAAAAAAATTGATGACCTAATCAAAAAATTAGATAACCTGGATTCATCAGAGGCTATTGCTGAAACAAAAGCTCGCATAGCAGAACTCAAGGCTGAATTTAAGGAACAAAAAAGTGGGTTGAAAGATAGAGTCCGCGATGCCTATGGAGAAATGACCAAAGCGTCGTTTGACTTTGCCAACGCTAAAGGCGAGTACCTTGCTGTACTCCCCGATGAAGTGGCGCAAAAAGCCCGGATTGATGAACTCCAAGCGGCTTTTGAGTCCATCAACAAACTTGCCCAAAATTCTTACACTCTTTCATCAAAAACTCTTATGGAGCTTGAAAGTGCGGGAGTAGGTTATGCTACAGCTTCTTACTCGATCTGGGGTGAGGAAGAAGCACGCATGCGGCAAGTGGTCCAGTCCAATGGATCCTCCTACGGTGTAGCGCGGCTTCCAATCTACAATGTCAAATTAAAGCCACTCATCGGTCACGCAGATCCAAACACCAGTCCTCTTAGTGGTCTTGCTAGCGAGTTGGCACCTGGAACAAACAACGGTCTCACCATTGCTTTAAACGGCTCTCCAGCAGGCACTACAGAACTAGCCACAGGTACTGCACCGGGTCTCCCCGTCTTTAACGATGGTACGGGACAACCTATTGTCCCTTTGACGAAGACTCTAGAAGGTTCGGGAGCTGGGACTTACCGTAATTTGGTTACCCGCGGAGCATTTTGTACCGGAGATAGTAAAAGGAGTTTCTATTCGGTTGGCGCATCTCGGGATGATGGGGAAAGCAATAGCAAAAAATTGGCGATTCCGGTTTACTATTATAAAAATCGCACCAGTAATGTCTTAGCCCAGTCCGTTGCTCTAGAGTACGACTATAACCTCAAAAATGACCCTACAAAGGTCGAATGCACCATGGATATTTCAAAGTATCGCTCCTACCACTCATCCAAAGGAACTTCAGGTTTCCTTCTTTGGAGGAAAAAGTGGAACCATGAAGAACGCGCATCGGCAGCAAGTTCTGGAGTGACCTGTGAAGTGGACTCGAGTGAAGTCGGTGATGGTTCCACAGATACCTCTCCCAAGAGTGAACGACTGGAGACTATTCGTCAGGCCATTATGGCGGAAGTCACTGCAGAATTTGTCCTGACTTACGCCAAATCTTATGAGTTGATCACTCCAGGGCAGGCTGAAGTAGCAGACACCAGTGGTCTTAAGAATTTCGGTGGCGCCATGCAGGCTCTTTGCGGACTGAACATTAAATGCCAAGTGGGTGCTATCGTCCTAAAATCTGCTGATGATCTCTTTGGATCGGCCCGGGGCTCGGCCAGCGGCAGTGACCATGTGTCCGGCACCATCACACGGAAATACACAGAAAGAACGTATCGTAACATGAAAGGGGAGGCTGTGATCGACCTCACTGTTTCGCTTTAGTGAAGACGACTCCTACAGCAATCCCAAAAGGGGGTGAGGTAGGGGTTCTTTTTGTACCGATTATTTATGGACTCATGCGACGTAAACACTCTTGTTATCACTTGTTTTACCACATAGGAAAGTTGTCTACTCATGAATCAAACCTTTAAAAAATATCTTTATTGGTCTCTGGGCTTTTTAGCACTCGCTGCACTCTTTGGATTTTGGACTGAGAAATTTAAGTCACATCCACAATCGGTGGCCGAGATACCCCAAGGTATCGAGGGGAATCGACCTGAGAATAAGGAGGTAGAGTCGAGCCAGGAGCAAAAACACCCCCTAGAAGACCTCATGGCTCAAGCAGCACAGGTCTTGAGCACCGGTCCCGAAGCTGATACAAAAGCTGATGCCAAACCCTTTGCCGAACGGCTGCGAGAAAAAAGCCAGAAAGAGCAAGAGGCTTATGATAAAAAAGCCGCAGAAATCAGGGAAGAAGTCACTAAATTCCACGCCCTTAAAGAAGAGCTTAATCAAGCGATCATGAATCAGAGAGGGTCCGAAGAAACCGCGCAGCTCAACGAGGCCTTTGAGGAAAAAGCCCAGTACATTCTTAGGCAGCAGACAGTGCTTAACCAGCTCTACCAAAACCTTGCTCAAGTCTACGATCAAGTCATCAAATCAGTCACGGAGGATATATAACCCATGAAACAGATCCAAACACTATTTGCATTGGTCTTAACCAGCATGCTTGGGGGGGCTCTCGCCAGAGCTCAAGATATCAATCTACAAAAGTCTTTATGCCCGTCTATTTTAATCGGAAGCGGAATTAAGTTGGACACCACGGTGGACTACGTAAACAAGCTATACCAGGATCTTTTGCCGGATGGCACGTTTGGATTTTTGAAAATTCCGGTAGTCCAGGAATACGTGGCGAGGCTTAGCCAGGAGCAAAAAAACTACAATCTGCAGATAGATGTTAAAGAATCTGGTTCTCAAGAGACCCTGAAAACTATGGAGTTGCAATGTCCATTACCGATGAAATGGGATATTTGGAAACTTCCAAAAATTGATCTAGTCAAACCAAATGGTATTTTAGATGGGTCTACTAAATCTTATCGACGTTCTGGGCTTATGTTTTCTAGTTTTGACATTTATCATGAGGATACGAGGCGCATAGTTATTTTTTTATTTTGGCGATATCAAGCACTATTAAACAACGATATGAAATTCCCACCCCAATTGGATTCCTCTAGCTCGATTGTAAGAGAATTGAACATCGACAAAAGACGCTCGACACCCTTGCTTGGTGTTCGCCTTGGCAAAAGCCCGAAATTATTCACAGGGCTTTGGCATGTTTCCAGTGATAAGAAAATTGCCGAGTTGAATAAATTGGTGAACGGAAATATTTTCACGGACATCTCTTTAGAGCCAGAGTTTGAAGGGTATGATGCAGTGGCAGCCAGCAAGGTGACATTAGATCTCGACCATTTTACCCGCTTCAACACCGACACCCAACGCTATATTCCTTGCGAAGATATCAACGGAGCCTCACCAGAAGAAGACTGCCTCGCCATGAACATGCTCCAATATGGTTCCCTAGTCGAAGCCATTAAAACTGGAGAGCCCATTTATGTCCAACTACTCCTCAAGCTGGACCGAGGATTCTTGCTTCAGACCTATGAACTCTTGCCTGATACACCCATAAGACTTTTTGATCAAAAGTTTGTGGAGCGCACCGAGACCCTTCGCTTACCTGAGGTGATTTTCAATTGAGTCAACGAATATACCTATCTTTGTTGTTATGCGGGCTTGTCCTATCCTGTGAAGGAGTCTTGGGCCCTAAAAAATCCCAAAAACATGCGCCAGAACCCCCGCCGCCTCCCTCTCTGGCACCCGATACCCGCCCCCCTGCGGATCCAGTGCCGGGATCATCTCCGGGTGTTACCGCAGAGCAAAAGAGCCAGGTATGCCAGGCCATCATCGACAATCCCGCGCTCCTCCAAGGGACTGAAGGGCCCAGAATTATAACAGTGGAAATTAGAGAAAAAAGCGGCAGCATCTTTAAAACTCAGTGCGAAGTGAACTAGTTCGAAAGGATGTTTTTTTGACATAAACACCTATGACCATTTTTTAAAAATGAGAATAATGATATGAAGTCTCCTAAAATTACAAATCGAGTCCTGCTTAAAGGTTGCTTTGCGCTGTATCTCTTATTAAAAGCTGGCCTCGGCATGGCCCAGCATAGCCCCGAGCCTAACAAGGTATTCTGGGTGGGTCAGCGCATTGGGGTTTACGCCGCTAACGAAGAGAACCTCTACTTTATGGTGCCCGAAAGGTGGACCAAAAAAAAAGTAACATTAGAAATGACTCAAAATTCTGAAAGCCCCTATCGGCTGACTATGCTGCTTCAGCCCAGCTACGATTGGATTGCAAGTCTCGTCAGTGATATTCGTAGTCGAGAGCCACAGGCCTTTTTCTTACCGATACCTAAGCGATTCACGAAGACGATCATAGAATTTCCGCCGTCTCTTGGCCAAGTCGAGGCAAAACTCACCCCTACGGACGAACTTGCCGCTGGAGATGCCGTGTTTCTGCGGGTGGAACTCTCCCAGAGGCAATTGGAATTGCTGCGGTTTATAACAGAGAGAGAGACCCTCGTCACGGGGATCATAACTTATGATTATAGGTATCAGGGTTCAGTTTTTTCCATGGTTATGGACATTCGGGCTCCCCTTGTTCCTGAAGATTTAAAGGTGGGATCCGGTGGGGCGTCATCGGGAGGTTTTCAAAACTTTTACCGCGACCCTAGGTCGGACTTGACTGGTACAGGCAACCAAGCTGGACGCTGTGATGTGGGAGAAGACTGCGTATTGACTCAGGAGGCCTCTGGGATTTCGTGGAGTAAACATAGGTCTCAGTCCGGCGGTTTGAACATGTATGAATGGGAAGATTTTTGCGAAAGCCTTGACTACGGTGGTTACCGAGATTGGATCCTACCTACAAAAGATCACCTCATGACCGCCCGTAGCATGGGCTTATGGACTAACCTCCGCAGGCGTGGTGGTCTTTTTGGCGATGAAGTATGGTGGGGATCCATGACATCGAGTATGGATGATCCTACCCATGAATTGACTTGGTTTCTCAATATTGATACGGACAATACGACGCGTAATAGTGCTCGCTGGAACAAAATAGACCGCGCTTTGTGTATGCGAGTACCTCTAGGATAAAATTCATTCATAAGAACAAAAACTGAATTTTTTATTGTTTGTTTAGGCTCGAATCAGTAGATTTTCTTTCCTGATATCCCTGGAGGGATCGAGTTCCGCGGTGAGTCTCTTGGGGTCGGTCGCCACCAATTTTAGCATGCTCCAGATCAGATACGACGGCGTGTTTTTTTTGTTGCTCAGCATTGAGATGTATTCGGGCGTGACTCCAAGGAGCGAGGCGAGATTGGTCCCCTTGATGCCGGCCTTTGCCTTTATGATGTCA
>JBGSUI010000250.1:0-3500 GCA_041736175.1 Oligoflexales bacterium | reverse complement strand
CCAAATCAATCCGTGGTTTCTCGAAAATGTGTCCCAAGTCGGTTACTGCTTAGATATCGACGAGCCCAATTTTGGTGTTGGAGCTGCAAAAGCTCGTGATCTCATCGGGACTGTGCTCAATGATTGGAAAGGTATGTTAGCCAATCGTTCTGTACTTTACGGGCCTGATCTGCAACCTTATGGCGCCATTCGATTAGCAACCCAGACCTTTGTGGAAGAACCTTGCAGCCCGAGTACCGATCTTCGCTTCCAGTTTGGGACCCTTAGTGCCGGTCAAATTGAAGCCTATAGAATTTATCCTCAGGCGACCGTCGCTGTGACAGTCCAAACCCATTACGATGACGTAAATTTGCGCGGCAAAGGCTTTGTTTACATTGGACCACAGCTTGGCCCACTGCATTTTAGTAATGACTCTACAGTGAAAAACCCATGGTCTTACTGCAATGCCTGCCTTTTGCGCATGGTGTTAACTCACGAGCTGGGTCATGTTTTTGGTTTAGGTCATGAGGGAGGTCGTTTTGACCTCATGGGCGAACAATTTGTCGATTCCATAACGCAAAAGCGTTTTGTCGAGATGATTGAGGTTAAGCGTGCTTGGTCAAACTTAGACTTTGCGGGTATAAAAAATATTTTTGCGGCGTCAGACAACTTTGAGCTCGTAAGATGTGACCATCCGTTATATTTGGATTTTGCCCAGTTTTTACGGGTCCCAAACCAAACACCATGCATCAAAGCTGAAATACGCGATAAAGCTAACCTCTACCTTTATCGAGCTGAGAACAAAGAAGGCCCCTTTATTGAAATCGGTCACGCCCTCGTCAATACGGGCAATACGTGGCTAGAGAGTTCGGATCTGGTCAAGTTAAAACTTAATCCAAACCAAAAAGTTTTTTCCAAATTTCCAGAAGACGAATTTTATTTAAGCGGTCCTACACGTAACACGCGGAGGGTAACTAATGTCGATTTCGTCTTTACCGACGGTTCGGTGAAGGCGATTACCTTCATAATAAAACCCAGCAATGGCCTCGACATCATTGGAGCGGTTGATGGTCGAGTTTTCTTTTACGACGCAACCCCATAGTAAGCAGATGTCACGGAATCAAAATTTATCGGAGTGAAGTATGGACACCCCTGAGGGATCAATGTTCTCGCTTAGAAGTACAATGTTCGTAGTGCCTATTCTTGCCATGATGCTGTCGCTGTCCTGCTCGCGGCCATCTATCCACAACGGTGCCTCTTCACTTGATCAGGATGCGGACCCATGGGAAAAACAAGCGTGGATTGACAAAACCGCAAGAGCTTTACGGTTTGGTAACGGCATCAGCCCGACCGATCAGGTCGACACCTTAGCAGCAAAACCACGTGAGGAAATCGTCGACATCCTGATGCAGGACCCGCGTTTTATAGAAACCGTTCTTGACTTTAACCTCTACTTCCTCAACTTCAAAAAACATGGACAGTTGCGCTCAGAGCACTACTTCATCATGCCGCAGGCTTTGACAGCAGCCAAGGCGGTGGCGACAAACGGCGACTACTTTTCTCTATTCGACTATGATCAGCCTTTTTATATCTCGAATTTTACAAAACCCCGTGACGGATTCAACGGTAGCATGAACACCACGGGTGCAGCGACAGCACCACCAATTTCAGATCGCGAGCAGCGCCTGGCCCAGCTTAACAAGGCCCTCGCTGGTCATGATGAGATAACAGCACTCTTTAAGCCCACTGACGATCACACCCTCGATCCGCAGGCTCACTGCAGCCAATTCAGTGATAAATTCAACGAAGTTCTCGATTCAATTTATAATTCTGGTCTTCCCGACGAACTCGTAACCGCATTCAGTAAACACTATCTCGATGTCCAGATCATTTGCTTTATCGCCCCAGACAAACTCGATCCCCAATCTGTATACCAAACTTTATTAGGCAGCCGAGACAATTATTCCAAGCTGATGGCCATAGTCGATCATCCGGCCGCGAGCAATTACAACATCATAGCAAGCGCTGCCGGCGTTCTTGCGATTGATCCAACGGTCTATGGGGCTGCTGGAGAAAGCGGCCCATTCACCAGTACGTTTTGGAATGCGCTACCCAACTCCTCCACCAACTCCAACCGGCGCCGAGCAGCCTATATTCTTAAAACCTATTTTTGCGACGATCTAACCCCTGTTAACATCGCCTTGCCTACGTCCCATGGCGACCATAAGCATGCAGCTGATCCTGCGTGTGCAGCGTGTCACTATAAACTCGATCCGATGGCTGGGTTTTTCCGTTACCGAGGATTCAGCGGGATAGACTTTGAAACACGGGATTTCTTGATTTTTGATGATGCCGCAATAGTGAGCGGCTCAAAGCTAACCGACACTCTCGGCGCCTGGCGCGCACCCCCCGATTCCGGCGGCGATAGCGGCGCCGATACGGACCGAACATGGAACATCGGCTATATAAGGTCGGCAAAAAAGACCGAACTCAATTCTTACGGCGACTCGCTACGGGATCTCACCAAGATTTTTCGTGAGGCCAAAGAAGTCCGGCAGTGCCTTACCCGGCGGATGGCCGAATATTTCCTTGGCAAAGACCAAGTCTATGACGGCGCATGGATCAACAGCCTTGCCACAAAGTTTGATGACGCGGCAGCCAGCACCGACCCCGCGGCGACGAGCAAGGCGTTTAAAGCTATTGCAAAGGATCTCGTCCTCAGCAAAACCTTTATGATGCAAGATCCCCAACAAAACCAATGTTACGACTTTGTCCCTGGACACCAGCCGACAACGCTGCCCTGCGAAGTAGCCTTTGTGATCCATAAGAACTGCTCCAGTTGTCATTCTGGCGACGGAGCGGCAGGAAACCTGGACCTAACAAAATGGCAGCTAGGACCAGGAGACAGCTACAACTTTGCCCATACCGATGACGGAGGGCAGCAGCTTTCAAAGGATGAAACATTTAAGCGTCTATTGGATAGACTATCGTCAAACGATGAATCCAAACTGATGCCACTCAACAAATTTATGAGCGCCACCGAGCGCGCCCAGCTTTATAAATGGGTCAGCCATGAAGCTGCCCATGGAGGTCACTAAGATGCGAGTTTGCGTTACTCTTTTAAAAGCTATCTTTTTTATGGGCGTTCTTACTGCCGGATGTAGCAGGTCTGATCAAGCTTCTGAGACAAAAGCCGGAGGCAACCGGGTCGGCGAGTACCGTGGGTATGGGGCGATCAATCAAATCATCCGGACCAGGTTTTTTGAGTCCAAAGACTCCTCCCAGTCGTTTTTTCTCGGACGTTACGTTGACATGTATTCCGATGCTTTTGAAGGTCTTCCGGTCCTCCTTGGTGGGTTTTCAGGTGAGGGATTGCAAAATGATTTGGGTGCAGTAGTTTTTTTACAATGATTTTCTGATGAATTTCATTGAGTTAGAGAATTTCTTTACATGATTTCTACAAAACTCCTGCTCAATATGATATTTCCAATAGGCATCAAGGTCGTTGCTTTTAAGGATTG
>JBGSUI010000234.1:0-97393 GCA_041736175.1 Oligoflexales bacterium | reverse complement strand
GTGAATTCTTGTCCTTGAAATGGCACTTTTTACGACCTTCTGCTGACAGCACGTTAAAGAAGGTCCATTATGGTCTAGAAGATGGCATGATAAAAGAAAAATTTCAAGGGATAATATCAAGTCATTTGAAATAGGCTATAGTTGGTGCCATTGGCACTAAGCTCGCTAAAACGAAGCTCGCCCGTGCTACCTGCGGACGTGTTGAAAGGTTTAAGCTGGATTCCGCTTTGTAGGGAGGATGTAACAGTCCCGGCACTAACCGATCCAGAAGTGCTGATATCTCCGGAGCTGTTAAAGGCCGTGGTCCCACCAATCGTACCCGAAGTGATGGCAGAGCCTGAAACTTTGCCAGCAGTGGCAATGGTGGCGAGTTTGGTGTCTGCGATGGCTGCTGAGCCACTGATCTCGGCGTTGCTGATAGTGGTGGCCGTAGCGAGAGGACCGAGACCGAGGTTGGTTCTGGCGGCTGAAATGTCAGACAGGTCAGAGAGGTTTTTGGTGGCCACATTGGTGCTTGCCACTGTAGATGCGTCGGCTTTGGCCGCGAGGGCTGCACTGAGTCCGTTGACTTGGTTTAAGTCCACCGACTCGATCTTTAACTTTCCGTCTGTATAGTTGAGATAATTGGTATCCACAGGCACTCTTAGGGCTAGAGGTGCGGCGTTCAGACGCTGGCGCGAGTAGACCTTGCCCCCTGCCTCTACTTCTAGATAAACAGATTTTGTGCCATCCCCAAATATGGCTGAAAGTTGGTTGCTGTCGAAGTTAAGGTTGAGCAGAAACACTCCGTCTCGGAGTTCTACATTGGCGAGTTTAAGAGTCGGTCCGACTGTGTCGCCGTTTTGGGGGGTGTTGTAAAACCGGACGGTAAAGTCTTGGGGAACATCGATCGACTAGCCGCTCTCTTCGCTAAGTCTTCCTGAATAGGTGATTTCTAAAGCCATGGCTTGCAAAGCAGAAAGCATCAAAACAAGAGGGAGCCCCAAAATAAACAATATACTAGAAAGAGTTTTATTCCCGGTTCTAAAACCTGCCCCTATCTTTTGAAATTGTGATAATGATTTTGTTTTCACCGAGGTCTCCTTATTGTTTGTCAATGATTGCTTGATGCTATTTTTTAACGTTGTCTGTTTGTGACTCTTTTCTATTTACATAGCCACTCTCGGCAAATAAAAACAATCCCTTTAGCTAGAAGCTAAAAATTGTGATAACATCTTATCAAATCAGCATGTTACAAAGGTCGCTCGAAGTGTTTACATGGGGTTGGAAGATTATTGAGTTGGCTGGATTTCGACTCGGCTCGTGGAATTGAGCCTCATCTATCGTGTGGGTAGTAGAAAATGGATTTAATCCCTAGACCAATTTGTGGGGCGTTTTAAAGTATGTTTTTCACAATTTAGTGCTTTAAATAGGGCAACACCTGCTACACCAATCACAATAAAATGAAGAGGGACAAAGATCCAGTCGAGGTGTCTTTGGGATAGACCCCACCCACCTTGGGTCGTTGAAAAGAAGCTAGAACAAACAGCCAAGGCCGGTGCCACCAAAGTATCCGAAAATCCGAAATAATGGCTCACGGAATGGCGCCTTCCGTGGAGACGGTAGAGAAAATAGGTCCCCCCAAGACTCAGGGGTTCAAAAAACAAGTGCGGAAACTGGTCAAAGGTAGGCAGCGACATCAGGCCCAACCTGTAGACTGCATGACAGAAGACCCAACCCAAAGGAACCGCACTAAATATAAAAAAGCCCTTATCATAGACTACGGTCTTTCCCTTGACTTGAGCTATTTCCTGGAGCAACCAGCAAACAAGAAAAAGACAGGTCAACCGGCTGGTCATCCCCCGGATGGTTCCGTCAGCTGGGACTAACACCATGGCCAAGATATTAGTCAACACGGCCACATTAATAAACTTAGTAAAGTTAGAAAGGTGTCGATCTTGATGGGTCTGGGTCAGGAGCCCATAACCTATTACTGCTCCTAGCCCTAAAGGCAGGAGCAACATCTGCTTGAGGTAGCCCATCCAGTTTATGGACCTAGCCGCTAAGTGATCTAAAGCAAATCTAATGGTTATAAGCAGTGATAGGACCAGGATCAATACAAACAGCACTTTTCGATAAAAGCCCGCTAGGTAGAAAACAATTCCCACCAGGCCCACATAGGGGATTTGTTCGATGAAGCTAGCAAATAAATCCATAGGTGATCAGGATCCATAAACAAATTATTTTAAGACGGCTTTTGGTTCTACAAACGTCCATACGCCAGTGGAAATCCACTGATCGAGATATGTCCTTAGGGGACGCCCTTGTTTAATAACTAGTAGGTTAGGCCGCTCCCAACTTTCAACACAAAAAACCCGGTAATCCGCGCCATTCATGACCATGGCTTCGGCATAGGGTATATGAAAATGGCCGAATATCCCCATCTGGGCGCCGGTCGACTCAACCCACTTAAAAGCTGCATCCACCACTTTTTTATGGTCCACACGGCGGTAGACATCCCGGGACCTCGATACCTTTGCATGCTTAAGAGCATAGCTATCAAGCCATGGTCCTGGAATTTTTGCTGCAAGATTGATCGTTTTTTTAGACTTTAGAAAGTTTCTGAAAAGTCGGTATTTTGGGTCATTTAACAGCAAATCTCCATGGGTCAACGCAAGCTTCAATCCAGATTTTGTTTGGATTATTTTAGTTACCCCCTCCACAAACTGGACGCCTTCCCAGCCCACTTGGGCCATAGAAAATTCGTGATTGCCTTCTACAAAGACCACTTCGACCCCGTTGGCGACGAGGCGGCTTAAGGCAGTCCCGAGTTTGGCAAACTTCCTTTGAAAAAATATGCTTTTTCCAAAACAAAAATCAAAAATATCCCCATTTAAAACTAGATATTCCACAGGATTTGATAGATTCTCTAGGAGTGTGAGGAACATTTGGCCTCGCGGAGACTCTAAATTGAGAAGATGTATGTCTGAGGCTACGATCACCTCTGCATCAAGTTGTTCTAATGTCATGTCTTCCTTTGACCGATCCTATCATGGTCGGCTGTTGATGATCCGTCGTTGACGGACCAGTGAATCAAAGAACAAACCTACTTTGGGAGCCACCAGATGACTGAGACCATTAATGCTAAAGACCACCTAGCCGGAGGAGAGTCTGTCTCCAAAAAACTTCACTCCCCTCAGGAAAAGGTAGATAACCTGGGTCATGTAGAGACTGAAGCACAAAAACTCCAGTCTGACTTACAGCAACTGCTTACCAAAATAAAAACGGTTTCTAAAACCACGGGCACTGCCACCGCTGATGCAACTCTTCAGGAGCTTTCTGGCCAACTTGAATTTCTCAAAAAAAACCTAGGCCAACTCTCCAGCCAAAGCACCGAGCTGGTCGAGCAAATTGATAAAAATGTACGAGCCAACCCCTATCTTTATATTTTAGGAGCCGCGGGAATAGGACTTCTTTTGGGAAAGGCGTGGCGGTCGTAGATCTCGGTCAATCCATCCAAGCTCTTTTCCAGACACAAGCTCTTGGAATTCGGAATAAAATCGATCTAGCGACCGCTCAAGCTAAAGGGACTGCCGTGAAGGGCATCGTTGGTTATTACGTTGGGACGGGGATGATCACTGCAGCAGCCTTCTCCGTCATCCTCGGCCTTGGTCTTATCGTCGGAGAGGCCATAAGTGAGCAGTATTCTCAGGGTGTTGGCCTACTTTGCGTCGGTGGTTTTATCGTGGTGGGGCTTGGCCTCGGAGCATTGATCGTGAGCAAATCCATGAAGGCCCCTGACAAGGCCTTAGGAAAGGCCGCTTTCAAGTCGACGGTGTGACAAAGTGTCTGCTAACTCACAGATATCACGACTATAGATCTCGAGACCGACCCCAAAGTAGTGCTTTTTCGTTGCAAGTTACTAAGGTTTCTGGTTATTTAGGAGCGCTGCGTAAAGCAATGATATTAAACTCAGAATACTTTGGGATAAAGGAGAAAAGGCATGACACTTTCCGTTGAGGAAAAAGTTAAGCAAATTGTGGTCAACCAACTTGGTGTCGAAGAAAGTTCTGTCATCGGTAAAGCCAAGTTTATCGAAGATCTTGGCGCGGATTCTTTAGACATCGTCGAACTCGTCATGGCGATGGAAGAAGCCTTTGGAGTAGATATTCCCGATGAAGAAGCGGAAAATATCCGAACCGTTGATGATGCAATCTCCTATATCAAAAAAGCAGAAGAGCATTAATCAGCAGCGTGTCCATCACCCATGTTTTGACGAAAAGCTCTGACAGGAAGGCCCCCACGATGACGATTAAGATTGGTGTAGCATCCGACCATGCAGGCAAAGAGCTCAAACAGTTAATCGGTGAGTTTATTCGGATGAAAGCCTTCGAAGTCGTCGACTACGGTGTTGACGCCCAGTCAGAAAAATCGGTGGACTATCCCGACTATGCAGCCATCTTGGCCGAAGATCTAGGCCAAGGTAAAATCGATCGGGGCGTACTTATCTGCGGTACTGGGATTGGAATGTGTATCGCTGCCAACAAGTTCCCCGGTATCCGTGCAGCTCTGATCACCGACGAATACTCGGCCCGTATGAGTCGTGCCCATAACGACGCCAATATCATGTGTCTGGGCTCCCGGGTTTTAAACTCCCACAGGGCTACAGATCTCGTGAGTATCTGGCTTGATACCGCCTTTGAGGGGCATCGCCATCAAGGTCGTCTTGACAAAATTCGTAACATCGAACGCCGTCTGCTCCAAAAATAGCAAATTTCGATCGACTCTTTCTTTTGTAAGGATTGCTTCATGAGTAAGGTTGCTGACCCTGCTTCGTCCCCATCGCACCAAATACAGGCTCCAAAACCATGGCAGATCCTTGAGAGTCAAGACCCGGAGGTCTTTAACTGGATCGAAAAAGAACTCCACCGCCAAAAGACCGGCCTGGAGATGATCGCTTCCGAAAACTTTGCCTCGGCTGCAGTCGTCGCCTGTATGGGCAATATTCTCACCAATAAATATGCCGAGGGCTTGCCCTACAAACGCTACTATGGAGGCTGCGAAAATGTTGACGGCCTGGAAGATCTGACCATCGAACGGGCCAAAAAGCTCTTTAAAGTCGGGTTTGCCAACGTCCAGCCCCACTCGGGAGCCCAGGCGAATGCAGCCGTGTTTTTAGCCTTGCTTAAGCCCGGCGACCGGATCCTGGGTCTTGATTTATCCCATGGCGGTCATTTAACCCACGGATCTAAAGTTAACTTTTCGGGGGCCCTTTACGAATCCCATTTTTATGGCCTCAAACTCCTGGGCTCACATCGGGAGGGCGATCATCTGATCGACATGGATCAGGTCCGCAAGACCGCCCTTGAGGTTCGTCCAAAAATGATCATTGCAGGAGCGAGTGCTTACCCTCGGATCATTGATTTCGAAAGTTTTAGGTCGATTGCTGATGAGGTCGGAGCCTATCTCATGGTCGATATGGCCCATATCGCTGGCCTTGTGGCTGCAGATCTCCACCCTAGTCCCGTTCCCTTCGCCCATGTGGTCACTTCGACGACCCATAAAACCCTGCGAGGCCCAAGGGGTGGCCTGATTCTGTGGAACGACCCTGCTCTGTCAAAAGATATCAATAAAGGGGTCTTTCCAGGAACCCAAGGGGGACCTCTCGAACATATTATCGCAGCAAAAGCAGTTTGTTTTAAAGAGGCCATGGACCAACCCTTCAAACGGGACCAACTCCAAACCGTCCGAAACGCCAGCACCCTGGCTGACGAGCTTTTAAACCAGGGCTTTAAACTGGTCACAGGTGGGACCGACAACCATCTGACTTTGCTTAACCTCCTTGACGAACCTATCAGCGGCAAACAGTTAGAAGAAGCTTTAGGTTCTGTGGGCATCACCGTTAATAAAAACACCGTAGCCGGCGAAAAACGAAGCCCCTTTGTCACCAGTGGAGTCCGTCTCGGGACACCCGCCCTGACTTCGCGAGGAATGGGCAAACCCGAGATGATTCAAATCGCCCAAATGATCGGTGCCGTCTATGGACAACTTGTCAAACACCAGACACTGAGTCAAATGGAACCAATTTCTAAAGCTGTCGAAGAGCTTGCCCAGAGATTTCCCCTCTACCCTGGCTGGACTTAGCCGAAAGGACATGGGATGAGATGCCCCCTTTGTGAAACCGAAGACACCAAGGTCCTTGAGAGTCGCATCTCAGACCAAGGTCGAAGCGTTCGCCGAAGGAGGCTCTGTACCCAGTGCGCCCACCGTTTTACGACTTACGAAAAAGAAGAAATTTTGGATCTTCTTATCGTTAAAAAAGACGGACGGGCCGAAGCTTATAACCGCGATAAAATCATCAAATCCATCCAAATCGCCAGCCAGAAGCGGCCCATCTCCTATGATGAGATTAACTCCATGGTCAACATCATCGAAAGGACTCTTCAGGACTACGGAGAACGGGAGATCTCCAGCGCAAAGATCGGCGACCTTGTGATGGCTAAACTCCACTCCCTTGATAAAGTCGCCTATGTTCGGTTTGCCTCTGTTTACCGCGAATTCCGCGATATGGACGAATTTATGGCGGCGATTCATCAGCTAAAACCCTAAGACTTGCCATGGAAAGATGTGCCAATGTTCACAGGTATCGTCGAGGTCACTGCCCCCGTTATCTCGCTTTCGACCGTGAAAGAGGGCGAAAAGGCTGAAAGCACCTCCTCTATTGCAAAACTCAAAGTAGCCGCGCCTTCCCCTGAGGGGGACAAACTCGGCGACAGCATCGCCGTCAACGGCTGCTGTCTGACCATCGCCGCAATGACGCCGGAGTATTGGGTATTTGACGTATCCCATGAGACTCTAAGGTTGACCACTTTGGGCCAATTGGGCCAAGCAGATCTGGGAGTCCAGCCGCGGGTTAACCTAGAGCGAGCCATGACGATCCAGACTAGATTAGGGGGGCATTTGGTTTCGGGTCATGTGGACGGTCTGGGCACGGTGCTGCACCTCAACCAAAGAAAGGATGGGTGGGACCTTAGCCTTTCGATCCCAGCCTCTCTCAGTAAATATTGCATCAAAAAGGGCTCGATGACGGTCGATGGGGTTAGCTTAACGATCAACGATCTCCGTGACGATGATCAGACCTCTACGATTGAGTTGTGTTTGATACCGACGACCCTTGCCGTGACCAATCTTGGTGATTTAGTCCCCGGACGACAGGTCAATATCGAGGTCGATATGGTGGGCAAGTATTTGGAGCGGTTGACGACCTATCCTAACCGCTAACTGGCCATTTTAGCCTAGATCTTATCGCTAAATGACGTTACATTTCCGAGTCTTGGATAGAGTTATCCCAGATTCATCTAAGCTCCTGTTAAGATTCCAAAATATATATTTCTGAAAAAATTCTTTTTTGGAATGAGATCCCTCCCCTTCTGAAAGGTGCTTCCTGTGACACTAGCTTCACCCCCCCAAGAACCATCTGTCAATCGGGTCCTTGTCGCTATTGAGGCCATTAAGAAAGGCGGGATGGTCATCATGGTCGATGATGAGGACCGGGAGAACGAAGGCGATCTCGTCTGCGCTGCTCGTTTAGTGACCCCCCAAATGATCAATTTCATGACCAAAGAGGCCAGGGGCCTCGTCTGTTTAGCCCTCGATGCCAACACCGTTGAAAGACTCAAACTACCCATGATGGAGGACTCCTCTCGCAGAATAGGCAATAAGTCGACTGCCTTTACCGTGAGTATCGAAGCCCGCCTCGGCGTGACGACGGGAATCTCCGCAGCAGATCGGGCCCATACCATTCAAGTCGCCACGGATCCTGAGTCCGGTCCCGAAGACATCGTGGTCCCTGGTCACGTTTTCCCCCTTAAAGCCCGTAGTGGCGGTGTTTTGGAACGGGGAGGTCACACGGAAGGCTCTATAGATTTAACCTTCCTTGCAGGCCAGGAAAAAGCTGCTGTGATCTGCGAAATTATGAATGATGACGGCACTATGGCCCGAAGAGATGACCTCGGTAACTTTTCGACGAAACACGATCTGCCGATCTTGACCATTGCGGACCTCATCGCTTACCGGCTCATGCAGGAATCCCTCGTAAAGATCGAGCGCAGGGCTCCTTTTTTGACATCCCACGGATCCTTTGAAATCATTCTCTTTCGTAGCCTGATCGACCAAGTCCACCATATCGCCCTGGTCAAAGGTGCTCCCTCTGAAAAGATCGTCACTGATGTGCGAGTCCACCGCCAAAGACAACTCAGCGATCTTTTTGCGACGATCGACCTCAAAGGACCTAACTTTTTTAGCGACAGCCTTAAGATGCTGGAAAGGGTCGAAAACGGCGTCCTCCTATATCTGGTTCAACAACAGGACCCCGCTGATATTTTAAAGGACTTCGATCGGTTAACCATCCATGGGAATCCTTCCAAACCTAAATCCCCAGAAGAAAACCTTGCGCCGACATGGATGGAAACCGACCCAAGGACCCTAGGTTTAGGAGCGCAGATTTTGAGGCTGATCGGGGTCAGAAAAATGCGGGTCCATATGACGAGGCCCGTCGCCCTTAAGGGTCTCCTTGGATATGGTCTTGAGGTCACAGAAACAATCTCAATGCCGCAAAGTTCTTCCATATAATCACCTAATACTTTTGAGCCAACTAAAGGAAGCAAAACCCATGGGACAAAAACCCTATCTACTGATCGCAAGCCGCTTTAATGACCTGATCACCAAGGCCCTGCTTGAAGGGGCCCTCGAAACCTTCCAGTCCCATGGCCTAGGGTCAAACGATGTGAAAACCCTTTGGGTTCCAGGTTGTTTCGAGATGCCCGCGTTGGCAAGCAAGGCTGCACACAGCAAAAAGTTTGCAGCGATCGTCTGCTTAGGAGCGGTGATCAGGGGGGACACCCCCCATTTTGATTTCGTAGCTGGTGAGACCGCCCGAGGTTTACAGGAGGTGGCGGTGACCACTGCGAGCCCGATTATTTTTGGTGTCCTAACGACGGATACTGAAGACCAAGCTCTCAGCCGCTGTGGTCTGAAAGGTGGCAATAAGGGAGCCGATGCGGCTCGAACAGCTATATCTATGGTCGACACGTTTCAACAGCTTGAGGAGCTCACCTAGTGTCAAAGAAACCTAAATCAAAATCTGTGAGATCACCATCCGAAGCAGCGCGAGACCCGCGTCGACTGGCTCGGGAGGCGGTTTTTCAGTTTCTCTATCAATGTGAAATGGAAAAGATCTATTTCTTCTCTGATAGTCATTTCCAGAGTTTTGCCCAACATACCCAAGTCCCCGACTCCATAAAATCCTCCGTTAAGGCCCAAGCGGAGCAGGTCCTAAATCGCCTTACCTATTGGGATAGTCACTTGGAGCCTAACCTCCTCCAGTGGAGCTTAGAGCGCCTTGCGACGGTCGAACGGTGTATCCTCCGGCTCGCCGCGGCAGAGCTTGATGCTAAGCAGACACCTACAAAAGTTGTCCTAAACGAAGCGATCGAACTCTCTAAGAAGTTTGGTACTGCTGAATCCCACAAACTCGTCAACGGCATTCTAAACCGCCTCGCTAGCGACAAACTCGTCTAGCCATAGGTTGTGGGAATGCAAAGGCAGTGGGCAATCTTCATTGATCTATTTTCTTCGTTCTAATCAGAATAGCGCTTACAAAAGCAGGATTGACCATGATTCAAGATAAGCCTTCGATACAAAATTTATTTGATCAAGAACCGCTTTCATCACCTAACATTTCCCATTCATTTTGGAGACAGCTAGCTGCTGATATCGAAGCTTATAAGCAATACTTCAACCAAGATTCAGCCCTCAAGCTTTTACTTGGAAATGACAGTCTTTGGTTACTTATCGCTGTGAGGCTCCGCGCCTTTGTCTTTAAGAAAAAAATCCCGGTGCTAAGCCGCTTTATTCGCATAGGTACTTTGATATTTTTTGGCGCTGATATCGATGCCACTGCTCAGATAGGCACGGGAGTGGTTTTTCTTCACAGTGTAGGAATTGTGATTGGCGGTTCATCAAAGGTCGGTGATTTGTGCATTTTTATGGGTTCAAACACTTTAGGCACTAACGAAAATAATGGCTATCCAACTCTAGGTCATCATGTGAAAATTGGTGCTGGTGCCCGCATACTTGGACCGATTCAATTGGGGAATGACGCTGTAGTTGGAGCAAATGCCGTTGTGACCAAACATGTCCCCCACAGGGTCACAGTGGTATCAGTCAATCGTCATTTAGGGTGAATTCGAGCCGCTTAAAATCATGCCACCGACCCGAATCGGAAGATATGCCGTAACTGAAAGCGACGACAGATCAGCACCATGGCCACAGGAATCACAATACCAGCGGCCGTACCCAGCAGGAGATGCAGGGTCGTGTCCTGAATCTTAAATCCATGTAGAAGTATGGCACGCGTGGTGGCGGAAGCTAGGGTGTGGACCAGATAAATTTCCAGGGAAAGACGACCGATCCAGGCAAATCCTCGGGTGATGGGCAAATTTTGCTGTAGGCTCATGGCCAAAGCCAAACTCGCAAGCACACCAGGCAAAGCCCAAAGAAGATTCGATACAAGCAATTCATCAGCACGGGTCACCGCACCCCAGGTTGTGAGCGCAAAGCCCGCTCCCCACATACTGAATTTAGCCAACATGGAAGCCGAACGCATTTTTTCCACGAGTTTTGGCATGATGCCAAGCACGGCACCGACGGCAAACCATACTCCATGAATACAAACAAGATCCCATACGGCCCAGAAACCCTCTCCATTTTGGGTAAGGTGTAAAAGCAAAGCGATGGTCAATAGTCCCAAAGCCGGCACACCGGCTCGCCGCAGTCCCAACCACAAAAGACTTTGCATGAGTAAGACATAAAGAAACCAGAATTGCATGACTGGTTTCCAAAGGATTCCGAACAAATGAGTCCAATGATAGGTCGCGCTCGTAAAACCCGACATGCTGATCTGGACTAGTGTCTGCAGGATAGACCATAGTAAATAAGGCCAAAGCAAAGTTTTTGCTCGATCCTTCAGCGCGCGATCAAGAGGCCTCTGCACCGCCTTTTCCATGAAAAAGCCGGACAATAGAAAGAACAATGGCATGTGAAAGGAATAAATCCAGGCATCCATCACATGCGCCCAGCCCGAATTAGGCAGAATCGCTACATTTTGCAAACCGCGTAGCGCATGACCTAAAACCACAAGCAGGATGCCCCAGCCTTTTGCTACATCGATCCACGTTTCCCGAGAGGAGGGGCTTGGTTGAACTAAAGTTGCACGACCAGCTTCCATGTGAATGCGACACCTCTGCATTATGTGTTCCACAATCGTATGCCGGAGTGAGGCCTACTGTCAAAGTGAATCAACGGCACTCAAAAACAGCCCAAATGCTTCTTGCCCATGGGATCCAATCATTGGTAGACTTATCGTATGATGCAGTCTTCCTCTAACATTCCTAACGACCCTGAAGCTGGCAAAACCATTTTGCGATTTGCTTCGGATCTCTGTCTTTTAACACCTGAATGTAATTTCTGGATCGGCTTTGCGGGTGATGGCCCTGGACTCTCCGAGACTTTAGCAAGCCAAACGAGTCCACAAGGAGTCCTCAATTTAGGACTGAACCAGGGCATGAGCGATACTCCAGCTAGCATTTTCTCCAGCTCCAGTGATTCTGATCGCTGGCTGGTTTTTCTCACCAGAGATCTGCCCCAGGGAGAGATGGAGCAGGCGCGATGGGTCACCCAACTCACCTCCCTCCTAAGCCAATGGGAAACCCCCTCCATCGGTATTTCCCTGTCACCATCCATTGTAGAAGGCTTTCTAGACCAAACCCAGAGTGTGCACCAGCAGCTGGTGATCAAAGCTATTCATGGCCTTAAAAACTTATACCAAATTCAAAATTTCTATTTCTATGTGAACGAAATGGATCCTAATAAGGCGACTAATTTTTTGTTGGTCGTTAGAAATCTTTTAAAAACAGCCAAAATCTCCAGCACTGTTTTTCATTGATTTTATGCCAAATCAAAGCAGCTCTTTGTGCCATGCTATTTTAGCAAAAAAATGCTAATCATCTTTGGAGTGCTTCCTTAAAAGTTCCACCCAGCGATCAACAAACATTCAACAGAAAGGCTCGTATGATCCCCTCAAAATCCCCCTACAGGCCAGATCTGCTTAAAGATCAAGTCGTCCTCGTCACCGGTGGCGGAACTGGAATCTGTTTTGATATCGCTAAGGCAATGGGGCTCCACGGAGCAAAGCTTATGCTTATGGGTCGCCGCAAGGACGTCCTCGACCAAGCCTGCGCCTCCCTCAAATCCCTTGGCATCCAAGCCCATTCATTTGCCGGAGATGTCCGTGACTATAAATCCGCCGAAGCAGCGGTCCAGGCTACCCTTGAGACTTACGGGCGACTCAATATTCTGGTCAACGGTGCCGCTGGAAATTTCCTTTGTCCTACGGACGCATTGAGTTCCAATGGATTCAAGACAGTGATCGATATCGACATCAATGGGACTTTTAATATGTGCCGGGCCAGTTTTGTAGAGCTTAAAAAAGGCGCCCCGAGCGTGATCCTAAACATCTCGGCGACCCTCCACTACCAAGGCACCCCCATGCAGGCCCATGTGATGGCTGCTAAGGCCGGGATCGATGCCTTGGCACGCAATTTAGCCTGCGAATGGGGACCCTACGGCATCCGAGTCTGTACCATTGCCCCCGGAGCCATCGATGGAACCGAAGGTATGCGACGTCTTGCACCCCTTGGTGCAGCGGAAAAAATCGCCAGCGAGGTCCCCCTGCGTCGTATGGGATCCACTCAGGATATCGCCCATGCCGCCTTGTTTCTGACCTCTGAGGCAGCGTCCTATATTTCAGGCGAAGTCCTCGTGGTCGATGGAGCCCAGTGGCTGGTTAAACCGACTTTGGTCACCCGAGACATGTGGGAAAAATTCTCCGCCCTAGAAAAAGCATCTAAGAGCAAAGGCGGGGATTAACCCCTCCATGATCTACCAAAAGATCCGATATATCCTCCATAGGTTGCGCTGGATTGGCCATCCTGTAACGATTTTCGTATCGTTGCAGATCGTCTGGCTAGCCATCACTCTGATTTGGGTGATCTGGTTTCTAAGCCAACAAGAGGCCATCGCCGAACTCGCCCGTCGCTTTGGCCAGGAGCTTTTTGATAGCCGTGTCACCCTTACCATTTTGATCGTCGGCTGCATTCTTCTCGGGGTTTTATGTGTTGGTCTTATTATGCTGTTTGTCTTTGGCCAAAAACAAAGCGCCGTTGCTCGCCAACAACGAAATTTTGTTTCTAGTGTTACCCACGAACTCAAATCACCCCTAGCGAGCCTCCAGCTTTCCTTTGAATCGCTGATATCTCTAAAACCTGACCCTATGACCACGGCCAAACTCCACAATATGATCCTAGGGGATATCGATCGCCTAAAAAGACTGGTAGACCAAATCCTAGTCGCCGGACGCCTCGATCGAGGGATCCCCCAAAAAGACGAATGGCAGACCATCAACCTAGCAGAGTTTGTGGGCGAGACTATTCCGCGGTTTACCCATCTCGACCCTAAATTGGAGTCTAGGATTAAGTTTGATTTCCCATCTGAAACACGGTTAAAACTACCTCGCTCGACCTTGGGGCTTATTTTGGGCAACCTTATTGAGAACGCAATCAAGTACTCAAAGCGAGATTCTCTGATTACAATCGGTGCCGAGGGTGGAAATCACGAGATTTTGCTGTATGTTCGGGACCAAGGGATTGGGCTTGACCGAAAAGAGCGCCGCCGCATCTTCAAAATGTTTCATCGAGGCCAAATGGTTATCAAGAAGTCAATCCCTGGCACCGGACTAGGACTCTACATTGTAAAAGAAGCTGTCAAATCCCTCGGTGGATCGATTTGGGTTGAAAGTCCTGGGTTAAATTTTGGTGCGACCTTTTATGTTACTCTGCCCACCAGGAGCGAAAGTCATGACTGAAAAAGAGCCCAAGAAACCCAAAGTCTTGGTCGTCGAAGATGAACCGCACTTAGCCTTTAACCTAGAGCTCAATCTCACGGCGGAAGGATTTGAAGTGGTCATTGCCCACGATGGTCCCTGCGCTATTAGTTTATTTCAAAATGCAGGCCCGTTTGACCTTATCGTGCTTGATGTGATGCTTCCCGAGATCAGTGGATTCGAGGTGGCTTCCCATATCCGCCTCCAGGACGACCAGACCCAAATCCTGATGCTTACGGCGATGGGGCGCGAGGAAGACCGCATCCGCGGCTTCGAAGTGGGGGTCGATGATTATATTACCAAACCCTTTCACCTTAAGGAATTTCTCCTTAGGGTGCGGCGGATGATCCGTCGCTCAGTTTTTTTTAATAAAGAAACTCCTGACACCGAGTCTAACACCCCGGTCGTCCCCAACTCGACGCTCTCTTTTGGCCCCTTTGTTCTCAATACGGACACGTTAGAACTCAGCACGCCACAAGTCCATTTTTCACTCACGGCACTCGAAGCAGATGTTCTTAAGGAGTTTTTCCTAAACCCAGACCGCGTTCTCTCACGCTCCCACCTCCTCCTCAAAGTTTGGGGGATCAAAGGAGACGTTGAAACTCGAACGGTCGATAATTTTATCGTTAGACTGCGTAGATATCTTGAAGATGATCCCACAAAACCAACCTACTTGGTGAGTGTCCGGGGTCGCGGCTACCGCCTCAACAAAGGCAATGTAACCTAGTCGGAGCGGTCTCGCTTCCAATCCCTATCTGTGGTAAAAAACTATGCGTTAAAGTCACTGTGGCTCTAGACGACACCCCATCAATAAGGTAAGGGCCGATGCTCACTCCTTCGACCACAGCTCCATCCCTTAGGATTGCCATTTTTAGGACGAGCAGTCTGGGTGACGTTGTCCTCGCCACAAGCTGTCTCCATATGCTCTCTGCCCTCCCCTTTCCCGTAGAAATCTTTTGGATCGGCAGATCCGCGAGCCTGGATATGGTCAAGCGTTCGTGGCCAGAGATCAAAGCGATCGACATCCCTAAAGGCTCAACGATCGCCACCCTCCAGGAAATCGTAGAAAAATTACATCACATACACTTTATCATCGACTTACAGTGTAATCTAAGGTCCCGGTGGATTTGTCGAAACCTCAAAGTCGCCAAAGGGATCCCTTACTACGAGTCGCCAAAGGTTCAGGTCCTCCGCAATAGGCTTTTATTTGAAGCTCGGTTTAGAGGCCGGCGTCGCCCTCTTCCGGAGGAGGCAAAAAGACCTACGTTTCACCAATACCAATTGATGTCCCAGACCCTACTCCAAGGCTTAAGACGGCAGCTACCGCCCGAATACCTTGACTCCATCGAAAAAAAGGATTTCCCTCCTAAACTCCCTATCCCAGATTCCTTTGACCCTCCTTGGCGCAAAGAGCTGCGGTTTGGTAGCTGGTTGGCAATCGCCCCGGGAGCGGCCCATCCCACCAAACAAGCGCCACTTTCCCTCTTGATTGCGATTATCGCCCGGATGGTAAACCTGTCTTCTTTTTCTTTCGGTGGCAGCTACCACGAAAGTCAGGACTCCCATAGGGGTGCTTCTTCGGATCAAAACACTGTACCGTTTGGTCTAGTCTTTTTAGGTGATACCAAAGACCGCGACCTAGCCCGCAGCATCATCGACACTCTCGGCTGGGATGGACCCCTACTCAATCTCGCTGGAAAACTCACTCTTTGGGAAAACGCTGGCGCACTGCGGGAATCAGCAGCACTGCTGGCCAACGATAGCTCCTTAGCCCATATTGCCGAAGCCGTCGATACTCCCGTGGCTTCCCTTTTTGGACCCACCATCGAATCATTTGGTTTTGCACCCCGCATGACCCAAAGCCTGGCTTTTTCGGCGACTATAGGTTGTCGACCGTGTTCGAAACATGGGATGGTCACCTGCCGTTATGGAGATCACCTCTGCTTTATGGCCTTAGACCCTAGCAGAATTGCCGACCATTTACTCCAACTCCTTGTCCCCAAAGACCCTCGAAGCAGCAACCCTCCGCGGGGACATCTTTTGCCTAGGAACCCCCTACCTTCTGAGGATTCAGTGTGAAAGCATGGCTTGGTTTTTGCTCAAAGAATGTCTGACAATCACCTACTCTTGGCTCTGGAAATTCCTTAATTTCCTAGTATTTTTATTAGAGTCAACCCCCTTCCAGCGGACTCGACTCGGCCACATCACTGCCCAGCTCTGCCAACGCCCTCGGGTTAGAGATCTAGCAAAAGAGCTGTTGGCCGCAAGACAACTTCACCAGGACTGCGTGGTCTTTTTCTGCAGTTCGGCGGGAGAATACGAACAAGCACGACCCGTAATCGACCGCTTATTAGCCGAGCCCCACCAAAGATTTTTAGTCGCCGTCTTTTTTTATTCGATCTCCGGAGTTACTTTTGCACGCGCGCGACCGGAGGCGCAAAAAACCAGCCTCTCCCTAAATCTCGCCCCCCTTACAGATTCTCCTTGGGACTGGGGTTGGATTTTTGCAGTCTTGAGGCCCGCCATGACCACGGTCGTCCGCCATGAGATTTGGCCGGGGTTTTTGGCGACTGCGGCTGCCTATGGTCCCGTCACGATGATCGGTGCCTCAGTGCAATCGGTCGACTCCACTTCAGCAAAAATCCTCAAAAAGTGGCTCTATAGTTATTTTACCAAGATCTACTGCCTATCCCAAAAGGACTATGCCTCATTAACTAACCTTTATGGGGTGACTGCTCAAGCGCTTATGGTCGCAGGCGACACCAAATACGACCGCGTCGCACAACGCAGCCAAGGCAACGAGGGTGTCGCAAAGGCTTGGGTCCAAAATCTGACCACTCACGGTCGAATCCCTCCCTACTCCAAGATCCTGGTCGCGGGTAGTATCTATCCACGGGATACAGAAATATTGTTAGACTCCTACCTTAAGATTCTGAATCGTGGAAGACCGAGGGAAGATCTATGGAATCTGGTTTTGGTCCCCCATAAAATCGATGGTCCATCTATCCAAGAGATTGCCGACCTCTGCCTAGGTCGGGGATTTCAACCTGTCCTGACCTCCCAGAGATCCCGAGGGGTTGATTCACAAGACGAGCTATACAAAGAGAGTGGTGAGAAGGATCTGATGGGGGATCACCCAAAGCTCCCCGCTGTAATCATAGTCGACCAAATGGGCTTTCTTGCGGAAATTTACGGCGTAGGTCATGCGGCCTATGTAGGTGGAGCCCTTCACCATCAGGTCCACAATGTCTTAGAACCTGCTATCAAGGGGCTCTCCTTAGCCTGGGGACCTCGTTACACTAATAGCCAAGAAGCCGAATTTCTTGTTAATCTAAAACTTGCCCAAGTCGTCACCTCCGCGGAGTCCCTCTACAACTGGTGGGATTCCTTGGATAAAAGCCGCCTCCAGCGAAATCATAATCAGATTTTGGATGCTATGACTTCGATGCTTGGAGCGACTTCTAGAATCCTAAAAGATTGGCAAAAGATCTCAAACTCATTTAAGGATCTTGATTGACCCTAAGTTATGGACTGGACGGCAATCTGGGATTCCTTCCGAAACTTTCTGCCCTAAAGGGACATCATATGGCCGATAAACAGCTCATCATCAACACCAACTCTATGGAAACCCGCATCGCTCTCCTGGAGCGGGACCGAGTTGCCGAACTGTTTATCGAAAGGCAGAGTGAGACGGGGATCGTCGGCAACGTCTACCTGGGTGTTGTGATGCGTGTGCTGCCTGGCATGCAGTCGGCTTTTGTCAATATCGGTACCGAACGGACCGCTTTTCTCTACGGCGGGGACGTGATTGATCCCGAAGCCCTTAGGGAAACACGTCCCTATCAGGAAAACCCCGAACATTCCCCAACAGCTTCCCCTGGTGCGCCAGGCGAAAGCCCCACTCCAATGCTCCCCTCTCCTACAGTCCCCTTAGATTTGACCACGGAAGACCTCAGGGACCGCAATCTTAAATCCCGACGACCCATCGAAAAGCTTATCAAAGAAGGCCAAGAAATCCTCGTCCAAGTCGCCAAAGAACCCCTAGGCTCTAAGGGTGCTCGGGTGACGACTTTTATCTCCATTCCTGGTCGCTACCTCGTCCTGATGCCGGATTTCACCCACATTGGTATCTCCCGCAGGATCGAAGATCCTATGGAAAGGCAGCGCCTTTCTGATTTAGTTAAGGAATTTAAACCCGATAACGTCGGTGTGATCGTCCGGACAGCAGCCCTTGGCCTGTCAGATGCAATCCTCCAAAAGGACCTCAAATACCTCCTCAAAGTCTGGCGGATGGTCGACGCTAAAAGAAAACGCTCCACCGCTCCAGCCCTGATCTACCGAGACCTCAATCTCATCCTCAAAACCACTCGAGATCTCTACGCCGAAGATATCGATCGCATTATCATCGACGATCCCCAGGCATGGGAAGAGCTCAGGCGTTTTCTGGTGGCGACCATTCCTGGAGCCCACAAAAAGCTCTATCTCTACGACGAAAAGACGCCGATCTTTGATGTCTATGGAATCGAGATGGATATCGGCAGAGCCCTATCATCGCGGATTGAGCTGCCATCAGGAGGCTATTTAATCATCGACCAAACCGAGGCCCTGACTTCTTTTGATATCAATACCGGCAAATTTGTCGGCCAAGCCAGCGCGCGAGATACCATCCTTAAGACCAATTTAGAAGCCGTCAAAAAAATTGTCTCCCAACTTCGCACCCGAAACATCGGTGGAATCATCGTCATTGATTTTATCGATATGGAAAAAACCGAAGATCGGGAACGGGTCTTTAATACCCTCCAAGAGGAGCTTAAAGCTGACAAGGCACGGACCAATGTCTTGCGCATTAGCGAGCTTGGCCTGGTGCAGATGACCCGAAAAAGGACCAGCGAATCCCTAGAGCGCACCCTGATGGAGGCTTGTCCCTATTGTGAGGGACGGGGGCATATTCGCAGTCCGGTGACCGAGACCTTTGATCTGCTACGAGAGATTCGGCGGCATACCATCCAGACGGGCGACCGCAAGATGACCATCCGCATCCGTGACGATATCAAACATTTCCTAGCCCATGATGCCCAAGAACTCTTCCAAAATCTGATCAACGAGTTTGGTTTAGAGATTGAATTCAAGCTGTCCAGTCTCACCAAAAAAATGCTCGACGAGGCTCCTTATGAAGTCCTGTCGTCGAGTGGACTATCGTAAAATCTACTGGAGAGATCCAGCGACGGGAACCCAAGCATCGCCTTCTTTTTTCTCTGGTTTAAAGAAAAATTTGTCGTTTTGTTTGAGACCTTTGATGGTTCCCTTGACCACAAATTTTTCGTTGGCTGGTAGCTTTGAACTTTTGGTTTCGTTGACTTTGCCGGTGATTTTGTTGCCCTCGACCTTGATGGCAATCGCTTTAACTTCACCATCGGCTGCAGGGCGATCCGCTGCTTTAGCCCGGATCCCGCCATCTGAGACGGAGCTTTCCATGGCTAACTGCACGTCTTTACCCGCACGGATTTTTGTTTTTGAGACTTGCTCCAAAAACTTAGCCTCATCCCCTTTAAAGGTCACAGTCACTTTGGACGGGCTGTCAGCCGTCACCTTAGCGCTGTAAGGGCCCCCAAGCTTAGCTTCAAGGGAGTCTTTAACAAACGTTGTGGTCACCTTGGTACCTGGTTTCAGTTCGGCGGCCGTATCCAATTCAAATTCGTATTGACCCTCTTTGACTTTTTTCCAGGATTTAGCAAGCCCCGCTTTGGGTTTGCCACCATCCAGGGTGATCAGGGTGTTTGCAAGAGTCACTTGGGACCCCACAAACAACATCGCAGCACAGCCGACCAATACAACCAACAGATTTTTAGTTGCGACCTTTAAAAGCGAACGACCTAGTTTCATCACAATCTCCTTAATAAATGGGCGAACATCAGATGAATCACCTCAGGGAAATTCACCATAACTCACGACTTTAAGAACTTTTTTGTTAGAGGTATTGATTGACTTAGCATCGACGATGACTTTTTTGCCGGCTAACTTTGCCAGGCCCGAAGAGACCTCTGTTATTTTGTACTCCTTGCCATCGTCGTTTTTAATAGCAAACGACTCATTGTTTTTAACAAGGGTCCCGACCAGAGGTTCTCGACCGCTGATATGCTTGGTCACCACAAAGCTCTTGGTGGTAAAGCAGGATTTTTGACCCTGCTTATTGAGCATCCAACTCCCCGTGACTTTCACAGTCATTGCGGCTAGTTTTTTAACCCGACCTGCCTCCGGGGTATCACAGAGGACCACCGGAGTGTCTTTGCCTTCCGTGAGGACTTGGATCTCTTGGCTAAACCCACCTCCGGCGACCCGTACCGCGCCGGTGACCTGCTCGCCTTCCTCTGCATAGAGAGGAAAATCAAATGCACTGAGGGCCAGGATCACCATTGGATAGACTAAATACTTGACCACATTAACCTCCTGGGGCTTTATTTAATTCTAACTTTACTGATAGCCACCGCACCCACATCCGTGGAGGCATTAAACTTGAGTGTTACCGCTGGGTCTGACACCTGGTAGAGCATGGGGAAAGCTGAGTAAAAAGTGATATCACCGGAGGCTTTGCCGGAGGTAAATTTATTGTCGTCAAATTTCCGAGTCGCTGGTAGGCCACCAAAATTGTTAAACCTCATGCCGTATTTTTTATCGACGCCCTGGAGGTCTTTCATGGCCTGGAGTTCTTGCACCTTAAGTCGATCGCTACCACCTGGAACACTGGTGTTATCCGCGACCATCGCCCCAAAAAACTCGCCGATCATGCTCGTCAAATCCTGGCCATATTTGGCTGCGAGACCTTTGGGTCCCGCTTGGGTCGCATTGGTTGCCACTTCGGCGATAAACTTAAGGCCGTCCCCACCACTGGCATTCCCACCCTCAAATTTCACGCCGCCTTTTTGGCTCACCAGATAATACCACAGAGCCTGGGCCCCTCCACGATTGATCGGCTCCGACGCCGAGGCATGTAGAACCGGAGGATAGGTGTCAGTCCAAACATCAAAAAACGATTTGGGGAAACCTGAAAAATTCTCTGTACCGTAGCCAAAGAGATCTTCCATATAGTGGGCAAGACCCTCGTCGATCGAAGGATTTTCGAGTTTACCTGCGGTTTTTTGTACCCGGTAGAAGTTCATAATAGCATGCTGCATCTCATGGGCTAAAGTGGAATGAAACAGGTTCTTGACCAGGGTGGCATCGCGCGCTTTGACTTTATTGAGGTCTGAGGCCATATAAAGCATCGGCTGTTTTGCAGCTTTAGAGGGATTGGGTAAAAAGGCTCCATCGACTTGATAGGCAAAGCTGCCTGGCCACCGATTTGTGTCTTTAAAATCCACCACGACCACGACTGGTTTAAAGTTAAACCCTGAGGTCGTCGCCGCAAACTCGTCCTTATAAATGACCTTTTTATAGACCTTTAAAATCGTTTCCAGGGACTTTTTGATGTTATCTTTACTGGGCTCGCTGACGGGTGCCGTAAGGTAGACAATGCAATAGTCCGTCCCCTCGACGACTCCAGAGGCGGGGATAATAGCCGAATCGTTTTCAGATGGATTGTCGCGGTCAGGCATAGTCACCGAATCACCAGCCTTGGGGCAAGTTGCGGCAGTTAAATTGGCGTCACTAGGCACCATTTTTTTCCCCGAAAATCCCCTATTCGGGGCGACTGGACCGAGCCCAATCCCAGAAAGATAGCTGCTTTCTACCGGTCCTAACTCCCCTTCCAAACCAGCGCTCGTAAAGTTAGATCCACCGAGGCCCGTCGCAGACTGGGGGGTCCAAGATCCTTGTTTTAAGAGGGCTTGATCGATTTTCTTCGCCAAGCTCCAAAACCATTCCCCTTGGTAGTAGCCGAGTTCAGGATCAAACCGATTGAGTAGGGTCCGCAACTGATGGTTCATCTCGCTGTAGGACATCTCCTCAGAAGATAAGCTCCCGTGAAAATCGGCCTTGGGGGAATCAACATCACCATCGTCCCGGAGAGATGCGCCGCTGGCTTGGGTCCCGGTGAGGGTAAATTTAACGGTGTCTGAGCCACCCTCGATTTTGTCTGGGTTGCCCAAAACATAGGGGATCACAACATACTGCTGTCCACTCTCTGCTCCCTCAAAGGCGACCTCCGAGAAGCTGACAGCATCTCCCTCGCTCCCTTTTTTGTCGTCGCCACCGCACGACAGCGACAGGCAACCAAACACCACAAACCCAAATGTTTTGGCTAACAAAGATAAATTTTCACGGATGCTTCCATCGATTATCATCGGAATACCCCCTTATGGCTGAGTCCCATTCTTTCTGCCGTCTTATCAGAGACCTCAAAGGCTCCGACATACCACATCGTTAAGCGAGGCCGGCGATTCTCCCAACACACAGGACTGAAGACTTAAAACTGCTTTCGCTGCACACTCGCTATCAGATGTTGCTTCGACGGCTTGCTCCGATTTCTTTAATACACCCCTACAGGTCGTCGTGGCAATTTTATCAAAACAACTCTCGATACCTTTGATGCACTCGCTGGTTACCAAATCTTGCTCACAGGATACCTTACCCACCAATTTGGGATTGAGATTTGCCTGGCAGGCTCTCACACCCAGCTCCCACCGTGCCTCACAGGCTCCGTAGCCCCAAGCTTTCAAGATTTGGCTTTTTTGTAATTTTTGTTGGTTATAAGTATCGGTCGCACAGACATAAACCTTGTCATCTTTGGGACATTTAGGTTTTTCAAGGTGGCATGCACCATTGCTTCCATCGGGGATGCATTGGACACCGTCTAAATCGCTGGGCTTAAGTTGCAGTCGGCAAACGACTTGATTGAGATTTTCTAGACCAAGACAATCATTTTCGCCCCAGGCCATTGGGGTCTTTCCAGGTAGAAAAGTTCGACCTTTATATTTTTTACTAAAACACTGCACCGGATCGTACCGTTCTGTACAGGGTTTTGAGACTGGAGGACAGGAGGCGCTGCGAAACGGTTGTTTCAAGCCCAATTCTTGTTGGGGAAGGAGTTTAGCCTCCTGTCCACTCTCGTCAACCTGGGTTTGACTTTGGTGTGGCAGGGTTTGGCATGATAACAGGACTAGGATAAAGCCTACGTTTCTGATGGGAAGACCTTTCGATTTTTTTCAGATCGTTGGAGATTTTTCCGGATTAGAATTGGTTTGTGGTTTAGCTGCTTGGACCGGTTGGCTAGCCTGGACTGGCTGGTTAGTTTGGCCAGGTTGATCGGGTTGGACAGGTTGATCGGGTTGGACAGGTTCTGTTTTTGCTGGCTGCTGAAGCGCGGCTGCTTGTTGGGTTAACACCCCCTCGGTCCCCACTGAGATCACTTCGCCTATCCCGACCCGCCCCACATCGGTCTCAAAGAGCCCGCCGCTTTCCTTAAAGTCGATCCCATTGACCTTGACGATGCTAAAGACATCCACAGGGACTTCCTGATCATTGAGGTCCTTGCCGGTGACCTGGATGGTATAGGTTCCATCAGGGACGGGTTTGCCATCGACACCTTTCCCATCCCACGAGAGCATTTGCTCGCCGCGCTTGAGAGATCCCATGTCTCGGGTGGCAACCACCACACCGGCTCCATCTCTCACTTCGAGAGTCGCCTTAGGGACTTCCTGTTTGAGTTGGATCCCAGCTTTGGAGACCTTATGATCTTCCACCCTGATTTTGCCACTCCCCAGCTTGACCTCTTTGCCAACAAAAGGTAACAGCGTCACTCCCCTGGTGAGGGCCTGATCACTCTGCATTTTCTCTAGATTTTTATTGACGTTCATCATCTGCTCCAGTCCGTTAAACTGGGCGAGCTGTGCTGCCATCTCGGCGCTATCGTCTGGGTTCAGGGGGTCTTGGTTTTGCATTTGGGTGATAAAAAGCTTTAAAAATGAGTCTTTATCCAGGTTGTTTTGCGGCTTACGGAGGTTTTCTTTATTGAGTTGGTCACTCATCATCTTGGCAAACTCTTCGTCGGTTTTCGCCCTCCTTAATCCATCGCCATTTTTTTGGGCAGCTCTCTGCCTTGAGGTTTCGTCGTTGGAGTTTAAAACAAGATCCTTAAAGCTTACTTTGTTTTCTCCTGACTTTTCGGGAGGTGGGGTCGGATCTTTAATGGCGCTATCGCTGAAATCCAGGCCGGGACGGGCCTCAACCGGATGAATGCGTTCTCTGATGTCCATGCGCATGGGATCGGTTCCTTAGTTAAAACTCTCTCGCTAAATAATATATCATTTTGATAACTTTTTAAACTTGCTCCCCTAAATTTTAGATTATTTTATTGACGGTGTTTTGAATGGAATTTCCATAATTTTCAGAATCCTTTTGATATAACCGAGGACTGGTCATAGTCCGCAACTGGTCAAACTGTGCCAGTTTGACCTGGCTTCTCATATCTTGTAACCAATCTTGATGAATCGCATGGTCCTTAAACCGTTGGTCCCCAGATTGCTGGGATCCCCCCTGGGAGTTTTGCTGGGATCCTGCCTGGGATCCTTTATTGATCGCCACACCGGACAGTCCCACTTCGATCTTTCCTAACTCTATGTTTCTCGCATTCAAAAGATCACCGAGTTGGCCTAGTTCTACAGCGAGAGCTTCACGAATACCGTCGTCACCCGCTAAGACCCTGATATCCATTTTTTGGTTGGTCATATTTAAAGCTACATCAAGAGATCCCCAAGGAGTCTGGGGCATGGTTAGGCGAATTTGGCCGCCCCCTTGGCTAAGCAGCATATGGGCACCGTCAAAGATTTTTTGCACCCACTGGGCCCGTTCTTGGCTTGTCATTGAATTTCTAAAACCATCCCCTTGACCTAAATCCCCCTGGCCCCGTTGGTTTTGGTCTTCAGATCTCCCTCCCGCTAAGATACCCATGGCTTTAGAGTCGCCCTGATCTCTGATCCCCAGCTGCCCCTCTTGATCAAACCCTTGGTCACTGGACGCACTCAAGGATTCCAAATTTTTGGTTAGTTCTTCTTGTAACCCTGGTGAAGAGGCGCGCATTTCCGCTAGATTGATCGAATCCGTGGTAAGACCAAGCCGCTGGAGAGCGACCTCGCTAGGTGCAGAGGCTGTCCCTGTCATCGATAGGGACGACGGCTGCAATAAAGAGGTCATTCCTTTGTTTTGGAGATGATCGATTCCCTTAGACTGGCCCATCGCCTGGCGCCCCTGGGTCCAGGACTCCATAAAATCACGAGGTCCTCGTACCGTCTCCGTAGCTCCCTTTTCTGCCGAAGGGGTTCTGTCTAAATCTTGTCTTAGTTGGTTTTGGCTCGCCGAGATTTCAATTCCAGGGTCTGTGGGTTCCAATCCACTTGCCTTGCTGTCGGACGGGATCTTAATATTCATTTGCTGTTTAGGATCCTCGGTACGGACGAACCTTTGGTCGCTGGGACCGATTTTTTGTAAAACAAGCTCTTCCCGAGGGACTGCTTTTTTAGGGACAGCATTTTCCTGCTCTCCCCTCAGGCCAAACTCCCCCATCTCTCCCTGTCCGGGGACCTGCCCCTGGGGGCCGATCTTTTGGCCCATAGCATACCAGTGGTCAAAACTTGCCGCCTGGGCCTGGGGCTGTAGGGATGTCCCCATGGTTTGTAAGACAGGTTGTTTGAGAGGATCCATTGGGATTTGATCAGTCGCAAAAGTCTCGATACCTAAAAGACCTGGCGTCAAAACTTCACGATCAAAACCGTCCCATAAAGTCTGACCTGCCCAGGGTGACTCCTCTGCAAAAGAGACTTCCGGGCCTTGGAAAAGTGATGTTAGCGATGCTCCCGAAGGACGACTCAACATTCCTTGACCCTTGTCCGGGGGGGCAAAGGCTTTGCTTGAGATTTTATTGTTTCCTAGGTCACTTTTTCCCCCGGCCTTTGTCGCGAGCTGGGGATTGGCAAGTTGGGCGACTTGTGCTTGCCCCAATCCGCTAGGGGCCAAGGACTCTGCTCCTTGTGGACTTATCCCATGGTGACTGGGTTCACTCATCTTGGGAACCTGCTCTTCCCTCGCTGCTAGACCTCTATCATCAGGAGAAACAGTGGAGACAGGCGAACGGACAGGGCCCGTTTGCAAGGGGGATTGGCCCGTGGGACCACCTAGACCTTCTTCTCCATATGACATCCCTGGAGAGGGTGCCCCTTTCGACAAAACTTGAGCCCGTTTAAGATAGTCGCCAATGGTTCCTAAACTTAAATTGTCTCTGAGGATCGTCAGCTCCGATCTGACCTGCTGGGCATCGATTCCCACGGACTTAAAGAGGCCCAAAGGTGTGCCCATCGTCGAAAGGTCTACGCCATTAAGCCTCAATCCCTGGAGGATTTCCTCTGAGACTCCTAAATCCCTCAGAAGGCTTTCGATCTCCACTGGCTTTTCAAAAAATCCCACTATATCGGGCTCAGTCACTGCTGATTTTACAAAACCATTTTCTGCAACGAGCTGCGTGATATCTTGTGGTTTAAGAGCCTCAAGACGACCTGTCAGCAAGGCCACAACGGGCAATCCCTTAATCTCTGTTTTGAGGTTCCGAGGAGTCGTCGCTTCCGTGGTTTCAGTGCCCGCCTCGGTTTGTAGGGTCTCCTTTGGTAGAGGCTCCTTTGGTAGGGGCTCCTTTGCTGGGGGCTCTTTTACTGGGGGCTCTTTTACTGAGGGCTCCTTTTGGGGAGCCACAGCATTTTTACTAGCAACCTCACGACCAAGCTCCTTAGAGGGTTCTTTTTTAAACTCCTTCCCTTTCGCGGGTTTTGGAGGAGATTTAGTTGGTTCATGTTTAGGTACGACGGGGGGCTTAGGACTTGAATTTGAGGGTTCCACAAGCTGTGCCGCAAAATCGCCTTTAGGGGCAGTGGATGGAGCTTTTGCGGATTTTTGACCTGCATAACCATTTGGACTCTTACCCACTGCCTCCTGTCCTAAACCTACTACACGGTCCAGGGGACGCAGGGAACCATGATTTCCAGCAACGGCCATGCTGACTCCTCTTATCAAACTGAGGCTTATTGATAGGTAAGTGTATTGCAGGGACTATGCCAGAGTCTAAATGACTGGAACCACTTACATGTCTCATTCCTCCCTAGGCATTTTCTTCCAGAATCAACACTGCAGCTAGGCCATTATGTCCTCCTCCTACCTATCCTGGATCAAACTTTGCAGTTCTTAAAGGGGAGTTTAGCAAAGGCTGACAAAGCTAGCTTTTTCGCCGAACCCTCGCTTACAAAATATTAATATGTTTATACTATGAGCAGGATTTTTTAAGATTATAAAACCCAATGCCACATCTTTAGTTTTCCAATGGAGGGTCCTAGGCCCAGCCCTGGCGGCGATCCTCACTGGATTCCTGACTGGCTGTGGGGCAACTCCCGACAAAGACCAACTCCCGATTTCTGATCGTGCGGAGGCTCCAAAGGTCTGGAGTGACCAAAAGGCGGCGGGATCCTTAAGCACCACCCAAGATAGACCAAAACTATCGATGGTTGGAATCAAAACCTTTGGCGTCGGCTGCCCCGAGGGTAGCGTTGCTTCCCAAATCGCTGCGGATGGGCAGGCTTTTACCCTGCTGTTTTCAAATTTTCAAGTCACCTATGCTCCTACAGAAAACCTGTACCAGAGGTCGACTCGATGCACGGTAGCCTTGACGACGGCGGTCCCCGCTGGGTGGCAGTTTAGCTTTATATCTCTAGACTTAAGGGGATGGGCTGAAATTGCCCCCCAAAATCGGGCCGAAATCCACACAAAAATCGGTTTCAAGAGCAGGTCCTCCCACCAGAGATTTGTCACTAAACTCGCCGGTCCCTATGCTGACAATTATCAATTTCGCGCGACATTTCCCCTAAAGAAGGGTCAGGCTCTAGGTCAATTGAAACACCTCTGGTCTGCCTGTAAGCCCACTCAGGACCTCCGGATCGAGACCACCTTAATGCTTAGGCCTGCAAAAGGGGACTCTGGGCAAACTCCCATGACCTTAACGGTTGATTCCAAAGACGGCAGTTTTCATCACCAATGGGGCCTTAGGTGGCGCCTTTGCCCGCCGTAATCCTGGCTAAATGACGTCCAAAGGATTTCATAACCCAAAGGTGGATCAGTGCTTGGGAAGCCCGGTATATAAACCAGGGCAACGCTGGGCGAAAGTCATGGATGGCTGCAAGGATAGAATTTAACGGTGGGACATCCCGAAATTCCAACCTGCCACTTTGCTGGGGCGCCGCCAAGAGCCCTCCTCGGATGACCAGAAGCTGCCTCTCGCGACAACTCTCAGCCTCTCGAAACTCCAGGTGAAGCAAGACGATCTTATCGCTGAATAAGCAAAATTGAACTTGGTTTTGCTCAGTCCTCACTTTTATCAATGGCGACATAAACTGTGGCAGCCACCGCAGGTATTCGGCTTTTACCAGGTTTGAATTCCAACCTGAAGGCAAGGGTAATCTTTGGATGGATCTTACGGTTTTAGTCCGTGGTCGCTTTTTAAAAAAGGGCACTGGACTGGGTTTCACCAGGGGCAACTCCCCTAGAATCTCAAGGTAGGTTTTTTCTACCACTTTCATGGGATATTGGTGGCTCACCCGCGCGACCATGGAGTGTTGTAATGACTGGATAAGCGGGTAAACTAACTCTTTAGGAGTCTGGGTGACCAGACTCACCCAAAGACGGGATAGATTGGGACTAAAAAAGGGCACACTTAAAAAAACCCGGCGCTTTTTGAGAAACGCAGCCGTGTCTTTCATCATCTGTAGATAGGTCAGTGATTTGCACCCCGCCAAATCATAGATTTCTCCTATGGAATTTGGGTTTAGGGCTGCATCTGCCATCGAATCTAAAACGACTTGGAGCGGGGCTGGAGTCGAGATATTTTGAGTCCACCCTGGACAGACCATCAGCGGCAATCGGGTAACCAATTTCAAAATGATTTGAAACGACGAACCCGAAGGTCCGACGATTAGGCCGGCCCGAAAGATCGTTGTTGGCAGCTTTTTTCCTATAAAAATCTCTTCGACCTCAAGCCTGCTTTTAAGATGGGGAGAAAGACTCTCGGTCTCTGGAATCAGGCCACTCAGATAGATCACCTGGCTCACACCCCTTTTCGCGACTGCCGACGCAAAATTGTCGGCCAGAATTAAGTCGTAGTCCGCAAAGGTTCCCTGGTCCAGGTGTGAGGTGGGTCCCATGGAATGGACCAGGTAAAAAGCCACATCGATGCGTGCGGGCAACGAATCTTCGAGGGATTTTAGATTAAAAAGGTCACAGGATTTCCACTGAACCTGGGGCCGATTGCAGGTTTTTTGACCGCGAGAGAGAGCGATAAGGGTTGATTGTGGAAACCGTGCCACGAGGCTTTCCATAAGAGCTTTACCCACATAGCCGCTGGCTCCTGCCACCACAAAAGTAGGACCATCCATTTTAGCTACACTCCCACATAAATTGACTTTTCCGTACTGCTCGCTAATATAGCGCAGTATGGTGCGTCTGAATACAGGAGCTCCCACATTCGGATTTTATCATTAGTGTCAGCCACCAGGTAGGATCCATTGATGCTTAAAATTCTACTAGAAACCGTGCGAAAAGCCGGCGGCGCAGATCTGCTCGATTTTATAAGCCCTAGCTTTTTTGATGTCGTATCTGTCGGTCAATCCATGGCCCTGATCGGTCGCCTTGTGAATCGAGCTTTACAGCCTATCCCGCCACAAAAAATCCAGACGTTGCAAGATTTTTTGGATACCCAAAAGCTTCCTTTGTCGATTCAAGCTTCGAAATCCAAGAATGCCACTCCGTGGAATCCGTCCTATGATTTAACCCTAGCAGCCCCTTTGGACTACGGATCAGTGATTCTCAAGCTTTATTTTAGTCAAATTTTTGGTCTTTCTGAGTGTGTTCTCGACCTGAGGCATCAGGCCTTTTCACACGATAATGGTCACCTGGTCTGGACTCCCCAAGCCCTTTTCCATCAATGGGACGAGCTTTTTATAAACGCCATGCGGGAGATCTACCAAGGTTTTTATGGGGGTGATATGGGCCTGTTTCGCAAGGGCTTGGCACAGCTTAATCTCAGCACTGCAGAAGACCTCTTTTTAGCTCATTTTGGCGAAGGTGACCAGTCCCAGGTCAGCTTTACCCTAAGCGGGTTTCGGAAATCCTTTCACGATATTTTTGTTCACTGCAAAAACCATAAAATTAAGTTGCATGCTGATTTTCTACCGCTGGGGATTCTCCTTGGAACTCTCTACGAAAACCTTTCTCACCTCTCACATCCCCTCGATGTGAGAAAATCTTTTGAGGATTTGGTCGTAAATAATAGATAGAAATAGCGATCAGCTTAGAACTCTATTAACTTCATTTCCGATTTTTGACAATCCCTTAGACATATTTTCAACACTTGTTACGATGTCAGACGCATTGAGTGATGTAGTGATTTGTCCAGAATTGCTGTGCGCAATTTCACCCCTTTTGGTGCCAAATGAGTCCAAATCTCCGTCCAATGTAACATCCACCAGATCAAGAGCTAGGCCTAATTTTCCAAGTAGCTTAAATACATGGTCAGACTTTATCCCATTGTTTCCCTTCACATTATTTTTGTAGTTTTTGTGACACTTATGTAGTCTCGTTAGAAAATCACCCTGAACTTTTTCTGGCGTAAAAAACATAATTAAGTAACTCAACGCGATTGTTGATTTCGAAGATTCTATCCAAAGGCTTAATGCTAAATCGGCAATATAAACTCCGATATCTTCGATGAAGCTTTCGAATTCCGCATGGACCAGGAGTATATATCCTTTTATATGCCAAGAATTGGCCTCTTCGAGATTGGGAAGCATCTCCGTCCTAGCTGTTTCTAAGCTCTGCTTTAATTGTAAGATTCGCTCATCAATCAACATACTTTGCAACCTCTGAGCTAACCTCCTGGCCACAGCATGCTACCAATAGTTCACCAAACTTTTTTATTCGAATCTTGACATTAGATTTCAGACCTGTATTGTAAAGAGTTGCCTTTAAAAAATCAGGGTCTTCCCACAATTCTCTGTATTTGAGTTCGATACATTCTTTAGCAGAAAGAGCTTTTTCTGAGATCTTATCATTTGCAAAAAAGCAGGAAAAAATATCGAAGACTGGTTTAGACACTCTCTTTGTATATTTTTTTTCATCATCTTTCCAACGGGAATATGAGTTATCAGACCCAAATATTTCTATTGTTGTCTTTACTGAATTTAAAAATTTTTCAAAATATTCAATGTAAATCTCTGGATTCTTTTTGTTTAAATCGGCACATATTGAGTCTAAAAAGCTCTTTAAATCCACTTTGTATTGTGCCGGAAAAAGTCCCGAAAAGCCAATTCCTCGAACAATCAATTCAGAGTCTTTAAATCTTACATCTTCGTCGGTTGTAAAAAGAGCTTTGGAGAATTCTTTCGGAATTTCAAGATTTCGAATAAAAGTTATGAAGGGACCTTGAAATAGAGCTGCTCTCAGTTCTTGAGGTGAGAGCGGCAAGCTTCCTTTATTAAGCCTCGTAAACACCTGATATAAAAATTCATCATTGGGCCAATTTCTAACCACCACGGTCCTTAGAGTTTGATTCTCTAGTCGTTCGATAAAATGTGATACCGATGGGTCGTTTCGGATTTCATCGCAACTTTTTCCGTTTAACATTGTCAAGATTTCAAGATTTTTTAGTCTAAAACTCTTGAAATCACCAAGACCTAGAAATTGAACAATCGCCAATAAGCGTTGCTTTCCATCGATAATCAGGAATTTACTATCTTTTTCAGCCAACATGATCTGAGGGACAGGGAATCCTAATATCAGACTCTCAATCAAATAACATTTTCGATCATCATCCCAAGCATCTTGACGTTGAAACTCAGGTTCAAGATTAATTCTCTTTTTTTCAATTTGTCTTGCAAGCGTCTCTATCGTCCAATCTGTGGTATAGAGTACAGATTCGCTAATTTCTTCCAGTTTTAATTTAGATGGCTCGAAAGATGTTTCCAATATATTTCCTTTTACTGAAAAATGCTGTGATACCTCTCGCTACTGTCATCCAACTGTTTTTCGAGATTGGTTTAGGGCGATCCATTCCCCTAAGATTTCAAAAAGCTGATCCCCACGATCAAAACTGACTTCGTGACCTGCTCCTTCAAGAGGAACCAATCTTGAGTGGGGAATAAGCGACGCTATCTTGATACTGTTTATATTTGGTACGAATCGATCGGCTGTACCATAGACGACCATTGTAGGAACCGTTAGCTTTTGGAGTTGTTTTTTTGGTCTAAACCGAACGGCGGCTAAAAGCTGCATTAAGACCACCGGAACAACATTGCGCTCAGACAAAAATATCTGTTTATTTTTTTGGCCAAGCTCTTTGACTTGGTCATTGGATAAGAGTGATCCTGCCAGAAAGGGGGCCAACCCAAGCTCTATATCGGGGTCATTTTTAATGCCTTTACTCCCAAGTAGGGCTACCACCTTCGGGTAAATCCTCAATGTCCTCAAGCCACCTATGGACATGTTGATAACGATAAGAGAGTTACTCTTTTCTGGATATTTGATCCCAAAGGCCAAGGTTACCATTCCACCTAAAGACACCCCTAAGATATGAGCCTTTTCTACCCTAGCGTCTTCGAGAACTTCATTGACATCGCCAGCAAGATCCCAAATGGCAGCATATGGCCGCATGGGTTTTAACGTAACCCCTACCCCTCTCAGGTCGATAGCGATCACTCGAAAGCTCTTGGCTAAGACCTTTTCATAACCTAGCCAATGTTTGATATTTCGACCTAATCCTCTCAAGATCACTAGGGGCTCTCCCCTACCCAGGATTTGGTAGCCTATTCCACTTTTTGTTGTTTTCACTTGGATCATAGCAGCCTCCACAAAAGTGTTAAGTGCAACCTGCATCCTATGGGGCGGATTAAAGGTCGGATCCACTGAGTCTAACTGTTTTTGGCAGCTGTTTCACGTTATAGGCGCGTTTTATCTCGCCCCTTTGGTCTGCTTCGCACCAAAGAGTCGGCAAAACCTGGCTTGGAAATTGGGAAAAAAGTGCTTTTTGTCCAGCTCCCATTTCATCAAAAGCGATCACATAAACCGTTTGGGCCGGGTTTGACTCCAAGATATGCTTGCGACAAGCCATGCACCAGGACGCAAAGAAAACAATAAATTTAGGTTTTTGCTGTTTGACCATCTCTCCAAACTCAGTGTAGGTGTGGTCAAGGCACGCGCCTTTTTTAAGTGTGGGTGCTAGGATGGCGGCGGCTTTTAAATAAGAGGACCATAACAAGGCCACCATTATTAAAAGCCAGCATTTTTTAACTTGCACATATCTCATCTACGGACAAACCTAAACTTCTGCTGATTTTTTGTCTTCAAGATCCTGAATCCTCGCCTCAAGTTTGCGGTACGAAGCCTTAAGCTCCTCAAGCTGCTTTTCTAAGGCCCCTTGCCGCCCCCCTGGATCCTCCGCCGAGAGATGTTCGACAACCTTATCCACTCCAAGCTTGTCTTGGAGCGGCAATCTTGCTCCATAGTTTTTCACTCGTTTTAGTGCTGAGGTCATCCTACCGATTCCGATCCCCTGGACGGCAGCCTCCCGCACCCACTTATCTTGATCCCGAAGCAAATCGGCCACGTTTTCTTCGATAGCAGTCACAAGAAAACGGTCCACATAAGGCGCGAGCTGGGATAGTCCCAACACCGCCCCCTTTCTAATCCGGTACCCCAAGACCTGGGGCTTTATCTGCTCCTTTAAATAGGGCAACACATCAGGGGACCGCGTTGCGCCGAGAGCCTGCAAGCTGGCCCGAGCCACCGCTTTTTGGGGGCTTTCATCCTTTAAAAATTCCTCTTTAATCTGAGGGATCAACTTTGGATCCCTTTGATTCCCCAAAGCCTGCACCGCCTGGGTCCAAGCCTTAGGGGGTAAGTGAGATTTTTGCAGATAGTCGCTCAAAGCTTTCTTAACCCGCTCATCTCGAAACTGGCCAAGAGCTGACATCAACCGGTCCAAAACCAGATGATCTGACTCCGTTTCCATAAAACCCAACAATATCTCAATAGATTTTTCTGTCTGGGAGTCTGCAAGGACCTTGATGATTTCCCGTTTGACTCCCCAAAACGATTCCGTTTTATACCGATCGGCAAGACTCTCCAGATTTTTGTTTTTTCCGGTCTTACCCAAATTTTGTGCCGCTTGGATCCGACCAACCACGTCAGTGCTATTTTGCAACTGCTCTAGAGACATGGCTTCGCCGGGATCAAATTCTAGCTTATGGAGGACCTTACAAAGGGGATCAAACCGTACCTGTGCGGGCTCCTGATCCATGGCAAAGCTAAAACTCTGGCGCTCATTATCGAGGACAATCGCTACGAGGTTTTCAAGCTCTCCCTTTCCCTTATTGAAAGTCCAGCCAAGGTTGGTTTTCAACTCAAAAACAGTGCCGCCTTTACTCACCTGCTTTTGGGTGACTTCAAAGGTCCCCTTTTTTTGCTTTTTATCGTATGAAAAAGCCACTTTAAGATCAGGATAGCCTGCACCAAAAAACCATTGGTCAAAAAACTTCTGCAGTGACCGACCGCTATGCTGCTCTAAGACGGACCTAAAATCGTTGGTCTCCACCACGCTATTCTGAAATTTTTGGAGATAGTCTTGGACTGCTTGCCAGAAAACCCTGTCCCCCAGCTCGCACCGAAGGGTGTGGAGCCGGCAGGCCCCACCTTGGTAAAGATGCATATCAAACATCTGCCACGAGGATTGGTATCTCCTGGTGACGAGGGGCCTCATATATTTTTGGTCTGCCTCGTCAAAATACCCTCCCCCATTGCGCCATAAATCGTAGAGCTGTTCGTCTTTGCCCTTTTGATCTTCTAACCAACAGGTTTCCATATAGGTTGCCCAAGACTCCTTAAGCCAAACATGGGAGAAATCTCGACATCCAACTAAATCACCAAAATAAGAGTGGGCCATCTCATGGACGTTAACCTGGTCCGTAAGCCAAGACTGTTCATGAAAAGACTTTTCGGTACAAACAAACTGGTCGTCCCAGCTGACAAGGGAAATATTTTCCATCGCTCCCCCAAAGTTGGGGAGTGCAAACTGAAAATATTTGGGATACGGAAAAGCAACCCCTAGTTTTCCAATCATCCATTCAAGCATCTTTGGTGTTCGACCAAAGGACAAATCAAGGTGATGAGAGGTAAACTCTCTGGTGGCAAACGATTCGATAGGGATCTCGCCCACCCGTCCATGGGTTGCCTGGACCATATCCCCTACGACAAAACACGCCAAGTAGCTAGGGCAGGGCTGTTTAAGCTGCCAAAAAACCGTTTTTTCTCCATTGCCGAGATTGGTTTCGTGGACAAAAGCTCCATTGGCTAAGATGAACCATTGATCAGAGGCTGTAATATGCCAGTCGAGGGTCGATTTGACATTGGGAGAGTCGATACAGGCAAGCCAGTAGCGGGCCCTTTCGGTCTCATGATCAGTGGCTGCATAGGTCGGTCTCGAGACGTCTTCAGAAGTTGGACTCATAAAAAACAGACCCGTTGGTGGGTCGACTACTTCGTAGGATAAGCGGATTTTTCTTGTTTCGTCTTTGACAAAAACGTCGGCCCAATCAACGATTATTTTCTTAGAATCATAGCTGTAAGACACTTTGCCTTGTGATTCATCAACCCCTTCAACCATGAGATCGTGAAAGCCAACGCCATCCAAGACCAACTCCCGCTCGCCCTCCCGGTTAGCGATGATATGGTGTACGAGGTTTACGGCTATGGATTTTTTTTCGATATTCACCCGGATATAAATCTCAAGATGCTTAGTCGACAGACCCAAATCTCGGGGATAGTGATCTTCAGCTTCTGCACCGGCAAAAGCTGCGGGAGAGGCCGTGCGGCACTGGCACCCACTGTGCTGCTGCGATTCGCTATAAACATCCAGGGCAAAAACATGACTTAAGTCCATCGATGACCCTTTTTTGGCTTTTTCGTGTGGGTGCTATTAGGTTCGCGGTTTTAAGTAAACATGAATCATAGGGTTTTCAATGGCAAAACCACCTTCAATCTCCCCACCAAGATATCCCCGAACCAGTCCAATCCAATTGTTATGGTCATCCATAACCTCAAAAGCTTGACGCATCTGTTTTTCCGGTACGACAACCTCCCAAAGCCTGCCCGTAGCCTTCAGAACAAACATAGCTCGATTGGTGTGGACTGGTTTCCATACGGGGCGGTTTTCAAAACGCACCGATATCTCGACGCGATCGGCCGTGGCAGGGCGAAGGTCCCGGGTTATGGCCGCTCCTCCGAAGCCTGGCCCGCCGCTGGCTCCGTGTCTTGATAATCCAGGGGGCGTCCCAGGCGACACACCTGGAGTCATGCCAGAGGAGCCGCCTGGGGAGATTCCAGGGGGAATTCCAGAGGGCTTAAGTGGAGGCAAGCCCTTCGGCATATCCATGAGCTTTCGATGGTTGCGGATCTGCCCTTCGAGCCATATTCGATCCGCCTCACGCTGAACATGACGCGCTTGCTTGGCGATCCCTTCTACCATCCGCTCACTGAGACAATTTGCTCCCAGGAGAGACTTTTCAATGGCTCGAATCTGGTCCACAAGATTTATCATTAAAGAAAATTCCTTGATATATCTGGTTGTAAGGCCTACGAAGGCCCATCGTGACTTGAAAGTTACCAGAAAAAGAGGGCAAAACTCTAGTCCTTAGAAGCAGTAAAAAGAGTGATGGAATCCCTCAGACCTCAGCTATCTCACTAGAATAATATCCTAAAGGGCCTAAGTAAAAAACTTTGAGTGGCTTTAGGATGTCACGGTTTTCCATAAAAACTACAGTTGACACACTTTTATTAGCCAAGCATAATACCCGCCTTTGCGGTACTTGCATTCAGAGACCGACGTATCGCCCCAGTGGAGGAAGACACACAAAATGTACGCAGTGATCCAAGCCGGAAGCCGGCAATTCAAAGTGGCCGTGGGCCAAGAACTAGTCATCGATAGTCTACCGGGCCAAGCTGGTGACATCGTTACCTTCGACAAGGTGCTGATGGTCGGAGGAGACCAGGTAAGGTTTGGTGCCCCAACCGTCCAAGGGGCTTCGGTCCAAGCGACGATTAAGGCACAAAAAAAAGGTGATAAGGTCATCATTTTTAAGTACAAGCGCCGCAAAAACTACAAGCGCACCCGAGGCCACAGACAGCCCCTGACAGTGTTGGAAGTTAAAGACATCACGGTATAGTCCAGTAGGAGCTTAAAGTGGCTGGTTGCATTTCAGACCATGATGCTCCACATTTACAAACCCATAGGCAACAATAGGTAACGTGAGATGGCACATAAAAAAGCCGGTGGCAGTACAAGAAACGGGCGCGATTCCAACCCACAATACCGCGGAGTTAAAGTCTACGGCGGTCAAGAAGTGACTGCCGGAAGCATTCTTGTGCGGCAAGTTGGGGGAACTTTCCTTGCAGGCCTTAACGTGGGCTTGGGAAAAGACTTCACTCTATTTTCTAAGGTTGATGGCGTCGTCAAATACCAGACCATCGCCGGAAATCGTAAAAAAGTGACCGTCACCCCACTCGTAGCTTCTGGGGCCTAACCTCCTGGTTCTCCAGATTAGCGGCCCTGGTCAAGGGCCTGCTTGTTTAAATAAGCCAGAACCGACCTATCGCAAATTTTCTCGAGATGCTGCCGTTTCCATACTAGCACCAACACCATACGAATCTTAAATCGTTTGCTGGCAACCACTTAGGTCAATACTGGGACGCTTTGTGGTTTTAACATAGCCAGTGGTTTTTGAGGGTTCGAGGGGACAGGTGGTCATCACCCATCCAAAGAGCAAGACACACTAGGGAAACAGGGGGGGACAGCAATGAAGTTTTTGGACAGTATTTCAATCATGGTTAAAGCAGGACGTGGCGGTGACGGTATCGCAAGCTTTAAGTCTGCTAAAGGCAAACCTAAGCTAGGACCAGACGGTGGTGATGGCGGCACGGGTGGTGATGTGGTCGTCCAAGCCGATCCTGGGCAAAACACCCTTAGCAACCTCCGCTACCGAGCCGAATACCGCTCTGAGGATGGTGTCAGAGGTGGACCTAATGGCTGCCGAGGTCGCTGTGGTGAGGATCTGGTGATTCCCGTACCCATCGGTACAGTGATTCGCAACGAAGACACCGGAGAAGTTGTCGGCGAACTCCTCGAAAAAGGTCAGTCTCTGATCGTCGCCAAGGGCGGAAAACATGGTCTCGGAAACACCCACTGGGCCACCGCCACTCACCAGGCTCCGGAGGAGTTTAGACCGGGTGGTCCGGGGGAAACATGGAACCTTGCCCTAGACCTTAAGCTCATCGCCGATGTGGGTCTCGCTGGCTTTCCCAATGCTGGCAAGTCAACCCTTCTCAGTAAAATGAGTGCCGCAAAACCTAAAATCGCGGACTATCCCTTTACCACCCTCACCCCCCAACTCGGGGTTGTGGATGTGGAGGTCAGCTCCTTTCAGCGAGACTCCTTTGTTATCGCGGATATTCCTGGACTGATCGAAGGAGCCAGCGACGGAAAAGGATTGGGGCTACAATTTCTGAAACATCTCGAAAGAACCTCGGTGGTCGCCTATGTTCTAGACATCGATGATCTACAAAAAACCCCAGCCGAAAGTTACTTGATCCTTAGAGAAGAGCTGAAAAAATACAGCCCGGAAATGGCAAAAAAACACTCCATGATCATCCTCAATAAAATCGACTGCTGTGACGATGACTACGTCGCTACAGTCGAGCAAGACCTCATCCTAGAGCGTCCCCTTGAGGTCATCCCCATCTCAGCGATCACGGGGCGAGGTCTAGAACACCTGGCAAGAAGACTTAATCACGCCGTAAAATCCGTCAAAGCCATGCAGGCTGAGGCTGCTGAGTCAGCCATTGCTCTCGAAACTCCGTCTGCCACCAACTTTGCACCCTTAAACCTTCCGTGGAATGTGTCTCTACCCGTGGCTACCTGTGATCTCGTGGTGACCTAAATGGAACGACCATGGCCACAAACAAGCTCGATCATTCTGTTTGGGGGAACCTTCGACCCCCCACACCTTGGACATCTGATGTGCATCGAAACTGTTCTCGAAGCAGTCCCCCAGGGTCATATTCTGGTGATGCCGACCCCATCGCCGCCTCCATTGGACGCTAGATCACCCTCAAAAAAGGCTGCTGCTGACTACACTCACCGTCTGGCCATGTGTGAGCTGGCCTTTGAAGCCATACCTTCCGTCACCGTAAGCAGTTTGGAATCGACCTTGCCCGCACCCCAGTACACCTATCGCACGTTGGAAGCGATCTCGAGACTCCTCCCCCAAGAGCCTCCGTCACGGATTGCCATGATCGTCGGCGAAGATCAGTTTTGGGGACTTGGGTCTTGGAAAAATCCTGCGCTCATCCTTTCAAAGGTACAGCTGATCGTTGTCGGTAGACCTGCACCTGCTGGGGGAAATGTCTCCCCACCAGCCCACTCCAAAAAACAACTTTCCATTCAGTCCGCCCACCGACATATTCAAGAGATTCTGGAAGGGACCCAATCTTTGGAGCTGCATCCTCCACTCGCTCCCTTGGCTCCATTACTTCTAAACCAAAGGGCCAGTGACATCTCCAGCTCTGAGATCAGGGGTACAATCTTAGGCGGAGAACCAATCCCTCCAAACTGGATTCAAGACAGCGTGATGACATATATACAAGATCACAAACTTTACGGAGTCGTTGAAAACTCATGGAACACCTCGAAATAGTCAAAGAAGCTGCGGCTGCAGCAAGGGATAAAAAAGCTACACGTCCGCTTTTGGTTGACGTCCGCGGACTGTCAGATCTCTGCGACTTCCACTTTATCTGCTCGGGCGACAACGAAAGACAGACCCGCGCCATTGCCGATGCCATCGAAGAAAGGTGCCGCAAAGTTGCCGGCATAAAACCCGTCGCCGTAGAGGGCAAACAAACTGGCAATTGGATTGTGATGGATTATGGAAACTTTTTGGTCCATATTTTTTTCGACTATGTTCGAGATTACTATGGAATCGAGCAGCTTTGGCCCAAAAGCAAATTTATCGAAACCGGGTCTAAATAGATCGCTGGATGCTAAGAGATTTGTTTTTTTATGAAGATCTGCACCGTAAAAATCGGCCGTATAGCCTATCCAGACTGCAAAAACCTTGCGCAGATTTATCAACATAGGCTTAGTAAGACGGCTGGCTTTGAATTCCTTGAACTCAAAGACAATGAACAGGCCCTTAAATACCTACAGTTAAAACCACCACCCCACCATGAGATTTGGGTCTATGACGAAAGGGGTCTTGAGTACGATTCTCTGGAGTTTTCGCAAGCGATTGTGAGCCTGCGCAATAGGTCCATCGTAAAGCAGCTAACCCTCGTTATTGGCGGTCCTTTAGGGCTGCCTCCCGCTCTTAAAGAAAAGTGCAGCAAGACTCTTAGCCTTTCCCGATTGACTTTTACCAGCGACCTGGCTTTTGTGATTCACTGCGAGCAGCTCTATCGTGCTTTTGAAATCATGAAAGGAACAGGATATCACCATGCCTGACAGATCTAAATCAAGTCTGTTTACCCCTAGAGCCCTCCCTTTTGACACCCGACTGTTAAGCTGTGCTCACTGCCTCGACAGGACAAATCCAGTTTCCAAAATGGCGCTAACCAGCTATGCCCTATGTGGGGACTGCCACCGCCTCTTTGCTAAAAGCCTTGTCCCCCATCCATCGAGCTATGGCTTTTTTGATCCCATCGCATTTTTTTCCTATGAAAGTCTGATGAAGCAGTGGATTCATCGAGCCAAGATTGCTAACGAAGAAAAATCTAGGACTCTCCTCCTTGAACTATTCACCAATAGCCCGGCATCTCCTTGGGGCCAATGGTGCGATGTGGTCATCGCGTCGCCATCAAGCCTTTGGGGACGTCTGCGGGGACGGATCAATCTTGCCGGCTATTTGGCCCACGCCATGGCTGTAAAACATCGGAAGCCTCTCCTCGATAGCCCACTGCTCCTCCAAGGCCGGCTCTACAAGAGAGCCCAACACCATAACATAAGCTTTAGCCAACGACAGGAGTCTACCACTCCCTGGACCGAGCGCCTATGGGCGACTGTGTACCAAAAAACTGATCGTACTTGGGTCAAAAAATTTAATCATATCAGCCTAGAGGCATTCAAGGTACTGATCATCGACGATGTTTATACGACGGGCCAAACCCTTCAAGAAACGGCCCATAAGATCGAATCCCTCTTGGGGGATCGACCGCTTCAAATCTGCAAACTAGCCCTCTGCCGCACTCCGTTGTCCTAAGTCTTCGGGGTGTTTGCACAACTCCTTACTGACAAATCCTAAGGCCAGAATGACCATCAGGGCATAGCGGACTTCGCTGTCATGGTAGGCATTTTGGGTCATCCCCCCCAAAATAAACAACACTAAGGTTTGATTTCGAACCTCTGCCACTATTGGACCTTGGTCTGCAAAGCTCCTAAACAAATAATAAATCCATAGACAGAAAAACACCAACGCAGCTAAACCACCTTCCGCAACGATTTGGATCAACTGGTTATGTGCCTCATAGGGCTTTTTAAAGTCCTTAAGTCCCATGGCCTCATAATAAGGCCGGCGGTACTCTTGATTCATGGCGACCCCATGCCCCCTAAGTGGTCGTTCCTTAATCATTTGCAAGTGAATATCCCAAAACGCCAGTCGGTCATCGGGGTAATGGCTGTAGGTATCTTCAGACCACTGAGTCCCGCCGCCCCTAATCATATTTTTGAGCCGATGAGATACCAGGTTGTCAGTCCCTAAGATCGCTAAAATACTCAGGAGCATGACTCCTAGAGCAGCATAGCGAACTTTTCTTTCCTTGAGAGTCAAAATATTCCACACAAAAATAACCATGGTTAACGCCTGCACCGTCCTTGACATGGAAAAATAGATAGCCCCGAGGACTGCCATCAAAATCAACCATGGATATAGCTTACGCCAATGGTATTTAGTTAAAATAAGACTGAGTGGCAACAAGGCTAATGCCACATAGGCAAGGGTCAATGGATGGGAAAAAAAACCGCGAGCCCTCGTGTAGGCATGATCAAACTGAATGTGAATTCCCTCTAACCTCCAACCAATCATCCCTTGAGAAATAAAACACAGTAGCATAAGGACACCCAAGAAAGCTGCTCCCTTGCTGAGCCGATCTTTCAACACTTCCTTTTGCTCGGTTCCTTGGGGTTTGACTGCCATAAACAAAACGGGAAACCCAAAGCAGACACCATGGCTGACGATATAAGAAATCACCGACTGGTTTGGAACTTTTAAATTGAGCGATGTGGCCAATGCGGTCATCGCAACAAAAAAGCTCGCCCAAATCATCGACCGCTTTTCATAGTCGGATAAGCGACCTGCAACGTTAAAGAGGCCTGGGCCATACCACCAAAGGAAAAGCCCTCCAAGGATCACCATCACAAAGTTTTGAAAGGCGACTCCAAAGGGCACTCCTAGGATGAGAAGTCCCAAGGCTGAAAATTCACTCGTCAAGTATCTCTTGCGGTCCATTTGACCGATATCCTGCTGCACCTGAAGACTCCCATGGTTTAAACGACCGCCCTGGTGGGAGTTTAATGGAAATCAAGGTGTTTGACGATGGCTTGTTTGTTAAATCGCCAGTCCGGCCACAAGTTTTACCTCAGACTCGCTGAGACCTAAATCTAAAGCGACTTCCTTTGGGCTGCGACCCTTCGCTAACAAAGCCCTAGCGTCCGAATACTTCTTGTCATTGATTTCGACGAGTAGTTCTTCATAGGAAATCCTGTCATCCATAAACTGACAGATTTTTTCGCCTTTATTGATAACCTTTACGATGACCTCTTTTTGTCTTTCGATCTTCGAATACATCTTTTTTAGCTGGATCTGTTTTTGTGCGATTTCATGAATGGGCTTCTCCAGCATTTCTCTAATATCGCTTTCGATCTTAACAACGTCCTGCCCAATCGTGTTTTGGTAGCTTTTGATCTCGTGATCTAATTCGGCTGCTACAAGTTTGACATTTTCTAAGGTTTTAACCATCTCCTGTTGGGAGATTTTGACCTCGTAGCGGAGATTGTCCAGCATCTCGCTGATCATCTTTTTCTCTTCGGCAATCGCTTCCAGAGTCTCTAGACGATTATCTTGTCTTTTCCCCGACTTGAATACACTCCACACTAAAAAGACATCGACGAGTAACAATATAAATACAAAAGCTTCTAACATTAGCTTACCCGTCCTGAAGATACGATTTTAGAACCTGTTCGTCGACTTCATCCATATTAACAGTCTGGACTAAGATGATTTTCTTTTTGCCTCTCTTACCGATATCTTCAGTCTTGACTACTTTAGCAAGAACCTTAAAGGTATTAGGAGTATCAATTCTATTGTAATTTACAAAACGTTGCTTCCTAGACCAGTAATCTGGCAGCGAAACAAGAATCTTTAGCAACGTTCCAGGAGAATAATTACGAGTCGTCTGGAACTCCATCCCATAAGGGCTTATATATGAGGTGAGAGATTTAAGTTCCAAGTTGGTCTCCGAAATCAAGGTATAAGTCTGGACCTCTACATTGATCTTACGATTTGACCTAGGATACTTTTTAATGAGGTTCTCATCAAAATTTGCTGAGCTTGGTTTTTGAGCCCCTTCTTTATCTAGAGCGATTTCTGATAAATCTTTAGCTGGAAGCACTTCACCATCTTGTCCTAGATTGAGGGGGCTTGGATTTGGATTTGAAGTCATTTTTAACCCGTTTTCTTTACATTGAGGTTATTGAATATTTTTGCTAACTTTTCACCCAATGTTTGTCCCGTGAAAGGTTTAACCACATAGTTGCTGACTCCAGATTTCACAGCCTCAATAATGTTTTCTTTTTCAGCTTCTGCAGTCACCATCAAAAACGGCAGATGCTTTAATTTTGGATCCGCTCTAACTGCTTTTAACAGCTCAATTCCGGTCATATTAGGCATATTCCAGTCAGAAACCACAAATTCAATATCAGGATTTTTTCGTAGGATATCTAATGCTTGGGCTCCATCTTCTGCTTCCGTGAAATCCGTAAAGCCATTTTGGCGCATAAGCGTCTTGACAATTCTACGCATCGTAGGAAAGTCATCCACAACAAGTATTTTCATATTGGGCTGCGCTAAAGCCATGGGAGACCCTCCGAAAAAATAACAAAATAAGCTATTCCACCAAGATATTCTTTAGTTTTTGTCGCAATTTTGTCACAGCCTGGGTATGAAGCTGACTCACCCTAGACTCCGTCACTTCTAAAATCTTACCAATTTCTTTCAAATTAAGATCTTCGTAGTAGTAAAGAGAAAGTACTAGTTTTTGCTTTTCTGGAAGATCCTCAATATTTTTCATGAGAAGTTGCCTTACCCCCTTACTTTTAAGCTGGGTAAACGGATTTTTAGAACCAACGTTTTCCAAACATTCCAAGAGACTCTTTCGATCTTGGTTGTTTGGTCCGGTAAGCTCGTCAATCGAAAGCATGGTCACTGCTTTTACTTTGGCAACCATTCCATAATAAGATTCAATATCCATTCCAAGGGACTCGGAAACCTCAGAATCGCTCACAGCTCTTCCGTACCTCTGTTCAAGTTCTTGGTAGGTCTTTTCGATTTTCTTCGCCTTGTCCCTCACCGATCTTGGAACCCAATCTTGAGACCTTAATTCATCTAAAATCGCACCTCTTATGCGAAATTCAGCGTAAGTTTTGAATTTGTTGTCCCGACTCGGATCGTATTTTTCTATGGCATCCATAAGCCCAATCACACCAGCACTGATTAGGTCGTCGATATCTATATTGGACGGAAGCCTCGCCGCTATTCTCTGGGCTACGAACCTAATTAAAGGGGCATAATCCATAATGAGCTGGTCACGAAGTTTACCGTCGACCCCTTGAGTATCTTGTTTGTACCTTTTTACGAGCCCCTTCAAAATCCCTCCCCATCTGGACTTAAAATAGGCAGTTTAAGACCTTCTATTTAGAATACAGAAATTTATGATTATGATTCTGAATTAGATCGACCCAAAACGCCCCAAAATCAGCCGCCACCTGCTTTTTAACAGCTCCCGGTTCCTGATAGATAAACTGCAACACTCGCTGCCATGCCTGGCCCGAAACTGTATGTGAAATCCGATGGTGTGTCATAGAGCGTCTTAATACATTGATTTGAATTTCGGGATCGAAGGGCACATATCCCACATTGACAACTTTAGATCCCAGGAATCTATCAGAGACTTCGGCAATTCTCTCAAAGACCTTTAGCGCTTCTTGCTGAGACCTGGATTGGTTAACCAACAAATGAAACAATTTTTTATGAGTTGTTTCCGACAGAACTTTAATAATGGCATAGGCATCAGTAATCGCATGTGGCTCTGGGGTTGTGACGACGAGATTTAAATGTGCTAGAGAATTTAATTGAATGACGTTATCACTGATTCCAGCACCGGTATCTATAAGCATTAGGTCGAAATCATCAGATATACTTCGACATTGATCCATCAATATCGTCTTTTCCATGGTGCTCAATTGATTAAGGCTGGCGATTCCTGATCCTGACGAAATCACTTTGATACCAGAGGGGTCCTCTACAATAATATCCGTTAATTCAGCGTTTCCATCCAGGACATCTCTTAGGGTAAACCGAGGCCGTAAACCCATCACGACGTCGACGTTAGACAGTCCTAGATCACCATCGAAAATCAAGACACGCTTTCCAGATTTTTGAGCTAAAAAAGCCAGACTGACCGTAGACAGTGTCTTACCCACCCCTCCCTTGCCGCTTGTAACACTTATGATTCGCGCCACCATTGCAAGACCTCAATCCGTTAAGCTAACTTTTTAGATACCAAAGATTCTCTCAATGACGCGTTCTTTACTTGCTCGCTCGATATCTGTTGGGATCCCGTTGCCATAAGTAAAATACCCAAGGGGAATCGACCAGCGTTTTGTAAGATTGAAGAGCTCACCATAGGTAGGTGTCTGATCTAATTTTGTAAAAGAAAGACTCGATAGTCCGAGCTTCATCGCATGTTTTACGATTTGTTCCGAATAGGATTCCTTTTCGGTGGAAGACAAACATAGATGGAATTCGATTTCTAAGTCTTTTCCGAAAAAAGACTTTATCTTTTGTAAGGCCTCAGAGTCACGGGGACCGAATCCTGGTGTATCCACAAGGGTCAGGTGGGTATTGCTGTTACTTTTGAAGAGTGACGAGATATCAGAAGGATCTTTTGCATTATAAAAGGGGACACCGAGAATTTTGCAAAAAATGCGCATTTGGTCTGACCCTGCCAGGCGTGAATCATCGAGGGTCACGACCTGAACGGGGAGCTTTTCTCGCTTATAAAAATGAGAAGCTAGTTTCTCTATAAGAGTTGATTTACCTGCGCCATAGGGGCCGATAAGGACTTTAAGCTGATTGATATTCGATTCCACAGTCCATTTTGGCGCTATTCTGATCTGCTTAAACATCCATTTAAAGGCTTCACTCTTGATGTCCTCGCGTATAGACATGGAATCATTTATAGGTTGCGAATCTACTGCATTTTTAGTTATCTGTGATATCCCTTGAAGATGCTTGATTAACTCTGTAATGGAGCCCTCTGCAACACCCATGATTCTTAGGTGCCTTTCGACCGCAAACAGATCGGGACTCAAACCCTCAAACTGGCTTCCCGCCTTGGTTTTAAGGACTTCCATAAGATACAGTTTAATCTCTGAAATCCCAGCATCTGTTGATTGAGCAGTGGCTTTAGAGGGCATTAGATCCATAAAATGATTCATTCGATTTAAAATAGCTTCTAAATAGGTATGAATCTCTGGATCTGTCCGCGACTTGGTGTGGTGATCCCGCTTCACACTACCAGAAGCAGCAGCAGTCACTTCGTAGATCTTGCCACGGCCAGAAACCGAGGGTTTTTCCTTAGTCGATAGAATAACGGCATCAGACCCAAAGTCCTTTTTCAATGCCTTTACAGCATCTTTCATGCTGAAAGCCTCGAAAGTCTTTATTTCCATTGGAGGTGACCTAGCTGGGGATTGCAGATGATAAGGGCGAGTACCTCTATCTTATCATAAGATGATCACCACACCAAGATAAAAGATAATGTGTTTAGTATCTGACAACCGCCCACAGAGTTACGTCTATTTTATAGACTTAACTGGACCGCGTTTGGAGGAATAATAATGAGATCCTCAAGGGTCTTTAGATATTCGTCGACTGCCGTGGGTTGTTTGTTGAGGACCGCAAACTCTAGGCGCTCTGTCAAGCTGGCAATATAGTCCATTCCATAGAGGCGGGCTCTCCCACCGAGTTGTCGAGCAAGGGTTACTGCTAGTTCAGGGCTGTTGCGGTCACAGGAAGCCCTTAATAGTTCGATTTGATGCAACATAGCTTCGCTATTTAAGGAGGTCCTTTCTGAATTAGCCTTCATCGTCTACCTCTTCTTCAACTACATCTTCTTCAACTTCTTCATCACCGTTCCCACCGCCCGCACCATTGCATATTTGAGACTTTAAACTATTAATCTGTGACAATTTAATAGTTCCGGCTAAAGATTTGAATCCCTTGATCTGGTCATAGGTGAATAATTTCCCAATCTTCGAATTAGCAATTCCCTTAAGATCAGAAGAACTCAATCCATCGAGGCTCTTGACCAGATTAAGTAAAGTATTTGAAGGTATAGAACAAAAGGCCCTTACTTTGGTCTGACTTGTAAACTTTAAAGTGAAACTACTTTTGGAGGAACTTGATCCTGATGCTCCTAACCCTTCGCTTTCATCACCGTCCAGATTTTCCTCGTCATCTTCAGTGGCGCTTGCTCCATTAGATTTGGGGTCTTTGTCTTTATCATCCGCGCCCCCAGCGTTTTCATCTTTAGGATCCTTTTTTTCTGTAGAAGTAGTTTCAGGGGTCTTCGCAGCCGGAGGAGGGTTTTTCTTTTTTTGTTTGTCCGGTTCACAGCCTATATAAATCCCACAGAAAAGGTAAATCAAACTGAGTGTTCCAACGATGACATACTTGGGGCGGTTAAGGTGTCTCATTTTAAACCTTCCTTCTTAAGGCGATATTGAGGAGCAGATCTATAGTGTACATGCAATTATTGTACCAACTCCCAGATGTCGGCCCCCTTAGATTCCCTAATTGTTTTGGAATGTTAAGAGTGCAAGGTTGCCAGATCTACATGGCTCAGAGTCTAAAGTGTAGACGGTAACTATTAAATTAGTTATGACAAGCCACTTGAATTCTTGCTTAAAAGAAAACTCAAGTTCAAAGTGCGCTCATGCCTAATCTCTAAACACCCCGAGCACCCTCAATAGGAAGACTTAGGAGTGATATCAAGTGAGACTGCCTGGTCCGAGCCCTGTAAATTTTGCGATTTAAAGTTTAAGTATGGAATAAACCCGAGTAAATTTAATATCAGCTGCACGAGAACCATGACATTAAATATATTAGCTCCTCCTGGGACATTGATTAACAGGAGGAGTTTTTCAAAAGCAACATGCCCCACCCCTAGGCCCCCTGGAGCTAAGGGAAGTGCCGTCGTCATTACAGCGACCGCATAGACCGCACAAAATTTTAGGGGATTAGGCGTCAACCCCGTCAAAGATTGAGTCAGAAACAGTCCGTAGCTGACCGCCAGCCCTTGGATCGTAATCCCAATAAGCAACGTTTGTAGAATAACAATTGGTTTCGCGCGGTAAACTTTGATAGCATTATAAATACCTGCCAACGTGTTGACACCCGGAAATTTTTTCTTGGTCAGGCGCGCAATAAAGTCATATTTATCATTTATAAACAACACCCAGCAAATACCGAGCATGGACGCGATGGTTCCGACTAATACAAAGATCACCAAAGGCAACAACACGGGTTGACTCAGAAAAAAATCGAGACTCATAAGAATCGAAAAGGCGCCAATATAAAAAAGTGCGGCAAGACCCATAATCCGATCGAGCAGAATGGTAAGCATTGCGGGAGTTTTACGATCAGACTGGAGCCCCTTAATCACATAGACTGCCTTGATGATATCCCCACCGACAGCTCCTGGGATCGCCGTGTTAAAGAAAAAACCAATCAGCTGGAGTCTGATGACTTGCAAAAAGTTTAGAATAAGACCCTGCCCCCGCAACAGAAGGTACCATCGAAAGGCTCCCAGGATGAGATAGGCAAAGAGCCAAAGGGCAATATTAGCTACAAGAATCGTTGGATTTTTCAAAAGGATTTTGAGTTGGTTAAAGTCAAGTCGGCCCGAGGCTGCCAGCCAGTATAGAATCGACCCTACAAATGACATTTTTAAAACGTTGATCATTAAATTCTTGTATTTCAAAGGTCTGGAGTCCTTATGCAACGAAGAGGTAGGAGTCATGGTCTTTGTCCATGTGATGACAAAGATAACCCTTCTAGTGGAGAATATTAAGGATAAAAGGCAAACAAGCCGATCAAATTTGACGCCATCAATGGAACAATTCTAAAATATAACTAATCAATACAGGTAGATAACAATGGCAAACCCTTTTTCCGATAAGAAAACCTGTAAAGTCCTCGCTGTCGACGCCTCAGGTCCTGTTCGCCAGATGATGGCCGACACCTTAAGGTCCGCCTTAGGGTTTGAAATGGCCGAAGGACGATCCACCATCCTCGAAGCTATGCAGCATCTCGAAACAGAAAAAGTTGATTGGATTATTATCCCCCTCAGCGCTGATCAGCCAGCTAACGGCATGCACTTGCTTAAAGTTTGCTCCGAGCATCCCCAACTTAAAAAGACCAGAATCTCGATTTTTTTGGACCAAGAAGAACAGTACGTCATCCCCCTAGCCTTCTCCTTAGGACTCCTCTCTTGGCATTCTAAACCGTTTACTAAAGATACCTACGGCGAAGAGCTAAAGACGCTTTTCTTGAGGATGGAACAAGACCAGTATAAAGATCAGCTTACTGCGGCCCATTATTTTAGACTGTATCTCAGCAGTAAGAGTCTATTTTCAATGCAGTTAGCCCTAGAAAAAGGGCTGCTGGAGATCTTCCCCGGTGATCCTGACATCCTGATAAACATGGCTGAACCCCTCCATAAACTCGGTAAGACTGATGCAGCAAAGACAACTCTCCTCCAAGCCCGATTGCTCGACGAAAAAAAGGCGGACGATGTAAGTGGTGCCGCTAAAAAGCTCTTTGGAGAGCCCTTGCCAGCATTGACTGAGATGCCTGCCGGAGAAAACGTGTTAGGCCTAGGTACCTGTTTGATTATAGATTCAGATGACTCAGTCCGCAGTATTGCAAAAGATATATTTACCAAGCTCGGCGTCACTGACATTGCTGATTTTGCTGGAGGCGAAGAGGCTTGGGCGTATATATCCAAGGCTGAAAAAGAACCATCGTTGATCCTGATGGAGTGGAAGATCCCTGGTATTACGGGTCCCCTGCTCCTCCAAAGGATTAGGCAGCATGGGTTCTGCAATGTCCCAATTATCGTTATGAGTTCTTTAATTCAGGCTGACGACATGCCCCTCGTCAAAGAGATAGGCATTTCGAATATCGTTAGAAAACCCATTCGCAGGGAAGATTTCTTACCGACTTTAGTCTGGACGATCCAACAAGAAAGAATGCCCACAGAGCACCAAACTATGGAGAGAAAGGTCCGCTCAGCTATAAAAGCAAATAAGAAGGACATCTATGAGCCCATTTTGCAGAGATTCTTAGCCGACCCAACCGTCTTGCCAGGAAAAAAGAAACTTGTTGAAGCAGAACTGGCCTACCAACGGGCAGACTATCTAGGCGCGCGAAATCTTTCCATCGACTCCATCAAATTGTCGGGGGACAGCATTCTTGCACTCAATGTGTTAGGTAAGTCCTTTATGCGACTTAAAGACTATGTCTCAGCCCAAAAATGTTTTGAGAAGGCCCAAAAGCTCAGTCCTGTCAACATCGAAAGACTGTGCAATCTCGCTGAAGTCAAAACCGAACTTGGTGACAATTCCGGAGCTACAAAAGACCTAGAAAAAGCTAAAACCCTCGATCCCGATGCGCAGATTGTGAAAGAGGCCGAAGTAAGAGTCGCTTTGGCTACGGGCGATACCAAATCGGCAAAAGACCTGATGAAATCCATTGATGCTCTCGATGGATTGATTTCCTATATGAACAATAAAGCTGTGTCCTACGCCAAAGTAGGCTTTCCAAAAGATGCGATCGAGATCTATAAGAAAACCGCTGAGTCTATACCCGATGACCAAGTCGATTTGGTGGCCATAGTCAACTACAACCGAGCGCTGGCGGTCATCAAAGCTGGAGATCTCGAGGCTGCTAATACTATCTTAGGCGAAATTGAAAAGCTTCCGAACAATAAGGTCTCAAAAAAATCTAAATCCTTAAGCGACCGCCTCACCCTATCTTTAAAAAGAGGCACTGAATTCAAACTCAAAGCAGATGAACCCACCTCAAAACCTCCCAATGGTGGTCATGGCGGACCTGAAAACTCCCAAGAAGCCACTCTTGAAGAACAAAATCTGGGCCTTTTAGGCTCCGTTTCGATTGAGCGTGGGGATCTTTGTTGCTATCTATTATTTAATAATCCCGAAAAGTACGATATACGGGCTGAATCTATGCTTGCAAAGCCTCCTAGATTTCAATTTAGAGCCACCATTGAAAAAGTGGGGCTTATGGGCGGAGAAAAACAAGAATCTAAGGAATCCGCTTAGGGCTCTTTTTTTGGTCCCATGGGATCAGTTTTATAGACCTTGGCATGTATATTTGAATCGACTGACGCTTGAGGTTTCTGACGCATTTGTAGCGCTGTTAAAAAGGACTTCTAAACGATGTTCGCTAACCTCTTTGCCCCTGATCGATTTCAAAAATACCTCGGCAGGGATTTTTATATCGACATAGTTTGCGGTCAGATTCTCTAAATCAAAGACCAGTGATCGTTTTTGTGGAAGCCACCTGGACAGGCTGTCGATTTCCAAGTCTTTTTGGAAGGTTTCCGGAAAATCGGTCGGCTCTGGTATAAGGTCTTTGGGTTCATGGGCAACCTCCATAAGATAGGTGATCAGGATATGGAGGGTCTCTAGGGGAAACTTGGATCTCGTTGATTCGATTTTTGGCAGTGCGATTCTAAGCTGCATACTTGGTTTGATGCAAAAAGGCGAGGTCAATCCATTGAGGACTTTTGGGTCCGAAAAATCTAATATTGAATCGGGAGTTTTGCCATCATAGGCAATCCCTTGTATCCGTGGAGGCATCAGAATTCGATCTTGCAGAGCAACAGGAAGGTATTTAACGGAGCCTACTTTGGGTACCAATCTTAGGATCACAGAGCTTAAAAAAGTTGGTGTCTTACCTATATAAAAGCGCTTTAAAAAGTCTGGACCAGACTTGTCTAACAAAAAAGACTTGAGCCTCCAAAAATCCTGATTTGGTTGGTAGGTCTCATCAACCAAAGATGCCTTTTGGAGAGATTCTTCGGAATCATTGAGAGACATATCCTGGTAAACATCGGGACTGGTTGTTTGAACTCTCACGACTAAATGGGTCGAACTGTTGATATGACTAAGATACAGGTTAGGATTGGACTCGGCCAAGATATAGGAATACAACAAGTCTACGGGATGACTGATTCGCAGACTAGAACCTAAATCAAAGGTGTTTAGACCTTCGAAAGGGCGGAAATCCAAAAAACTCTTTTTATTCGAACCTTCAGCAATGGAAAATCCCCCACCAATCGTGGTTGCTATCGGCAGCCGCTCGCTTTTAGGTTGGCCAAAGGTATCAAGCGGTACCTTGATCTCCCCTACGTCAAACCCCAACCCTCCCTGGTATTTTATATACTCACTCTGACTCGCTCCGTTACCAAAGACGAGACTTCCTATCCATTGATAGCGATCCAAGATGTGGAAGGAGTAGATTCGTTCGATTCCAAAAAATGCCATAGGGATCTTAAATTGACCTTGGGAGGACACCTTGATTCTTTCTAATTTGGGACTTGTATGGTCATAAACCCAAATTTCCCACAATCCATACTCTAAACCCGGGACGACAACGGTCCCAAGAACATATTGGGGAGATTCGAGTATAGATCCTTTATTTTCAACTTTTTCAATGATGGCTGGGGTGACCTCATCTCCCCCATCACTGCAAGATAGAAAACTCATAACCGCCAAAATCCATATGGTCTTCATGGACTATTTCCAATCCCCAACCACTCTAAAGGCCGCCCAATAGGCCGGATGTTTGAAGTAGGTACGGACTACTTTTTGAGCATTGACAAGAGCGAGGTCTTTCGGTTGTCCAGTGGCTAGGTTTCGATAAAAGCGCTTCATGGTGACCGCACTGGTCACATCATTGATTCTCCACAATGCGGACACCAACGTAGTCGCTCCGGTCTGAAAAAAGGCCCGGTTAAGCCCTATGATCTCATCAGCAGAGGATATAACCCCCATCCCACTCTCGCAGGCCGAAAGGGTCACCATTTTGGGCCGCAAGTTCAAACCAAAAATCTCCATGATCTTTAGAAAGCCGTCATTGTCTTTGTCTGCAGACAGCAAAATGCTAGAGTCCTCGGGAAACTTATCATTAAAGACTCCATGGGATCCAATATGAAGGATGTCGAGAGACTTGGCTTGTTTCAGCTTTGTTTCAGTGGCATTTTGCCCATTGTGGACTTCGACATTTCGGAAATATCTTTTTAGGACCTCAGCTTCCTTAGTCGCAAAAGGTAAGTTTGGACGATCTTTAAGTGGGTCGTTAGGATTGGAAAATGCCAGGATTTTTGTGCCATTCGGATCAAAGGGAACACTTTGTTCCGGTATATATCTCAGAAAGGTCGACGATTCCAGATATGCAAGAGAAAACTGGTCAATTGTAAACTTGCCATAAAGCGGCAGTGAGGCAAATGAGACAAAATGCAGGTCCTTATGGGGTACGATAAGCACTCGTTTGAGCTTTTTAAGCTCTTCCGCAAAAGGCATCAACAGTAAATCGCTTAGCTCTTGCCCCAGATACTGTGGAGATGAGTAATTTTGCATAAGCAATCGGTAGTCCGCGATTTTTTTGGAAAAATCTGTTGGATTCATGGGAATCATTTTGCCCGCCACCTTTCCCTCTGCCACGAACCAGACCAACAAGTTATTTTTTGTAACTAAGTATTCCAGTATCCCTGTGGAGTCAGGCAACTTTTTGGCGACCTCGCCAGCCGAAATCGCGCTAGTGGTCACCAGTTCTAGGAGCTGTTTGTCCAGCTTATACATCTGGGCTATAACACCACGTCTAGCCGCTGCAAACTTGTTGACTTCTTGCAGTGCACTCGCGGCTTTTGGTCCCGAGACCCCTGCACTTTGAAGTCGCCTGTGGTAGGACATGGCTCCATCGAGGCTACGTCTTAAACGTTGTTCCTCAAGTAGGAGTCTTTGGCTGTCTTCATTGGCTAGATTGATTTTTTTAGATCCAAAGGAATCAAGATAGGCTCTCCCTCGGGCCTTCTCGGCAAGGCTCCAGGCTTTGTCGATCTTGCCTAACTTCATCAAAGCGACTGCATAGGTTTGGTAGACTTCTTGCACACCCTTCTCGGATTGAAATTCTGACTTGGACGATCCTGATTTTAATCCAGCTTTCTGAGACTCTATGATGGCGATCGCTTTTGCCGACTCCCCGGCTGATTTCTCAAAGCTCCCTAGCTCCAATTCCGCCTGGGCAATTCCAGCATGGGATTTCCAGATAAACTCTTTAAACCCATTTTTCTGCGCTATCCTTAGGGATTCTTCAAAATGCTTGCGGGCTAAATCAAATTGATTTTCTCTTAAAGCAATATCCCCAAGTCCAAACTGGCAGTAGATACTGTTATACACAAGATTAAGTTCTTGGCTGGTCTTTAGGGACACCTGGAGGAGATCTTTAGCTCTGGTATAGTCTCCCTTGAGAATCACACTGAGCGCCATATTTCTTTGGTCGACGGCGATCCCTGATTTGGATTTAAGCTCTGTATCGTACTTAAGGGCTAGACTAAAAAACTCAATAGATTCGTCAACAGCCCCATACTCTCGGGCCCAAAATCCATAATTATTGTATAAAACCGCAAGCTGCCCTTTGAGTTTATATTTGTTTGCTATATTGATTGCATTTTTGAATTCTTCGAATCCGCCCGTAAAATCTCCCATCGCTGAGAGGATGTATCCCTTCAAGCCAATCGCATCGATCTCTCGCGAAATCGGCTTCATTTTATCCCTAGAGTCTTCTATTTTTCGCGATTCTATAATTGTTTTTTCGTTCAGCTCTTTTGCTTGCACAAGGAGCCCCGAACGTAAATAGGCGCTTGCTAGGAGCTGGGTGGATCTCACCCAAAGGTCCTTTTCTTTATCTTTGTCGAGTCGAGTGATCACATTGCGTTCCAGTAAGATAATCGCATCTTCCACTTGCCCAATGGCGATAAAAGCGTTGGCCTTATCGATAAGTACAGGAATATAGTCTTTTGAGCCTTCTGCCTTAAAGTTTGCTTCGGCAAGTTCGTAATACTCGATGGCTTTTGCATACTCAGAAAGCCTCGCGTTGTAAATATTTCCAATATTGAGGAGCCTCTGGGTCGACTCACCTTTGTTAACTTTACTATAGAGATCCATGGAGACCCGGTACCATTCGATGGTTTTTTCATAGTTCTTCTGATTTTCAGCGTCTATTCCTCGGTACTGGGCAATTTTGCCCAATTGAGCGTAGTCCTCTTCTGCTTTAAAGATTGTCTCCGCCTCGTTTAACAAACTTTCTGCTTGTTTGTGTTTTTTTGCTCTTACAGCTAACACTGCCGCCTCTATGACGCTGTTTCCGTAGTCCACTGGATCTTTGTCGGCTCCTGGTTGGCCCTTTGGGGCTGGCTTAAGTCGGGAGCTTGCAATTTTTTTAAAGTGAAGAGCTGCGGAATATTCTCTTAACTGAAAAAGACTCGCTACAATTCTGTCCAAGACATCATTATCTTTTTTGCCAATCCTATCGTTATAAAATAGGGCTTCCTTATAAAGCTCCGAGGCCAATAGATAGTCGCCATCGTCATAAGCCTCGTCTGCTTGGTTTACGGTCTTTTCAATCCTATCTTTTGCAAACGCAAGCTCCTGACTTGAGCTTATTCCAAAAAACCCATAAACCCTGCCTTCGATTGCGGATTGATGGAGACTCTCTGATATAGAAGAATCAGCTAGCTTGTTATAAAACGTCGTCCATTCCTCAAAACCACTTTCAATTGACCCTGATTCCTCCTCAGTTGACTCTGGCTTGGAGGTAGTCAGCAGGATACTTGGAATCCCAGCTTTTAGTGTGACAAGTGATAGGTAAGCCCATGCGTCTTCCCCTTCACCGATAGAATACCTTTCTGCACTCTCCTTTAGATTCGCAAAAATGATTCCCGTGGTCTGTGGAGTTGGAGATGTCAAAAAATCGTTGAGGTATAGATCATCCCTGTGGGACTCTTTGAGTGGTTCGTCGTCTGGTTTTGACTCCTGATCATTGAGATCCTTTTTAATGACCATGAGCAAGGTTGTCTTAGCTGGTTCTGATTGGCTGATAAGAATAGGCTTTTCGATATGGACAATATTGTAGTTTCTGATGGATTTGACGAGGGACTTTTCTCCATCTCCATTGATTTCTTCAAAACTCTGCTGATCGTTAAGTATTTTTTGAAATGGGTTGGTCGTTTTATCGGGTATTTCTGTATGTTGCGACACCAGCCCAATCCAATTTTTAAGGATTTTGCCTTTGGCCACATATTCTGGCAGAGCCTCAACGGCGGGTAAGTAGGCTAACACATGGGCTTTGCCTAGTTTTTGTCCCTTGAAATTAAGGCTTTCCCACTCTAAACCATGCAATTCCATCGCAGGAACAATATAAAGAGAATCACCTGGCTTTATCTTTTGAGCGATCAAGGGACTATTGATAAGCGCCGTCACAGCGAGTCTTAGTCGTGCACTCTCCTCAGACCAGGTGGCATTTGGTTTCCCATAGCTACTGACCACCGTCGGGGAGATCTTATCCCCTTCCTTCGTCAGGTGGACAACGGCAAGGTATCCACCCAAAGTCCTATAGGCTAAGAGGATATGTTCTCTTGATTTGAGTGCAGTCGCTAGGAACTCCAAATTTTTGACTTCTAACAATCCACGATAATAACCCAGGATTTCGTCTCTTTTTTCTTTCTCAATATTTGCGGTCCCTCGGTTTATCATTTCTAAGAGTCGATAGCGATTCTGGTCGCGCACCGCCGTTATAAGGGCGCCCTCATTTTTGCCTTTGATCGATTCAACGATCTTGAGTTCTGCAAGACTGCGCGCTAGCCGCCTGTCGACTGGATTCGACAGAAATCCACCGTCTAACACCAACTCCTCGAGTGCTTTTTGGGCTTGACCAAGATTTTTGTTAATGATGGCCAATTTCCAACCATATTGCTGTTTATCTTTAAAAGATGCCTTGCTTTGTTCCAACAGTTCAGTGTACGAAGCGATATCGCTAGGATTATCGGCTTCTTTTGTTTCGCCTGGTTTTACTTGGTTTGCAGGTTCTGCCAAAAATCCCTCTTTAGAAAGATCGATTTGGTTTTTATCAGAGCCGTTAAACGCTAGCAGAGCACCATTCTTGACTTGATCGGATAGATCTCCTCTCTTGACGATTTGGACCGTATCAACCAAAAGAGCATCGGTATCTGTGGATTTAGGGTCGATAATCCTTTTAAAGGACGTCGCCAAAGCCATAAACTCTGCTATCGACTGCCCCTGCTCTTTAGAGCCGCTTTTATAGACTGGTTTCAAGTTATCTGCCGCTTCTTTGAGGTCCATATACCTCTGTTTAATATCCCCTCCCCCTAGGATATTGAGACTCGCTAATCGCAGATCTAAACGTGATGCGTTGAGGGCATTGGTGATCTCCCCCTTATTTTTGTAGGTCTGATCTTCGGGGCGCAGGAGCTTTGCTGTCGCCTCGGCATCACGAAAACCCTGGATGGATTGATCTTGCCGTCCAAGAGACAGCTTTAAGGCAGCAATATTATTTTGGGTGATCGATATCTCTTCTGCCATAAACTTTTCTGATTTTCCTGCGTCGTCTATCTCAGACTCCCTATGGGCTGACAGGATTTCGAGCTTTTTATTGAGACTGTCGAGTTGTAAATCAAGTCGATTTAGCTTTCCATAGATGGAGGCTTTAAAGGAAAGAATCAGATTTCTGCGTGCAAAAAGGTCAAATCCCTTGGCTGCCGATCCTTGGCCCCCGAGGTCGACCTTAATCGCACCATTCGAATCGTCTGCATCTTCATCTTTAGCGTTCATTTGATCAAGTTCGGCCTGAGCCAGATCAAAATATTTTAGGGACTCATCAAACTTATTGTCGACAAAGTAGCAGTATCCAAGGTTAGACAACGCTCCGAGCTTATTAAGAGTCTGGTTATTTCGAGTCGTCGCTTCGAGGAGTCTTTCGTAGAGTTTGATGGCATCACGATATTTTCCTTGCTCTCGCTGGGTGAGTGCTAGTGCATCCGTAGAATAAGACACTTCCAGATCATCGTTGAGACTCTCCCAACGATTGAGTGCTTCTTTTTGCAAGTTCTCAGCGAGCTGCAACTCATCGATCTGAAAGGCCGAACGACCTGCTCTCCTAAAGAGTACTCCCTCCGTCCGAGGATCTCTTAGTGGGATTTCCTCAAGCCTTTTGATACGTTCTAAATAGTAAGTCAGAGCCTTTTGAAAGTTTTTAAGTTCATAATAAGTCTGGCCCAGGTTAAGGGCTATCGTGACCCGTTCGTATGAGTTTTCTTTACTCAAAAAATACGCCGTATGGTATGAGTCAATGGAGAGCTGGAGCCAATTCGGAGAGGTGACCCCAAAAAAATTCTGCACCATGCCAGCTTTTTGGCGCACTGAGCCCAAAACCGACCCTGATTTATAGTAGCGATCTTGCCAGTATCCCCTTTGGAAATAGAGCCAACCAAGGGTTTGGTGGATCTGCAAGATCTGGCTATTGATCGACCTAGCGATCTCGATCTGGTCGATGCTATCGTCAATGGCACCCAACTTAAGCCTAGGCGAGCTTTCGCCATCAATAAGATAGGTGAGTGCGTATCCATAAATATACGCATAGGCCGCATGATTGGGGTAGTCTTCTGCCTTTTCTTGGTAGGTATCAAGAATCTCATCAAGTTGGCCAAGCTTAAATTTACAGTCAACCAGCCCCCTATGGCCACTCACGTTTAAGGAATCGATGGAAATCACCTTCTCATATTCTCGACAAGCATCTGCAAAAGCGTTTTTTCTTAAAAAATATTCCCCATGGTGAAGTATTGTTTCCATAAGCAGGCTTTTTGCTCTCATCTTATATTCCGGCACATCCCCTTTAATCTTTTCAAAGAGTCTCCTAAGAGACTCTTCTGAATTTGTGTACCGTCCATCGGCTTCTTCGAGGGGTAAGAGCTTTTCGGCTGCTGCTAAAGTCACCTCGGGAGAATCCGGGTAGAGATCTACAATTTGCCTTAGTTCGTTAGCGTATACTGCCTTTTTATTTTCCGAAGCAAATATCTCGGCGATCTTCATATGGGCAATCGCTGGCAAAATCGGCAACCCTTTTGCGGACTCCTTAAGTTGACCTAGAATCTCCGTTTGTTCAACGGGTCTCGCCGATGTTAAAGAAATAGCTAATGAGCCCGCATCTATGGCGACCGACCTTTGGGACTTATATTTTTGGACAACAGTTTTGAGTTTTTCAAGAGCTGTGCTGGTATCACTTGTCGCCGGAATCATAGATGCATGAAATAATTGCACCTGGGCGCATATTTCTGTTTGGTCTGGATGATTTAAGACAATTTCTTCGATAATGGCATAGGACTCAAAAAACTTTCTCCGTGACGCTGCTATTTGCGCTCGGATATATTTAGCCATCGCTGTGATGCGACTGTCATAGGGCTGTTTATTGGCTTGAGATTTTCCTTGTAGGCCCTTAATGATGGCCATGACGCCACCCTCGACTTCATTTAACTTTTCTTCTTGGTCCTTTGTAAGGTCGCTCGATCCGAGTTGGTAGCGAAGGGGCTGAAGTTCGAGATTAAGTCGAAAGAGATCTGCTAACGTGGTCCACTGGGATTGGTTTCCGAAGGTTGCTTTAAATTTCCTATAGGCCCAGATAAATTCGGGCTGTCGGCTATTCCTGGATAGTAGGTCCAACTCCATCAGGGCTGCTTCTGCAGCATGAGATTGCTGGTTGAGTTTAAAAAAATGAGTGGCTCCTAATCTAAGAACGTACAGTTTGGACCAAAGGTCAGGTGCCAAATCCCTCTGGGATCTAAGTTTGTCTAGATCGATAGCTGGAGTAATCTGGCCACTTTCACTTAGCTTAAAGATATCTAGGCCATTGTGGGTTTGAAGAGTTAAGTATAGAAAAGGACTTGTCATCTGGGGGTTGTACCCTGCAAAACTCGACGTGGTCAGTGGAGTCACCAGATAAGTTTGTTTATTTTTATCAGCTAAAGCTGATTTAACAGTTAACTTCCATATGGAAGACCTATCATCAGCGTTTAGAAAGCCGTCGTTATTGGTATCATCTGCATACCTGATAAACACGATCTCTTCACCGCTGTTTGAAAACCGCGGCTGGCCATCTTGAAGGTAGCCACCTTCGGTGAGCGCATAGTCCTTTTCCGCTTCTATATCGTAGAGTCTGAGTCCCCCATCTTTGACGTAAACAACTTGGTTTCCGTCGGGGGACACCGAGGGTTGATCCCCTCGGGCTTCGCCAAGGGGTTTAGGGATCAAGTCGTCCAGAGAGGCAACTGTTATTTGTGGATATTTGTCTCCGGGCTTACGGGCCGCAAAAATGATTTTAGAAGAATCTGGAAACCACTCCGGATTGGTGTCCTCAGTCATATTTGATTGGATCACTTCCAGAGTCCCCTCGGATTGGTTCCCCGAGGCAAAAGAAAAAGGAGAGGACGACAGGTCTTTGATATGGATATCTCCGGCTGCATCCTCTCGTCTTGATACGAAAGCTATTTGGTCACCCTTGTTATTGATCACTGGAGAAAAGTCATCGGCTGAGTGAAAGGTTAGCTGTCGTCCATAGCCTCCAGTCGTGCTTTTTTCCCAAAGGTCCTTGTTTCCCGTTTTATCCGAGGTATAGATAACATAAGCTCCATTCGGCGATAGATTAGGGGCAAAATTTGACTCGCTCCCTGCGGTCACTCTTTCCGGTACGCTGATGGAATCCGAAAGAGGCTGGTTTTGGGGATAAATTTCGTCCAGATACTTACTTCCGCTGCAAAAGGCAGTGGTTAATACCAGAAAAACGCCGCTTATAAGTGCCGTCATCCTGCGAAGAATGGAGGCTTCCTTGAATATTCCCATGATCAATCCATCCCACTTATTTTTTGGTCCAGGTCTTGTTTTCGGTCAGGAAATAATGTCCTGGGGGAGATCTTTCGCGTATCATTTTGCCATAGGTTAGTCGCACATTCGGAAGATCTTTAGGCGAAAGGTTAGGATTGGTCGCGATGATATGAGCCCAAATCCGTCCTCGGTCTGAGTTTTCTTCCACAATAAGATCCCGCGCTAACTTAGTCTTTATAGAATCTGCCTTAGGCCCTTGATCTGCAAAGGCAAGAGACCCATCAAAAGTCTCCCCTAAGATCCCAAGATTTTTTAGTTCTTCGATGTCATCTCGGTTGAAGTCTTGATTCATCTTAGCTTTAGCTGCTTCACTGGGGGGAGCTTTTGCGGCCGCCTCCTTTGATTGACCTCTTACCGGTGAGACTAGAATGAGTTCGTCCTCAATCTCCTTATAACTACCGAGAACCTGGTTTTCAAGGGCGGTTCGCTGGGAAGTCAATTCGAAATTGAACGTACACGCTGTCTGAGACCAGATCAGGAATAGTGCCAGATTCTTAATCAGTTTTTGGACCATAGGACGGGTTCCTCCTTTTTCCGGTAGACCGCTGCACTTTTTGGCGCAACCGTCGACTCCTCTGGTTTCTTATCTTGAGACGAACCTTGATCGATAAAGTTTTTGATCATTTGGCTGAGGGGAAAGCGGGTCAATTTAGGTGTAGGTAAGGGGGCTCCTAAGACTCTCACGTCCACGGACATACCGATTTCACCGTTTTTAATGGGGATAGAAACTTGTCTCACTTCGCCTAGGTTTAAAGCCGATCTTATATCGCTGATCGTCGGATTCTGCTCAAAGGGATCTACATAATATAAAATCATCTTTAGCTGTTCTTTTCCAATGGATGTAATCTCGATTCCACCACCCATTTCGTTGGTAAGCATATCATAGGATAATTGGACCGTGCCGTCTAAGTAGGGATTAGAAAAAACCGAAATGAAACTATCGCCCTTTCCTTTGAGATTTGGAAATCGATCGATCAATTTGCGAGTATCCAGCCGGGTAAGTTGGACGCTAGTCCTGAATGATTTAGGAACTTTTTTAAGGTCTGCGGCGATCGTTTCAAGATTGGGAAAATTTGCATCGAAAGCCAGCAAAAAGGCGCCTTGGATTTTCCCCCCTAAAAAGCTGATGATATATTGATTGAGTGCAAACCAATTCTGTTTAACTTCGATATCAAATTCAAGGTTTGAAAGCTCCAAGTTGGCAACCTCTACCCTGCGGATCGAAATAGGCTTCTTTTTAGGGAAAAATGGACGAATCGAGCTGTAATCGACAAGTGATACAGTATTGGTATTTTCGCTTAACTTGTCTTTTGTCTTATCTATATATAGATCCATAGAGTCCGTGAGACTTTCTGAAGTCGACCCACCAATATTGTCGTTAGACGCAATATTTTTCACCGCTTTGTCATCATTAACGACAACCTCGGACTTTTCTAAAGTTTCAGCTTTTTTTGGGGATTCTTTTTGTTTATTAAGGATATCTCTGATATAGGGTATTTTAATCGTCTGTTTGAGCGGCATTTCACCCGAGATATCATCAATCGACACGACTTTAATATCAGGATTTTTCTTATCGAAAAGGCCAAAGCTAAATTTGTCAAATCCAATCGACCCATCGATCGCCAATAGTTTCATATTGGGAGAACTCAAAGAGATTTTAGAGTCCAGTCGCCCTACTGTTTTTATGCCACCGGGCAGATTCTCGTTTCCGTTGTGATTTATTTGGCTTGTAACTGTGGTAGAAAATTGGGTCGGTATAAAATCTTCTGCGACTTCCGCATGGGCGCTTAACTTAAGGCTTGTTCCGTAGTCTGGGATTTTAAGACTGATACTCTCCAGGTCAATCGATTTCAACTTGGACTGAGAGATGACCGTATCAAAGGATAATTCCGAAAGCTGTTTAGGTAGGACAGCAGGAAAATCGATTCGACCGGCATAAAGCCATGTTTCGACTTTCGTTGTCATATTTGCAAGGGGCTTTTGTAAGTCAATCGTCGACGAAAAGGAGTTCTTAACGGCTAAATCAAAAGAGTATCTCTCCGCTTCGACACTTGAAGGTACAGGAGGAGTCTGGGTTTTACCTTCAGGGGGCGGAAGATTCAGCTTTAACTTGTCAAATTTTTGTGAGATCTCTAGCTGTTGCTCCTTGAGATCACCACTCGCTAAGATACGGTTATCAAAAGATTTCACCGCCAGGTTCATAAAAGGTAACACCGTTGACAGCTTAGAAATCCTCGACTGTAAACTAAAACGGACATCCCCTTCTTTGAGGATGGTTGCGAGAGGAGATTTAAGTGGGTTCGGGATCTGACCTTTAGCATTAAACTGGAAGTCCAAGTTGCCCTCGATGTCTTTAGGCGCAAAGTTTTCCGGAATGATCGTTCCTTTGGTAGGGGCAACAATGGCATAAAGACGTGTAAAGGACTCTAGTCGAGCCATCAAGTTTGCCCTAAATCGACTACAGGACTGTTGACAGTCAAACATAGCTGAGATTTCGGCTAAGTTACCGAGTTGGAAGTTTTGGACCATCGCCAATTGACTGAGATTTTTATCGCCTTCGGCATTGATATTCAGAAAAAGCGGCACGTCAACTGGAGCTATCTTGGCGCCAGAAGCCGTGACATGCTGGGCTTCGAGATCTAGCTTAACAATCGGCAAAACAGCATCAGGCCAAACGAGTCGACTTAGGAGCTTGATACTAAGATTTTTGACACCAGCTTCGATTTTTCCGATCTTATCCTGGATTTTTTCGACGGACACCTTTGGGATATTGAGATCCACAGAAAGATCGGCCTGAATACCATTTTGAGTCGCCTTAGGGGTCGAAAGAAGAGAGATTCGCCCGGACAGGGGGTCCATATTGAGACCGGAATTTTCTAAAGAAGCCTTAACCTGGTCTAACCATACGACCCCTGATAATGCTGGCAAACCCTCCGCCTTGGTTGGGTCGTTGAGTTTAAGTAAATCCAAATCGCCATTAACAATCAGATTTTCAATACGAACTTTGCCCTGTGCGCCGATTCCCTTTACAAAAGGCGAAATGAGTTCAGCTGCTTTCTTAAGGTCAAAGGAAGCTGATTGATTGATATTAAGGGATATTTTTTCCATTTTAGGATAGGGAACGCTCAATTCGCCTTTAATCATATAAGTCACCACATCGAGAACCTGGGCTTCTATGGTGTCAATGGCTATTCTCTTGTAGTTGTCCACAGCTCTAATGCGACTTTTCATATAGATCGAAGCATTATCTTGAGGAATATTGTCGACCTTTACAGTTGGAAACCGACTAGCAATATCTAGGTTTAAAGACTCGAAGTCTTCCAGAGAAAAATGAATGACCTGTGCCGACTTAACTTCGATAAGTCTTTTGAGGGCCGGGGGTCCTTTTGACATGTCCATGGTCTTATCTTTAGGCTGTGGTCCCGCGGGCGTCTCTTGGCCATCCACCGTGAGATGAAGGGGGTTTTCAAAGGTTGATGAGACTGACACCCAAAAATTACTCTTAGCTAAATGCCAAAAGGCTCCGAGATCGATCGTAGCGCCTTTGAGTTGGACTTTTTCGATCACCCGATTGTTGTCTGATTTAATAAAGGTGAGATCTAAGTTTTGGATCCCGATATCGCGGACCATAATTTCAATAGGCATATACAGCAAAGCCATATTGAAAGGAAGCGGTGAGTCTGAGGCTGCATCAGTTGGCTTTTCAGCTTCTGGTGGAGGTGGAGGCTCGGTTTGAGGAAAGTTTTTTTTGCGATGCTCAAGGATTTTTGAAAAATTAAAGGACTCACCTTCTTGGGTCAAATAGATCGATGGCCGCGTGAGCTTAAGGGCGGCAATATGAAAGCGGCCTGTAAAAATTTTGGGAATCGAATAGGCCAGCTCCATTTTGTCAATCTTAGCGAGTGGAATGACATCTGCGGCTGGTTGTGCCTCTGAATAGAATTCAATTTGAGAGAGCCGGATTCCTCGTAGAATCCTAAATCTGAAATCCCCGATAACTAGTTTTCCACCGGTTTGGGTTTGGACAGTCGACTCAACAAGTGCTTTGATATCGTTGTCGTCATAGATCAGCCGAAAAATATTGTAACTAACGATAGTAATTATCACCGCTACACAAACCGTTACAAAACTATATTTAAAGATCCTGCCAAAAATTCTTTTAACTGAGAAGCCTGAAGAAGACTTTTTTGGAATGTGCGGTCCGTCGGGGGGTGGTTTCGAACCACTATTAAAATATTTTCTAAAATTAAGCCTCTGCCCCCATTGCTTCCAGGCCCTTGTTTTAACTACTGGCTCTGTGTTATCCGGCATAGGGGGCTCATTCGGTAGTGTTTGATTGAGATCTTCAGCTTCGTTCAAGGGTGTCTCGTCTAAATTGATATGGTCCAAGTTTCATTTTAGACGACCTTGGGATTTGGCTCCATAGGCTGAATCTACCCATAGGTTTAGCATTGAGTCTGGTGGATTTCTAGAATCAGAAACAAGGAAAAGATATTATATCAATTTCATAGTACTTAAATTGCATGGTGGGATTTTAGTCCCTTAGGGAACGTCAAGCTGAATGCTATCTGAGAAGACTGCACTTTCAATGCCTGAATCAGTCTTTACCTGGACATAGACGGTATAGTCCCCATCTACCGCTGGGAGATCATAAATGACATCCGAGTTATAGGGATCCCACGGGAGACTTAGTAGGTCGGCCTTGGAAACATGGGAAATACGCATCCATTTGGCGGGAGGGTTCGGCGCGAGAATCCTCAGCTTTACCTGTGGGTTGGTCACAAGGGCCTTGCCATCTTCGATCACTACCGAAAGGGAGTGGATCGGAAAAGCCTCTTTATACTCAAAAAGTGGACTTTCGATAAAAGGGCTTTCATCGATCTGGTTAGCCGTCCTAAATTGGATGCGAACTCGCTTATTAGAACCATAGGCCGAACCCAGGCTACACTCAAAACTAGGTCTAAAGACTTGGTAAATTAGGGTATCAAGAGCTTCGTCAAGACAGGTATAGCGCATAGCACTTGCACTCGGCGGTGCCTGGACTTGGACTAAGACCTGGGAGTCATAAGTGACAGGTGCCCCGTTATTGACCACAAGACTCATGCTTTCGTTTGGAAAGGGCTGGTACTCGATCACGCGCATAAAAGAGGGACTTAATTCTCGGTCACTGTTTCTAAAAATAACGTAAATTGTTTTAGGTCCTGGGGTCGCGATGGGGACCTCGACGTATGGTTGGATGGCCTGCCATGCTCCGAGATTTAAGACATTGGGTGGGGCGTTGACTGCGACCTGCATCGCGGTGGCTGTTTGGGGTAATCCCAAAATAGTGACCCCAATATATGGAAACATGGTAACTGGTGAATTGCTGTTTAAGGTAATACTGGTATTCTGGTAGGCCTCAAGAACGGGCAAAATCACCACCGACTGTTGGTAGATCGAGCTAACGATGCCATCCACATTGCGAAATTGGAGATATAAGACCCGAGACCCAATGGTGTTAAAGACATAGTTGAGCTGATTGACAGGGACCAGCCAAGCCCGCTCAGCATTTGTCGACCGTGCCAGACCCGCTCCGGGAAACAATACGACGGTGTCAGAAGCTGAGGTTGTGTCAGGACCATTCTCAAAAACACGCATTTCATGGGCATTTTCGGGGATTTGTATATTGACTTTAACCAGCCGGCTGGTCGCGATGCTTAAACCATCATTTACAACAAATTGGCCTTCGGAATGGTTAAAAAGCTCGACGTTAAAGCCTTGGCATCGAACAGGACTTTCGATTCCTCCCACAGCATTGGCCTGGATACAGATCTCCCGGCGACCTCCTAACAGGAAAAATCCCGTCGACTGGTCCTGGCGAACTGCTAAAGCATAAGTCATTTGCCGTTCCGGATGTTGCCAGAATGCTTTTTGCAAGGATTCTCTGTTTTCAGAAATTCTAATTCCAGTCACTTCGGCTGGAAAAGTTAACCGGATATCAAGATTCCGCGCTCGCACAGTGCCGGTACCATCGCCTACAATAAAATCAAATCCAGCAAAAATATCGAGCATAACCTGTTGGCGGTACATTCGACTTTCCCGGCCAAATGGATCTCTAAATTGCATAAAGATTTCTCTGACCATCAAATCAGACCCTGGAACATCCCTCACTTTAGTTAAAAAAGGGTATTTATAAGAGTCAACGGCCCGCTGCCAGGGAGAAGAAGCGAGTCCCGCCAATGACTCGGCTAGGCGCATGGCAATGGCTGCCTTGGGGAGTTTTATCTTGAGATCGATCACTGGCTTTTTTGTAGATTCAGCTCCATCTTCGATTGTAAATCCATCAGAATCACTGAAAACATCCACATTGACTTCGACTTTAAAGATGTCGCTTGATACTTCTTTGTTTTGATCTGCAAATTGATAATAAAGTGTTTGGCCTCCATCGCTTGGGAAATCATACTGAATCTCGGATTCAATGCTTTTCCATTCGGCAATACTAGCGCTCGTCTGTCCTGGCCCTTTAGCTGGCGCCGATTCCAGAGCTACGCGAGTATGGTGAAAGCGGATAAACCGAGCTCCCGCATTATTGTAAACCCTAAATTTAAGGCTTGTCAGTGAGCTTGCCACAGTCGTGGGTTTGATACTTTCATTGGTAGAAATTTGTCCGGTACGTGCAATCAACAGTCCCGCAGGATTGGTACTGTTAAAGATCACGACTGTATTATTGACTGGAACCTGATCCTCCGTCTGTTTAGACGGATCTGCCGAGTTGTTTTCACTGGGAGGCTGAGTGGTTTTTTTGGGTTCTACAGTGATTTTTGAATGCTGAACACTAATCCCTTGGGCTGTTTGGTTGACGACCTTAAGAGAAGCTGTGCCTAACGGAGCTTTAGAAAATGTAAAGACTCCGTCTTGATCTGTGGTGACTTTAAGGGGGCCTAAGGAAACTTGAATCCCTGGCGAGGGCCTTAACTCCTGTCCTGGCCCACTAGACATAACCCTACCCGAGTATGTACCCTCTTCAGAACTCACGAGGAGACCTAGGTTGATCTCGCCATTGGCTTGAAAGCTTATAGGTGTAGTGGAAGCGGCCATGGCAGCATCGGGGTTCAGAAAGTACAGAAAAAACTCCGACGAATGATCGCTAATCTCGTAGGAGTTCGCTATCTCTTGTCTTAAGGTAGACGTCATATTGATGCTAAAATTGCCCTGGGAATCCGATGTCCCAATCGGCGTGCTCAGAAAGCCTGCATAAATCTGGGTGTTGCCTTGCCCAACCCCCTGATTGCTGACTAACCGCCCGACGATCGTCAAACTATCGTCAACAGTTTGCGTCTTGCTACTTGAACTGCGCGTACAAGTAGCCTGAACAAGCAGAAACAGTAAGATTAAAAAACGCATCATTTTAGATTCTTAACTTAATAGGAGACTGTTTTGTCTAAAAGATACCCCTTTCGCGAGAGGGGCTAGACAAAGGAGAAGCTATGCAAGGGATGAGCCAAGACTTTGTATATGATCGTTTGCAATCAAAGTGAACATTTTGGGCACAATAGAACTAAAGTTCCCAACTTTTCCTCCATATGCCCGTTCCCAAGGTGTCAAATCAATCGACACATTGGGTAGATTTTCGACTTTGCCGCTTTATCAGGACAAAGCTCTAGACAATAGCCCCGGTCCTAGACGGTCGGTGGGCTGTGCTGAGATTTCGGTAAATGTGTTTTCTGGGTATTTACCATTAAAGCAGGCCATACAATATCGATCACCTTTGAGGTTTTCTCGTAAGGTCTTTTGCAGCCCTTCTATGCTTAAATAGCCCAGGCTATCACACCCTAGGAGATTTCTTATTTCATCCACGTTCATCTGGGCAGCCATCAGCTTTTCGCGCATCGGGGTGTCAACCCCATAAAAACAAGAGTGGGTAATAGGTGGCGAACCAATGCGAACATGGATTTGTTTGGCTCCCGCTTGGCGAATCATCCTTATGATTTTAGCAGCAGTTGTTCCGCGTACGAGAGAGTCATCCACCACCACTACGTTTTTATTTTGCAACACCTCAGGTATAGGGTTGAGTTTTAGTCGTACGCCGAAATCCCGGATATCCTGCGCTGGTTGGATAAAGGTTCTACCCACATAGTGATTTCTGACAAGCCCGGTTTCAAATTTAGTCCCAGAGAATTCGGCAAATCCAAGGGCCATAGGAATCCCAGAGTCAGGCACAGGGATCACAATATCGGCATCAGGGACAGGAGCCTCCTCCGCAAGAGCTCTCCCCAGGTTTTTGCGCTGATGATAAACCATCGATCCAAAGACTTTGCTATCCGGTCGGGCAAAATAAATAGGCTCGAAGGCGCAGAAGGATTGGGACTGGGATTGCAAGGGGAAATAACTATTCATGACTCCGTCTTTGGAGATTTCAACAACTTCCCCTGGTTTGACTTCCCGAATCAAAGTGGCGTCGATAAGGTCAAGGGCACAGGTTTCGCTCACGACCACATAAGAGTCATTCTTTTTGCCTATCACTAAAGGTCTAAATCCATAGGGATCTCGCACCGCATATAGACAGTCCTTAGCAAGTATAATGAGTGAATAGGCTCCCTTGGTTTGTGCCATCGCAGTAAAGATACGTTCATGGATCAGATCTGACTGGGCTCTAGCTATAAGATGGACAAAGACTTCGGTATCGGACGTGCTTTGGAAGATAGAACCCATGGATTCTAATTCTTGTCTTAGGATCTCACCATTGGTAAGGTTGCCATTATGGGCGATGGCTAAGGGACCTAGGCGAGATTTAAAATAAAAGGGCTGAATATTGGCTAAAAAGTGCCCTCCTTGGGTCGAATAGCGAACATGTCCAATAGCCGAGTCTCCATGAAGCTTGCTCAAAATCTCGGAGCTAAAGCTCTCGGCCACTAAGCCAAAAGATTTGTGGCTATGGGTCAACACCTCGTTCTGTTTAGCCTCAAAACTTGCAATTCCACAACCTTCTTGGCCTCGATGCTGCTGGGCAAAGAGGCACAGATAAACCAAATTGGCTGCAGAGGGATCCCCTATAATTCCGGCGACACCGCATTCATCTTTGAAGCCCATAAAGTCGATCCTTAGGCATAAGTAGGTGAGGAGCGTCTATTAAAAATCAGGTCGTTGACCACTTTTGAAAACTTGGCAAAAGTTCCTTTATCGAGACCTGGAAAGGCATTGAGTCACTTTGACTCCAGCTTAATGCCGACGTTGCGGATTTGGTTATAACACCAATTTTTGTAAAATGATTGTATTTGAGGTCCTGGATTTCGTCGCGGCATAGAGGGATCTTATCTTGGTGGAGGACGACCAGATAGGATCCCGATCGTTCACCGAGGGCACATAAGATCTCGGGAGTTGAAGAGAGCTTTTGGCTGAGCTTTTGGTCCTGCCCAAGCTGGGCTGACTGAATCGCCGCCCCATCGAGATCCAGTTGGTAACCTTCCTGGTTAGGATCGGAAGAAAGGATCATCTTGGTAGCTGTTACCAGCAGTCCCCCGCTCCCAATATCCCTGCACGACTGCAGGGCCCCAAGCCTAGTCATAGTTAATAGGAAATTCATAGACTCTCGCTCGCCGTCCCAAGAGATCGCGGGGATCGGACCACACTTGGACACTCCCATCGCTTTTGCTACAAGCGAACCGCCAAATCGAGGAGAGAGCCCCTTTGGAGTGATCAGATAGAGGTCTCCTCCACCAACGATCGTTGCCGAGGGGCTGAGGCGAACATCATCTACTTTTCCAACCATGCCGATCATCGGCGTCGGAGCGATGCTTTGACCATCCGTCTCGTTGTAGAGACTGACGTTTCCACTGACAATCGGAGTCTGAAGTTCCTGACATGCAAGGCCAATCCCATCGATTCCTTGGGAAATCTCCCACATGACCTCTGGGTTTTCGGGATTCCCGTAGTTGAGACAATCGGTTGTGGCGAGACCTTTTCCGCCCGCGGCGGCGATCATGCGGGCAGCCTTCGTCACCCCATGGGCTGCACCCCAGAAGGGGTCTACCAAACAATAACGTTCGTTACAGAGAGCCACAGTGGCTACGCCCAGCCACGGCTCCTGGGGATCAGCGAGATCAGATTTCATCCAAAGGACTGCAGCACCTTGAGACTCGGGGCCTTTGACCGTGCGATTGCCAATATGTTTGTCGTACTGGAGGTGGATCGAGGTGATATCACCAGGTTCTTCCATAAGGTTTTTAAGGGACTCAAGGACACCCCATTTGGCTATTTTTGCGCATATGTCCCTATCAGACTGACGGATTTCTTCCTCACTCCAAACCTCTTCGCTACGAGCCTTGATAGGTCGCGTGTATTGGGGCGCATCGTCCGTGATTGGACCGACTGGTACGTCGGCCTCAAGAATCCCCTGGTGGTAAATCTGTACCCGTCCTGTGGTGGTCACCTTACCGATAATGGCCGCATCGAGGAGCCAACGATCGAGGATTTCTTTGAGTGGTTCCCAACATTCAGGTTTAATCACCATAAGCATCCGCTCTTGGGATTCCGAAAGCAAAAGCTCATAGGCCGACATGGCTGATGTCCGGATTGGCACTTTATCCAAATCAATCAGGAGGCCATTTTCTGCACGTCCCGCCATTTCGAACGCTGATGAGGTGAGACCTGCTGCACCCATATCTTGGAGGCCCACCACGAGTCCCTTGTCGAGGACTTCAAGAGTCGCCTCAAGGAGAAGTTTTTCCTTAAAGGGGTCTCCCACTTGAATCGTGGTTTTTGACTTGGAAGCCTGGCTATCAAACCGATCGGAGGCCATGGTTGCACCATGGATCCCGTCACGCCCGGTGGCCGAGCCCACATACACAACGAGATTTCCTGGTCCTCGTGCAAAACCCTTAAAAATTTGGTCTTCGTGAATGGTTCCAAGGGTCATGGCATTGACCAGGCAGTTGCCATTATAACTCTTATGGTAGGATACACTGCCACCGACTGTCGGTACACCAATGCAGTTTCCATAGTCACCGATACCTTTGACGACGTTAGTCACAAGATATTTGGTCCGTGGGTGGATGCGTTCACCAAATCTAAGACAGTTTAGGTTGGCGAAGGGGCGAGCCCCCATACAAAAAACATCCCGGAGGATCCCGCCGACACCCGTTGCCGCGCCTTGGTAAGGCTCGATATAACTCGGGTGATTATGACTTTCCATTTTAAAAGCAACGCATAATTTGCCGGATATCCTGACGACACCAGCATTTTCACCCGGCCCCACTACGACCTGAGGGCCCTTGGTGGGAAGCCGCTTAAGGTGGACGCGGCTCGATTTATAGCTACAGTGCTCACTCCACATGGCCGAAAATATCCCCAGTTCGGCCATCGTCGGGGGGCGGTTTAAGATGTTTCTGATACGGACATATTCAGTATCAGAGATCTTGTGGGATCTGAGGAGCTCGCTAAACTCACTGCAAGGTTGGTCGCAAATTGTTTTTGCCAAGGGATAGGAGCTGTAATCCCCAGAAATCGAGGTAGACATAATAGACCCTTTACAGAATGAGCTGTAAAACGAGGCTCAGTTCACATTGTTGTATTGAGAAACGCTTTCAAGACCAAAAGACCATCGCTGCTTCCACCTAAAATCTGATCGGTGGCCCTTTCAGGATGAGGCATCAGTCCCATCACACGCCCATTTGAACTCACAATCCCGGCAATGGAACCCTTCGATCCATTGGGATTTCCACCTTCACGATCTTGGGGGCTCGCCGCGTATTTGAATAGGATCTGCCCCTCCCCTTCGAGAGTTTTATACCCTTCTTCGTCGATATAATAATTTCCTTCACCATGAGCTATAGGCATGGCAAGGGTACGACCAGCAAGCTCTTGATGGTAGGATGATCGCCCCCCATGGGCCTGAAGATAAAGGTATTTACAGATAAATTTTCGGTTTTTGTTGCGCAAGAGGGCACCTGGCAGCATCATGGATTCCGTGAGAATCTGAAATCCATTGCAGATCCCAAGGACCGGGCCCCCAGCGCGCCCAAAAGATTTAACCTCTTGCATGATCGGTGAATGGGCCGCCAAAGCCCCGCTTCTGAGATAGTCACCAAAGCTAAACCCACCGGGTATAATCACACCGTCCACTTTAGGCAGCCGGTTTTCCGTATGCCAAACAAACGTCGACATCACACCAAAGTGCCTCGTAAAAGCCTCTAAAATATCTTGGTCACAGTTTGAACCTGGAAATTGGATGATGGCGAGTTTAGTGCTCACATGCGTCTCACTTGATACGTTTCGGATACTGCGTTTGCAAGATACTCCCTGGCGATCGACTCCACCTGGTCTTTCGCCGCTGCCTCGGTCGGCTGATCGATGTCCAAGACGTATCTTTTGGCCACCTCGATATTCTTGACCTGGGGCATCCCTAAACGATGTAAGGTTTCTGTTATGGCCCTAGCTTCCGGATCTAGGACTTCGGCTTTAACGTGTACAATCACTTCAAACTTCATAAAAAATCCTCGATCATATCCTTAATTGTCAATCCTCTTGCCCTTGCTGATTTGGTCTGGCAAAGGCTGACGCCTTAAGGTAATCGCGATTCATCCTCGCGATAAAATCAACGCTTATCTCTTTGGGACAAGCGGCTTCGCATTCATACTGATTGGTACAGTTGCCAAAACCCTCTTGGTCCATCCGCTCAACCATTTTTAACACCCTTTGCTGGCGCTCAGGTTGGCCTTGGGGCAAAAGGGAAAGATGGGAGACTTTTGCTGCTGTAAAAAGCATGGCAGATGAGTTTTTGCAAGCGGCCACACAGGCCCCACAACCAATGCATGCGGCTGCATCCATTGCACGATCGGCATCGAGCTTAGGAATCAGAAGATTGTTTGCATCGGGAGCCCCGCCGGTGCTTGCCGATATAAAACCCCCGGCTTGGACAATCCGGTCTAATGCAGATCGATCGACCACCAAGTCTTTAAGGACCGGAAAAGCCTTGGCACGCCAGGGCTCGATAAAGATCTCGTCTCCGTCCTTAAATCGTCGCATATGAAGCTGGCAAGCCGTGGTCCCCTCGTCAGGGCCATGGGGTTTTCCGTTGATCACGAGAGAGCATGAGCCACAGATCCCTTCGCGACAGTCGTGATCAAAGGAAACTGGATCTTGCTTTTCCAAGATCAACTTTTCGTTGAGCACATCTAACATCTCCAGAAAAGACATGTGTGTGCTCACGTCATCTAAATCATAGGCTTGGAGAGCACCGGTTTGAGTCGCGGATTTTTGCCGCCAAATATGCAGTTTGAGGCGCATTATTTATAACTCCTTGTTGCGAGTTTAACATTCTCAAAAACCAATGGTTCCTGGTGCCGTATGGGAGCGGTGGTCTGGCCCTTATATTCCCATACCGCAGCATGGGCAAACTGATCGTCATGCCTAAGCGCTTCGCCATCGGGCGTCTGGTGCTCTTCGCGAAAGTGCCCGCCACAGGATTCGTCCCGCGTAAGAGCATCACGGCACATGAGTTCCCCAAACTCTAGAAAATCCGCAATCCGTCCAGCTTTTTCAAGCTCTTGATTCATAGAGGAGTCCGAGCCATTGATCAGAAGATTTTTATGGAATTCTTCCCGAAGTTCGGGAATCCGCTTGAGGGCCTTTTCAAGCCCGGCTTTGTTACGGGCCATGCCGCAATCATCCCACATGATTTTCCCCAGTTCTTTATGGAAGGAGTCCGGGGAGCGCTTGCCTTTGATTCCAAGGAATTTATTGATCTGGTTGGAAACGGCCTTGGTTGCTTCTGAAAAAGCTGCGGTGTCATTAGAGACTGACTTACGTTCTTCCCCCGCAAGAAAATCGCTCAAAGAATAAGGTAGAATAAAATACCCATCGGCTAAACCTTGCATCAGGGCACTGGCACCCAATCGGTTAGCACCATGGTCGGAAAAATTTGCTTCCCCAATCACAAAGAGCCCTGGAATGTTGCTCATGAGATTGTAGTCAACCCATAGACCACCCATCGTGTAATGGACTGCTGGATAGATTCGCATGGGCACCTGGTATGGGTCTTCGGCGGTGATCTTGTGATACATATGAAAGAGATTGCCATATCTCTGGCTAATGGCAGCTTTACCATCCCTTTTGATCGCATCTCGGAAATCCAAATAAACCCCTAAACCGGATTCCCCAATCCCCTTGCCTTCGTCACAAACTTGTTTTGCGGATCGAGAGGCGATATCCCTGGGAGCTAGATTGCCAAAGCTGGGATACTTTCGCTCGAGATAATAGTCGCGTTCAGAATCAGGAATATCCTTAGGCACCCGAGGGTCTTTGCCTTTGCTGGGAACCCATACCCGCCCATCATTGCGAAGGGATTCTGACATCAGGGTCAACTTGCTCTGATAGTCCCCGCTGACGGGAATACAGGTCGGGTGTATTTGGGTAAAGCATGGATTGGCAAATCCTGCGCCCTTTTTATAAGCCCGGTAGGTTGCCGTTACATTGCAACCCTTAGCATTTGTGGAAAGATAAAAGACATTCCCATATCCCCCGGTCGCTAAAACCACCGCATGGGCGGAATGACTTGAAATAGCCCCTGTCACAAGATCTCTGACAATGATTCCCCGTGCCTTACCACCGTCAATCACCACATCGAGCATTTCGGTCCTGGGATACATTTTGACCTTACCCAGTCCGATCTGTCGGCTTAGGGCTTGGTAGGCTCCAATCAACAGCTGTTGGCCCGTCTGGCCTTTGGCATAAAAAGTCCTGGCAAGCTGCGCACCCCCAAAGGACCGGGTATCAAGCAAACCGCCATACTCTCTAGCAAAGGGAACCCCTTGGGCCGTACATTGGTCGATGATATCGACGCTTACTTCGGCCAATCGGTGGACATTGGCTTCCCGAGCCCTGAAATCCCCGCCCTTTACGGTATCGTAGAAGAGCCGGTAGATACTATCCCCATCGCCTCGGTAGTTTTTTGCAGCGTTGATGCCTCCTTGGGCGGCAATCGAATGGGCCCGACGGGGGCTATCTTGAAAGCAAAAGCAGCTAACATCGTAGCCTAATTCTGCAAGAGTCGCTGCCGCCGAGGCGCCCGCAAGCCCCGAACCGACGACAATAACCGAGTAGCGCCTTTTATTTGCGGGGTTAACCAGTTTGTATTCGAACTTACGATTGGACCACTTTTCGGCGATCTTTCCTGATGGAATTTTGGCATCAAGTTGCATCGTGCTTTGCCTTTCTCACCATGAATTAAAGAATCGGAATGTCCTAGATCTATACCTGCGATCATACTGGGACTGGTGCTTTATTTCACAAATCCAAGCATCACGGATAGGGGTATCGACAAAAAACCTAAGGCTAAAAAGGAGCCTAACAAAGGTCCTATGAGTCCAATAAGCGGGTCGTATTTGGGATGACGCAGGCCTAATGTTTGAAAGACGCTGCTGAGTCCATGGTTTAAATGGAAACCTAAGGCGATCATTGCAATGATATAAAACCCCGCGTGAAGGGGATTGCTAAAACCTGCGATCAACATCGGGTAGACATCGTAGGGCCCTAAGGCCTGATACTCATGTCGGGTGATTCTAAGGGTAAAATCCGCTAGATGAAACACTATAAAAGCGAGCAAAACGAGCCCCGTGGGGAGCATAGAACGGGAAGCTACGGAGGCCCGCAAATAGATTTTTTTGGCATAGGGGATCGGTCTCGCAGCTCGATTCGCCAGATTGAGCTTTAGGGCTAACGCCACATGGCCCACAGCCACCACCAAAAGTCCGATTCGGACAATCCAGACCACTGGCCCGAGACTATGGAGCTGCTGGGCATAGGCAGCCAAAGCGTCTGGCCCCTTAAAAACCAGCAGGTTTCCAGCTAGGTGCGCCACAAGAAACAAGACCAAAAGGAGTCCCGTGACTGCTACGACAAATTTACCACCGACCGACGAACCAACTGTTTTCTGTAGCCAGGCCATCCATACCTCCTGCACCCTGAGCCCCAATGCAGTCGGAACCTAGCATAAGAGCAACCTTGTTGCATCAGACTTTTCATTCATTGTAGACCTTATGGCTCGAAGCCTCAAGTCGGGAGGTCACATGCCTTGAGCTTACCCCGCATCATCAGCATACGGGAGACGATGCGGTCGTAGTGCTTCATTAAATGGTGTTCAATAGTAGGATCTTCGATCAGTCCGAGCACTTTGGCAACCGCCTCAAAAGTAGACATCCTTCCCATTTGCCGATTCTGTCGCATCCGCAGCATGCGCAAGTGCTGGTCCGAAAGCTCAATCGCTGGCAGACGGGTGAGCAGGGGGATGCGTTTCATCATATGAGCTGCCTGGTTCCAGTTGCCATCTGGGACAAAAAGGGTCAACTTCCCTGTCTCTACGACTTCTTTCAGCCCTAAAATCTTATCTGCAGTGAGCGGTTTTGCCTGTCGTCCTGGATACAAAATAACACCTTGGGAATCACCTTGACTCAGGGTTTCCGAAAGGGGCGGGCCCTCCATGGACCCTTGGATTGAGATGCTGCAGTTAGAGAGAACCCCTGCCAGGCGCCTACCTGTGTTGCTAGCACGTCCATAGTCAGAAGCATGGATGATCAAAGAGACGCGGGTCTTGTTATGGAGAAGGGGTTGGTCCTGGCACACACACCACCGATGGTTGATTCTGCATTCGGCACATACAAGACTCACGATAGAAACTCACTTTAAATAAAAATTTTTGATTTAAACATAGGTCAATTTGATAAACCCTCAATCAGCTTAAAGGCACTGCACAGAAATGGCTCACTTCTTCCAAGAGAATTCGAGGCGACTCCGCGAGTAGCAGATGACCGACTTTTGGTATCAAAGCTACTTTCGCATCGATAAACCGCTCCTTCAAGATTTGAGTCTCTGCTGCCGGGATGATCAGATCTTCGGTCCCATGGATGATTAAGACTTTGGGATTTTTTTGTGCCTTCACGTTAGAAAGATCAAAGCCCAGCATGGCCTCATCTTGAAACTCCGTGTTGGCCTGAAACTCCTCAGAGGCCGTTCTTTCAAGAATTTGTTTGGCCATTCCTTGGGCGATTTTCTGGTTTGTTTGCCAAAAATGCGGCGAAAAATAGTTTTCTAAATTGGATAAAACCGATTCCAACGTGCGCCCCCACCGGGACTGTCTAGTCACCGCTGATTTTCGAGCTGCGGTCGACACTAAAATCAATTTATTTACGGCATCCGACTGCTCTAGGACAGATTGTGCTATAAACCCCCCCATAGAAATCCCCAACAAATGAGACTTTAGAATACCCTCTTGGTTCCATAACCGAATAACATCGGAAACCATATCACCCATCGTAAAGAGTCGCCGGACTTTAGACTCGCCCGAACCCCGATTATCAAATATCAAAACTCGGTATCCCAAATGGGCTAGTTTTTGGGCTAAGAATTTAAAATCCCCTTTGCTTCGACTGTAACCATTGATCAATGTTATCCATTCACCGGTTTTTCCGACGATTTCGTAAGAAATATTGGCTCCATCAACATCCATCTCCATCGGGTGTGCCCGTCCTTTCGACAAGTCCATGGTCTTTGACCGCAGCTCAATTGATCCAAAAATTGGATCCCTGATTTGTTTGTGAACTAGGTCGCGGAGTTGGAAAAGTCAAGCCAAGAAACGCTATATATGGGGTTGACGTAGATTTGAAACACTATATATGCTGTCTGTGAGTCATTTGATGTCCTTCGTTACAAAGGCCCCTTAGATCAAGCTTGCGTCCCAAACACGCTCACTGGAACTCATATATTTCGCTCATTTACTGAATCGAGACTGTCATTTTTGGAGTTGTTGTTATGTTTTTGAACTCGCCTGGTGAACCTCATATTGATCCCTCCTCACAACCATCCCCAAGCTGGCTAGTCCATGGCGATCCCTTAAAGGGTTTGTGGTCGGTTCCTAGCACTTTATCCGTCAAAAAAAGAAACGGATCCGTAGAAGCCGTCGACCCCCTCCAGATCGTCCAAAAAGTCGTGAGGGCTGCTAAAGGACTCAAAAACGTTGACATCAAGACTGTCTCCGAAAAGGCTATCCGTGGGCTCTATGATGGCGTGAGTACGGAGGAGCTTGATAATTTGCTCATCCAAAACGCAGCGATGCTTATAGGCGAAGAACCCGAGTACTCTAAGCTAGCGGCACGACTTTTGGATATTTCCATTTCTAAAGAAGTCCAAATTCTCCAAGGGGTTGAGTCTTTTTACGACTCGATTGCTCGTGGATTTAAGGCTGGGCTTATTTCTGATGCAACTTATCGTTTTGTCCGCCATTTTGCATTAGAGTTAAATGCTTCTATATCCAAAGATTATGCCGACCATTTCGAATATTTTGGCCTCCGAACGGTCTACGACCGCTACCTCTTGAGAGATCCCATATCGAGAAAGGTTCTCGAAACTCCCCAGTATTTTTTTATGCGAGTGGCTTGCGGCCTTTCGGAAAACCTCGAAGGTGCTATTAAATTTTATAAGCTTATCGCTTCCTTTGATTATATGCCATCAACACCGACGCTTTTTAATTCGGGGACCCGACACCAGCAGATGTCATCTTGCTACCTACTTGATTCGCCGACGGATGACCTCAGTTCCATCTACGATAAATACCGCGATGTGGCACTTCTTTCAAAATTTGCTGGGGGCATTGGTCTATCGTATCATCGCGTCAGATCGAGAGGCTCTCTTATTAAGGGGACCAATGGCCAGTCTAACGGTATCGTTCCCTTTCTAAAAACCTTGGACTCTTCCGTAGCTGCGGTCAACCAAGGAGGAAAAAGAAAAGGGGCGGCCTGTATTTATTTGGAGACTTGGCATGCTGATATTATTGATTTCCTCCAGCTCCGAAATAATACCGGCGATGAGTCCTTACGGAGTCATAATTTAAATTTAGCCAACTGGATCCCTGACTTGTTTATGAAGCGGGTCAAGTCCGATGGCTTGTGGTCGCTCTTTGACCCTAAGGATGTTCCCGATCTCTGTGATACCTACGGCGAGACCTTCGAAAAGCTCTACGAAAACTATGAAAATTCGAAGCTCTACAAAAAGCAAATAAAGGCCCGCGAACTCTATTCGCTCATGATGAAAACCCTAGCCCAAACAGGAAACGGTTGGATTACCTTTAAAGATCCTTCCAATCTAAAATCCAATCAAACTCTCCTTCCAGCTAACGTGATTCATCTATCTAATCTTTGCACCGAAATTTTAGAAGTTACCAACAACCAAGAAACCGCCGTATGCAATCTTGGTAGCCTAAACTTAGCCAACTACGCCCTCGACGGCTCCGTAAACTTTGAGAAACTTGCCGAAAATGTTAGCACAGCCGTCGAGTTTTTAGACCGAGTCATCGATATAAACTTTTACCCTATTCCCACCGCTAAAGCCTCTAACCATAGATGGCGGCCTGTAGGCCTAGGAGTTATGGGGCTTCAGGATCTATTCTTTAAACTAAACCTACCCTTTGATAGCCTGGAAGCTAGGGAGTTAAGCACCAAAATCCAGGAAGAGATCTACTTTTATGCCCTTAAAAAATCCTGTGAGTTAGCCCGCATCAAAGGTGCCCATGAATCCTTTGCCGAAACCAGAGCGGCTCGGGGAATGCTCCAACCTGATCTTTGGGGAATCCACGTTGGCATTCATCCTGATTCCAAAGAAGATCGTCGTTGGGTTGAACTAAAGCAAGAAATCGAAAAATACGGGTTACGAAATTCTCTGCTGATTGCTATCGCCCCTACGGCGACCATAGCGTCTATCGTCGGATCTTACGAATGTATCGAGCCCCAATCCTCAAACCTATTTAAACGAGAGACTCTCTCCGGTGAGTTTCTCCAAATAAATGGTCATTTGGTTAACAAATTACGTGACCTTGGTCTTTGGACTAAAGATATCCGGGATAGAATAAAGGTCAATGAAGGTTCTATTCAAACCATCTCCGAGATTCCTGAAGACATCAGAAATGTTTACCGGACCGTCTGGGAAATCCCCCAAAAGTCTCTGATCGATCTCGCCGCTGCTCGTGGTCCATATATTGACCAAAGCCAATCTTTAAACCTGTTTATCGAAAGTCCCACGATAGGTAAGCTATCTTCTATGTATGCCTATGCCTGGGAAAAAGGTCTTAAAACCACCTATTACCTGAGGTCCCGATCAGCCACGTCGATTAACAAAACCACCGTGACCCAGACCACAGATCTAGAAGCTATTGCTTGCTCTATCGAAAATCCTGAACTCTGCGAGGCTTGCCAATAACATGCTTTTAACTCCCGGAATGAATTTAACCCTGCGGCCCATGCGCTACCCCATGTTCTTTGAGATGTACAAAAACGCGATTAAGAACACTTGGACCGTTGATGAAGTCGATTTTTCAAGTGATATAGCTGATTTAGAAAAGATGAACCCCTCCACGAGGCATCTTATCAATCGATTGGTAGCGTTTTTTGCCACTGGGGATTCCATAGTCTCTAACAATCTGGTGCTCAATCTCTATCGACATATAAACGCACCAGAAGCTCGCATGTATCTGTCAAGGCAGCTTTATGAAGAAGCTCTCCATGTGCAGTTTTATTTAACTCTCTTGGATACCTATCTCCCTGACGAAAAAGAACGATATGCGGCCTTTGCAGCCACTGAAAACATTCCTTCCATTAAGAAAAAAGCGGAGTTTTGTTTTAAGTGGATTGATTCTATCCACTCGCTCTATGAGTTAAAATCCGAATCAGATCGTAAAAGATTTCTGCTAAACTTGATCTGTTTTGCTGCATGTATCGAAGGTTTGTTTTTCTTTGCGGCTTTTGCCTATGTCTACTTCCTAAGATCCAAGGGTCTTTTGCACGGTCTTGCGACTGGGACCAATTGGGTCTTTAGAGACGAAAGCTGTCACATGAATTTTGCTTTCGAAACCATCAAGGTCGCCCGTCGCGAGGAGCCCCATCTTTTCGACGACGATTTAAAAAAACAAATTATCATGATGATCGATGAAGCGATTGACTGCGAAATGGAATTTGCAGATGACGTCCTCGAATTCGGTATCGCTGGTCTTTCGAAGGATGACATGAGGTTATATTTACAGTATGTGGCCGATCAGCGGCTTATGACTTTAGGTATCCCCGAAATCTATAAATCCAAGAATCCATTTTCGTTTATGGAACTCCAAGATGTTCGCGAATTGACCAATTTCTTCGAACGTCGAGTCGCTGCCTACCAAATCGGAGTATCCGGGGAAGTGGCTTTTAACGAAGACTTTTAGCGATAGACTCTTTCCTAGAAAGCGGGCCATCTATTGATCTAAAACCTTGGATCAGAAGGTGCCTTGGGACCAAAAAATCTACCGGGAGGAGCATTCCTACAAAAGCTGTGCCATGACGGTGTGGGGAATGTGATTCTCATGTCCTGTAGTCAAATAGCTCGCGTTAGACTATAGGAAAGCCTAGAGTTGGGTGAACCCTCGCTAGCTCCAAAAAAAGCGGGGGCATAATTAACCGCTTTTTTTATTAAGTGATCAATATGGCTAAATTTTTTAATACCGCAGGCCCAATCCGCGAAGACAAGCACTACTTTATACCCCTATCGCAGCGGATCGACGTCGCTGAGATCCTTATGTTGATTGACCAGGAAAAGTACTTTGTCATCCATGCTCCCCGCCAAAGCGGTAAAACCACCACCCTGCTCGAACTCTGCAAAATCCTCAATCAGAGCGGCAAATATAAAGGTCTCTATATCAATGTAGAAGGCGCGCAAACAGCCAAGGGAGATGTCGAACAGGCTACGCGAATGATCGCCAATGTCCTGGTGAAAATGGAGCAGGAAACATTAGGAGAAACTTTTTTTAAGGAGCACATACATGACACCCTGGCTGTTGCTCCTGCAAACGGCTTCGAGATGCTGATGGCAAAGTGGGCCAGACAGAGCCCCCTACCTACAGTCCTGTTTATCGACGAGGTTGACGCCTTGGTCGGTGACAGTCTTGTGATCCTACTCCGGCAGATTCGGGGCGGATATTCCTCCCGTCCCAAAAACTTCCCCCAAAGCATCGTCCTTTGTGGTGTGCGCGACATGCGCGATTACCGCCTCGATGATGGCTCGGGAATGGCCCCGGTAACAGGCGGAAGTGCTTACAATATAAATTCAGACTCCCTCAGAATGGGGCCCTTTACTCGAGACGAAGTAAAGGCACTTTACCAGCAGCATACCGAGGCCACTGGCCAAGCCTTTACCGAAGAAGCCTTAAACCTCGCCTTTGATCTGACGAACGGCCAACCATGGCTTGTTAACGCCCTCGCATACGAAGCTTGTTTTAAAAACCCTCTTGGCCGAGACCGCAGCCAAACCATCACGGCTGAGATGATCGTTGCGGCCAAGGAAGCCTTGATCATGCGGCGTGTGACCCACCTCGACCAACTTGCGGATAAGCTTAAAGAGCCAAGAGTTCATGGTATCATCGGACCCATTCTGCTCGGCGAGAATATTCATACACTCAATCCCGATCACGTCTCCTATGCCATTGACCTAGGGCTTGTTATACGAACCTCAGAAGGACTTAAAATTGCAAACCCTATTTATCAAGAGGTCATCCCCAGAGAACTCTCCTGGATGACCCAACTCAATCTAGAACCTCGAATCACCAGGCAGTGGTACATCAACCCTGATGGCTCGATTGCCATCGAAAAACTGCTCCAAGACTTTCAGCAGTTTTTCCGGGAGAACAGTGAGTCTTGGATCCAGCTCTTCGACCAATATCACGAAGCAGGCCCCCAACTCCTCCTCCAAGCCTATCTGCAGAGGGTCGTCAACGGTGGGGGGCGCATCGACCGGGAATACGGCTTGGGTCGAGGTCGTACTGATATCCTGCTCACCTGGCCCTATGGTCCTGAACTCAAAACATCCAGCGGGACGACTCGGGGTAGCCTGGTCCAAAAAGCGGTGTTTGAGCTTAAAATCCTTTATGGCAGCAAAGAAAAGACCCTGGCCAAGGGTCTTGAGCAAACCAAGATGTATTTGGATCAGGTTGGACTGAAAGCCGGCCATCTTTTGATCTTTAACCGGGATCAAAAGGTGCCTTGGGACCAAAAGATCTACCGGGAGGAGCATTCCTACGAAGGCTGTGCCATGACGGTGTGGGGAATGTGATTCTCATGTCCTGTAGTCAAGCTCTAGAAGACTTTGCTTTTTGCCCAATCTAGCATGTCGGCAGTTTTAACGATGATTTCTTTCAATTCGTCTTGGGTGGGAGTCCAGCTCCCCTCCTCGTAACGCCGGATGGTAGCATACTCACTGAGTGCGTTTAGCTCATATCCATAGGGCGGATCACAATCGGCAGGTAGCTTGCTTAATAGTGCCGATAAATCATGAACCAAAGGCACCGGTAGCCCGAGCTTGACTAAAACTGCTTTAAGGGATTTTTCAATGGATTGTTGGGCCAAATAAAATGCGTTTTCGACCCTATAATCCGACGCATTTGCTAGAGTTACGACAGTCTTAAAATCGCCTTCAGCGATCCGCCAAAGGACCTGGGCATAGGCGCCTGGAAAAATCTTTTCTTGTTTGCGTGGGCTCATGGTAGCTCCCGAGGAAAGAGTACACGACCTTCGATTTGGGCTAGGTAAGCTGCCCCTCCTCCTGAAGCGACGCTTTTATGAAACTGAGTCTCAGTGTAAAGAAGCAGATCATGGGGCCAATCATCTTTAGGCCTCGCCTTAAAGACCTTTTCTCTTACTGTTTTTAAATTATCTGTGTCGGCAAATATAAGAATGAGATCGATGTCAGAAGCGTCCGTCATCTGATAACGAGCAGCTGAACCAAACAAAATAACTTTTTTTGGACGACAAGATTTTAAAATCCAGTCCAACTTTTTAGAGACCAGCTCAGCCTGATCTGTTTGTTCAAGTGGTTTTGCAAATAGCTTAAACAAAGATTTAAATCTCCATACCTCAAAATGAGCCAACCCTAAGGATCTATCAGATAACAGAAAATACTTGAATAGTCAAGAAGTTGGATTATAAAAAAAGCGCGAAAGCTTTAGGCTGCCCGTGGATTAGGAGGTCTGCCTACTATATTGGAATTGTATTTATCGTATTCGTGGGTATATCCGCGGGAATTTCATCAAAAGCTAGCACGGTGAGTCCTGGGATAAAACGGGATACAAGCTTTCGAAGGTCCCACCGGACTCGCGCACCGCACATCAGGACCGGCTGGGTTCCGGTTTTCTCAAACCCCTTCATGCCTTCAGCGAGGTTATTCAGGAGTTTTTGTGCAAATTCGGGTTCAATAGACATGGAGGTACTATCATCCTGATTTTGAGTGATCCCCGCCACTAAGATATCCTCTAAGGCCCTATCGAGAGCCACTACCACTAAAACACCCTCTGGGTTAAGGTATTTTTTGACGATACTTCGCCCTAAGGCTTTTCTGACATACCGAGTAAGAGCATCGGGATTTCTTAAAGTCTTACAGTAATCAGCAAGTGTCTCAAAGATCGTTAACATATCTCTAATACTCACGCTTTCGCTGAGTAGATTTTGCAGCACTCGTACCACATCACCTAAGGTCAGGCGATCTGTCGCGATGACTTCATCAACCACCTTTTCATGACCTTGTTTGATTCCTTCGACTAACTTATGAACTTCTTGTCGACCTATGAGATCTGGTGCCGCTTCTTGGATCAACTTAGTAAGATGGGTTACAATGACCGTCGCCGGATTGACGACCGTATACCCCCTAAAATTCGCTTCGTCCCGTTGGCTAGGCAGGATCCAGGTAGCATCCAATCCATAGGCTGGTTCTTTTGTACGTATCCCCTCAATCGGCTCTAGGACATCGCCAGGGTCCATAGCCAAAAACCGCCTGACCTGAAGCCGTCCCTTACCTATAGGATTGCCCTTTAACAAAATTTGATACTCGTCAGGTCTTAACGATATGTTATCCCTGATCATGACCATTGGGACAATAATGCCGATATCCTGTGCAAACTGCTTCCTAGCCGAAACAATCCGGTCTAATACCTCCCCATCTTGTTGGGAATCGACAAGGGACACCAACTCCACTCCTACTTCTAGAGCTAGAGTATCAAGGTGCAACAGGGATTCGACCGTTTCTTCCTTGGTCCCCGCTTGAGACTTCAAATCAATTTCATTTTGGGCCATTTCACTTATTTTAATAAGCTGACGGTCAGAGTATCGTCCCAAAAACAGAAAGCCGATCGACAACAACAAAAAAGGCCCAAAAGGCATTCCGGGTATCAGAGCAAAAATAAGCATCAATGCTCCGCAGACATAATGGGCCTTAGGATGCACCAAAAACTGGCCGCCCATTTGGCTTGACAGCCCAGTCTCTCCACCGGCTCGGGTCACTACAATACCCGCGGCAGTGGATATGATAAGTGCCGGTATCTGTGCCACAAGACCCTCACCGACTGTCAACAGGGTAAACTTTTTCGCTGCTAACATAAAATCCATATTATATTGCAAGACACCAATACCAAGGCCCACAATAATGTTTACGATGGTAATGATAATACCTGCTATCGCATCCCCTCGCACAAACTTGCTGGCTCCGTCCATCGATCCATAGAAATCTGCTTCTCGCTCTACCTTGAGGCGTCTTCGTTTTGCCTCATCTCGGTCTATAAGATTTTGACTAAGCTCAGCATCGATTGCCATTTGCTTCCCTGGCATTGCATCTAAGGTAAACCTAGCGCTCACCTCTGCAACCCGACCTGCACCTTTGGTGATAACGATAAAATTGATAATGACCAAAATGGCGAAAATCACAATCCCAACCAAAAAATTTCCGCCGACTACGAAATTACCAAACGATTCAACAATACTACTGACATTATCAACAGCGCCGTAGAGTAGAATATTTTTGGTTGTCGCTACGTTAAGCGCCAGCCTAAACAGGGTCGTCAAGAGGAGTACAGTCGGAAAGGTGCTAAATTCTAAAGGCTCTTTCACATAGATGGATACCAACAAAATGAGAATGGAAACTGATATGGAAATTGAAAGCAAGATATCTAGGACAAAGGGGTGAATGGGCAAAATCATCATAAAGACGATTCCCACTACGCCTACCGCGAGCTGGACATCGGGACTTTTTAATATACCTAGTGCGGTTCCCCCAGTCTTTGGAGATACCTGACTCAGTGTCCCAACACCTTTGGTTGCCATAGGTCTCCTCACATCACTTTATTGTCGGAATCCTGCTTTTTTTTCTGTGGAACTCGCTTTCCAGTAAGCCGGTAAACATATCGGATGACTTCTGCCACCGCGGCATAAAATTTGGAGGGTATCTCCTCGCCTTCTTCGACTTGGGCATACAAGGCCCTTGCTAACTTTTTGTTTTCTACAATTGGAATATTCTCTTCTTTGGCCACTAGTCGCATTCTTAAGGCTAGTTCATCCTCTCCCTTGGCCAACAAAATAGGGGCATTGAGGCCAAGTTCATATTTTAGAGCGATTGAAAAGTGAGTAGGGTTGGTGACGATCACGGTCGCTTTTCTGGTCCGTGCGATTTTATTTCTCGCCACGTTATCTCGCTGCATTCTTCGCATTTTATTACGGACATGTGGGTCTACCTCCCTTTGTTTGTATTCCTGCTTGACCTCTTCTTTGGTCATTTTTAGTTGCTTTTCTATGGTCATATATTGATAAAAATAGTCTAAGAGTGATATGGTCAGCAACAAACCGATGACTGCCATAAAGAGATTCTTAGTGATCATCCCCCAGTATTGCCAGCTAGCTCCAAATGGCAGATGCATCAGAACTGGGAGTCGAACCCATTCACTCACTAATACCAAATATGCAACAAAACCCACCACCAAGAGCTTGCCAATACTTTTAAGAAGCTCCACTAGAGACTGAGTGCTAATAATCTTCTTAAATCCCGAAAAAGGCTCAACCTTTGATAGGTCAAAGTTAATCTTATCCCATGAAAAATTGAACTTTGTTTGTAAAAAAACCGTCAACCCATAGCTAAAGGCCACTACTAAGAAAAGAGGAACCGTTATCTTTAAAAAAATCAGCCCTGCTTCTGATAAGAGACCTCCGATATTTTCTAAATTAGGTCGAATATTATTATCTGCAGCCCAATATTTTTTCGCAAAATCCAGAATAACTTTCGACGCTATCTTCCACCAGTAAAAAATCACATAGACAAGGCATCCTAAACTTATCACCGACGACAGCTCTCTCGAAAAAGCAACCTGACCACGGTCCCTAAACTCCTCCCTGCGCTCCGGGGTGGCTTCTTCTGTGCGATCGCCATTGTCGTTTTCATTTCCTGCCATATCTACCCACTTATTGCCAGTGACTTAATGATACGGGAAACACTTTCATTTAACCGTTCAAAGTGCTGTTCCATCCAATCTGGATAAAAGGCAATAGTCGCTATATAAACTAGGATTCCTAAGAAAAAATTTATCGGAAAGCTGATCACAAAGGTATTTAATTGTGGAACAGCCCTTGACAGAATCCCGAGCGCCGTCGTCGCAAAAAGGAGTGCTATCAAGATAGGAGCTGAGAGTTGGAGAGCTACGACAAACATCTCCGAGCACAAGGTTAAGATTGTTTGTAGGCTTTCTCCTGATATATTTGGCTGCAAAACTCGAATGATTTCAAAACTTCGTTTAATAGCTATTATGTATAAATGGTGCATATTCAGCGATAAAAACATTAAGATGACCAGGGTTCGATGTAGTGCCGTAAAGCTATCTAGCTCCCCTGAATAATCTGGCAGAAAAACCTTATCTGCACCAAATCCCATCTGGGTTGCGACGATCGACGATGCCATGATCATCGCGTCGAACGCTAATCTCGATATAAATCCTAAAAATACACCCACAAGTAGTTCTTTAAGGCAGTAAAAGAGAGTGTCCCATAACCCTAACGGCACGCTCCCGATGAGGCTAAAGTCTAACTGAGAGCCAATCAATACCGTCATCAAAATAGCTAAAACAGTGCGCATCTTTAGTGGCACCGGACTGTCCCCGAAAAAAGGCAGCATGGTTAAGATACCGTTGATTCGCATAAAACAAAATATATAGGGGAAATATGCCGCAATGTTTTGACTATTAAACATAGTTTGTGTCCAATCAGAATCCGTTAGCTATCACCGGAATTTTGTTAAACAGACCCGTCGTAAAAACCAGCATGATCTGGAGGATCCATGGTCCTGAAATAGCTAAAACGATGGCAATACATAGAATTTTTGGAACAAATGTAATCGTTTGCTCGTTAATTTGAGTCGCTGCTTGAAAGACTGATATGACAAGACCTACGACCAAAGCTGTCACCAAAACGGGAGCTGAAACCTTGATAGATATCCAAGCTGCTTCGGTGCCAATATCTATCACGGTCTGTTCGTTCATTTAGTTATCCGTTAAAACTTTTTACAAGGTTTTCAGAAATAAGCGCCCATCCATCCACGAGTACAAATAAAATTAGCTTAAAAGGGAGCGAAATAATCACAGGAGGTAACATAACCATACCCATCGCCATAAGCACCGAGGAGATGACCATATCAATCACAAGAAAGGGGATGTAAATAAGAAATCCAATCTGAAATGCTGTTTTTAGTTCACTCACGATAAACGATGGAATAACTGTCGATAGCGGGATATTGGTGCGGCTGAGGATATTTCCCGGGCTAGGATCAGATTTTAGCTGAGCCTCTGTAGCCTTAGACAAGGAAGCAAATAGAATCAGATCAGTTTCTCTTGTCTGTCTCATCATAAATTTCTTGAGTGGTATCAGGGATGCATCGATCGCTTGTTCTTGACTTATATGCTTTGCAATATACGGGTCGTAGGCCGTGGTTTTAATCTCTTCAAAAACTGGGCTCATAGTGTAATAGGTGAGAAACATCGCGAGACCGATCATGACCTGATTAGGAGGCATATTCACCGTGCCCATTGCCTGTCTCACAAAGCTTAAGACTACAATAATTCGTGTAAAAGAAGTCATCATCAGTAAAATGGCCGGAGCTACCGACAGAATCGTCAACCCCATTACTATTTTGATTGCTGGCACAAAATCTTCTGGGTCATCTGTCTGTTTTAAATCGAGGGACAAGGTGGGTATTTTAAGCCCATTAGACGGATTTTCACTGCCTAATGCTGGGGTATAGACACCCAGTACTGGGATCACGAGGACCATTAAACGCATCATTTTGAGAATTATTTCCATGTATAGAAACTTAAATCTTTCTGAGTCCACTAATGCGGTCTCTAATCAATTTGGTCACATCATCAATCACTTTATGGTCAACTCCTGTGGAGTCGTTTTGGTACCTTTTATTGTGAGCCTCCTTTATAGGGGAAATCTGCTTTTCTGGAGAGAGATCCCTGATTCCGTCGTCATCGATCGAGATGCGTACCCTTTTTGGTCCTTGCGTCTTTTCCTGAAGACGACCTTCTTTTTTTAAGGATTCTCGAATGCCACCTGGAGATTTGGTTTGTTTTGGGGACGCTGGAGACTCCCTTTTTGGTTCGCTAGAAATTTTTGGACTTACGTAGTTGCTGAGTATGTCTCCATTTCTATCTAATGGACCACCGTCGGCCGTCTCTAAGTGTTCGAGAAATTTTTTTGAACCGGTTGGCTTATCGTTTTCGTTGGTGATTGCAAAAATATTGGGATTGATTCTTTGCCCAAATTCGATCTTACGGTGGTCCTCTTTTTGATGCTTTTCAAGGCTTGTTAGCAGCGAAACTCCCGTAGGAGTGACTCCGATTAAAAATCTTTCAAGACCCACTTGGATAAGAGAGATCTTTTGTTTTGGCGAGACATGTAGGGATGAAAGATTGATAATCGTAGAGTCTTTTAGGTCCTCTTGGCGGATATCACGAAGCATTTTGAACTTTCTTTGAGTTAAAATAACCAAACTTGCAACAATAAGGAGTGCTATAAATATCGTCGATTTTACGACGACCCCTTCACCCGCCCATATTTCACTTTTAGTAGACTCATCAATCTTTTTTGATCCTTTCGCCAAGGTTCGAGGCGTCGTGTCTTCGGCCCTTATTTCTGATATTGGATCAATGGCAGAGTCGTTGATTTGGGAATCACTATCAGTCTGAATTCGAATATTATTTTCGACTTTCTCAACATCTGATTTCGGGACCAAATGCTGAGGAGGGCCGACAAAAAGTGTCTGTGCCTCTTTCTTTGCCATATCTCTAGGGTTGTCTATGAGGATCATAAATCGACTGCCTAGGATTTCGGTTTTGATCTGATTATTATCGAGTTTGATGCCTGGTTTAGGAAAAATCCTGATCCCTACAGAAGTCTCAGTTGACTGAAATATACCTACTTTAGCTACGGCAGGTCCTTCCGCATCCCAAAATTTCCCTGGTAATCCAGCGATCGTGTCCTTTAACAAAATCTGCGTAAAGGACGAGTGGTCCTGAATATCCTCAATTTTTGTCCAGGTAGGTGGTGCATTGAGCTGGACATGAATGATGGTGTGTTCTACTGAGTTTTCTGTTTGAACTTCTGTTATGGATACGGTTTTATTGAGGTCTTCATTCGAAGCCTTTGTTTTGCCATGTATGACTGTCGAGATTCCACAAATAAGTAGTCCAACTATGATCCCTGATCTCATAATGACCGCCTTAAGAGTTTTTAGCTTTGCATTTTTTCCGAAGTCGTCACATCACCAAGTCCAAACTGAGAGACAACGTCCGTTAAGCGGACTCCAAACTTTTCGTTTACCACGACGACTTCCCCCATGGCCACCAATTTGTCATTAATAAGAATCTCCATGGGCTCACCAGCGATTTTGTCTAGCTCAATCACTGATCCCTGGCCAAGCTGCAATAAATCATTGACCAACATCTTGGTCCGGCCTAACTCGACTGATACTTTCAATGGAATATCCAAAATCATTTTTAATTTTGAAAAATCCATCTTCGGAAGCTTAATTTCATCGGATACCTGTGGTGCGCTGGGGCCTTTATCAGTATTTCCCCCGCCTCCTGGCTGCTGTCCACCACTTGCCTCATTTAGGGCTTCGTCAAAATCATTACCGAGTCCAAAATCCTCTGGATTCATGCCCCCGCCTTCAGTACTCATTTACGTCTCCTATTGATCGATCAAAGACTCGATAATTTTCAGCGCTCTATTTCCTTTTAATAACCCTGGTATCCCTTTGAATTTTGGTATTCCTTCTACAAAGATGTCCAAGGGCATGGTGGCATCTGTATCTAACTGAATAATGTCCCCTGGAGCTAAATCTAACAAATCACTCATCGTGATGTCGGCATCTCCCAATTTGACGAGCACATTGGCTGATGTCCCCATAATTTGCTCTTTAATTCGATTGATCCAGATAAAGTCAACTTCTAACTGCTCACTCTGAAATCCAACAGAAAGTTTTGATTTAATAGGCTCAAGGGTCGCATATGGGATCACAATTTTAATGGTTCCAGAAACCTTTTCAAGCTCAACATCAAAAGTTGTCGCAATCACGACGTCTGAGGGCGGTACCACAGCAACAAACTGGGGGTTGATCTCCGTCCTGCTGTAACCAACTTTGAGTGGATAAACCGGCTCCCAGGCTTTCTCGTAGTCATCGATCGCCGATAGGACAACCCGACGGGCGATCTTTATCTCTATTTGGGTGAAGTCTTTGCCTTCAATTTTGGTATAGGGAACATCGTTGCCTCCAAAAAAACTATCGACTAACGCATAAAGCAGTTTCGATTCGATAACCATCACGGCAGCCCCGCGCAAGGGGTCAAGACGCAAAATATTAAGACAAGATGGGAGTGGCAGGGAATTCATAAATTCGCTAAATTTTAGCGGTCCTGTAGAATTGACGCTTAAATTCGCCATTTTGCGCAGGGAATTTGACAGTGTAACCCTAAAGAGTCGAATAAACCGATCGTGGATAATATCGAGCGTGGGCATCCGACCACGAATGATTCGGTCTTGGTTGGCTAAGTCATACTGGACGACGCCACTTTTTAGGCCATCGTCTCCGCCACCCTCATCGGAATCAACTCGGTTGTCCGACACTGCTGACAACAGCGCGTCGACCTCGTTTTGTGATAAGACCTGATTCATTCTTTTACTCGATAATTATTTCTGTTATATAGATGTCTTCAATTTTTTTGGTCATAAAGTGGTTAACCCGATTAAGGATTTCCTTGCGGAGTTGTTCCTTTCCATCAGGCCCCAACAAAAACTCCCGGGTCTTTCGAGTCGTCACAGCGATGACTGCGTTTTTGAGCTGTGGCGTTCTTTTCTCTAGCTCGGCTTTCTGTTCCTCGGCACAACCATATTCAACGGCTAAATCAATGCGAATGTATCTATTTTCGAGTGGATTACCAAGGTTAAGGTGGAAAGGCCCAAGAGGCATCGTGCAGCCAAAATCCACACCATCTATTTTTTTGTCTCCGGACTTTTTATCATCCTTTTTAGGCGCCTCTTTTGTTCCTTCTGCGCCTTTACCAGCCTCACCTTCCTTTTTTGGTTGGCTTGCAGCGTCTTTACCCTGATCCCCGGCTTTTTTTTCGCTAGCCCCATGTTCAGGAGAGTCCTTCTTACCATCACCAGATTTCTCCTCCTTTTTTTCTGAGCCATGCTCCGACTTTGTGTCGGCTGGTTCGTGTTCGGAGGATCCCTCTCCGCCCTTACCGGGATCTTTGCCCCCCGAAGCCAACATAAAGAAAGCCGCTCCTGCTGCGATGGCAATAAACAGCCCTCCACCGATGATTATGATAAGCAGACGTTTTTTTTTAGATTTAGACGCCTCTTCCTCGGGAGTAACCTCTTTCTTCTCTTCTTTCTTTTCGTCTTTTTTTTCTGCCATTCATGCCTCAGCTAATGTGCCCTGAGTTTTCCCAGGACGCTTCCTCTACACCTGGATCGCTCCATTCTAAATGCTAGGATCATGCCAACTCCTCATCGTTAGGACAAACGCCTTGATTTACAATGATGGTCTCCATACTTGAAAGATCTTACTCGGGAAGTTAGATTCCCCTTTGGCAGCTTTTTGTCGATTTATCTAAAGACCCAAGGTACACTTTAATAGCCTGATGACTGGGACATTTTATTGACACCCTGTCAAAGATCCGGCGGGCGACTGGTGAAAATCACAGAGCGGGGGTTGAAATATTGACGCATAAGCTAACTCTGAGACGCAATTGGGATATTGGATGGATATTTAAGGTTTATTGCGTGATTTTTGGCGTTTTTAGCACAAGTCTTCTATCAGCCCAATCTACTTCTATGGCTTCCAATTTCTCTGGAAACCTCTCGCTTGTTTGGATAAACCAAATCAACAGAATTGATCAATCTGAGACCTCATCATTAGGTCTTAAGAAAACTCGGTTCATCTGGAACTGGTCCAACGGTAAAAAAAGCGGACTGACACTTGTATTCAGACCCGAAGCCTTTTCCCAATCCTCTGGGGACGGCTCTATTAAGATGCGAAGAGAACGCGATGATCGTTTGGGAGATGTCGTTGATGAAACTCCTTCCCTTAATTTTTTAGATGCTTACCAAATTCAGTTGACGCCCTTAAATGCACTCCGTGTATCTCTTGGTGTTTTTGAACAACTCTCATCTGTGGCGGAGGCTTATTCAAGCGATTTACCCTTTGGACTTGAAATAAGACCGGTAAGCAAAACTTTCGCTCTGCTCTTTAGCTGGGTGCCTGAAGGGGGTCGTAGTCCGGTTTTTGATTTTGATATAGCAATTTTCCAAGGGACTAACGAGAGAAGTGAACAGGGAACATCACAAGATGTGAGCCCAAAAAAGACCGCCGTAGGAAACGATGACCACAAAAACGGCGGACTCTTAGCCACACGATTTCAATTGAAGGACGATATGGCCATCCTAGCGACTCTGAGCTATCACGAAGCAAGGCTCAACGAACTCTTTGATGTTTCTAGAGCCTATCTTCAAGGGGGTTTTACAAAAAAGCTCGGTATCAAGTCCCACAGCCTTAACAACTCCCAACTCCTACTGTGTGTTGATGCGAAATATGCCGTCGATAAATTTGATAGAAAGTCTGGGAGCGCGGCGATATCTAATCAGACCTCGGGCGAATCCGTCACAATAGCTGACCCGATCCCTGACAGAACTCACCAAAGTCTAAAGTTTAGCGGAGTGTTCGAAATGGTACCCGAATTTTTTATTTTGGGTTCTCTTGACTTTGGCAAGGCAATGCTGGATCCCGCCCGGATAGGACAAACCCTTCCACCAGATGATGAAGTCAAAGCCGAAGGATATCAGTACGAATTCGGTGTCAAAGCATCCAGCAAGCAGGGCGCCTCCGCACAGCTAGCCTTTGCAACGGAAGTACGCCAGTCAGAGGACCAACTTGGCAACCGCGCTGGTGGCTTTAATAATGGGGATAATTCTTACCGAAATTCGGTGCAAAGACTGGCACTCAATATTTCCTATATTTTCGATAGCAGACTGTAATCTGATTAACTCCTTTTATGGGTAAAAATCTATGTTGTTTATTGTTTTGCATCTGGTTATTTTTGGGTGTGGAGTTATCTTGGGGACTCCTCTGATGGGGGCAGAAAACAAACCCAACCCTAGCCCGAAATCCACAGAAAACCGAGAAAAGCCTACATCCGCGATGAATCTGGGAATCCATGCTTCCTTTGATTGTCTCCATGACTTTAACTTAGACAAAGGTGCCTCCCAAAGTTGCATTGGATTATCGTCCTTAAGTATCCTCGGAGAAAGGCAAATTGAGCGAATTTATGGACGGGTAGCAATCAATCCTTTTAATAGCCCCGTGGGCGCATTCGAAAATCGACCTATCTTGGATTCTCGACCAGGGATAGAAGATCAATCGGTTGGTATTATTGAAGATTACAAGATTGCTTGGAGCCCTCGATCCCAACTCGAAATCGCCATCGAATCCTTTCGTGGGTCGGCCCTCTATCCCACTGAAAACCCCCTAGCCCTTAGCAACCCCTTTATGGAATCCGGTTGGAAACAAACGGCCCTTACAGTGACTTATAACCTCCTGGCACTCCCCGAAATGCATGTTCGTTTTGCAGCCGGAAATGGTGAAGGGGAAAATGGCAAAAATCTCGATACACAGCAGTTTTTTGGCTTTGATATCGGTGCGAGCCCCATCCGTGGAATCAAGACCCATTTGGGCATTTCCCTCGATGGAAATAGTGCCGGGTCAGAAGAAGCCCGTTGGAAGCTAAAAAAATTCGCTAACGAATGTGACCCCTCATCATCACTCTCCCCGTTGCCCTATGATGCCGCCGGCTACTCTACCCAACGTATGTCCCTTGGCTTGGTGGTGGATGGTGTTTGGCCAGGGACAGAGGGCCTACAGTTAGGGCTTGGCTATCAGCGAAATGTTTATTCTGACCTCGCCAAAAAGCAAGCTTCACAGCTATCTCTCTCAGACCTAAAAAAATGCCCTCGCATAGATGTCACTTCATTTTTCATCGAAGACCAAGATGGACTGACCGTTAACACGGTTCAAAAGACCGTCTTCAATGTGGATTTAATCTATAAAAGCGGTTCTGACTATTTTCTAGCTCTCAATTACTCAAAAAGAGATGTGGATTCTGGATCTGTGAAAACATTTTCCCCATGTTCTGAGTTTGCTGAGTCTCAGTGCACCAAAACGACGAATGATCCTGTAAATAACTTTGGAACAGATTCTCTTACAGCCGGGCTTGGACTGTTTTTATCAAACAACTCCTCAGTGTCTGTAGAATACCAGCTCCAGACCATCGATAAGTTATACGATTTGGCGAATTTTTCGGATCGAAAAGGGACGATCTCTAAGACTCGTGATGTGGTGGATGCTCGGTTTGCAGTCTCACTCCGCTAGATCTCTTTTAAGAAAAGTGAGGTCTCATTGCCTTTTTTGCGGATCACTGATCATGGCATATATTTCTTAGATCTTGCAATGCAGAAGATCTATTTATATGAAACGTGTGTTTTCTTCGGAATATCAGCTTAATTTCCCGCTTTTATCATAGCCGAGGACCACTAGCCAGATTTTAGAGTTTTGTGTTTGAGCATCTTTTTGAA
>JBGSUI010000221.1:0-2356 GCA_041736175.1 Oligoflexales bacterium | reverse complement strand
GGACAACGCTGCCGCAAATCTGGGCATGTTCAAAGGTGAGTTTATCCAGAAGATAGGCCTGACCCCCGATGTTTATTATGGGAGGGCCAAAGTCGGACGGCTGTTTCGGTTTTTCCCAGAGGCTTTAGAACTGCTTAAAGCCGGAGAAACCCAGGTGAGTATTTTACAGTTGGTTTATGGAAAGGTGTCCCAAGCCAATGCTGACGTCCTTTTTGCAAACATCAAAGGCAAATCGAAACGGGAGGCAGAAGGGTTTTTGTCCCGCATTGACCTGGATGGAAACATAAGCGATCAAGAAGCCACCGTCACCATACCTTTAACATTAACTTTGGACCAGCTGGCTCTGCTAGACCGCGCTCGAGAAGTCCTTTCGTCTGGAGGGAAAGTCCCCACAAACGCCGATATTTTTACTGAGGCCCTCGAGGTGCTCCTCCATAAGCGAGATCCCCTTCGCAAAGCCCAAAGGGCACGGCAGCGCGAAACTGCAAGTGCCGAGACAAAAGAAGCGGAGGTCCCTGGTCAAGTTATACCGGTACAAAACCTGCCGGAAGATCCCAAGTCCGAGTCTATACCCCCGAGTGCTTTTGTACCGGTACAAAACGCGCCTGAACCTACAGCTCGTCCGGCCATACCAGCTGCTATCCGACACGCCGTGTGGCTCAGAGATCAAGGCCAATGTACTTGGAACGATCCAAGCGGCAGAAGGTGTCCGGAACGGGGAATGCTTGAGCTGGATCATAAGACCATGTACTGCCGCGGCGGCAGCCATACGGTGGATAACTTGACTCTGAAGTGTCGAAATCATAACCAGTACGAGGCCCGCACAAATCTTGGCGATGAGTTTTGGCAACAAACTTTAAACAAAAAAACCGGCTTCGTTGCCAAATTTGAGACCGTTTGAACCAGTGCAAGGAGGTCTCAAGGTCCTCCAAAGTCACCGCCGAGATTGCAAGTCGTGGATGGGTGACTTTTGGTCGACCCAGCGGTCGAAGCCGGTTTGTTATGCCTGTTTTTTTGACCTAAAGTTTGAGGTTTGATATTCTGAAGCTGCTTAAATATCCAATGTTCGATATAATTCATGATACCAAAAAAGATATTTATATAAATAAATCAGCCGGTTACCCCCACCCATTCAATAGTGAGTTCCTGATGAAAAACCCAACCAACAAGAACAACGGCAGCCAAGAACCTCAAAACGAGGTTGTCAACGATCCAGAGATCCCAGATCGTACCTCTGAGGAACAATCCGGAGAGGCCTCGCCCAAAGGAGAGGCTCCCCCCCAATCTACGGGAACACCTGCTGAACCCCATCCCCTCTCGCGCCGCGAGCTGATCGGCACCCTGCCCAAAGTGGCGTTAGGATCATGGCTGGCTACGGAGGGAGATCAGGGGCTGGCGTTTGGCAATATGATGCTGTTTAAGAAAAAGAAGCAGACCCAACCATTATCTGAAGTTTATGGCCTTTGGGCTTTTGGCTACAACCCTTATGGCCAGCTGGGCCTTGGCGACGGGGAAGACCGCAGTAGCCCGGTCCAGGTGGGTAATTTAAGCTCCTGGAGTGAGGTGGCAGGCGGGGTATCGCCATACCGCAGCACGCCGCACGGACGGCACCTTATGGACTTTTGGCTGGAACTCTTACGGCCAGCTAGGACTTAGCAACACGGCACACCGCAGTAGCCCCGTTCAGGTGGGTTCTTTAAGCTCCTGGAGTGATGTGACGGTAGGAGATCGCCACACCGCTGCACGCCGCAGGGATGGCACCCTTTGGACTTTTGGCTACAACCCTTCGGGCCAGCTGGGTCTAGGTGACACAGCACACCGCAGTAGCCCGGTGCAGGTGGGTAATTTAAGCTCCTGGAGTGAGGTGGCGGCGTCACTCGACCACACCGTCGCACGCCGTACAGACGGCACCCTCTGGGCTTTTGGCGCAAACAATTCGGGTTTTCTGGGCCTTGGCAACACTGTAGACCGTAGCAGCCCCGTTCAGGTGGGTAATTTAAGCTCCTGGAGTGAGGTGGCTGGGGGAACCTGGCACAACCTCGCTCGCCGCACCGACGGCACTCTATGGGCTTTTGGCGCAAACAATTTCGGCCAGCTAGGCCTCGGCAACACTTTAGACCGCAGTAGCCCGGTCCAAGTGGGTTCTTTAAGCTCCTGGAGTGAGGTGGCTGGGGGAACGTACAATACCATAGCGCGCCGCACCGACGGCACCCTATGGGTGGGGTGTCCAAATAGGGGGGGTACGAGCCTAAATCCTATCCTAGGATTTGGACCTAAAATCAGTCTCCCCATCTTTCGGATAGTAGGGGATATTCCCGCGGAGTCCAGAAAGCATTTTAAACTGTTTTGACCCCCA
>JBGSUI010000219.1:0-86822 GCA_041736175.1 Oligoflexales bacterium | reverse complement strand
GCAAAAATTAGCTATATTTAAATGGAGTCTGAGATTCAGAGGTCTAGGAATTGAATAAAATGTGCCGAGATTATGCCGGAAGGAAAGCTAATCTGCCCGGATGCTCGGGATAGGACTGCGCGCGAGCGCGCTTAGTTCATTACCAGATTAACATTTCTTTTTCTGAGTGGCTTACCTTTTGCAGGAAGCAAAAGGTAAGCGCGACAATCTTTGGTACAGCAAGAAAGATTATATGTATAAAAAATATTTATTTGCCATTCTCATCATAAATAGTACAGGTTGCCTAAAAGCGGGACCGTCCATCCTCAATGGCCAAATTAATGAGATCGATTCGGCGCAATTGCAAAGGTTTAAGTATCAGCAAGCAGTGATTCCAGAGTACGAAACCTCAGGCGCCGTGATCATTTCTCCCCGTCTATTTGGCCTCATTGACATTGGAAAGTTCCTCACAGAGATTTCCCAATCAGGAGTGACAACAATTCTAATTCCAGATCCTATTCACGATGAAATAGCAAAAAAACGCTTGAACAATTTAACTGAATTTTTAAGATCCAATGTTTTCGAAACGCAATTCACAAAGAAACCTATCTTTAAAACATTACCATTTCCAACGAACCAACATACTACTAGTACTTGGGTCAGAGATTATGGTCCAATAATAACAAAAACAAAAAACATGCCTCAAAAGTTAGTTGTAGCAGACTTTAATTATCACGATGATCGTCACGGAGATGATATTTTTAATAGTGAATTTGCGAAGCAGAATCATTTAAGTCGCTTCCGACTTCCGATGCATTTTCAAGGAGGGAACTTTATATCCTTAAAAAAGGACGATGAAATTCATTGTTTAATGAGTGGTGTAGTCGTTTCTGACAATCTGAGCGGACTGCACGAGTCTGATAAAATTTACAGTGAATTTGAATTAATATCTGACTTCGAGAGTTACTTGGGTTGTCAAAAAACTCACATACTTCCGCGTATGCCCTTTGAACCGACAGGGCACATCGACATGTGGGCAAAGGCTTTTCCTAATGGGGTGATCGTAGTAGCAGATTTGAGCGCCGACAGCGCATCACTTTCCAATGACCCCATTAAAGCGTCATTTATTGAAAAATTCCTCGCTGAACGCAGCAAAAAACTTGAAGAGTTGGGGTATACCGTCAAAAAAGTTCCACTTCCAACGCCTATTTTTAAAGTTAAAGGAGGTGATCATGATACCATAATTAGGTCTTATGTTAACGCACTTATCTTGAATAAGCATATTTATGTTCCCAGGTATGACGCTCTACCTTGTGACACTCGCGTGAAATCGACAAACTATCCAGATCATGCCCAGACAAAATCTTATGAGACCAAAGTATCAGAAGTATATCAAAGTTTAGGATATACTGTTCATTGGATTGCCTCCGATAAACTTATTGCATTAGGTGGAGCGATCCATTGCGCAACCATGCAATTGCCACCTATGACATTGACAGGACCTAACTTGTGACTCCTTTGAGGAGCGTTTGGCTGATTTTTCCTGGTGCTGGACGCCTTATAGGGCGAACTTGATAAGAGCCTTGATCGCAAAATCCTTAAAGTGTGGCCGACGACCGTTTTTAAGGGTGAGTCTCTCGTCGCTTAGCTGAAACATGCCACCATATTGGATCTCTTCTGGCGGTGACCAAAGAAAGCCACCTAGCTCAAGCCGCCATCCCATGGCAGATTCCACTTGTTTAAAGGCACCTTCGTAGCCGACCCGGCCAATATTGAGAGGTGTAAGGGTGAAATCCCCAAACCAGTCAATGCGAGATGAGGGTTCTCCTACGTTAAAAAATCCGCCGACTCCCCCAAACAAGCCCCCACGAATCCAATCGCCGCCCCCGTAAAGTCCTTTGGAAACATTAATCCCTGAAAAAGAACTCGCTCCCCCAGCTCGCCACCAGCTCAAAAAATCCCCCTCGATATAATCTTCCCAAAAAAACCTGGCAAAGGCGTCGTAGCCTAAATAACTTCCTGCCGGAGTATCCCCAAAGACGCCGCCCCCTCCCATGGTCAGCTTGAACTTATAGAGCATGGTGCGGTTGATGCCAGCACCGAGGTGATTAACAAGGTAGATGGGAAATCTCCCCGAACTATTGGTGGGGCCTCGAACACTCCACCAATAAGGACCGAAATAGACTGTCAGCGCTTCCAGTAATTTATGGCTGGTGGCTTCTGAAGAAACATCTTCCCAGACAGATTTTTCTTCCTGGTCTTCGTTGACACTGGGCGTTTGTGCCTCTGGCTCTGAGCTTTCGCTTGCTGTGGTCTTCGTCGCATCTTTAGGGGGAGGGGGATTAGGGGGTGGGTTATTAGATGGGGTGGGTTTTTCGGTAGGGGGCAAGTCTTGTTTTGGGACTTTTTGTTCTTCCTGTTTACCGGAATCTACGAGGAGGGGGGTAACCATGATGGGGCTTTGGCTGCCTGCATCTTTAAGGGTCTGGCTTGTCTGAACTAAGGCGAATTTCCTTCGATTGGCGATATTGGCCACCTTTGCGCCGTCTCCCACCTCGATAGCGCCATCATAGGTTTGGGAGGTGATCTTTGCAATGGAGGTATGGTTTTTGACTTCGATCACTTGAGCGGTCCCTAGGGGCGATCTCTTGAATTCCAGCCACGTCTTGTTGGCAGGGTGTGTGGTTAGGATCTGGGCTCTAATCACTTGGAGTTGGTCGTTGACTTCGAGATTTTGTTCGGCTCCTCCAGAAAGTGTCACAAACGGGCCTTGGATAGAAGTGACGGCCACATCAAAAGGTATGCGGTTGCTCATTCGAAAGATCAAATTCTGCAACAGATTGCGAGTGTCTTGCTCGGTTTGGAAAGCTATGTCGTGTTTGTTTATGGTCTCGGTCTCAAAAAGATAAGGTTGCATATTTGGGTTTAACAACTGTGCTGTCAGGGTCACAAGATCAGACTTTTCCTGGACGGACAAGGCGATCAAGCCACTGATCTCAAACTCCTTTACCAACTCAAGGCGGCCTTCTTTGGATTCCCACAAGGAGCTGACTAGATCGTTATTGATCACCTTAAACCGCTTGGTTTCGCGGACGGTCTGGGGCAGGAGGCCGGCTAATTTGTCGATATATCCATTTTGATTGTCGGTTCCTCCTACAACCTGGAGGGGAATGACTCCAACATTTTGGATCAGAGGTACCTTGGGAGCTTTGTTTGAGGTATTCTCCGATTTTTGCCCAAAGCTAGCCTCTATTGCCCCAAACAGGGACAAAAAAAAGATCGCTAGGTTGGTGGCTCGCTGAACCATTACTAGGTGACTTTTTCTATTTGGTGGCTACTTCCGTCGTAAGAGATCCGTCGGCGAGATTCTTCATAGATGGTTTCTATATGGATTGGTCTGCGCCAGATGCGGTGAAGGTTTTTAAGAGTCTCAAGTGCAGCGTCGTGTTTGAGATCGATCCCCTCATGCTCGTGTTTAAGGAGCAGTTCATTTCGGTTTTTAAAGTTTCCATCAATGACTCTAATGATCGGCTGGCCGAAATTGGTGAGCTGCTGAAGGAGTCTGCTTTTGATTTTGCCAAAGTCTCGACTGCTAATCACGAAGCGGTTGTTGCGACGGTCGAAATCGTAGATAAACATTTTAGTTTCGTGACAAAAATCTTCGTCTAAAAATTCGTCCAAAAAAGTGATATCGTTGTGAAAGCGTCGGATCTCAAACAATTTTTTCTTACCCAGTCCAGCATTGGTGTTCCACTCGGAGCGGTGTTTGGGATCGTCGCAGTGGAGATAGTCGAGGCCAAACTGACCGCGGTTCCAGCGCTTTTCCACATGGCGCAGGAGTTCGACTCCCAATTTATAGGGATTGAGGCCACCGGGTTGGGAGGCGACGACTCCGGCAAAGTGGTCGCAGTAGTCGATAATCTCACTTTCCGAAAGGGGCGCGAGTTGGGTCATCATTTTGCTATGCCAATAGGTCGCCCAGCCTTCGTTAAGGATTTTTGTTTGGGCTTGGGGGGCAAAATAATAAGACTCATCTCTGATAATAGCTAAGACCCGCTTTTCCCATCCTGTCATGGGCGCGTATTCTAAAAGAAACTTGAGGACATCCCTCTCGGGATTTTCGGGGAAGTTCTTGACTCTAGCCGCTTCTTCGGCCATTTTTTCTTTTTGCCGTTCGATAAATTCATCAGGATTAACGTAGGTGTCCATATACTTCTTGGCTCGAATCCGAGGCGGTGGCTTAGGCCGAGCATATTCATCGAGATCTTCGGGACTCTTGGGATTCGGTCTAAAAACAGAGTGAAGATCGATCAGATTTTCAAGGGAAAGACAGCAATCGATAAAAGATTCTACCTCATCATGGCCGACTTCATTGATCAACCGTCTGATATGAAGGGCGTGGTTGGCCATCTGATTGAGCATTTTGCGGTTGGTCTTACCGAACCAGTAATTGTTTTTGAAAAAATCACAGTGGGCATAGACATGGGCGATCACGGTTTTTTGGTAGACGAGATCGTTGGCCCTTAGGAGGTAAGCATAGCAGGGATTGTTGTTGATCACCATCTCGTAAATAATAGACAAGCCATAGGTATAGCTTTTGGCCAGTCGTTCGTATTCCATGCCCCATCGCCAGTGGGGATATCTGGTGGGAAATCCACCATAGGCAGCGATCTCGTTGAGCTGTTTGTAGTCTACAAGCTCAAAAATCGTATCAAAAAAGTCTAGCCCCGCTTTGCGAGCGACTTCTCCTAGGCGGGATGCTATATCCTGAAGTTCTTGTGTTAAGCGGGTTTCGTAACCAGAAATCATGGTTTACTTGCCCTTTCCTAGGAAAGTCTTAATTGCGTCAACAATGGAGTCTCTGTCTTTGATTTGGCTTGTTGTCAATTTTGCCGAGTTTTCACCAAAATGCTTTTGTAGATCCCTGAGAAACTGCCCTGAACCATACCTCGATTCCACTTGTCCGTAGCAAAACAGATTGGATACCGGCAATATCTGCGATTCGAGAATCTTCATGCATTCGGCGGTGTCGTTTCCAGACCAGTTATCACCATCCGAAAAATGAAAGAGATAAACATTCCACTCATTGGAAGGATAATGTTCGTCCAGGAGCTTAAGGGCGAGCCGATAGGCCGAACTTATAAGAGTGCCTCCCGATTCTTTGGTCCTGTAAAAGGTATTTTGGTCGACTTCCCTCGCGGTGGCATCGTGGATGATATAGCGCCTTTCCAGACCTTCGTATTGGGTGCTGAGCCACGTATCAATCCAAAAGCTGGTCAGTCGAACGATCTCTTTTTGTTCGTCCCCCATGGATCCCGAGACGTCCATCATATAGATGATGACGGCATTTGCCACGGGCAGGTGTTGAACGCGGTAACTCCGATACCTTTTGTCTTCTTTTATGGGAACAATAATTGGGTTATCAGCATTGTAGGTTCCGGTCGCAATCGATCTTTTGAGAGCTTCTTTATAGGTCCGTTTAAAATGCCGAAGTGACTCGGGGCCCTGTTTAAGAATTCCGGTATATTTGTACTGTTTGTCCTCGAGATTTTTTTTGCCCTTGTTTTCGATATTGGGTAACTGGAGTTCCTCGCCGAGGATTCCAGCTAGTTCTTCGAGAGTCACATCTACTTCTAGGTTGTGCTGGCCTTCGGAGTTGCCTGCTTCCTGTCCTTCACCCGGCTGGGGTTCACCCTGGTTGATGGAATCCCCGGCTTCTCCGTTGCCTTGACCGACTCCCCCCTGTTGGTTCGAGCCGAATTGGAAGTGGGGGATATCGATTCTCGGCAAAGGTATGGTGATCTGCTTTTTTCCTTGCCTACCGATAAGATCGCCAGAGGAAATAAAACGGCGGAGTTCCTTTTTGATTTTTCCTCTGACGATTTTACGAAACCGGTTAAGGTCTGATTCCATGCGCATCGGCATGGCTCCTTTATGGCAAAATTGATCGCACTGGGATTCTATTTGTCTTTATCGTTTCGACTGATATCACCACGGGCAAAAATACTAGCAACAAAAGCAAGGGCATCATTTGCACAGATTTCGCAGTAACCATAGTTTTTGATAAGGCGGTTTTTCACCACATCGATCTTAGCTTGGGCCTCGCGATCTACGACGTTTGAAACCAGGGTTGTCAGCTTGATGGAGTCTTTTTGGTCTTCGAAAAGTTTGAGTTCGAGGGCTCGGTGGAGGCGTTCGTTGGTCCTAAAGTCAAAGGATTTTCCATCAATCGCAAGGGCACCGATATAATTCATGATTTCCCGTCTAAAATCATCTTTCCGGCTTTCTGAGATATCGATTTTTTCTTCGATGGCTCTCATAAGACGTTCATCAGGTTCCTCATCCGCACCGGTATAGGCGTTGCGGATTTTTTCCCGTTGGACGTAGGCTTTGACGTTGTCGATATAGTTGCCGCATAATTTATCTATAGCGGTTTCGTCAGCAGAAATCGCTCTCTGAACTTCATGCTTGACGATATCTTCGTACTCTCTCTTAACCTCGGAGAGCAGCTCTTTATATTTTTTGCGCAGCTCTTCGTCGTTGATCAAAGAATGGGTTTTAAGACCGCTATCGAGCTCGTTGAGTACAATAAACGGATTGATACAGCCACCGCCTTTATCGACGACTAAGGCGTTAGAGATTTTATCTTGGATATACCTGGGCGAAATCCCATCCATCCCCTCCCGCTTGGCCTCTTTTCTTAACTCCTTGATGTTGTCTTCGGTAAACTGCTGGGTTGTCTTACCATTATAGAGCTTTAGCTTTTGCATAAGGGTAAGATTGGCTTTTTTTGGCTCTTCGAGTCGAGTCAATATAGACCACATCGCCGCCATTTCTAAAGTGTGGGGAGCGATATGAATGTGAGGGACCGACGTCGGATTAAAGTCTTTTTCATAGATCTTAATCTCTTCTTTTAACTTAGTGATATAGGGGACATCGATTTTTATGGTCCGGTCTCTCAGAGCTTCCATAAAGTCATTGCTTTGTAGTTTTTTAAACTCAGGTTCGTTGGTATGACCGATAATAACTTCGTCGATATCGCACTGTGCAAATTTCTTAGGTTTAATTTTGTGTTCTTGGCTGGCAGTCAAAAGGTCGTACAGAAAGGCTACATCAAGCTTTAAAACCTCGATAAACTCGATGATCCCACGATTTGCGATATTGAATTCACCGTCAAAATTGAAAGCCCGAGGGTCAGAGTCGGAGCCGTATTCGGCGATTTTTCGGTAGTTGATGTCTCCCGTGAGTTCGGTAGAGTCCTGATTTTTTTCGTCTTTTGGCTGGTAAGTGCCAATACCCACCCGGTCTCGCTCGGACAAAACAAGTCGCCGCACCTCGATATGGTTGGCGATCACTTTTTCCCAGTCCCCGCGGTAATGCTCCATCAAAGCCCGATAGACATAACGACAGGCTGGGCAGGTGTCGCCTTCAATATAGACCTGTCGAGAACGGTCTCGGTTGTGATTGAGGGCAGAAAGCACCTCAGGTCTGCGCTCTAAGGGGATCAGATGAAGGGGTTCTTCGTGGACTGGACATGGCATCACGTCTTCCATGTCTAAGATTTCCCCTAGATTTTTCCATAAGTAAGTGTACAAGGCCCCAGTCGGCAATCGTGAGTACCGTTCGAGACCCTTTTTTAAAAGCCGGGCAATCGTAGACTTAGACGAACCTACTGGTCCGTGTAGGAGCAACACCCGTTTTTCTGGTCCATAGCGTTGGGCGGCCGCTTTAAAGACGAGGACGATCTTTTGCAGATGGACATCGAGGCCATAGATCGCATCGCGGCCGTTTTCGATGGGATCATCAAAAAAATTGTAATGGGTAATCTCTTTTTTGTATTCGATATAGGACTTTGTCCCGTAGCTCATGATCATATCGTACATGCGCTGAAACGAAGTTCGGGCGACTTCAGGGCGCTCGACTACTTGGTTTAGGTAATCTCGGAAAGATCCAGTCCAATTTAGATCAGCAAATTCTTTGCCAAACTCGCGACTATTCACCAAGTCCATTAATCTTTGGGCGTCCATAAATCCATTCCTTAGATCGTGTTTGTAGGCATTGGTACAGAGATCTTATCGAATGAAACCTAAATAAATTGAGTGTACCTTATTTTAGGATACATCGTTAAAACGTACTGGTCAAAAACACTAGAGAAAAAAGTCCTCAACCAAATGACCGACTACCCTTGGGACTTCGGCTTTTTTAGCGGCCAAACTTTACGCCAACGACGACCAAATTTAAGATAGACCGTTAGACTTCGCTCCATATCTGAACTCAGTGATCGGTGAAAGATCTCCGGGCGTACACCCTTAGGTGTGACGATGGCACCGGGAAGCCCCTCAAATTGGACTGAATAGGCTTCGAAAAGATTGGGAGAAAGATCCATGAGTCCAGGCTCTTTTAAGATATCGGGCGCCTTAGAAAGCATAATGGGAGGTCTGATAAAGTGGCGAACCTCAGCCTCTTGGAGGACCTTGGTTTCATGGGATAACCTCTCGGCAAGCTCCTTTAACTTAAATGGCTTAACCAGAAAATTGTCACATCCCATCCTGAGCGCCTCTTTAACGGTAAACTCATCCCGCCGTGCTGACACCATGATCACAGCTGAGTCTTTGGTTTTTTGGTCGCCTCGGATCAGTTGTAACGTCGTGAGACCATCGATTCCTGGCATGTTGATATCTAAAAGGACAATATCTGGTGACTTAGACTTTAGCAGTTCAAATCCAGCAACTGCATTGTCAGCAATATGGACTTCGAATCCGCTATGGGTCAAAAATGTTTGATATAGCTTTAAAATATCGGCCTCATCGTCAATCGCGACGACGATTTTCTTAGAAACCGAAGATTCGGTTTCGGTAGGACGCAAATCATCAAGTTGTCCCGACTTTGTTTTCACTGATAAATCTCGCTGATTGTATGGGAAGCTAAAACATTGCCTAGATCATCTTTAAGGCATATTCGGTAACTATAGGTCATTCCGAGATTGACACTGGTATCGGTCCAGATAGGCGGCAAACTGTTGTAAGGGAGCGTATTTAGTTTTGATTCGGTAGTTTTTTGTAAACAGCTCAGATCAGGAGGTGTGATTCCATCAATGCGCCATACTTCAATGGTAACATTTTGAAAGTTTATATCAGGGCTTTTTATAGAGAGTTCGAGCCCTGATCCTAACTTGGAGGTTATGACAGAGGCAGGCCAGGTGATGGTCTGTGGTTGGCTAACGCAGTAGAGGCTTAATTCGTCGGAGCAAGCCGCTAAGCTAGCAGCGAAGGGTGGTTCGGCGGAAAACCAATTAAAGTCGTTTGCCGAATAGGAGTCTCCTTGGTAGGCCAAACCAGCTAGGTTACTTGTCCAATGGTTGCAATGTTGGTTGGTGCGCATCCCATAGCGGTCAGAGCCGGTCCAAACCATCCCCTCGGTGAGTCCGTTTTGGTTAAAAAAGATGCTCGTAGAGATCGAACCATCCCATAGATCGCTACGACTGTCAGCTAAAAGAGTCTGGTCGGCTTGGTCACGAACTGCTCCGGAAATGATCACCCGTTGTTTAGCATCGTTGGTGTGATCAGAAAGGAGTGCTTTCCATCGGACCTCTCCGGTGACATAGGCGGTTTGGGCCGGAGCAGGAGGATTGGTGGCAGCGAGTCCAGCGGTTTGGCATCTTAGATCAGCAAGTTCGAGGCCGGTTTTACCTCCAGTGGGTCCGCCAAGATCGCCTTTGTAGAGTTCCTCGGTGACAAAGATAATGTGTTCTTTAGACTTTGGAGGAGTGTTTGTGCCCGATTCTTTGTCGATAAGAGTGTCGATAGCTTGATTGCCCGCCTGGTCCCAAATGCAGATGCGGTATCCTACAAAATAGCCAGCTTTGCCGATATCATCGTCGATAGAAAGCTGGGAGCCAGCGGTAAAGTGGTCTAACGAGTAAATCTTTTGGCCAGATTGACAGTCCGTTGGGAGCGTAGGTGTCCCCGAGTTTACCGGGGTTCCTCTGCGAACCTCGAGGAGTGCATAATCGCTAATATCGGTGGGCAGCTTAAGAAGGAGGCGCACTGTTTGGACCCTAGGACCTCGTGCTGCGGATGTGGTGTCTAAGGGAGGCGGGGGCGTCAAATCGATGGTCATATTGTTAGAACAAAGGGAGTTGGTCAAATCTCCCAAAGCATCTTTGGCGGTCACATAAAAGGAATAGGTCGCTCCGACGGTACCGTCATATTGGTAGGAGAGCAGATTTTGGTTGGTGCCTAGTTGGATTTCTTGCAAAGTTCCGGTGCAGTTTCCACCTTGGAAAACCTGTAGGGAATAGCCGACTGGGTTGCTAAACTGGTCGCTAAATTCTGGCCATTTAAAATAGAGATTCACATCGTTGTCCACCACCCGAGTACCGGACTCGGTAAGGCTATCCGCGAGGATTTGTGGAGAGCCGCTTGCAATCGGCCCAGAGGTGTCCCAGGTCAACTGAACCGTGTCTGAGGCGACCGTCACTTGATTCATAATGACCTCAGCTTTAATGGAATAAACACCATCAAGACTAGGGACGATCGTGACATCTCGGGAACCGAGATTATCAATTTTTAAATCACCAGGTCCCGCCACTTTAGTCCATTGGAGCTGGTAGGGGGCGTTGGCTTCGAGCTGATAAGTGAGTCGAAAAGTGGTGTTTGTTTTGACGTCAACCCCAAGATCGATGGTGGCCTTAACAGGGACCGGCGCAGTGACGATGGTAGCGTCGGAGGAAGTCTGAGAGGTGTTGGAGTCAGATGCCGGAAGTGTCCCAGGAAGATCGCCCCCAGATGCAGTGGGTGTGGATGGAGTTTGGGGCTGTAATGGGTCCCTAGGACCGACTGGAGTGGAGGAGGAATTTAGTGGATCGGCAGCGATATCCTCTCCTGTTTGGGGCGAGGTGGATGTCATGGCGGCATCGGTGGTGGAATTGATTTTGACGGTAGCCTTATCAAACCGACTTAATTGAGCGTCACATCCCCATAAGGTCCCCATGATGAGAACCAATAGGACACCAATATTTTGGGATCTCTCCATAAAGCCTCCAAAATCTCCCACCAGTGTCATCGGAGGTTTCGACGATAAATTGAGAAAATCTTGGTGGATTTCTAATTCGACAGAAAATAATCTATGTTTACAGCTTTTAAGGTCGATTATGAGCGATAGGCAGATCTGCTATAATAAAGATGTAAGACACGGCAAACATTTAATTTAGCTCCGTAGCATTGTTGGCAGAATTGAAGCAAGTGTTTATCTCAATACGGCACAAGATCCTATCCATTATTTTTATGCTGCTTTTAGCGGCAACTCTTAGCTATTTTCTATCAGCAAAAAAATTGTTTGACCAAGATAAGACCGTATATGTCTTAGACACGGTGGCTTCACTCGCTGAGACGTTGGCGGCAGAGTCCGAATCTTCGATCTCCAATGTCTTAAGGCAGCTGCGAATGGTCGCACTGATTGTGGCCCAGAATGATAGCCAAGCAGGCCCCTCCAATTTTAAAAATATTTTAAATCAGGTACTAGAGGATGAAAAAAGCGTTCTAGGTCTTGCCATTATAGAAATTAAAACAGGAAAAAATAACAGAATATTGTATACAAAGAATCAGGTGAATGAACTTGAAACGTCGGACAATATTCAAAAAAACTTGGACCTTGAAATTCAAAAAGGCAACGGTTTTTGGCAAGGAAAGCCTTTGTTTACACCATGGCTGTCCTCTAAAGGAGAACCGCTCCTCAATGTGGCTTTTGGAGTCATTAAAAACCAACATCAGGAAGTATTGGTTAAAGCTGTGATCGATCAATCCGTTAGAAAGCAGCTTTTTCAGCGTTCGAAACTCTACAGCACCTATATCGTCGATGAAAAGTCCACGATTATGATACACACCGACATTGAACTTGTTGGCACCATCCTAACGGAACCTAGCCGCGCAAAAATAGGCGAAATCATCGGCTCCAAATCAACCAAAGGGGCTTTTGAAAGCCTGATGGTGGGACCAGACGGCCTCCAGGTAGGCAAAATCATCGCCTTCAAAAAAATGCCTAAACTAGGCTTGATGACCATAGCAGAAATACCAGTCGAAGCGGCTTATATAGCTTCGGCTAAATTAAAAGAAAAATCCGGACTTATTGGGGTCTTGATCCTCTGTATTGGGACCATTTTTAGCGTCATCTTTTCGCGAAAAATAACCAACTCTCTCGACAAACTTACCCAAGCGACCAAACGGATCTCGGACGGGGACTTTAGTGTCGGGGTGCCCCAGGGTGGTCGAGACGAAGTGGGTATACTGACAAAAAGCTTTAATATCATGCAGCAAAAAATCGTAGAGCTTTTAAACCAAACAGCGATCAAAGCCAGGATGGAGAAAGAGCTGGAGACTGCCCAAATCGTCCAGGACTCGTTTTTTCCAAAAGATGATTTTAGAATCGGGAATTTTGAGATCTCTGGCTTTCATAAGTCCTCATCGGAATGCGGGGGAGACTTTTGGGGTGCGTTTGCACGAGAACAGAAACTCTACGTGTTTGTGGGGGATGCTACCGGACATGGAGTGCCAGCAGCCCTGATGACAGCCGTAGCCCATAGCTGTACGACAACCATAGCACAAATGGCAAAAAATCAGGCTGGATGGGATATGTCCCCTCTAGCGATTCTCGAGATCCTAAACGTCGCTGTCTGGCGAGCTGGAATGGGCAAAGTCAAAATGACGTTTCTATGCCTAGAAGTGGATCTCGAGTCTGGTGCATTAAGATATAGCAATGCCTCCCATGAGAAGCCGCTGATCATTCGCAATTCGAAAGATAACTCGGCAGATAAGACTGAGATGCGGCCTGAGATTGACTGTCTTAACGAAAAGCCTTCAGGTGCTCTCGGAGATAGCTCCCAACAAACCTATACAATGCATAAACAAAAACTCGAAGCAGATGATATCTTAGTGTGTTATACCGACGGGATCACGGAGAGCCGCAACGAAAAGGGTGCAGAGTTTGGCGAGCGACGACTGCTTAAGTCGCTACAGGAAAAGGATATTTTTGATGCAAAACATCTCAAAGATAAGATTAAGACCATGTACCTACAATTTATGGGGAAAAACTCCCCGCAAGATGACGTGACCCTCGTGGTGATAAAGCATGCAAAACAGCCAGACACAGCTCGTTAGAGCCAACAAACTTTTGTGGAAATCAGCCACTGAGGTTCCCTCCAAAAATCTGGAGCGGATACTTGGCCATTTGTTGGAAAGTAAAGCGGTTCCTAAGGAGTCGCCCATGATCAATCTTTCATCAATTCCCAAGGATCAGGAGCAAGATTTGGGTTCGAGTTACTTGCTGCTGGAGGTCCATGACTCAGGGGGTCTCGCGCGGGAATTAGAAATCTTACGCAAAGATCCCCTATCGCATTTCAAGATTTTGGCTCTCTGCGAAACGGCAAGAGATGACATATTTTCAATTTTAAGTGATTTTCCAGAGGTTCATGGGATTTTATCTCCTACTAATACCCTCGTTGAGCGGAGGATCAAACGGATCTTAGGGTGGGAAAGAAACGCAGACGAGGCTGGCGAAAAAACCCTGTGGGAGATTGGCATCAGACAAAAACGTCAAGGCAATGACCTAAAGCCCATGATTCAGGAGTCGTTGTCAAAGGCGGTGCTCTATGAAGGATATGCTGAGGATATGATCACTGTACTTGCAGAACTCCTCTCCAATGCTTTTTTCAACGCACCCTTTGATCAGGACACGCGGACTTTTCCCTTTAAAAGATCACCTCGTGACGTAAACGTCACCCTGGGTGATCAAAAGCAGGTCAAGGTCTGGCTAACGGAAGGCCCACAATTTTATTCGCTCACCGTCCATGACCCCTTTGGCTCCTTGGAGAGAAGGGTTCTTTTGGAAAATCTAGAGAGAGCAGCTAAAAGGCAGCATGATCAGCTAAGAAAGGAAGGCCCAGGGTCGGGGGTTGGACTTTATACCATATTTGAGTTGGCCACAGAGATTTCAGTAACGATCCATACTGGAGTTTCAACCCTTTTTGAGTGCAGCTTTTATAAGGCGAGTCGAAAGAGAAATTACATGGAAATGGGCAAAAATCTTGTGATAGAAAGGCATGAAGGTGGATAGTTTAAAAATTAAGGTAGATCTACGTGGTGGCGTAGGGCATGTCGATTTTGCTGGAAGTATCGATGAGGAGGCTCGATATGATAGAACAAACCTACGTGAATGCAGCAAGGTCGTCTTTAACCTGGAAGGAATAGAACTTATCAATTCAACGGGAATCCAGAAGTGGATTGCCTTTATCGATGCATTGGTAGGATCTGTTTTTATAGAAAGGTGTTCGGTCCGGATTGTAAACCAACTTAATATGTTTCCCGGATTTTTCGGAAAAAAAGTCGTCACGATGAAATCTCTATTTGTCCCCTATTTTTGCGAGAGTTGTGACGAATCCAAGCATGTCCTGGTCAGCTGCGACCAAAAATCTGTGGAATTTATGAAGTCAGGTAAATGCCCAGGTCTACCAAATTGTAATCAATGTAGTGGAAGCTTGGAATTTGATGGTATAGAAAAAAAGTATTTTGCCTTTGCAAAATACGAAAACGTTGCCTTCGATGGGAAGGAGCTGCTCCGTGTATCCTAGGAAATCATCCGACCGGGAGACTGGCCTAAAGGCAGCCTAAAGGCAAATCGTGTGTGTTTAGAGGACCGGTCTAGGTAAAAGTTGCCTTTATGGGCCTCGATTAGGCTTTTAGAGACCGAGAGTCCCAGTCCCGTACCTTTGCCTATAGGCTTAGTCGTATAAAAAGGTGTGAACAGCTTGTTGGCGATGTGTGGAGGAATCCCATGGCCACTGTCTGTGACAGAGATTTCGATGGTCGAAGTCGGATCTTCGTTGATTTTTTCGGCTTTTAAGACAATCCAATTGGGTCGGTTATTAAGAACAGCGTCACAGGAGTTGTTGAGAAGATTGAGGATGACTTGGGAAATCTGGGTTGGTCGGCAGTTGATCAGGACGGGTTCGGTTGGAAGGGAGATTTCAAAAGTATCTACAGACGAGGTGATTTTTTGTTGGCAGAGTTCGAGGGTATCACTCACGATGCGAGCAAGATCTACCATCTCCATCTCATCATGGCGTTGGTCGCGGGATAAAGCCTGGAGCCCATGCACGGTTTTAGCGATACGGGTAGTCATCTGTTCGATTTTAGCGAGTCCTTCTGAAAGATCCTGTTTAGGCGTGGCTGAGTCCATTGTTTTTAACAGGAGGAGTTCGCTGGTACCCGAAATGATCTGTAGAGGATTGTGGATTTCATGGGCTATGGAGCTGGCCATTTCGCCCAGTGAGGAGAGTTTGGAGGCTTGGACGAGCATCATCTGTTGCTCAGCGATTTTTGATTCCTGAGCTTTTCGCTCCGTAATATCGTTAGCAACCAAGATCACCTGTCTTTTTTCGGGTTTGCCCGACTGTAAGACAGCGCTTGTGACGAGGACGGGGAGTTCTGTCTGATTGAGGCGAACTGCTGTTGTCTCGACTCCCAAATTCGGGAGCGAGCCATAGGTGACTTCCTCTGCCGGAAGACCTGGAAAGATCCTACTAAAATGCTGGCCTGCAAGTTGGTCTCGTCTAAAGTCGAGATTGATATTGAGGAGAGCAGAAGTATTGGCCGACTGGATGATTCCTTGAGCATCGATCACAAAAATCATCTCGTAGACGCTATTTAAGATCGCATTGGTATAGTCACTGGCTGCTCTCAGTTCCATTTCTTGGAGCTTGATAGCCGAGATATCAGTGAGCGTCAAAACTGACACATCTCCATTGACCTTACTGCGACGAATCCCTAGATTGCAGTAGACCCGACGCTTGCTTTTTTTGCGGACCGTAAGACTGTGTTCTCGCAATTCGGCGTTTTCACTATAAAGCTGTTGGTCGAGGCCTCTTAGGAGATTGATGATGCGACCTTGATCTTCAGGAACAAACAGCTCTTTGAGTGGCCACCCACAGAGATCCTCAGCTTCGTAGCCTGTCAGGTCCTCTCCATGTTGGTTGGCGCAAAGGATCAGTCCCGTCTTTGGTACAACGATCATCACGGCAGCACTGATTTCTTGAAATGAATCCTGGTAGCGTTTGCCCAAGTCTAGGAGTTCGGGAGAAAAACCTCCTGTAGGATCAAAAGTTGGGGCCTGTCTCAATTTGATTTTTCTCCAAAGTAGATCTCAATCGTGAGCATTTTCCGGATAGAATATAGAATCATATACTTTTGAAAGCGGATGGCGGTTGTTCCATTTAAATTATAATTTAAGAAAAGTCTTTTTAATACCGATTGTTTAAGGGTTATTCTAGAGAATTCTAAAGGTCGCAAAGGCCACTCCTCAAATCCATGAATCCAAAGGCAACGACTGTAAATACAAAGCAGGTTTGGCAAGGATCCAGATCTTTCGATCACCTTATCATAGTGTTTTGTGGAATTCTGGCCCTATTGGTTGGGTTTGTCTTGTCCTATGATATCAGTCTCACCGATCTCCACAAAAATTTTCAAGCTACTGGGCAGATTGTCGGAACCTTAGAGTGGACTCAGGAAAAGGTTTTATTTAGACCAGGGGACATCCTTGCTTGGGATGGTGCAGCAGCCAATCAAGAGCTGAGATCACGGGATCTCATCTACACAGAAGCCAAAGCATCAGCTAAGGTCGCTCTAAAATCCCTGTCAGATATAGAGTTAGGAGAAAAGACCCTTCTGGCACTGGAAACGATCGACGGCGAGCCCCTGATAAAGGTCTTGAGTGGGTCTGTTAAAGTCAAAAATGATTCCAAATCTCGAATTCATATAAAAGTTAGAAACCACAGGGCGATCGCCATCGCAGGTGGCACGACCGTGGCGATGCGCAGGAGCGAGAGTGGAGAGTTGGGTCTCAACGTCCTCAAGGGACAGGTCCAACATGGAAACGCCCTTGTGATCCAGGGGCAAAAAGCTAAGTTTGATCAGACGGGAGAATTGACCGAGGTTAAAGCCGTTTCTGTAAAAAATGACAGCCCTAATCATAGTAAAGCGGTGCCCCCTCTTAAATCGTCGCCGCCAAGTCCGGAGCCGCAAGCTCCAGCCGGCCCGCTTGAGCCACCAAAGATTCCACCTAAATTGAAAATTGAGAAAAGCCAATCTTCAAGGACAAAGCCATTTTTGCGGACCCGAAGAAATCCGCTTGCCACCGTGATCTTGACATCTCTGTGGGAGGCTCCCCTATGGGCTAGAGAAGAAGAAGGGAAAAACATAGGTGGTCGTTCGCGAGTGCAGTGGCCCGCGGTTGCTGGCGCAAAGGCTTACCAGGTCGAAGTATCTCGAAAAATGGATTTTCAAAATCTTATCTGGCAAGGCACCGTTGTAAATCCAGAAGTGGACCTTAAGGCCTTAGGGGTAGGGGTTTATTATTTGCGAGTCGCCACAGTCAACCAGGCGGGCCAACGCGGTCCTTTTTCTAGCCCGAGTCTTTTGGAAATCATGGCTAAAAAGCTCCTCCCGCCTCAAAATGGGGCGATCGAGCTTGTGGGTCCTAACGATGGCAAATCTCTCGAAACTGAGGGCGAAGGAGAGTATGTCTCCTTGGTTTGGAAACCAGCGGTAGGCACAAAGTGTCAGCAATATACGATTGAGTTGGTTGCTAAGAGAGAAGGAGGTGTCCAGCAGGTTCAGCGATTGACGGCGAATTTCCACCATTGGAAAGTGTTTTTAAAACCCGGTCGCTACCTTTGGCGGGTGCGCTCTGAACCTGACTTAAAGGGGGGTGATTGTCCCAATTGGTCCAAAACCAGATCGATAGGGATCAAAAAAAAGCCCCAAAACATACAGATTTCATCCCAGACTCCATCCCAGACTCCATTGCCAACACCTAAAGAAAAAAGTCGTGAGCCAGTGGTCGAAGTTCCATACGAGCCGTTTATGACGATGATCACCCTTATGGCTCCAGGGACTTTCCACTACCAGAGTCAAAAATTGGAGCCTGAAGTCAGCCTAGAAGCACTTTTTTTCAATCATTTTGGAGTAGGTATAGCCACGCCCTTAGGTCAAGATAACCAGGTGGGATGGGGAGGTTTCTTAACGGTAAAAAGGTTATCCGCGGTTCTGTTTAATAAACAAACAGAGGCGGTGATGGAGGTCCAACCTGAGATTCCTGTCCAACTGTATGAGTCGGAGTTGGGGCTTCGTTGGGAAAACCAAGCAGGAATAAAGCCGCCCTTGGCCTTTGGCATGAGTCTGGGAATAGGTCTTGTGGCAAAGGACCATGGTCTGCTTATCTGGAATGATGCCGATTCCCTGTCACTCTCAAAGGTCTTAACTTATTTTCCAATGGTGGAGGGAAAGGTCTCAATGGGAGTTACCAATCGTAGCCAACTGTTTTGTGGCATTTCCTATGGCTCATCGGGAAATCCCATTGGATCAAAGAATAGTCTAGAGGCACGGGATATCAGTGGTGGATGGTCCACACGGATGGCGCGAGAGGCTTTAGTGTCAGAGTTTAGCCTTGGGGTCACCTTAAATAATAGCCAAGGAACCCTCAATACCAAGCACGCTAGGCCGACACCCTATAGCTTTAAAACCACCAGAAAGTTGGTGGTCATGACCCTGGCTAGGGAGATTTAGGGGAGATTTAGGGGAGATTTAGGTCCCCCGAGGGATCCTATTCATCACCAGGAAACTGTGCATAAAACCCTCGATTTGGCCATCCAGCACTCCTCCTGTATCAGAGGTTTCATGGTCGGTCCTATGGTCTTTGACCAACTGGTAAGGGTGCAGGACATAGCTTCTGATTTGGCTGCCAAAGGAAATATCGGTTTTGTTGGCCTCAATCTCACCTTGGATTTTCTTTCGCTCGTCGATCTCCCTTTGGTACAAGGCTGACTTGAGCATCTTCATGGCGTTATCTTTATTTTGGTGCTGTGACCTCTGGGTTTGGCTTGCAACAACAATTCCACTGGGAAGATGCCGAATTCTAACAGCCGATTCGGTTTTGTTGACGTGCTGTCCACCGGCACCGCTTGCACGAAAGGTATCAAACTCCAAATCCGCTGGATTGATGGTGATCTCGATATTGTCATCAACTACGGGAGTGACATAAACTGAAACGAAACTAGTATGGCGTCGTGCATTTGAGTCAAACGGGCTGATACGCACCAGTCTGTGCACACCATTTTCTGCCTTAAGAAGGCCAAAAGCATAGGACCCGCTGATACCTATCGTAGCATTCTTTACGCCAGCTTGTTCGCCGGCAAGCAGATCGTAGGTTTCAACGGTCCAGCCTTTTTGCTCGGCGTAGCGAGTATACATTCTGAGCAACATCTGTGCCCAATCACAGGATTCAGTCCCACCTGCACCAGCGTTGATCGTAAGGATTGCGTCATTGATGTCGGCTTCGTGATTGAGCAGGCTTTGGATTTCTAAAAGATCGAGTTCTCCCAGCATCTGGGTATAGAGCTGATTGGCTTCGACCAGGGAAGAATCATCCCCCTCTTCAGCCATCTCCAGGGCGACCTCGATATCGTCGTAGAGTCCTTTGAGTTTCTTAGACCGTTGGACCGCTAGCTCAAGTTCACGTTTTTCCTTGAGGATAGGTGCGGATTTATGGGGATCGTTCCAAAAATTGGGATCCGACTGCACCTTATCTTCTAACTCATGCAGCCGAGCTTCCTTTGCAGGCAAGTCAAAGAAACCCCCAAACTAATTCGTAGCGGGTTCGAGACTTGCGAAATTCCTGAACAAGTGCGCCTAATTCCATAAAACAGCTCCTTAAAGGGCTTGAAAACTCCAATCGGCTGAGAATACTATCGAGTGGGTAATAAATAATCAAGAAAAAAGGGGTGTTGTCTATGATACTTTTGACACGGTTAGACGGTTCCAAAATCCTAGTTAATTGTGATTCCATAAAATATATCGAGGGAACACCTGATACGCTCATCACTTTTATAAACGGAGATAGTTTATTTGTTAAGGAGAATTTTGATCAAATCGAAGAATGTGTGATAAGCTATAGAAGAAAAATAATTGCACCGCATCTAACTTAATGGGAAAAACTTAATCATGGACCTCACAAGTTTGATTGGACCTGTGTTTGGGTTGGGCATGATTATCTTAGGGCTGATCTTAGAAGGCGGTCACCTCAGCTCTATCGTTCAGTTAACGGCAGCTATTATCGTGTTTGGTGGAGCTTTTGGAGCGATCATGGTGGCCTACCCACTACCAGATGTGATCAATGCTTTTAAAGCCTTAGGGACCTGGCTAAAAAATCCGACAGCAAACACAGATGAGATTATGAAAGATATCGTCGATCTGGCCCAGACAGCGAGGAAAGAATCGATTCTGGCCTTAGAGAAAAAGCGCGATTCGATCAAATTTGCACCTCTGGCCAAAGCCATAAAATTGGCTGTCGATGGCACAGATCCCAATATCATTAAAGACACCTTGGAGACGGAAGCCCATGTTGTTTTTGAGGAGCAGGAGGTAGGGGTTAAATTTTGGGAAGATATGGGAGCGATTGCACCAACCATCGGAATTCTCGGAGCAGTGTTGGGTCTGATTCACGTTATGGAAAACTTGGATAAACCTGACCAAATTGGTCCAGGGATTGCTGTCGCGTTCGTGGCGACCTTATACGGAGTGGGTGCCTCCAATATCTTTTTTATTCCCATCGGCAAAAAGATCAAGCGCAAAGCCCAGCTCGAAGGTCATGCGAGGGCCATGGTGACCATTGGGGTCGAAGGAATCTTAACTGGACTAAACCCAAAAGTAATAGAAGAGAAAATCTCAGTGTTCTGTCATGGCCACAAGAGCGAGGAATAATTGGGGATAAAAGCTAAATGCCCAGAATTTGAAAACCATGAACGGTGGTTGGTTAGTTATGCGGACATGGTGACCCTTCTATTTGCAGTATTTGTGGTGCTTTATGCTTTGTCGATTGCAGGCAAAAAAGACGAGAAAAAAGTGGCGGGTTCGATGCAAGAAAGCTTTAGCACCCCCCTCCCAGATATTCCAATCGACCGCCGGGTAGGTCCCCAGGAACAGGGCCTCGGGATCTTCGAGCACTTTCGAGGCCAGTCGGCCCGCCCGTCTCTGATCCAAAAATACCCGTCATCTTCACAAAAAATAAAAATTATTGATGACGAAATGAATCGGGTCAAAATCAAACTCGAAGACCGGCTTTACGGACCCGAAAAGTTTCGTCAGGATAAACCAGGACAGGAACGCATTATCCAAGTGGTAAGAACCGCCAAGGGCTTTAAGGTGCAACTACTCGCCAGGCATTTTTTTGGGCCGGGAGAAACCAATGTGAGTCGAGGTGCTCTCAAAGAGCTTGACGAGGTCGCCCAGATCCTCAAGGAGATGGGCAGAAATGTGAGGATAGAAGGCCATACGGACTCTTTGCCTGCGCCGGGTTCTCTAGGGAACTGGGAGATTTCAGCACTTCGAGCTACCAATGTGGTTAAATACTTTATACGCCGCCACAATTTTCCTGCCACGAGTTTGTCAGCGGGCGGGTTTGCGGACTTACATCCCATCGCGAGCAATGGTTCGGAGTCAGGTCGCCAGCTCAACCGTCGCATCGAGATCCACGTGGATTACGATTCGGATCAATCGGGAACACCGGAATGAAGCTGAAGTGTTTTCTTGTCGGAGCGTTGTCATGGGGCATTGCTTTACCCATGTTAGCAAAAACGCAAAAACCAAGCAAAAAGACCAAAATTGGCGACGATGTTTCTAAGAAGGGAGTCGATAATTATAAAGAGATCGTCGCCACCTACAATTTTGTCGGCGATTTTAGCCAAAAAGAGGAGACCCGAGAGGTTTCTGATGAGATATTTTGGAAATACCCCCTTAAGCCACCAGCCATTGACTTTGAGATTGAGTATCCGATGCCACCGCAAAAGGCAGAGTTTCCGACCACCCTTGGTCAGGGAAAGCCCTATGACCATCTCAATCGGGGGCGGATTTATTTTCTAAACGAAGACTATGAAAATGCCAAATTAACCTGGCTAGGAGGGAAAAAGCGGTTTGGAAATGGCTACGATCATCATCGACGCAATGATTATTTTATCGGATCGGCCTTTTTAAACCTATCCAAGATAGCGCTTGCCAATGCCCCCGATGGTTATCAAAACCAGTTAGTCAAAAGCCTTTTTGATGCGAGTAGTGCGTTTTTGAGCTTTGCATTTATTGTCAAAGAACTCGACTCGACACAAAAAAGGGATGACTTGATCGCTCAAGTGATGCCAAAAGGACTTTATAATTTGGCCGCAGTTTATTGGAAATATGGCAGGTTTGCGGGTGCTTATGGAGCAGCTGAATCGGGGCTTAACTATCTTCGTAAGACCGGTCGTACAGAATACCGCAACCAGTATCTGAGAATGGTGGCAGAGTCGCATATAAAAAACCGCTCCTATCTGGAGGCCATTCAAAACCTAGATCAATCCATAAGACAAGATTTGGTGCCAGAGTTAGCGGCAGCGTCCTTTTCAAGGGCCGGAGATATTTATTTTGATCTTAACAACTATGAACTAGCTGAAGACGTCTATAATCTCGCGGCCATCATCGATAACGAGTTGGAGCTGGTCAATGCGGCCCAGCTCATCCTGAGGGGCGAAGCGCTTTTTTGGTTAGGAAAATTTTCGGAGTCCCAAAAAGTGCTCCACTATGCTCTCGAAAGCCCTGCCTCCCGCAAAAATAAAGCAGAACTCCCCAAGGAGATGGCGGCCTGGGGTGCCCTGCGTTTTGCTGATGGCTACCTAGCAAGGCAGGAATTCGACAAGGCGCGGCTTGAATACTACAAAGTAAGGTCAGATTTCCGTAATCATTTAGCCGGACGTATCGCTCTGGTCCGAGAGTCATGCCTTAACTTGCCTTATTATACGGGCAAAAATATCTCCCATGCTCGAATGGATATCGAAGAAGCAAAAAAGGATCCGGAACTCCCGCCAGTTTTAGTAGAGCTAGGCTGGGCCTGCCAAGTAGGATCCTATACAACGCGGGAAAGAACTCCCGAGATGCTCGAAAGGGTTAAAAAATTTTCGGAATCTTACCCAGAATCAAAGTTTCTGAATTCATTCGTGATTCCCCTAAAATCATACCAGGCATCTAGGCTCGAAAAATATTTCTTAGACGGTGATTTCTATTCGGCCACAGAGTTTTATGAAAAAAATAAGGCGCTGCTTTTTCGTCATGTGGATGGGGCCATAGGATTAAAGCTATTTCGTGCCTATGCCCTTACGGGGAGGTCTCCCCAGGCCATGAGTTTTTGGAGGTTTTTGCCTAGATCAATTGCTGATGATGAGGATCTTTTGCTAAGAATAACTGTCCTCGCCGAAGCGATCGATAGCGAAAAAATAGCCGTGAAACACAAAAAAACCTGGAAGTCTAATTTAGAAAATCTAATCCGCGAGGCAGCAAACCAAAACTGGATGGCATCACCAACCCAGACGGCCTTTGCCTTGATCGACCAGATCAAACAAACCAAAAGCGGTATTGAACATTCCTTGTGGATTTTGCGACTTTATGAAAAATGGTCCGAAAAGAATCCAAATCTAAAGTGTGATAGGATCTTTCCTCTCTTGTCCCAGTCTTATGAATTTCTAAAAATAGGTAAAAATACTGGGATCACATTGGAAGATATCAATAAATCTCTCGATGCATTGGTCAAGTCACAAATGCCTGAATTGTTTAAAAATGACGAGTCTTGTGCAATCTCTTTGGTTGACCTTGAGACCAAACTCAATGCTGCTCATTTAGAAGTCACTTACAAAAAGATCCTTAACCGAGTGGACTGGCCTATGGTAGCGGGCTACTTAAACTGGATTTGGACCATGAGCGAAATTTTGTACAATAAAGGAATGAAATCCGAGGCCCAAAATCTTTGGAGGCAAATCATAGCGAGGGCGCCCGAGGACTCTATCGAAGTGAGATTTGCGAAACAAAGATTAGATCCAAACAAAACAGAGTTCGAGCAACTGTGGCAATAACCCGACGGTGTATTCTCAAAAGAAAACGACTTCGCCCGAGGTGAGGTTTTTATCGTCCTCTTCGCTCTCACTGGTTTTGGCTGTATCGGGTGCGGCCGCGGGTGATTCTTTTGGCTTGGGAGCGGGTTTAGGGGAGGTGGCAGCGCTCGGAACAATCTTGATATTTGAAGCTTTAGCGGGAACTTGCTTTTCTTTTAGATCTTGGACTTGGGCGACTTTTCTGGTTTCGATGGGCTTTTCTTGGATGTTTCCGGAAGCCGAGGAGGGAGCGTCTGCTAGCTGGCTATCAGCGTCTTGGGCGGTATCTGATCGATTGACCAGGTCGTCGGCGATGGAGCCAATGTTTTTAAGGGGAGTTAGCGCACCTTCAATCTCCTGCCTGGTGACGTCCTGAAACTGGAGGCTTAAGATAATCTGATCGATATTGTGAGCGACAGATTCAGAGGAGACGACTGCCCCATCGACCAGCTTACTAAAGACCGTGGTCGAGTCTTTGGCGGAACCTACAAGGGACTGGACCGCATTGTCGACGTGTTCTTTTTTTGTAGTAGTTTTTTGCAAGTTATCTGTCAAAGACCTGGAAATCTGAGCTACAGAGTCATTGACTTTACCGACGATTTGCGTGATGTCGCTTGAAGCCTGATTGGTCCGGTCGGACAGTTTGCGCACCTCTTCGGCGACGACGCTAAATCCTCGACCATGCTCCCCAGCGCGGGCAGCTTCGATGGCGGCATTGAGTGCTAAAAGGTTGGTTTGGTCAGATATATACTGGATATCTTCGGTGATCTTATTGATGGTCGCGGTGTTCTCTAGGATGACCTCGATCGATTTAGAATACTCAATGTTGAGTTTGCTATTTTCTTCGAGCATTTCAGTCATTTCTTTTAGGAGTTGGAGGGATCTCGAAAGCACGGAAGAGAGGGATGGACGTTCTTTGCCGTCGGAGTCAACGACAGACTTTCCAGAAAATTGTTTACTGATCTCGTTGGATTCTGCAAGATGCTCTTGTGCCTTTTCATAGATATACTTGACTTTATCTCCAATCTCTATTGCGCTGGATTCCGTATGCTGTACGACCCGAGATAGCTGCTCTTCGATTCTTGGAACAAGCTCGCCAATGCGTCTCATCAGACTTTGGACTGCGACGATATATTCATCTCGTTCGTTAAGTCTGTTTTCGATCATGCGTCTAGAATTCTGGAGAGTGGTTACCAAACGTTCAAGTTCGGTCGAGGTATTTCCAGAATGGGCTAGCTTTAATTTGGCAGTCTCTTCTGTTAGCTGGTCTTTTGCTTTCCGTTCGTTGGTAAGCTGGAACTTAAGGTTATCGATTTCCCTTTGGAGGCTAAACAATTTAGAACTATGCTCTTGATTTTTTGATTCTTGCTCTTTACGGAGAATCTCAGCTTCTTTTCGGGCTTCTTCAAGTCGAGAATCGCTGGGCAGGGTCTTTTTTGAGGAGGCTTGCTTAAGAGATTCCATCTCTCTTTTAAGTCTAGCAATTTCTTCTATGTATTTATCGACTGATTGATCAGCCGACGTCTGAATAATGGTTTTAGGATAAAAGATCGCACCTACAAGCCCCGCAATCCAAGTTGCGACTGCGAAAGTAGCCGTCACATAGATAGGTGCGTTGAGAATCTCTCCCGTGATCACTACAAGAGTTAGAATTAAGCTGATCGAGCCAACGATAGCACCGTGTTTTAAGTTTTTACTGTCCATGATCTAAGGTCCTCCAACTTCGATGACTTATCGGACCTACTCCAATTAAATTGAGACAATAGGTCAGTTTAGGTTTTTGGTAGATCGGCAGAAGCATTGGAGGTATTTACGGCTATTTGCTTTGCTTTTGTCTTTTTCCAAAACTGGTCTTTGCTTAGACTGCTCCAAATCCACGAGGCCCATCGGATCATAGAGGTAGCAAGCCATAGGGACCAAGCTAGCATCACTCCTCGGTAGATCATGATAGGCAGTGAGACAAAGGAAATGGGAGGAAGTAGGGCATCGATTTTGTCTTGGTACCAATTCAGTTGGAAACTGTTGGAGTTGTTGCCCAGCACATACATCGAGGGAACTCCAAGGAGTCCTCGAGAGATGGATTGGTAGATCACAAAAATGCTGGCGACAATAGCTGCCACCAATACCAATTGGAATAGGTTAAAGGCAAGGGGTTGGTGAGGTGGATATCGGTTTCTGATGCCAACAAGGCAAAATGTGATACCAGGAATGGCCATGGCTAAAGGGCTTGATTGGGTAAGACCGATTGTCATAAGGATCCAAGAAACGAGAGCTAAGGGAGTCAGATGGGACATGTAAAAGATCGTTGCGATTACCGCTGCTACAGCAATCTGACTCCAAAACAGGACAACAGGCCCCCACCCCAGGCTCTTAGTCCAAAGCAACCATCGGGATTGGGGTAAGACTACTTTGTATTCCCCATTGACCGATGGACTGCCGAGATTTACGTTTGGTGATTCAAAAAACATTGGAAAATCCGCTTCCTCTCTAAAATCCAGATCGACGACGGTTCTACCAGGTAAAAAAGGCAAGGTAAGCGCTTTTCCAGCACGGCTAATGGGGGTAGGGTCATTGTTGATCGAGGATTTAACCAACGTCCATTGTGCTGGCACTTCTATAGGATGTTGGAGGCCACGGCTTGCGCTTGCGGTAATCTTAAGGTTGATATCCCGGTTACGGATGCCAGGTACGATGGTTAGCTGGCTTGCTTCGATGGTAAATGAGGGGGCATTTACTGCCTCCGGTTGGTTGAGTTTCAAAACCACTTTTTCGCCAGGCCATGGTTTGAAAACCGGGTCAAACCCATTGCCTGCAGATCGTCGCAGCTGTAGAACGGAGGAGTGTTCGATATTGAGGTGCCAAAGGGGTGTGACCTTAAGGCGCCAAACTTCTACGGCACCATCGGTTTCGGCTGAGAGTTCAATGGATTCTGCCGTATTGAGTCTACTAGACCAGCTTGTTCCCGCCTCCTGAGGGTTGAGCGATACTTGGGCCTTGCGATTTTGGATACGGATGTCTTGTGAAATAACCTCTTCCCCAGGCAGCAGTCTGACCTCAGCTACGATGGGATTTCCTAATGGACTAACCCTCTCAATGGTGGTCACCACTCTGCTTTCGAGACCCAAATAGAGGTCTCGGGTGACCCTAAGGAGCGGTGCAATGAGTTGTTGGGAAGATTTATTTTCGCTAAATTCTCCTTTTTTCAAGAATTGGATATTGTTTTGTATTTTTCCGTCTTCGTTGATCCCTAGAACTTGATGTTTCTCGGCGATTACTTCAGCATGTTTGGGTATCATTGGTAGATTGATCGTAAACAAATCAGAAACAGGCAGTGGGGCGGCGATCTTAATGTTGTGGATCCCTTTTAGAAGGTGAGCATAGACTTTGTGATCGTTCCCCTTGATGAGTTGGACCGGACTGTTGTTGAGCTCGATGACGTCTGGATTGAGACCTTCAGGACTAATAGGTAAAGGGATGCTGGAAGGGCTCATGACATGGTAGCGCAGTATAAGATAGATCTTGTTGTCTGCAACCTCCACCTTTAGGCTCTCTAGGTCAGCACAATTTAGGCCACAGGGGGGAGTTTCTTTCAGTCTATTTTCGATCTCAAGGCGCAGTTCGCGACTGAGTTCGTCCGAGGCTGGACTTGAAAAAGATGAGGGGGGTGGAGGAGGGCTGACACCAAAACACCATGTTATTGAGATTACTAATAGGAATCTAAAAAAAATCTGATTAAGCATGTTGATCTCGCTTGGATAATTGATCAAAAGGAGACAAAAAGCCCCTGTAGAGAATAATGTAACCTAAAAGTATCATTAAAAAGACACGCAAAAAGCTTAGGATGCCATGGACTAAAGGAGGAATCAGAAAAAGTTGGATTTTATGTTTGGGAGAAACTGGACCATCCCAGTTGAGGGATATTCTGTTCCAAGTCCTATCAGGAATACCAAATCCGGTTTGAATAGTGGATTTGGCTGAGTAGATTTCGATACTACGATCCTGTTGTTGTGATGAGCCAAAATACTCCTTAGCAGCTTTAGAGATTGCTTTGCGCTTTATTTGGTTTTCAAGCGGTAAAGGTGCTAGAGCAATCGAGGGACTTTCGGCAGGAGCAGGAGACAGGGGTACAGGAGGAGTTTCCGCAAGGTCACGGGCTTCAGGAGCAGCCAACTCTTGGATCGGGAGAGGTGGAGACTGGAGCATCGACACAGCGTCGTCTATGGAGTCAGCCATGGTGTTAACAGGCTTTTCGAGGATAGGGTGGAGACCAAAGCGCAGATGATCGATGGAAAAATCGATTAACATTAAGGCAAACGCAATAATAGCGAGGATTTCAGTGCCCAGGAGTAGCCGGCGCCAGTGACCGGTTGTGGGAAAAACCCGGTGAAAGGCAACCAAAGAGATCAATACCATCCAAATCCAGCGTGGAGCGTTGTATTCGGGAATTAAAAGGAGCAAGGTTACAAAAGCGATGATTCCAGGAAAAACTCCGAGGATTTTTGCAGTTCCTAAAGTGATCAGGCATAAAATAAAGATATTCATAAGATTCCAGTGTTTCAGCCAAGATTCGCTGATGCTATCGGCACCCGTGACTGTAATCAGTTTCCAGCCTGGAGGGAGATTTAGATTAACACTCACCTTATCAAAGGCAACCTGCCACCCTGTTGGAGAAATTTCTCTGCTGTCACTGTTGATTCGTCCTTCGGTGTTGAGAAGGAGATTGGAGTCCCGGACCTCTACCCCCTTTTTTCCATTATATTGAGTGACCAGGATATTGTCGTTGTTAATAGAAGCTTTGCCGAGACTATAATCATCCAGCACATCTATCCGCCATGAATGGAGAAGGTTTCCAGAAATAACGTCTCTGATGCTGTAGCCTTTGCCGCTGGAGTCAAGCCAAAGATCACGCTGGATGTTGAGTTGATCTAGGGAGCTACTGGCTGAGAGGGAGGGGTCTTTTGGGTTAAAGAGGATCTTATGACCCTGTTCTAAGGCGTAGATCGCATTTTTTTTCCATTCGTTTGGAAAGGTTGTCTGGGTTGGGTCGATGGATAAAAGGTCGATAGCAAGCTCACGATGGTCGGGGTCTTGTTGGATGGCCCATAACTCTCTTTTAGGCCAGAGGGGGTCGGAAGAAGTGGGTACTTCGATTTGATCTGTTTTTTGAAGCGTTCGACCAACCACTTCGATGCTATGTTTGCCGGTGTAGGTCCTGACTCGAATCTTTCCTTCGGGAGTCCACTGAACGGGGAGTTTTGACGTGATCGATAATACGTTAAAACCCGCTGGCAGGATGGGGCCAATCAATAGCTCTCTTGTTTTTCCACTGACTTCAAGATCCAATTTTGTTTTTAACAGTGCTGGGATTGAATCCTCGTAAAGACGGTAGACCGAAAGGCTGGCACTGTCTTTGTCTGATAAGTCGTCTTTAGAAGTTTGTCCTAGCCACAGTTCTCCATCAGAACCTAGTTTAGGATTCGGGACATCGATGTCATTAAGAGTCAATCGAACTAGAGGAATGATCTGCGGGATCTTGACACTATCAGGTAGAGCCTTCCAGGTGAACTGGCCTGAAATCTGTTGGCCACTTCCTGGACCCAAGACAAGCGAAGGATTTTTAGACTTGGTTGTGACGGCCACAGGAGTGCCGTTGACCGTGACGTTAAAGGGCCAATGCTTAATCCCACCGGGAAGGGGGATCGAGGTGTCGGTAAAAGTATCAGCGCTAAAGCTAAAATTTCCACCGGAACTATTGAGATTTAGGGAAAGCCTGCTGAACCAAGCACACTCGTAGCTCGAGGCATAAGGGTTGTAGGGACAGCGTAAGTGATCTTTTCCGACCATGATCCAAGGGAGCCACTTTTTAGAGGATTCGGGGAGCGTCTTTAGGACCCCCTCGATTCCGTAATTTTGGCCTAAAGCGAGGTCGGTCTTAAGGGTAAGGCATAGTAAAAGCGCCGGAATGAATCGAAAATTCATAAAATGATCCATGGAAGGGATGGATTTATGGAGGGGAGTGTTTCATTTCTGATCATACGTCAAATTATAGACAAATGCAGCAGGCATAGTTGTCAAAGTTTAGCCAGAATTAGCTGGGGAGTCTTTGTGCCGATGTTTAGAACCACGGTAAATATCCGCAATATTAGGTAAAACAAATCAAAATATTGGATAGCCAATAATGGCCTGTTTATTGCTATTGTTTTGTTAACCTTGGTAAAAGAGCCTCTTTTACCGTTCATTATTGTTGCTGCTGTGAGGTTCGTGCTGTGCTGCATAGGTGGTTTTGTAAAATAAAAATGTACCTGGTGGTTTGTTTTAGCTCGTTTGCCATGGTCCTGATATTGGTAGCGTTAACCTCTATGACGTTAATCCCGGTGCAGGCACATGCTCAGAGTTACGAAATGGCTCATCGACAATTTCGTTCAGGGGATCTTACCAATTCAGAAACCTCGCTTTTAGCTTTTTTAAAAAAGCCTATGTCAGCAAACAAGCAAGCTGAGTCCCTCAAACTCTTGGGGGTGATTCGCTATACAAAGGGGAATTCAGCAGGGGCCGAAAGGAGCTTTAAAGAGGCACTTTCCTTAAACCCTGGTCTCACATTGACTCCGCAAGAAGTGTTGGATCCTAAGGTTATCGGTCTTTTTGAAAAGATACGAAAACGGGTGACTGTCGCCAATAGAGTGAGTGGTCCTTCTAAAGTTGGCAAGCAAGTGATGGGAACTTCCCTCAAGATCATAGCAAATGGAGGCATTGGGGGCGGCAAAGTCATGATTGATGGGATTTACGCCGGTGACACCGGTTATGCCGTAAGCGTGGATCCGGGCTATGTTAACTTTGAAGTGACGGCACAAGGCTATCAGTCCTATCGAGGGACGGCTCGGGTGACAGCGGGTCGAGAGACCGTACTTAGTGTCACTTTAAAAAAGCAAGTCCAGGCACCGCTGGTTGTCGCGGCCCCAGTCGTTAAATCCCCGGTGCCCACATATCAGTCTAACACAGGCCCAAAGAATGCCTTAGCAAGTAAAAATCAGAACAAGCTTGCCTACTCCAAAAAACCGAGTCAGAGCCCATACTCAAGTGCATATCAACCCAGGAAAGTCGAACAGGGACCACAAGATGATTTGTTTGGAGAGGCATCATCCCCAGTAAGGGCTAGGGGTGAACAGGTTGTGTATCAACCCGCTGCACCGGTCAATGATTTTGATAGAGACTTGGAAGCGGTCCAAAGACAGGATCGGGAAGCACGAGAAGCGAAGAAAATGCAACGCATAAAATCCAGGCCGCCAGTTGAGCAAGTTAATGATGTTTATCCAAAAGTAGAAACGGTCCAAGAATCAGTCGTGCAACAACCCGGTTATTTCACCCCCCAACCAGCGCCTAACGCTGGTCCGGCCAACCCAAAACTCGTTATGGTTCCCATGGTAGAACCGATTCCGGATCCCGCCCTCAAGAAAAATGCCGATCCTGAAGGGACGTCCCTGATTACGTTATTTCCATTTGGTTTAGGGCAGATCTCTCAGAACCGCTACGGAATAGGTGGAGTCCTGTTTGTGATCCAGGGTGGGCTGCTCTTTTATGCCTATGATAAAAATTCCCAGGCAGACCTTAAAGAGTCGACTCTTCAACGCTATGTGGATCTCAATTGTTCTTTGAGCTCTATTGAGCAGGATGCTCGATATCGAAATTGTCTTGAATTTGTTAATAAAGAATACAAATCAATAGACGGTTTACGGAATGATGCAAATTATGCTTTGATCGGCCTTGGTGTGGTGGCTTTAGGTGGGATTATAGAAGCTATTTATTGGGAGCCACCGAAAAAAATCTACAAAAAGCCTTCAAACCGGTCCATACCCCGACAAAAAAGGCAGATCGGGTCCTTAGAAGAGGGAGCGCCCTATGAGGAGACGCTGGATTTTAGATGGGGACTCACCCAGACTAGCTATAAGACCAGTCATTTAGGGTTAGGCATTGGCTTAGAGTACCGTTTCTAATTTGTTGGACGAGGGTTTTTTTGTTGAAGAATAGCGGTACAGGGTGATGATCTCTCTCAGAGCCATAGCATTGGAGCCTATTTTTCTGGTAAAAATTCGCTTTAGTTTAGTATTGCTGATCTCCATGGATATGATGTTTTTGTAGATTTTTATGGCAATGATCTTGCCGATCGACCGGCTCAATTGATAGCTCGATGCTTGTTCGAATACCAGGAGTTCCAGTGGAATCGAAGGCATGTCTTTGGTTGTTAACTTGAGGTTTAGAGAGAGGATCCATCGATCAAAGGCTAAGATGGCATGTGCGAGCTCGACCTGATTGCGGGTCACAGTGGTCTTGATGCCTGAGCGGTTTTGGGCTACTATGCGGCGGTAATCTTTTATTGCCAGGAATTTCCTTTTGGGATTGAGGATTTTTGAAGATATCATGCCTATGGTACTTTTGATGATTCGCCTAATAAATGCCGCAGAGGGATCGGGATCATCCTCAGTAAACTTGGTAAGCATCGAGAAGAGGTATTGTCCGGCAGTTTCAGCAAGATTGTTGATCGAGAGATAAGTGATCAGCACCGAGTTGGTCTTAGATACAAAGAAAGAACCATCTGTTGTACAACGGTGCATGATTTTTTCGATGTCGTCTGGATCATTTGAAGAGATGGATAGGAGGTGGTTGATGAAATCGCCTTCGGGAGAATAATTGATATGAAAGTTCTCCAAATCACTGGTATCAGCACCAAGATGTAAAAATTCAAGAATAGCTTTTAAGAAATGTAGGAATATGTAGTCGATATCAAAGTTATCTTCAAAGGTGTTTTCCAGATCGTTGTCCACAAATCTTTCGTAAAATCGGGGGTCGGAGGATTGCAGTTCTTCCCACATGGAAAAGGACAGCCACTTCATCCAGGGAGGAGTGTTCATGATGCAATAGTAGTTCTTGCGCATTTTCAAATACTCTGTAGAGGACTGCTGGATTTTTGTGGGGAGTCTAAAATAATAGTCATCGACGTTATTTAAAATGCGCAGGATCTTGCCTTTGATGGATAGTTTTTTCTGACTCAACTCTAAGAGCATTGGTAAATGCCTGTCTGCGAGATGGTACTCCCCAATAAGGCAGATGATTTTGTGATTAGGGTGTTTTAAAGCAGCATTGGTGAGGCATTTGGCTGCAAATTTATCCCGAAGGATCAGCGAGTCGCGGCCCCCATTCGCAGAATTTATGCCGATAACTGGTAGACACCGTGACCGGGCAAACTCTAGGAGCATTTTGAAGTTTTCCCAAGGAAAACCCCAGTCGTTGTGATAGGAAATAGCCTCCAAAAACTTTTGGTCCGAAATCAATCCTAGCAGATATTGGTCAAGGTATTTTTGGTCCTTTGCCTTTATAAGTTCTAAAGCTATCACCACCCGTTTAGTATTTTGTCGGTCGCAATGGGTCCTTACAAGTCGTAAGAATCCGCGTTGTGACTGGCGAAGGCTGTGAAAATCCCCATAAAGGATAAATCGATGATCTTTAAATGCTGTCATGAGCTGGTTTAAAGTCGTTTTGGCAAATTTCTTTGGAAGGCTGCGTTCAAATTCGGTCGAATATTGGATGATGAGCTTAGATGTCCTGCCAACAATCGCATGTGCTTCAATAAAAGCCCGTTCATAGAGCTTGTGTTGGAGTTTCTTAAGCCTATCAACCGCTATTGTGTTCATGCCTGACCGTATCAAAACGATTTTGCCGATGTGGCAATCGCCTACGTCTACTATAACTCAAGGAGGATACCTCCCATAAGCCCCTCCTTTTCAGGGTCTTCTTTTGGCAAGACAAAGCTGCAACGGATCGCGGCAATTTTCTTAGACCATGGCACCTTTGCCAAATTATCTTTTGTTTTGTTGCAAAATTCTTTCATGGAGTTTAGCGAGATTTCTTTGTCTACGCGAAATCTTAGGAGAATCCCGGCTCCTTTTTTTACAAAAAGAGTCGAAACATAGACTGCTGCTTGGGTTGGGAAAAGTGACTTGATTTTGGTTTCAAAATCCTTAGACGTCATAATAGCCTTTTTCTTTTCCTCAATTTTAGGGATATCTGAAAGTATAAAAAACCTATCACCGTTTCCGAGTTTTTCGGCGAGATCGTATTCTATAAAGGCGACCAAGTCGAGGTTTTGGTCCTTTGATGATTGAGCCCGATTGGCCCAGTCGGCGTAGTTTTTAAGGTCATGGGTCCACTGGTGGACATGGAGGCCACCGAGGAGCCACTTGCCGCTAGAAAAGACGATAGGCAAATAGATCCTACCGATCTCTTCGGAGCCCATGATCTGGAGCCACAGCACAAACTGAAGGTTGTAACCATAGAGCGTGTTAAGGGTGATTTCGGGATCGGTACACTTAAGCCCTAAGGGTGTTCCGTCGACGGTGTTGAGCGCCCAAAGCCTGTTGACCGTAATCTCCAGCTTTTGTCCATATGTGGTATGTAATTTAGCTAAAATCTCCGTGAGCTGGGCTTCTTTTATGCCAAGTCTCGGGTGGAAAAGCTTGGCAAGTTCCTGAGAAGACTCGGTATTGAATGATATGAGTGCTTTTTTGACAAACTGGTCAAGCAGAGGCGTGATGCTGATGGTACCCGAAGGGTGGGATGTGAGCGGTTTACAGGACCCCTCGTTAGGGGTCTCAAAAAGCTGTTTGCGAAGATTTTCCTCGTAAGTTGAATTTGCGAGTGCTCTGATCTCATAAATAAACATCATAAAGAGAGCCAGTAACACATAAAAAGAATCAAAATCTCTGAGCTTGAAATTAACTATTTTTTTGCGGCGCAATTCCCACACCCCTTTTGATCAAAGCTCTCGATATTCCAACTGCCAAACTCGTCATTGATTCTAAGAATAGCATCAGAAAGAAAATCAAACTCATGAGAAAAGAGTTCTTTCAATAATTTTTTTTCAAGGCAGTAGGCATTATATTTAAATCGCTTGAGAAACGGATCGTAGACTTCGGCGATACCAGCTTGGCGGTCCCGAAAGACCAAGACAGAATCCAAATAGTTTTCTTCGTTTATCTTTAGTGCTTGTGTATTCATATAACCCTTCCAGATTCGATCGGTAAAAATTTAAAAGTGTCTTTTAAGCAACATCTGAGAATATTCTATAAGAGCTTTAGCATTCGTGGTCGCCCCTTTAAGAAGATTAAGTCCCTTTTGGGTATATTCTTCAGCAAGGTCTTTGGCAACGGCGGCAGAAACGGATGTCAGCAAGGTCATCTTACCACTGGCCAGATCTTTTCCGGGAGTTTTGCCTAGCCCTTCCTGGTTGTCCAAGAGATCATCCAGTATTTGAAAGGTGACCCCCAAAAGGCGGCCAAAATCCCGCATATCCTTGACCTTATCGGAGTCAGCTCCACCTAAAATAGCCCCCATAGCGGTGGCCGCACCCATAAGATAACCTGTTTTGAGGCGGTGGATTTCAAGGACGGTCTCTAAGTCGGGAGAGGATTTGGCGGTCCAAAATAAATCAAGGCTCTGGCCTAGGACCATACCGTGGCTTCCAGCGGCGTAAGCTAATTCTCCTATCAGCTTGACGGCGGTTTCGGGCGAATAAACTACGGGTAAAGTCGTAATGCTACCTGACAAGATAAAAAAAGCATCGGTTAAGAGTCCATCTCCAGCGAGCAAGGCGTGGGCCTCCCCAAAGACCTTGTGGCCTGTAAGTCGTCCCCGACGATAATCGTCATTATCCATACAAGGTAGATCATCATGCACCAAGCTATAGGTGTGAACCATCTCGAGAGCTAGGGCTGACGGGATGGCTTTAGGGATGGAAGCGCCAAAAGCCTGTGCGGTGAGGAGGCATAGGACCCCACGCACTCGTTTACCCTCTCCCTCAAGCACATACCGAATCGCTGGATGTAGACTCGCTTCGGGGGAAGTATTGGCAGCAGTGACTCCATACATCGACTGTAGGAGTTGTTTAAGTTCGGAGTCGATTGTTTTTTTAAGCTGGGAAATGGTGTCAGCCATCATGGGAAACCTATCTTTGGTGTTTTAATATTTAAGTCTCACTTCTGATATGACCTGACAAAAACTGCAAAACTTTGGGGTAAAGCCGACACTCAGCTTCAAACACCCTTGCGGCCAGACTTGTGGCGTCCTCTCCAGGATATACAGGGATGGGTTCCTGATCGATGATGGTCCCTTGGTCATATTCTTCGTTGACATAATGGACCGTGGGTCCAGTGGTGGTTTCACCGGCGGCAAGAACAGCTTGGTGCACCCTTATTCCGTACATTCCTTGGCCCCCAAATTTAGGGAGGAGTGATGGATGAATATTGATGACCCGGTTTTTCCAAGCACTCCTTATGGGAAACGGCCTGATAAATCCGGCAAGGGCCACGTAGTTAGCTCCGACTTCTTCCATCCACTGATAAAGGAGTTTTGCTGCAGATTCCGCTAATGCAGCATCATTAGACTTAAAGGGATTTATAAAAATAGGGAGTTTAAACTCTCTGGCAAAGTCTAGACCTGGGGCGTCAGCCTTGGAAGAAAAGACACCCATGATCTGATAGCCCAAACCATCTTTTTCTCGTGTGAGAAGATTTTGGAGTGTTCTGCCACTGCCAGAGATGCCAATTGCTAACTTTAGATTTACTGTGGATTTCACGAGGGATCCTTTTACTAAGGTATTGCGATAGAAAAACCTCTTAAGAAAAATATAGGAGAGTATTCTTATCCTTAATGCCATTCCAAAACGCCGCTCCATCGATGGTTTTGCCGCCTTCAGGCTGAAGCTGGTTGATTTGGATGACTCCGCTGGCAGAGAGGACCAAAAGGGCTTTAAGAGGTCGGTCAAAAAAGAAAAGTCCAGGTTTTTGGCCTGTCATTTTATCGAGGAATCGCTGGCGAGAGTCCTCAGAGCTATGGAGGGTTATGTCTATGAGATTGATTCTTTTGGAAGCGAAAAAAGTATAGATTCCTGGCCAACCAGCGAAAGCTCGGTAGGCGGCTTGGATGTCCTCTGAGGGACGGGTCCAATCGATCTGGCCGTCGGTTTTTTGAATTTTTTTGCAGTGGGTGACGAGTCTTGGATCTTGGCTCTGCCCCGCAAAATAAGGATCTTTTAGCTTAATAAGTGAGTCCACTAGGGGAACTCCTGAAGCCTCAAAAAGGCGATCTGTAAGCTCGGGGGCTTTTTCGTCTGGAGAGATGGTCGACGGGATTTGGCAGATGATTGCACCAGCATCAAGCTCTTTGACCGTGAATAAGATTGTGACCCCAGTGACGGTCGATTTGTCTAGCAGCGAAGACTGCACAGGCGTAGCTCCCCGATACTTAGGGAGTAAGCTGGGATGGATATTGATCACAGCCCTTTTGGGCGTGGCTAAAAAGGCTAGACCCAATATCTGGCCAAAAGCAGCCGTAATCGCCACATCGACTTCAAGCTGCTTGATCTCGGAGAGAATGATGGGGTCGTTGACATTTTTGGTTTGGATAAGGTGGAGACCCCGTTCCTTGGCAAAAGTGGCTAAGGGAGGATCCTTTAAAATAAGTTTGCGACCAAAGGGTTTTGCGGGAGGCGTGACGACACCCACGACCTTGAGTCCAAGTTTAGAACCTTCTTCAAGTAAGTGGCGTAAAGGTGCTGTAACAGCTTGGGGTGACCCCAAAAATAATAGGTTCATGATTGATCTCTTTTGTTCTAGCTTAAAATCCTGATCAACGAGAACTCATCCTCTATGAAGTCAGGGTTTTTGGCAAGCATAGCGGCTGATAGTTTTTGTGCAAAAGACCACGATAACTGCAACCCATTTTTATAAAAGCCCGTCATGATCCAGACGCTTTCCAGAATTGATGGTGGATAGCTCTTAAACCGTTCAAACAACGGACGATCGTATAGCATTTTTAGATTTCCCATCACTGGAGCCCGGTCTTTGGTCCGGACCCGTGCGCCCCATAGGTAGGTAGCATTTTTAGGTCGACTGATAAGGTTAAAAATCCCAGTCCTATCGGCTTTGTCAGTTTCATAGATATCGTCGGTCCTATTTTGGGATGTCAACTGACTCAGGCTTGAGGCTTTTTTGTTGAGGGAGCTAGAGCCATACCTTAAGGAGGTTTCAAGGCCCACGATATTTGTCTTGCGAACCCGTAGGCACCATGGGTTTAGGCGCCGTCCGTCTTCGTTGGCGGAAATGGTGGTGACACCCGTACAAAGACTCAATGGAAGGGTGGGAGCATCAAGTGTTGTTAAAATATCGTTGGTACTGGAGCCGCAGGCGATCACCATCTGATCGCAGTTTAGGTTTATTTCCCGGGATCCTGATTGGATCTTGACGCTGAAAGAGGGGGAGCCTTCCTTCTGGTAAGAACTTAGATCCCTAAATGACCCGGGGATGATTTGGCCACCGATTTTGCTAATAGCGACCTCCAATGCGTCCAAACATCTACCTGGATCAAACCATAGGTCATCGAAAAACTGAAAAGCTCCTAATGGCGGCTTTTTTAGGTCTCTCCACCCCGGATAGGAACGCTCGAATTCTTGGGGAGTCAGTATTTTGTTTTTATAGAGGCCGTGAAAATTGCCATGGAAGATTCGTTCATGAAGATGGGTAAACTCCATCTTATTAAAAAAAGGTTCAAAAAGAGCGCCCCGAAAAAACGGAATTTGGATTCCCGAGACCCTAATGATTTGGTCGATCCAGTGGGAAAGCCCTTGGTGCCCCAGGATTTTCTCTCTAAACATTTTAGTTTGAGGCAAAAAATGGCCCTTTAAACTGCTCACCCCGATGGCAGCCCGCGAGGCAGAGCCCCTTGCCAGAGACGGTAAGTCGCCGCTCCCTGGATCATCTTCACTCTCAGGGGAAATGCCTACGACAGTGACCTGGTGGCCTTTTTGTTGAAGCTCCCAGGCAACGGACAAACCAGCAAAACCTCTACCTAAAACAACAAACTGCACGGCTTTAAGCCTCCACCACGCTCGATGCCAAACACCTGCCCTCGGGGTTAGGGCATAGCATCGATAATGTCCAAAATCATTGGAAAAAACAGGTGGCCAGGAGGGGGCGCTCCCTAAGGCCAGGGTTTTCTCCGATGTTTCTAATACAATGCCGAGATATTATTACAAATATTAAGAATTCTATTAATATTTATAATAATAGTAATAAAATATGTTGCATTATATTAACAAATTAATTATAAATACTAAGAAATTGAAATTAACGAGGGAGCCAATAAAAATGCAACTTCTAATTAAAAGTCCTTTGACTCTGTTGAGTACTTTAGTCCTGAGCTTCGGCCATGTTGGCTGTGGCACCAAAAATGACCGCAAGGAAGACCACCTGGTCCAAAAGCCGGTCGAAATGGATCCACAGGGGACGACCCCAGAGGTTGATCTGGCGATGGAAATGGAATACCAGGCCCTGCCGGAAGAGATTATCCTTGAGGTCCCCATGTCGGCTGATGGTGAGTTGGATTACAGCAAGGCGAAAACCCGAGGAACAGAGCTTGATGAGTTGGGAACTTCGTCAAACTCCTGGAACGCGAGTCCCCAAAGCGCAAGTGGCCTGGTTGGATATGACCCCATCCGCCAGTCATCCGTGAATCCTCAGGGGTCCTATAGATATGTGCCCACTCAAACCTATCAACAAGACAATAAATATGTAACAGTTTATACAAAGCCAAAATGCAAACCATCCGACTGCTTTACGGCTTCGGTCCAAACCACGGAGTATTGGGGTTCAGGCGGGACGACCCAGCCACCTAAGGTCTATGTGCCTCTCCTTGACGAGAGCGGCTACCTGGACTCTAGACTCTGGCAGTATCTCAAGACCTCTGGAGTAGCACCTCTCAGGCCGCAGGATTATCTGACTGGCTCCTCCCAGCAATACAGTTTAGGGGAAAGGCTTTTTCACGATAAACTCATCTCATTTAAGGAAGATGTGGCTTGTGCGAGCTGTCATTTGGAAAACCGCGGAACCAGCAACGGCTATAGCATTGGACCCAGCGGTCCAGTGTTAGCAGGTCGGGTCACCACAAAACTGACGATCAATGATATGCTGCCGCGAAATGCTCCCCATCTATTTAATTTGGGACATAAGTCAGCACAGAAGATGTTTTGGGATGGACGAGTCGAAACATCGAGCCAGTCGGTGAGTGGATATAGCACCCCCGAAGGATCAAAACTACCCCTTGGTCTTAATTCTGCACTGGCTGCCCAGGCCTTATTTCCTCTGGTTCATCCGAAGGAGATGGGATGTGGTTTGACAGACAGCCTTCAAACCCTTGAGCCCGAAGAACAGTGGAAAAAAATCATGACAAAGGTGCTGGCAAAACCAGACTACCGCAACATGTTTAGTGAAGCCTATCCTGGAGTCGAAAATTTTGGCATCGAACATCTGGCTAACGCCATAGCGATTTTTCAGGCCAAACGCTGGAAATCGTGGAACTCTAGGTTTGACCAATTTTTGGCAGGAAAGACCACAGCTTTGTCCAACGAAGAAAAAAATGGAGCCATCTATTTTTATGGAAAAGGTCAATGCGCACGGTGCCATAGTGGCCCGCTCTTGACGGACCAGTCCTTTCACAGCATAGGCATGCCCCAATTTGGACCAGGAATGGGAGATCAACCTTCTGATCGTGGCGACTTTGGGAGGTCCCGCGTCACAAACCTCCAAAGCGATCGTTATCGGTTTAAAACCCCTTCCCTGAGAAATGTTACCCGGACAGGACCCTGGGGCCATAACGGAGCTTTTTCGGATCTCAAGAGGATGTTGCATCATTACAGAGATCCTAAGGCATCGTTGTACCAATGGTCCCTGAAAGATATTAGACTGGCGCCCCAGTTTTCCGTGGAAGTTCTGGGTCCAGAACTTATGACCGTCATGGCTGACCCCCAGAGCATCGAGTCCATCGGCCAATCGAGTCAAGTCAAACCAACACCCCTATCTGATGACGAGATTGAACAGATCTATCGATTTCTAGGATCTTTAGAGGAAATCAAGCCTTAAAAAGCCCAATCACTTTCAGAAGTGGTTGAACATTAAGGACAGCGCTCTTAGGATGGAATCTATTCCTTTTAGTTCCACATAGACGTGAGGTCCAAATGGCATATGTTATTTCCATAGATCAAGGTACGACCGGGACTACGGCCCTGGTCGTAGATTTTTCAAGGCCGACTCATTCAGAGATTATTGGTAAACATACGGTAGATTTTACGCAGCATTTTCCTCAGAATAGTTGGGTTGAGCATGACTTGGATGAGGTTTGGTCTTCGGTGGTAGCGGCCATGAGTCGTGCAATCGAAATTGCTGAGTCCAAACATAAGGGTTTTCATAAAAATAAGATTGCTAGCATCGGCATCACCAACCAAAGAGAGACTCTATGCATCTTTGAACGAAGATCGGGAAGACCTCTTTGCCGCGCGATTGTTTGGCAATGCAAACGCAGTGCAGAGATCGTCCGCCAGCTTAAATCCGAGGGATACGAAGGTCTTTTTAGACAAAAAACCGGCTTGGTGTTAGATCCCTATTTCTCAGGAACCAAGCTACGCTGGGTTTTGGAGAATAATCCAGATTTAAAAAAACAAATATTGGCCGGTACAGCGGGAATCGGTACGATCGACACCTATCTGATCAGCCGTTTTACATCTGGCCAGAGTTATGTGACCGAGCCAAGCAACGCCAGTCGGACCCTGTATTTCAACACCCTCACGGGGTCGTGGGATCCAGAGCTCTTGGCGATCTTTGGTTTGCCAAAAGTAGAGTTGTTACCAGAGGTCAAGCAGAGTGCGGATCAATTTGGACTGACAAGAGGTCTAGGTTTTCTGCCAGATGGTATACCCATTACGGGTGTTTTAGGAGATCAGCAGGCAGCCTTAGCGGGACAGACCTGTTATGCCAAGGGGGAGGCTAAATGCACCTATGGAACAGGCGCCTTTTTGCTGGCTAATCTTGGAAACGAACGCTTAGTTTCTAAAGCGGGGATGTTGACCACAGTAGCCTGGAGTCTTAATGGTCAATTGACCTACGCTTTTGAAGGATCATGTTTTGTCGCGGGGGCTGCAATTCAGTTTTTGCGGGACCAATGGCAAATCATCCATGCAGCCCATGAGACGGAGAGTTTGGCGCAAGCTGCGCGGGCAGCTCCTGATTTTTATTTTGTACCAGCCCTTTCTGGATTGGGTTCGCCCCATTGGGATGCAGAGGCCCGTGGTGGTATCTTTGGGATGAACCGGGGCACCACCAAAGCCCAACTCCTGAGAGCGACCCTAGAAGGCATCGCTTTTCAGGTATCTGATCTTACAAAGGCAATCTCTGAGGATCTGGGAGGTCCCCTGAGTATTTTAAGGGTCGATGGCGGGGCTGCTGCTAATAATCTATTGATGCAGATACAGGCTAACCTATCAGGTATTTCAGTCGATCGCCCCGATAATATTGAAACGACAGGGTTTGGCGCGGCGTTATTTTCTGCGTTAGGGAGCAAGTTGTTTAGGGGGCTTGATGATCTAAAGTCTACTCGGTCGACTCAACGGATCTTTATGCCATCGATCGACAAAGAGGAGAGAGCTTTGCTCTCCAAAGGGTGGCTGCGAGCGATCCAAGCGGTTAAGGTTTTTGCTGGAACCGTTTAATCCCCTGGCTTTGGTTCTCCTAAGGGGCGCTGGCGTTTGCGCGCCAGCGAGATATTAAGTATTTTTTAGTAGGTTTTCGATAAAAGGCTTAAGGTCTTTGGGGGAGGTCTGTGAGGAGAATCTTGTAACTACATTTCCCTCGCGATCGATCAAAAATTTAGTGAAGTTCCATTTTACGGGTTCCATGGGCTCAGGACTTGTCGGATTGTGGCTCGTCTTATGGGCATCGGTTTTGGCGCTTGTGCAGAGAAACTTGTAGAGAGGCAATGCATTGGGGCCATTGACATCAATTTTTGAGAACATTTTGAAAGTAACAGGATAGGTCGTCCCACAGAATTGGACAATTTCCTTGTCGGTACCGGGTTCCTGTGCTCCAAATTGGTTGCAAGGAAATCCTAGGATCTCAAGGCCCTTCCCGTTGTATTCTTTATGGAGGGCCTCTAAGTCCGTGTACTGGGGAGTGAATCCACATTTGCTGGCGACATTGACGACTAGTACGACTTTGTTTTTGAATTGATTCATGGGAATCATTTCGCCATTGATGCTTTTGGCTTGAAACTCGTAAAAGTTACTCATAAATAATCCCTTGTATAGAAAAACTATTAAATAAATGAGTCAAAGACACATAAAAATAACAGGTTAGACCAAAATCGTCAACAATCTTCCTCTAAGTGTTTCTGGAACTGATCAAATTTGTTAGAATCTAGTTAGACTTTAATAAAAACCGAAATATTGTGAGAGAAACGATGGAAATTCATAGTAGAGAGTTTAGGATGCGGTGGTGGCAGGATGATTTTCCCCACAAAATAAACATCTTCTGGCCTGTTCCGAGTCCCCAAAAAATCTCCGACAACTCGTTAGTGTTAAACTTCAGTCGACAGGGAATGTTTCTTAAAACCGAGGAAGACGCCGGGATTCCGGTAGGTAGGAGGTTTGATTTTGCACTTCAATTTCCAAAATCAGGCCACGATATCCGTGGAAAGGCAGAGGTTAAATGGATAAGACCGACCACTATCAACCCACAAATGCCCCAAGGGATGGGTATCCATTTGGTCACCTTTGCAGACCAATCAGAAGCAACTTATCAAGAGATTTTTGAATCACGATTGTTTGACCTGAAAGTGAGTGATGTCTATATCAGGGATATTCCGACTATCAACCTGCAGACAGACCTGGCGACAGCTTTGGCTTTATTTCAAACGTTTGCGGTTCAGACGCTTGTCGTTGTCGAAAAGACGTTTGTGCCGATTGGTGTGGTTTACCTAAAAGATCTTTTTCAAAAAATCAAACTAGAAGAACCCACAACGGTAACTATCGAGGATCTATATAAGCCGCTGCCACAGTTTTTAGAGCCTTCCTTGAAGGTATGCGAAACTTTTAGGGCTCTTAAAAGTGGCGTAAGATATGATATTCCAATCATAGAAAACAAATCCTATTTAGGTATTTTACCAGTTGATCTAGTGCTAAATTATTGGGCGGCATTTTCTGATGCTTCGTACCAACGAATTTTGAAAAACTACGAAAAATCATTGTATGAAATGGCTCATGATTTGAGGCAACCTATCGCCTATATACTATCAGTCCAAAACCTCCTCAAGTCCAGTGAGATGAGTTTTGAAGATTATAAGAACTCTAATTTTCAAGAAGGGATCGAACGAAACTGTCAGAATATGCTGCAGATGATTGATGGTATACTTGATATACCGAGAATCAGAGCTGGCCGCATTAAATTGGTTAATAAAAAAGAAAATATGAGAGATCTTGTGGCATCGATAGTAAAAAAGAATCAACAATTATCCCAAAAAAATGACATCTTACTTAAGCTTGAGGTCTATGGGGAAAAAAAGAGACTAGAGTCTGTGCTCATAGACTCTAGACGTCTGGAGCAGGTGCTAAATAATCTGTTAAGTAATGCTGTTAAATATTCCAAACCTTCGAGTGAAGTTCTGGTGAAAATTGTTGAAGAAGACGAACATGCTAAGCTACAGGTTATTGATACAGGAATTGGAATCGATGCTGAGCACCTATCCCACCTTTTCCATGAAGGGTCTATACCCTTTGATCATTTCAATCACGGCGATCAAAGCACCGGGATTGGTCTGAGTATTGTGCGTAGAATAGTAACCGCTATGGGAGGTGATATTGGGGTGGAAAGCCAGCTGGGACAGGGGACCACATTTACTGTGAACATTCCTTTTTCACCTCCCCATACAACATAGAGTATTTAACCATGAAGCTGATCATAATAACGTTTGTGATGACAATGTTTGGCGTCAGCCAGAAATCTTACGGGGGCAATCTGGGTTTTAAGTTTATCGGAGGAGCCCAGAAAGAAAATCTCGACGGCCTCCTGGTTAAGAGTGACCAGGGTGATGGAGATTTTGCGATAAAGGCTGATCGAGCCTTTACACAAAGTCCCGAACTCGTGGGCTACCAGGTGGGAGCAGGCCTTTATTATCAGCCTCTGATCGAGGTTCCTGTTTCTGCGGGGGTTTATCTGACGCGGCGGGACCTCGCGAGCCGGCAGGAGAGCGTCCAACTGACTGGCTTTCAAAGTGGGCTGGAATTTAACGTCTGGTATCCCCACGGGACCGTTGAGCCATATTTAATGTTTGGTGGCGGCTTATGGGGAAGTACTTATATCCAAGGTGAATCAGACGATTTTGGCAGTGAAGCGATGGACTATGCTATAACAGGACGGTCAAGACTCGCCAAAGGAGGTTTAGGTCTCAGGCTGCATTCAACGAAACAGCTTTCAGCTTATTTTCAGATCGATATAGGTATAGGGGGCACTGCGGGAAAAGTCACAACCGGAGACTTCCAAAACCCGAGTCAACCCCCACTCTCAGAGGAACCAAGTGAAGTATTCTTAGAAAATGCTCTTCTCCAGTCCCGAGCACAAAGTGTGTCGATTGGAATTGAATGGATGTAACTCGTTAGCTAAATCGATTTAAAGCATGAAAATGCCAGGAAGAGCCAACCTCCTGTAAAAGCCAGACCTCCCAAGGGTGTGAGCATGGCGATGGACCTAGGGAGGCCTAAGGCCATTCCATAGAGGCTTCCAGAAAATAAGATCATCCCGGTAAAGAGACACCACCCGGCCACTTGCGTCCATAGATGGTCAACTCGCGACCCATATAGCCCGATAGCCACGAGGCCTAGGGCGTGGATGATATGGTAGTCAAACGCGGTCTTAAACCATCTTAGCTGATCTTCGGCGAGCTGATTCTTCAGGGCATGTGTCCCAAAAGCGCCTAAGAGAACCGCCAATGCGCAGCAAACAGCACCGATTCCGATCCAAGTCCTCCAGGTAACCATCAACAACTCCTCCTATTATTGAAAAATCAAAGCCGATGAAAAAGCTGTCTTTAGGTCTAATTTTGGGTTAAATCATAAAGACGAAGGCTGAGATTATCTCAAGTAAGCCGCTCAAGTAAGCTTTAAATTGACGATTGTTTGGAGGTTCTTGTGGGACTTTTTTCCGGTAAAAAAGGCATCATCATGGGTGTTGCCAATGAGTATTCTATAGCTGCTGGAGTCGCAAAGTTCTTAGCTAAAGAGAACGCCCAGCTGGGATTTAACCACCTTCCAGACAAGGAGGGACGGGACCGGATGGTGAAGCGAGTCCAAAGGGTTTCGGATCCCATAGGGGTCAAGTTTGTAAAACCCTGCGATGTCAATTCTGACAATGATGTTCAGGCATTTTTTAAAGAAGTTAAAGAGGAATTTGGGACCATCGATTTTTTGGTCCATTCGATCGCCTATGCGCCGCTCGAAGATATCCGGTGTCCGACTCTGGAAGTTAGCCGCGAGGGGTTTAAAATCGCGATGGATACCAGCGTCTACAGTTTTATAACGGTGGCTCATCATGCCAGCAAGTTGATGGTTGATGGTGGCTCCATGGTGACGATGAGTTATTTTGGGGGCGAAAGAGTGGTGGGAGGCTATAACCTGATGGGTCTTTGCAAATCAGCTTTAGAAATGGCCACCAAGTATTTGGCCTATGATCTGGGACCGAGAAATATAAGGGTAAACGCTGTAAGTGCTGGTCCTATTAAGACTCTGGCATCTTCGGCTGTGAGTGATCTTTCGCAGATGTTGACTTTGAATGCAGCCGTTTCTCCCCTTGGTCGTAATGTCACAACAGAAGAAGTCGGCAAAGCCACCGCCTATCTCCTGAGTGACCTCGCAAGTGCAACCACGGGAGAGGTACTCCATGTGGACGGTGGGTACAATATTATGGGTAGCCCTGGCCACGCCGTGGAACGACTTGGCTTAAATAAATAAAATATTATATATAAGTTAAAAATTAGCTTAACAAACCTCCAAATTGGTCGGCTGACTTGTCAACCCCTTTATGGAGGTTTAGTTTCTTGCCCTCGGAATGCCCAGCGTTAAAGGAATGAGGGTCGAGGTTGGATCCAGAATTTGAAGCTCTTGTCGTTAGACTAGGAAATCTTTGGCTCACATACTCTTTGAGAGCTTTATCGGACAAAGTTATGAGTGCTGTCACATCTCCTGTTTCAAATCCATCGCTTTTTAGGCTGCGTTCCAGTTCTTTGCTTTGTTCTTTGAGTTTGTCGTAGAAACCATGGAGCAGTCCAAGGCGGTAGGCCCGTTTGGAACCGCCACCTTTCTTGGTTTTTTTAAAGTCTTTTGAGCGGATCTCGGCTTGGTTCCAGAGAAAGTGATAAACATACTCTGCTAACTTTACATTGTTTTGTTTGCCAAGAAATTCTGCACCTCTATAGGTTTCGAAGGTGAGCGGATCATAGATGTGGAGGGTTACGACCCGCACAAAAAAGAACTCAATCAAGATCGAATAGATCAGAGACTCTGCACTATCGATCCTTTGCTTTTTGCGCGTTACAGTACAATAGACATAGTCGTCTTCTTTTTTGAGTCGGATATTTTCCAAGTTGTACTTTGCATAGAGTTGTCTCACCCTTTCCATGGCAAGGGCAGCTTCATGCTCACTGCTAGACTCCGCAAGTGCCAACAGTTTTTCGGCTTTCCGTAGGAGTCTGTCTTGTTCATCATCCAGGTTTTGATCGCTCCATAGGGGGATTTTTTTGGGCAGTTCCCCAGAGCCTTGGCGAGCCCATTTGGCGACTCCAAGTTTGGCGCAGGAGTCTTGAAAGGCCAGTCCATGGGGTTTTTCGGGGCTCCATCGACCTTCGGCGACCAAGAGGTGTGCCATTTCATGCTTAAGCACCTCGACCACAATGCCCCAGGGGTATTGCCGCGGCAGGTCTTCGTTCAGCCGAATATGTCTGCCACGGGGATTGTATTGTCCCCATTTGTCACCGAGGGGCTCCAAGCTAATGAGAACGGTACCAAGGCGGAGCTGATAACGGAAGCTGATCAATTCGAACTCTTTATAAAGCCGCATGGTCCATTTTTTATTTTGAAGCCGCCTTAGATCATTTGCCTGAAACATGGGTATTATCCTAAATAGAGGTTTGTCTTGCCATCTAGAGTCTCGTGAAACGGTTTCACCTCCCTGGATTTAGAACCACCATGGTGGGTGGAAAGGTATAGGGAGCCAGCCACTAGGGTCGATGGTGAAACGGTTTCACGATAAGGGCCGAACCTCATCATAAATCAAATTTGAATCTATGCAAAGACTATGCTGAATAATTCTTTGATTTTAGGGAGCATCAGACTAGAATAGGGTCATTATTGATTCAAATTTTAAAGGAGTATTTACCAATGAGCGCTGGCCCAATTTTGACGACCGTTGCAAATTTAAAGGGTGGAGTAGGGAAAACCACCGTTGTAGTCAATTTAGCGGTGACCTTGGGCCTCCAAGGCAAAAAGGTCCTGGTAATTGATCTGGATTTTCAGGGAAACGCGACGACTGGTTTGGGCATGAAAAGAGATGATCCTAAAGGAAATGTCTTTGGGGTGCTTACCGGAAAGCTCCCCTTAGAGGAAAGCATCATGCCAACACCCCACAAAAACATCGATATTTTGAGCAGCCATCGTGGCCTTCTTGACTACGCCAAATCAAAAAATAGTGCTATTGGCCGCGAGTATCTGTTTGAAGAATGGAAAACATCAGAGAGTTTAAAAGCCTACGATATTGTGATTTTTGATACTCATCCTGACATGGACTGTTTAACCCTGAGTGCGCTCGTGGCAAGTCATTACTATGTCGTTCCCCTCTTTGCCGAACTCGACCCGATCGTTGGACTTAGTGATCTCTTTCAACAGGTGGAGCAGGTCAAAAGACGCTACAATCATCAGCTCTCTTTAGCGGGGGTGTTGATTACAAAATTTGATAAACTTGAAGCAACCCATCGGCGGCTTGAGGCAAAAATACGTGAGGGCGCTAAGCGTGGTAACTACTCGGTGTTTAAAAGCGTAATCCCAGCATCTAAACGACTGAGTTCATCAAAGCTGATTTCAAAACCAGTGGTATTATGTGATCCCAAAGCAGCGGTGAGTTTAGCCTTTAAGGTCTTAGCAAAAGAATTTGCAGCTAAAACCAAACAGGCGAGCACCAAAAGGACCCAAAAACCCATCGAATTTAAAAGCATCGAAAAAGAAATCCGCCAAGAAATAGAATCTGAATCTGACGAACTCATTTAATTTGAATTTAAGGAGCAGACTTGTATGAAAGAAATCAGAAAAAATAGTAAATCAGCCCCCAAGGGACTGCCTAAGAGGCCCCTACAAGGGGCGTCTTCAAAAAACACGTCCACAAATGAAAAAGCACTCCATAAAATCGACCAGCTCCTGCAGTTTGAAGGATTAGATCAAGGGATTACCACGGTAATGGACCCCGCTCCTGTCGCCAAAGAAGAAGCACCCTTACAAAAAGCTCCCAGTCGTTTTGAAAGGTCGATAGAACGAGCTGGACGTGGGGAAGCGGGTCCCATAAAGATCGAAAACTTGCATCTTGATGCAGAATCCGAAAAACAGGCTCATGGCTCTAAGCTAGCAGACTATTATCGCAAGCTGTTGGCGGCTAACCCAGAGGCCCAGCCAGGACGCCCCCTCGTCAATGTAAAAGGCAGTTCGGATGAAGATCTCGAGTTTCAACTCTTGACTCTTTACGAACTCGTGATAGCAGCAAAAGAGTGTGGTCGTTCGATCCTCCAGGTTTCTCTGGTGAGAATCACAGAGGATGAAGCAGAAGGTATCCTGAAAAATAACAGAGCTACAGAGGCTTTGGTTGAACAGCAGCCGATCAAACCCCTGACTCTTTCTGAAATTGCAGATCTAAATGGATTTTTTGAGCTAAACATTGGTGATATTGAGCGGGATCAAAATATCCGGTACCAAATCAATATCAACAGTCACGAGTTTAGAAATCTCAAGGAATCCATTCGCACGATAGGTCTGCAGAATCCTCCCGTTGTGGAAGTTCGTCAAAGCGAAGAAGGGGCTGAGCCCCATCTGGTGTGTATTTCCGGTCATCGACGTTTGTTGGCGCTGGAGTCGTTGGGATATGAAAAGGTAGTCTGTGCCCTAAAGAAATTTCAGTCTTCAAGGCACCGAACCTTGGCCGGACTGGCTGAAAATATCAACCGAGAGGACCTACACTTTCTCGACAAAGCACAGGGCTATGGCCAATTGGTTGGCCTAGGGATGTCCACAGCCGAGATCGCGGTTCTACTGGATGGGGATCTTAGAACGATTGGCAAATACGTCAGGGCTTCCCAATGGGACGAAGCGGTCAAGCAACGAGTCCGTAAGTTGGGGTCTAAGTTGACGGTACGCTATCTCCTGAATACCATGGCTGCGGGTGAGCGTTCTCCTGGTGAGCTCCATGGTATGCTCGACCGAATCGAGTTTCCTAACCAACAGGCACCGGCCAAAGATAAGCCGGTTAAAGAAGTGAGCTACGAAGCTAAATTAGGAGAGTTTTGTGATTTGATGCGTCTAACCCAAGAGCAGAGGGGGATGATTCAAAAAGCTCTTAAATATTTAGGTGTGATTAAGTGATATAGCCTAGGTTTAACTATCCAAAAATATTAAATTATATTTTAATATTAGCCAGACAATTAAATTTAGTTTGATGGAGGCATGCCCTTGCAGTCGTCAAACTCTTTTTTGAGGGACTGATTCATTTCTTTGAGGAGGTCGTACTCTCTCGCAGAACGAACGCGACCATAATACTCGCTGAGAGCGACGGAGCGGTCTGGGGTCATTGCTTCTAAGATGGCAGTCACTTGCTTTTGTGGCAACTGTTTAAACAGCTCGACGACCAGATCTCGATCTAGCTTTTCAAAGACGGGGGCGGCCTTCTTAGGCTCCATCTTGGCATATAGGGTGATGAGTTGGGTCACTCTTTCGTTTTTTAGGTCCTTCTCTTTTTGGATTGATTGGGCAAAAAACTTGCGTTCCTCATCTAGAACACTGATTTTTTCTTCCACTGATTTCTCAAGTTCTTTGAGCTGATTTTCTTTTTTCTTCAGTAGATCAAGCCTTTCAATTATTTGCCTCTCCTTGCGATTTGCAATTTCTATATATTTTCCTAGCTCTTCTTTTTTAATGGACTGAGGATCGAGACTTGGGAGTTCTAAAAGATCTGAAATAAAGCTTTTGCGAGTCTTTTCTGCGGTGGTATTGGTCTCTTTTGAAGGTTTTTCTTTGATGTTTTTGCCTTGGGTTGATTGCTGGTCGCTGTCGGCGGATTTTGGATTACTGTCTCTTTTATCTTGGCCAAAGAGGTCTATTTCACCTATTTTTATATAGTTAAAGTGAACCATGACCAGTCCAGTCAAGATAAAGATCTTTAGACATAGGAGGCTTTTTAATGGGAAACGATTTGAGGGGAGGAGTTCCATGGGTTAAGGACCATTTTTAGCGATGTTTATCGGTTTTACGAATAGAAAATTCATCGAGCTGCTTTTGCTCGAATATCTGAATCTGGGTGCTATAGGAAGTCTGATAGGTGGTTTGTATTTGCTCAATAGCTTTTAAATTGGTTTCAGCAGTGATGACTTGTTGGATTTGGGACTTTTCTAAGAAATCGACCTCTTGCATAGCCTTAAAGCTAGAAAACCACAGGTTTTTTGAATGATCGACAGCCTCTTCTAGAGTTTTTAGGTTATTCCTATAGTTTGAGGAGCGAACGCTGTTTAAATGTTCGACCCCCTCTAAATAACGAAGTTGTTTAGATTTCATCTCATTTATGAGATTTGCCTTTTTTTGTCTCGTCTGGCCCAGCGCCATCTGGATCTTTTGTAGCTCGATTTTTTTGATGCGTACCAGAGCATCGATTTTATGGATTTTGTTTAGTAGATCTTGCATTTAGTTAATTTCGCTTTTGTGGTTGACTGGTCGATTTCTGTCTAAAAATATTGGCAAGCCCTTGGAGAGTGCTGTCAAAGAGTGAAGATTCAGAGACTCCCTGGCGCAAAAAACGATCGATAGAGGGCATCAGAGAGATTGCAGCATCAAGGGTGGGATTGGTCCCAGATTGGTAGGCGCCGATCTGCACATAATCTTGATTTTCTTTATAGGTACCGAGTAAGGACCTAACTGTTAGAGCCAGCTCCCTGTGTTCCTCGCTGATGATATCGTTCATAACCCGAGACAGGGAACTGGATAAATCAATCGCCGGAAAATGCCCTTTATTGGCTAGCGCCCTAGAGAGCTGGATCTGGCCATCTAAGATCGACCTGGCAGCATCAGGTATGGGATCATTAAAGTCATCGCCATCGACCAACACCGTATAGATGCCGCTAATCGAGCCATGACCAGCGGATTGGGGTCCACAGCGTTCTAAAAGAGCGGGCAACAGAGAAAAGACCGACGTTGTATAGCCTTTAGAGGTGGGGGTTTCCTGCCTCGCCTGGCCGATCTCCCTTTGGGCCATGGCGACCCGTGTAAGGCTATCCATAAACAACAGGACGCTTTTTCCGCACGCCGAAAAACCTTCAGATATAGCTGTTACGACTTTAGCAGCGCGGACCCGCAGGAGGGGTGATTGGTCAGAAGTTGTGACGATCACGACACTGCGCTTTAAACCTTCGGGGCCTAAATCCCGTTCAATAAACTCTCGTACCTCCCGACCACGTTCGCCGATAAGGCCAATCACATTGATATCTGCTGCGGTGTTTCTTGCAATCATACCGAGCAAGACACTTTTTCCCACTCCAGCACCGGCCATAATGCCAATCCTTTGGCCTTCTCCAAACGTTAGGAGTCCATCAATCGCTCGGACTCCTAAAGCCATTGGTTTATGGATGCGACTTCGGGACATTGGATTGGGCGCTTCCCGATCAACGGGATACGTCGCTGAGTCGGTAAAATCGATGGGCGGTAGGCCATCAAGTGGGTTGAGCATTGGGCCCAAGACCCTCCCAAGGAGTTTTTCGTGAACAGGAATTCGGTTCCAAACATCGCCAATCCGAACAGGACAACCAGGGGCGATCCCAGAAATAGAACCATAGGGCAGAATCGTTACCTTATATTCATCTCGAAAGCCGATGACCTCTCCTAGGATAGGTTGGTATTCAGCAGCGGCCAGTCCACTACTCATAGGGGGCGGGAGACCAATGGTGACTACTGTACCTATGGGAGTTTTGGGTAGATGAGCTTCGATCACATGGCCCTTGATATCGGTGATTTTACCAAAGGACTCAAACCGAACACCCCTAAAAGAGTCTGCCAGTGAGGTTTTGTCGAATTTCCGAATATTAAATGACGAGTCATAGGTCATGCAATCTTCCGATCGTTTTCTGGCTGGTCGCCTTTATCAAAGATTCCTAAGTCAGCTTGCTTGAGCATTTTGCTGATCATTTCTGAAATATTTCCGTCGATCACGCTTAGGTGCGATTCTAATTTAAATCCTGCTTTATCGATCTGGTCATCTTTTTGCAAAATGCCCTTTAAATCGGCAATATTGAGAGTCATAAGCTTATCATACATTTCTGGATGGACGAGGATTTTGACGTTATTGGGTTGTACGGATTCGGATAATGCGCGACGAAGTACTTCTGCAAAGGTATCAGGATGGATAGAAAACTCCCGCTTAACGAGGGCCTCGCCGATAGCCTGACAGATTGTGTAAAAATTTTCTTGGACATTGCTGAGAATTAAAAATTTTAGCTGTGAAAGTTCGGCGACGATCTGGGTGATGTTTTTGAGGAGTTCAACGCTTTTGGTTCTCGTCTGTAGTTCTGCCTTTTCTTCTCCAAGGCTAAAGCCTTCGCGGTAGGCCTTTGCTTTTTCGGATTCCAGTATATTTTCCAGCTCCTCTTGAAACTCAGCTTTCATTTTGGCGAGTTCTTGTTGCTGCCGCTGGTACTGAGCGAGAGCAGCGACTTCTTGTTCTGGAGAAACCTGTGTGAAATTTGAGTTTTCTGGTATTGTGCTTTGGACCATAGGTTGGATGGGTTGTTCCTTGCTGGTTTCTTTGGAATGGAGTTCGTTGATAGCTTTACCGACCTCCTCCATGGTTTGCCAGGTATCTATCTTTGGGGCAGGGGGGGGTGATGGAAGGTCACTTGGCGTATCAGGAGCTGGTTGGACAGGAGTCTTGGTCCTTTTTAAGGAATCAAGCTCCAATTCGAAATCATCGTCATCAAACCTAGCGACTTTTCTCTTTCGCATGGATCGATCTCGCTCCCAATCCGCAGTAAAGTCACGGGGCATAATAACCCGCTGGCGGTCTTCGGGCGATATCAGATCCAGGTCAAACTTTGTGTGTTCTTTGAGAGCGTGATCTAAAGACTCTTGGTCATGATTCTCAATATGAATAATCGTTCGATTCGCGTTGTCTGGGGTTAGGCCTTTGGGCGCCTTGATATCCTGGAAAGAAAAATCTACAAGGGAGATTTTTTCGAAAACCGAAGTCCCCTTCTTAAGGAATCTCCCCAGCCGTTTCGGTCCATCGGTCATCCAAGATCTCCAAGAATTTTAAGTAAAGGGCGATATTTAAGTTACGTTATGGTGCGGGTTTAAGAGGAGGCGGAGCGCTTCGGTCGTTCGTTTAGGTTCATTTTTTGCCAAAAACATCACCTGTTCTTGAGGCGAGAGCTTTTCAAAAGGTATATCTTCTTTAATCTGCACATTTTGCAATGTACCTAGTTCCAAGTCGGGTTTAAAGTCTTCAACAACCTGCTGGTCATGTTTACGTGACGGGTCATAGGAGAGCCAGCGGAAGTAGGGTCTGACAATGAGGGCAAAGAAAAACACGAGCCCGAGTGCTATCGCCGCAGAAACAGCCAACGTCGATATATATTCTCTTGTTTGGCGAGTTTCTTCTTTGATCGTATCGATTTTGATTTGGTCAAGCTGAAACATCATATTTCTTACTGTGACAATATCGCCACGCTTTTCCTCAAAACCAATGGCTGATTTGACCAATTCGTCCAGCTTTTTCAGCTCTTCTTCGGTACGAGCTTCGAATATAGGCTGGGTCCCATCGGGCAGATACTGCTGTTTGCCATCGACGATAACAGCGGTAGAGAGCTTTACAATCTTGCCGACAGGAAGGGTTTTTTGACTGACCTTCTTTGCAATCTCAAAGTTGACCACTTCGGAATCTTTTTTATTGGAGGTCGAAGCTTGACTCATATTAATGGATTCTTGTTCGCCAGGTACATTTGACTTGGCACCGGGGATTCCGGTAGGATTGAGTCCTGAGCCATTAAGGGAGTATCCCTGGGTTTCCCGTGACACCGTCGCGACCCGGTCGGGATCGACATCGCTGATGGTTTGTTGCTCCATAGTGAAGTCGACAGTCGCATCGACCTTGACATCAATGCGGTCAAAGCCTACCACTCTCCCGACGATACCCCGAATGTTTTCTTCATATTGCTTTTCGATTGCTCGCTTGTAGGCAAGCATTTCCTTTGTCATTTTTACATTTGGATCGTCTGTCTCAGCTTCTGTCAGCATCTTTCCATCGCCGTCGATTATGGTGACGTTATTGGGGTTGAGTCCTTCGACGGATTTTGAAACCAGATTAACGATCCCTTTAACTTGCTTTTTATCTAGATTGACACCGGGTTTAGTTTTTAAGTATACGGCGGCCGTTGTCTCGATTTTTTCTTCGAGAAACAAGCTCTTTTTTGGAGCAACGATATGAACCTTTGCATGTATAACTCCATCGATAAGAGAAATCGTTCGGGAAAGCTCTCCTTGGATCGCCCGTTGTTTATTGATTCGCTGTTCAAATTCGGTTCTAGCAAAATCTTGGTTGTCAAATTTTTCCCAGCCCACAACCCCATGATTGGGGAGGCCGTCCTGGGACAATTTCAGTCTTAATCTGAGGACGTCCTGGGCAGGCACCTGGATGCCTTTTTGATCAATGATAAAATTGCTAACATTATTTTGCTTTAGAGATGCGGATATTTGATTGATGTCTTCCTGAGATAAGTCGACAAAGAGATATTCGTAGGTCGACTTGTCTCTCATCGATAAGGCTAGGACCAAGGCCACGACGACTGCTAGGAGAGCTCCATAGACAAAGAGTCTCTTGGTTTTGCTGAGAGTCGCCCAGAAATCGCGGATATTTTGCTTAAGACTCGCTAAAAAATCTTTAATTTGATTCATTATACTGGCATCCGCATGATTTCGTTATAGGCTTCAAGGGCTTTGTTTCTGATCTGGACCATTAAGTTTAGGGATAGTTCAGCTTGGGTGGCTGCAAGCATGGTTTCATGGATGTTCCCATTACGGCCAGTATTTAACTCCACGGACTTTACATCGGCTACGACTTGGGCTTTATTGATCTCTTGGGTGGACTCTTTGAGATGCTCATAAAAGCTGGAGCTAGAGGATTGGGCATTCGTGTTTTGATTTTTGGATTGGTCAACATCTTTCTGTATATTCCTGAGGGTGTCTAGAATCTGCTCTTTAGATTTAAGTACAGAGTGTAAAGCCATTGTTTACCCTATTAAAAAGATCTGTTACCTTCCGATTTCTAGTGCCCGCATCGCCATTTGTTTTGAATCATCTATGGCGGTCGCATTGGCTTCAAAGGCTCTCGTCGCGGTAAGCATGTTTACCATCTCCGTCATCACATTAATGTTAGGCATTTCGACAAATCCCTGTTGGTTTGCATCAGGGTGAGAGGGATCGAAGACCTTTCTGGGCGCCGAGGGATCTTTATGGATTCCCACCACATCAACTTTTCTCAGCTCGGTCCCGTGGGTACCATTCAAAAAATCGTCAAATTTATCGCCTGTCGGTGTGGCAGAGAAAACCACATCTCTTCTTTTATAGGCACCACCTTCGTCGCCGCGGGTAGTCTGGGCGTTGGCAAGGTTTGCTGACAAAATATTCATCCTTAACCGCTGCGCAGAGAGTCCTGAACTACTGATTGCCATTGCTTTAAATTGACTCATAAACATTCTCCGTTGTTAGAGATCAATAAAATCATCACCGACCACCATTGATCGCGTATTTTAAAGACCCGATTTTTCGATTGATAATCTCTATAGCCGATTTATAGAGGATTTGATTGTCTGCCATCGTGATCATCTCTTTGTCCATGTCCACTGTATTTCCGTCCTCTGGGACGGACTCTGTTGGGCGAACATACACATCTGGTTCGACTTTACCGTCGGACCTTGTAAAGCTGTTTTTAAAGTGTTTGTCATCTCCTACCTTAAGTGGTAGCGATCGGTCTAAATGGGCTAGGCTTGCCAATTGATCTTCAAAATCGTAGCCTAGGGCTCTAAATCCAGGGGTCTCGGCGTTAGCGATATTTGCAGCAACGACGTCAGCTCGTTTAAGGCGATGATCGAGACTGGTCATCTGCAAACGGTCAGCAAAATTAAAGATGCCTAGTAATTGTCTGGTCATGTTAGTTTTCTCTTGGTTGGTGAAACCACTTCGAGTCCTTCGGAGTGAAACTCGTTAATCTTGTTTCGCAGGGTTCTTAGGCTTATACCAAGGGTTTTGGCAGCATGGGTTCGATTGCCATGATGGTATTTAAGGGTAGCCAAGATAAATTGGGTTTCAACGTCACGGAGGAGATGGCCAATAGGAAGATGCTTTGCCCAGGTGTTAAAAGGTTCCGATTCTTCAGGGAGCGCGATATTGAGATCATCCAGATTAATAACGTTGTTTTTACAAAGAAGGATCGACCTTTGGATCGTATTCTGTAGCTCTCGGACATTTCCTGGCCAGGGGTAGGATTTAAGGGCGTTTTCGGATTGAGAGGAGAGTTCTGTATGGGGGCGTCCAAATTGGCTGGCATAGTAGTCGATAAAATGCCGAGCTAGGGGCAGGATTTCACCTATCCGTTCTCTAAGGGGCGGGATTTGAATATGGATCACATGGAGTCGGTAGTAGAGATCTTGGCGGAAGAGGCCCTGCTGCACATGTTTGCCGATGTCGCGGTTAGTGGTGGCGATGATACGGGTTTTGATGGGTATTGGAGCGTTGCCGCCGACACGATCGATTTCTTTTTCTTGTAAGACTCTCAGGAGCTTTGACTGGAGGACCAAGTCCATTTCGGTGATTTCATCGAGGAGGATAGTGCCAGATTGGGCTTGTTCAAACTTGCCGATATGCCGAGAATGTGCGCCCGTAAAAGAGCCTTTTTCGTGACCAAACAGCTCGCTTTCGAGCAGGTTTGTCGGCAGCGCCGCGCAGTTGACGGCGATAAAAGGGCCTGAGTTGCTAAGGGATGTTGAATGAATATAGCGGGCAATGATTTCTTTACCGACTCCGGAATCTCCAGAAACAAGGACCGGAACGCTTGTATCGGCGATTTGGAGGATGAGTTCTTTAATCTTGGCCATACGGGGGCTGTATTCAGTAGTCCCCTGAAATTTAAAGGTCGGCATAGTCAGGAGGCTAGAGACTTTGTCAGTTTGGGCCTTTTGATCTTGAATAAAATTAAGAAATTCTGCCTGGTTTGCCTGATCCTTTTGGGGCTGATTGTTAGGTGCTGTGTTCGGGGTAAAATGACTCATGAATAAAGGCTCCTCCGTTAAAATTATTGAATTTGGTTCAAGCGCTCTTTTGCCAAATTTGCATAGAATAGGTTATTGCCGTCGTCCGCTGCCTTTTGGAGGGAGTTGATGGCGTCCTGCTTACGACCTGCTCTAAAAAGCAGGAGGCCGCTCTTGTAGAGAGTCTCGGCCTTTTTCTCCCAATTTTCGCTGTTTTCGCCGACAAATCCGAAAAGCTTTCCAGCATCCAGATATTGGTTAGATTTCCGATATTCTTCTGCAAGCTTTTCGAGTTGTTCAGCCCAAATATTTTTTGCTGATTGGTCATCTAAGAAATCGCCGGGCTTCATGTTTTTTAAGAGCAGGGTGGCCTCACGTTTTTCCTTAAGCATCCCAAGACTCTCAAAAAGTTTGCTCAGGTCAGTGAGTAAAAATAAAGCACTTGCAGATGGACTGTAAGATTTATCGATGCCGTTGATGCCAGGCTCTTGGGGAGTCGACGTAGAGATCTTGGAAGTTAGTTTAGCGGTCCAGTTTCCCAAGACGATTTGCGCAGGCTTTCGGAGCTTAACGCTGTTTGTGACGGCCTTTTCAAAGTTTTCCTTGTAGGACTCCGCGAGCTTATCTTTGTCGACTTGGCTGAGGCGGTTCCAGGAAGCAGCCATCCTGGAATCATATTTTTGAGCTTGTTTCACTAGATTTTGGTTTGAAGTGGCTTTATTTGTAGAGCTTCTTTCTTTTGATTCCAAAAATGATATATAAGCAACCCAGAATTCTGATTTAAACCGGTCGATGCTACCTTCGGGTACAGCATCAGCTGCGTTTTTATAAAATTCCAGAGATTTGCCAAGGTGTCCCAAAAGGCGGTAGGACTCAGCGAGGGACCATCCGGTTTTGGCATTTTTGCGAACCGATTGCATGGACTTCGGAAGATTTTCGTAATCTTCGATCGCATCAATGAGATTACCGGCGGCGACTTTGTTTTGAATCGTAGAGTTGATTTTAAGGAACAGCTTTTCGCGTAGGGTGTTTTGATATTGTTCTGTTTTAGGTCCAGAGAATCTTTTAAAGTATTCTTCTGCAAAAAGGCCATTGGACCGTTGCCACTGATAGTCGTTTTGGCAGAATTCATTGATCAGAATGCTTGAGATAAGAAAGGCCGTGCGAGGATTTTCGGCACCAGCATATTGGGTTGATAAAAGCTGATAGATATCCCGTTTGACACGCGGAATCAGGGCATAATTATTGCCGACTTCGGTACCTGGGCTGGACCAGTAGGCTCTCCTTAGGGCGATAAGTCCGGAGACTTCTCCGTTATTCCAAACTTTTATGGAATCAAGTTTTTCTACAAAATCCGAAAGATCTTTAAACCGGTTTTTTTGTATATAGCGTATCGCGGCCACGTCGAGGATGCGTAGCCGACTAAATGGCGCCAACGCTGATTCCGGGTACTTCGACACCAAAACCTCGTAGTAGCCGCGAGCAAGGGTGAGGTTTCCGCTTCCTAAGTGGATCTCTGCCAATTTCCAGAGTGACAAGGCGTCCTGGTCAAAAAAGGCCGGGTCCTTTTGCAATATTTGATTGTAGGTGACCAGTGCTTTGTTTTCGTTTCCCAGGTCAAACATTTTTCCGGCATAGTCTGCCATGATTTTAGAGGAAGAGAGTGCATCGGATAGGGATGGTAGCGATGGGTTTGACCGTTCGTTGTTTCCAGTAAAGTCTCGACGGTCATAGGCTGCCGTTTGCAATCGATAGATATAAGGAGGGTAGGAGGCCCACATGCTGCCTTGGCCGTCAGGAATACCGGCGAGGGCGGCCTGCATATCTTGGGGTGAAAGGAATATTTTTCCTAATGGCTGAAGAAGGCGTCTTTGGTTTGCGTTGGTGGTTTGAGCGGGAACCGGCGAGGAACTAGGGGTAGCAAGAGGTTCAGGAGTGCTCTTGAGAAGCATCAAACCCTTTCCACTATTTTTATAGTCAGGCAAAGAACTGTTGGAGGAATCCCCTGTGATAGAAGAGGTGGAATCGCTGTAGGGAGTTGTCAATGGGAAATTCGTTTTTAAATCAAAAGTAGGTTGGTAGTTGGAGTCGTACATGTCTATGACAATGCGGAAAGGCTCTTTATAGGACTGGACAAGGACTTTGATATCACGGTTTTTTAATACAAGTTTGACTCGTGTGCCAGCAGGTGACATATCCTTAAAGACAACTCGTTTGACCATTTTTTCGTCATAGCGCTCAAAAGCTGCCAGCTCATCGGGAGAGGTTTTATCAAACTCTAAATTGAGGGAATGATCTTGGCTTTGGTAATCATAGCGGAAGGGTCTATCCGATGGGAGAGTCGCCGTGATTTGCGAAAAACTCCCCTGGCCAGCCGCAACATTGATGAAGGGAGATCTGGGAACTATTAAGAGGCATGCGCCCAAGACCCAAGCAAAAATCGTGGAGATTTTCGAAGATATTTTGGTGGATGTGCCTAGTGTCATAGGAATCTCAAACTTGGGGGGGCAAAAACTGACGCGTATTCTTTAGTTAGCAAAGTCTGTGCCAACAGTTTCAACTGGAGTCTCACAGATATTTGGCTCCCTGAAATAGCAAAGGATTTATTTGATTGTTATGGTGTGCTATAACCACATTTGGATCATAGTGATTAGGTTTTGTCAGATTTGTGACTGAAGTCGTCAAAGAAATGTCGTCAATCTTTCGTCGGAGGGTTTAACTTGGTCGATTTAGGAAAATCTGGCATTCTTCCGTGGCTAAAAGAAATGACACCTACAGTGGCAGTCGTTGGCGATGTAATGTTAGACGAGTATTTGATAGGACAAGTCAATCGCATCTCTCCCGAGGCACCTGTGCCGGTCCATCTCGTAACAGAAACACTCCATAGGCCAGGGGGGGCAGCCAACGCTGCTCTTAACATTCAGACACTAGGTGGAAAAGCAAAGCTCTTTAGTGTGGTCGGAAAAGATCAGGCAGGTCAAGAACTCAAGGCACTTCTAAAAAGAGAGGGGATTGACGAAGAGTTTGTCCTACAGGCTATGGATCGCCCCACGATTCGCAAGACAAGGGTGACTTCGGGCGTTCAGCAGCTTATCCGGGTGGACTGGGAAAAATCTGTTTCAGTCCCACACCATCTCATTGAAAACTTGGTCACTGCCCTGGATCAAACAAAATTCGATGCTATTTTGATCAGTGACTATGGAAAGGGTTTGTTGACGGATGCTTTTTTACGGCAGATTATCGCGATCGCCCAATCTAAGGGTGTTTTAGTGGTTGTGGATCCAAAACGCAAAGATTTGAGTTGCTACTCTGGAGCGCACCTTATCACACCGAATCGTAAGGAGGCGTGCGAAGCACTGGATTTAGACCCTGATGGCCCAGAAGCCGGAGCTGTCCTGGCCAGCGGCCTTCAGAGTCGCTACGGTTTTGAAAATATTCTGGTAACCCTTGGGCCTAAGGGAATGATCTTGCTAAAACCGCAAAAGGAACCAGTCCCCGGCCAATCAATCCTGAGCCTTAAAGCATTAGCCAGGGAGGTTTTCGATGTCTCCGGTGCAGGAGATACCGTTGCCGCGGTTATGGGACTCTGTTTAGCCTGTGGAGAATCCTTGGAAGAAGGCGCGATTTTGGCCAATGCAGCGGCAGCCATAGCTGTCGGTAAGGTTGGAACCCAACCAGTCTATGCTGAGGAACTCATCTTAGCCCTTAATCAGGGGCGTGTGGGCGCAATCGGTGGTGGTGGAGTCCAGTGGGGTCAAGGTCGTAAAGCTCTTAAAAAGGTTGTGGATATAGAAAGTCTCTTTAAAAAAATACCTTTTTTGGCGTCGATACCCCAAGAACGTCGCCTTAAGGTGGTTTTTACCAACGGATGCTTTGATATCCTCCATGCGGGTCATGTAAGCTACCTCGAACTCGCCAAGGAACAGGGAGATATTCTCATCGTCGGCATCAATAGCGACGAATCGATTCGCCGCATTAAAGGAGCTGAGCGGCCTATTGTGGGGCTTACCGAGCGAATGATGCTGCTTGCAGGTTTGGAAAGCGTGGACTTTGTGATCCCCTTTTCCGAAAATACCCCCGAAAACTTAATTCGTAAGATCGTACCAGATATTCTTATTAAGGGTGGCGATTACCGAGTGGATGCGGCCCAGGGTGATGCCCAAGAGATCATCGGTGGAGAGTATGTGCGATCAAAAGGTGGAAAGGTGCAGACGATTCCGCTTGTTCCGGGGATTTCGACCTCCGATATCATCGGACGGATTTTAAGAATCCACAGGATCGGTATGTCCGCCAAAAGCGATTCATCAAAGTAATTCAAGCCTATAAAATCAAAGAATAAAAATAATTTTTTTTGAAAAAGTTTAAAGAAACCTCCTCAATTGTCGATGTATAGGATGTCACATTGAGGGGGAGTGTAAAATGGTCCAGGTACAAAAAACAAAAGATAAAAGGAGCGAGGAGAGGGACGAAAGATTTACAGGAGATTTTTGCCTCAATCTGGTTTCACAGGATAATTCCGACTGGAAAATCGCGATTCGACCGACGGATGTATCCCGAAGGGGGCTGGGGTTTGTCGTCAAAGAAAATTTAAGAAAAGGCGCCTACTATTGGTTGCTTATCAATCGTCACAAGTTTAGAGTTGAATTAGCATATTGTCATAACCATCTCGGCATTGACGGCATGTATCGGTGCGGTCTTTTTTTGAGGGAAGCTGATGGCGATCTTCGGGAAATCTGTGCGGCTGAGGGTCTTTTGGAACTTGAGACGAATGATTCAAGCAACCTTTATTAAGGTTTCTTTTTTTGGATCCCTTCTTACCTTTCTCTTTGTGTTGCCGAGTTGTTTGGGCGATAGGGCGAAGTCTCCAGAAATGGCAGACGAGGTGGAGTCTGCTGGGAGCATCGTTGGGGAGCCCGCAGCCACGCCAGATATCCAAACTCCAGCGAGCCAGAGACTCTCCAACTGCATCACTCGACCAGATCCGGCTGATTGTTGTCAGGCATCACATCAAGACTGTGGTTTCTGTAGGATTCAAATGCAAGCAGCTCTTGAAAAATGGCGTCAAGAGTGCCTACCAACCTTTGAAGAGCTTAAAACCTGCGGCCCAGGGGTTAAGATCACCACTTGCTGTGGGGGGGATCGCGATGAGTGTGTCGATTGTCGGATGAAAGCCCTGAATGCGATGATTGGGTGGCGCCAAAAATGCAGCGTTCCCGAGGGAAAAGGTTGTGATAAAGTCGATGTGGAGGACCAATGCTGCACTGAAGGAGAGGTTCTCTGTGAGATATGCCGCGCCAGAGAGGCAAAATTAAGGCTAGATCGGCAGCGACGCTGTGGAGTAAAAGACCTGTAGCGGTGTCTCAGGCATAGAAATCATCGACCACTAAGGAGTCGCTCTGTGGATAAACCTGTGGGAGTTAAGGTAGCCGGGATGCGAGCCCTGATTACAGGAGGCTCTCGGGGAATGGGGTTTGAGTGGGCAAAGCTTCTCCTCAAAGACCAGGCCCATGTGGTTTTATTAGGGCAAAACCAAGAGGCTCTTTTGAAGGCACAAAAAGAGTTAAGCCTTACAGCAAAAAATCAAATGATAGACATCCTGCCTGTCGATATGAGAGACGACGGAGCCTTGCGAGACCGAGTCCAAGAGTTTATAAAGGGCAACCAAGTCGATATTTTGGTCAATAATGCAGGATTGGTTCATCGAGGTAAGTTTGTCGGGGTTCCCTTTGAGAAACATCGAGATGTGATGGAGGTGAATATTCTTGGGTTGATGTCGATAACCCATATGGTTCTTAAGACGATGGTCGCTCGGCATGCAGGATATATTGTGAATATTGCCAGCATGGCGGGGCTTACAGGAGTGCCCCATATGGCATCCTATGTGGCCTCAAAATGGGCTGTCATTGGATTTACGGAGTCTTTGAGACTTGAGATGCGGGAAGCTGGTTTAGAAGGGATTAAACTTATGACCTTTTGCCCGAGTTATGTCCAAACAGGTATGTTTCGTGGGGCCAAGCCACCCTTTTTATCACGGTGGCTAAATCCTGCAGATACGGTTCAAAAGGCTTACGATGGTTTCAAGCGAGGAAAAACCTTAGTGATTGATCCTGAGATTGCCCATTTGATTCCACTGGCTCGGAGTCTTTTGCCAACAGTTATCAATGATAAAGTTTGGCAAATTCTGGGCATTCATAAATCCTCTGGATTAAAAGATTAAAAATCATCTTAACAGGAGGATTTTTGGGAGTCTCCCTGAACCATGTTTATCTAAAGGACCGATTTTTAAAAAAATGTTAGGATAGAACGGAGACTCTTGTAAGGAACCAGGATGACTCATTTGGAAGTTGCGCTCGCAGGCTTCATACTTTTGTCGATCGCGGCAATGATTGCCACTCTTGGCAAGAAAACCCAGAGACTTCGTTTTGCGCTCTTTGGTGTGACCTGTTTGTCCTATCTGTGTTTCCTTATTTGGCACCAGCCCGCTGCACTCAATACCAGAAACGCAGCTATCGTCTTGATGGCGATCACCTGGACCATCTACGAAACACTAGGTGAAGGGTCGCGATTGAACGAAGGCTCGATGGGGTTCGAGCCTCTAAACTTTATGAAAAATGTCGTGGTGATATTTCTAGCTACTGGGCCAATCTTATTAGTTATTGTCGATCGTGAACGGACTCAGATTGGGCTTGTTGAAGGGTTAGGGATTGGGTTCTGGTCTGTAGGGCTTATTTTCAAAACTAGGAAATATAAATTTAATAAGACCGACTCGAATCGAGTTGGTACTTACCTTATTGTATGGTCTTATTATTTATACGCGTTGGGAACCAATGGGGGAATGATAGCGATTTTTGCGCCGTTTTTGATCCTGGGTCACCTCTTCAAAACGCCTCATTTGATAGGGAATGGGAATATATTCCATGAGATTTAAATTTTTTCAAGTATAGCTATCTCGAAGTGTGCGGCGACTAAAAAAGATCTTTTGGAGGAATGACCGAATGCTTAAGGTTGCTCTAGACAAAGAAGGTTTGAAGTCTGGTTACTATCCTCAACATGACCGAAAAAAGGGCGGCTTTTTAACAAGAAGGCGAGGGTTTTCGGACGAAACCCTTAAATCCATGGTCCATCGCATGATTTGTCTTGAGGAAGGCGTCTATGAGCTTAAAGATCTCCTAAACGATTCAAACACAGAGTGTGCCATGGTAAAAGCTAAAGAGTTGACAGGACTTGCAGCTCGCGCTGGCATCTTTGAAGCCATGAAGATCTGTATCGCCATCCAACTCGTCGGGCGACAGGGTCTCAACCATAGGGTCGATGAACTTGTCGAGGAGCTACTCATAGGTGTGAGATCCTTTAAGGAGAATCTCATGATTGCTGGATCATAATAACCACTAGAGCTAACGATCCAGCCAGCCCCCCCCTATTAAAAACCTCAATTTAATCCGCTTGATCCTCGCCCCGCAAAGGGGCAATTTTTTTCGTAAAAATATTCTTTTCTGTAATTTTTCTCAAGCCTCAGGCGGGCCTTCCGAAACGTGACTTGGATTCAATGGGGGGCCTAACGTAGATGTTGTTTCCAACAGGAGAATTTGGTGTTTTTTTTCTGATAGCCTTTGCGCTATCTTGGTTGTCGTCCAAACATCCTATGTCAAACAAAATAGTTCTGCTCATATTGAGCTATATTTTTTATTCCTGGTGGGATTACAGGTTTAGTTTTTTGCTGGCAGCCAGTTCCTTTGCAAACTTCAGTCTTGCCTTATTTTTAGAAGCCTATCAAGACAAACGCACCCGAAAAATGATCCTAGTTGTCGCCTGTGGATTTAATTTGCTGGTCTTGGGCTTTTTTAAATATGTAGGGTTTTTCCAAAGTTCGTTCAATGATCTCCTGCATCTCGTTGGACTATCCAGAGAGATAAAAATATTCGAAGTCTTGCTCCCGGTTGGGGTTTCATTTTTTACATTTCAGGGGATCTCTTACGTTGTCGACGTCTATAAGGGGCATATAAGAGCTTGCATAAATCCTATAGATGTCTTGCTCTATAACTCCTTTTTTCCCCACTTGGTAGCTGGCCCCATCGTGCGAGCTAAGGATTTTTTGCCCCAGTTAGCCCAGCCGCCGAACTCTACTCAAATCTTTGCAACCAGAGCTTTTTTTCTTATCGGAATCGGTTTGTTTAAAAAAATTGTCCTGGCACATACCCTCGCCGTCGAAGTGGTGGGTCCCGTCTTTGAATCACCTAAATCCCATTCCAGCTTTGATCTGCTCCTCGGCGCCTATGGTTACGCTTTTCAAATCTATTTTGATTTTAGCGCCTATAGCGATATCGCCATCGGCACGGCTTACCTTTTGGGTTTTGAATTTAAGAGAAATTTCAACCAACCCTACAGGGCAGTCTCGCTTAGCGATTTTTGGAAAAGGTGGCATATATCCCTCAGCTCGTTTTTAAGGGACTACCTTTACGTGCCTCTTGGGGGATCAAGAAAGGGGATTTTTAAGACTTACCGCAATCTCCTTATCACGATGGTCTTGGGGGGGTTATGGCATGGAGCAAATTGGAATTTTGTGATCTGGGGGTTGATCCATGGATTTGGTCTTATCTTGGAAAAAGAGCTCTCACGGTGGAATCTGGTGATTCAGGCCTATGGTGTCGGAAAATATCTTCGCCAGGTGGTCGTGTTTCATTGTGTGTGTCTGGCTTGGATTTTTTTTAACGCAGAGAGTTTAAACGTCGCCAGGGAGTATCTCGGAGGTTTTGGCAACTTACAGATGCATTCGAAGATTTTCGGAACCTATGTGGGTGTGATTTTTGCGATAGCGATCCTAGGACAGATGGTCCCCGAAAAGTCCGTGACTTTTTTTGAAAATAACATCGCCAAGATCCCCTTGGCTTTCCAGGGGGCAACCCTAGGCTTTGTCGTGGTGTTTCTGAGTGCTCTGTCGCCGAGTGCTGTGGCGCCTTTTATTTACTTTAAGTTTTAGGGGGTATGGATGTCACAAGACGACAAAAGCATCCCTCCTCCTCCTCCAGCCACACCTGTCCCCAAAACCTACCGTCTGTCCCAGGTTACCTTAGCCATAATTTGTTTCTATGGGACGATCCTTCTGTTTGATTCAAAGGGAATCCATGCTTGGACGACGAAGATCCCTGTAAACCCCGTGACCCAAAAAATGCGAGTGATCGCCGAAGATCATTGGCGGCAGATGGCAAAATGGGGTCTTGAAGAACCAAAGTATACAATAGAAACCCGATGGCTCGATTTACAAGAGGCTCCTCGCTTAGTTTATCCGCGTAAGTACGAGCACCAGCAAATCGCCAAACAAGAAAAAAGATCAAAAATATCTGAACGTGATGCCAACTGGGCAAAAAACCCCCGATTAAAACAAGACTATGAGCAGTCGCGGGAGATTGCGACGGCCTCACAGGCGGCCCCTGAAACCACCGGAAGTCGGGTCCTGATTGTGGGTGACTCCTTGATGATGACAGTAGGACCGGTCTTGAAAGAGCAGCTTGAAATCAAGGGCGAGGTTTTAGTGACTCTTAAAGCAAAATTAGCCACGGGCTTGGCAAGGCCTGATGTCTTTGATTGGCGACAAGAAATCGATCAATTGACCCAGCAACAACGATTTCAGGCGGTGATTGTCTTAATGGGAGCTAACGATAGCCAGGATTTCGCAGAAAATGGCAAAATTTTAAGTTACGGCACCTCTGAGTGGGTTAAGACCTATAAAAGTCGGATCGCTGCCGTGATGGAGGGAATCTGCAATAAGGCCACTCTTGGTGTTTGGGTTGGATTGCCGCCCATGCAGTCGCCTAATTTTCAGAAAAAAGCCTCACGCCTTAACCAGTGGATTGCGCGGACTGCAGAAAAATACCCCTGTATGAAATATCTGGATACAGCCACCGTGTTTGGAAACCCTAAGGGAGGGTTCCTCAGCTATCTGACTATTGATGGTAAATCAGAAAAAATTAGGACGACCGACGGAATCCATATTTCCAAAAAGGGCGCCGTCCTTTTGGTGGAGCCGGTTTTGGGAGTGCTCAGTCTCGACCAAAACCCCCACCCCCACCCCAACCCCAACCCCATTCCACACCCAAGCCAAGAGAAATCCAAAGAGCTGACTCACTGATAAAATCCTTGGGGTTTTTCAAGGCAGCTGGCTAAGCCATTGAGACGCCGTAACAACAAGGGTTGAAAGATCGCCTCGGTTTATACGTCTCAAGATACCTGGCTGCGCCACGAGTTGCACTGCAGGAACTTGCAGGTAGTCCTGCAGTTTAACCAAGGATTTAGCGATTATTGGATCACTCAACTTACACTCAATCATAAGTAATGGTTTTCGCTTATCTGTAATCACAAAATCACATTCTTCCTTATCTTTGGTACGAAGAAACTTAAGCTCAAAACGTCCGAGGCCACATTCATTCCAATTTGAAATCGCCCGATGAAGTTCTACTGCGACCATATTTTCAAAGCGGGCAGCGGGATCATCGATTTGGGCGTAGTCGAATAGATAAGATTTTTGCTCTTTTGTAATCGCGCGGCTTAACTTTGCGCTATAAGGGCTGATGCGAAAAACTAAATAGAACTTTTCGAGGATCTTAAGCCAGGATTTAACAGTATCAAAACTGACTCCAATGTCGGCAGCAACATTGTTGAGGGAAAGCGGGCTCGCGACTCGACTGGGAAGTAAGTCCGAAAGTGCTTCCAATTGATCAACTTTGATAATTGTCTCGAGGCTGCGCACATCTTCGCGAATGAGCTGATTGCGATAGGTTTCGCTCCAAATGCGATAGATCGACTTTTTTCCAGATAGATACGGTGTTGGAAAACCCGAGAGATCGTTTAATTGAGACCATATGGCACCGAGTCTTTCGGAATCACTGGTCACGACATTTAACGGACGATCAATAAACTCCGAAAATGAAACCCGATGCCCCCCAAGCTCAGCTAGAGTAAAGGGCCATACATGGACAAGAAAGTAGCGTCCCGCAAGGGAGTCTCCTCCTTTTCGAAAAGTGTCAAGGCGGCCGCTACCAGTAACCATAAATTGGTATCGTCCCTTGTCCCGATCGAAAACGCCTTTAAGATAGTTTTTCCAACCCGCAAATTTGTGGATCTCATCGAAGACGACAAAAGGTGGTGTATCCGATGGGCGATCGATTTTTTCATAGAAATAAGGATCGGTGCGGATCTTCTTTCGATCTGTGGCAATATCCCAGTTCACATAGGCAGACGAAGAATAACCTTGTCCCATCAACTTAGCTAAAGTCGTCTTACCCGCTTGGCGCGGGCCAGATACAAAAAGCATCTGCTCCATGCCTAGGAACTGATTGAATATATCCTGATAGAGTTGCCTTGTTTCCATAGCTGACATTTTCACGGCGCAGTCGGAAAATGTCAAGACTTTCTCCGACTGCGGTCGGAAAAAGTCGGTGTAAATCTATCTAATTGATTTTTATAGATTATTTTTTTGCTCGCGCGCTTAAGCCGATCAAAGATAGCAGGCCAGAGGTCGCCCTGTTCGGGGGGATGGTCGATAAAAATAAGCTGAGGAGCGAGCTGGTCGGCTTGGCGGAGGAGAGAAAACAGCTCCCGAGCGATCGTCTGGGAATCATCCCTTCGTGTAGGAGCCAGGATAACCAACCCGGGTCCAGCAACGTCTTTCAGCTGATGCTCCCACCAGGCGAGAGTGTCGCTCCTTAGGGAGATGAGTACAATCTTGGGTGGCGTGTGAGAAGGATGGTTAAGGCTCGCAGCAATTTTTTTCACAATCTCTGCATCTGGCACCAACATATAAAGAGGGGTTTCAGGAGCATAATGAACCGGCAACTGGCCCGGAGACATAAGCGGCAGAGTCGATTTCGAGGGAGGCTGCAAATCAGGTGCTAAACGATTGGTTGGGATCGAAAAGCCTTCTTTGATGAGGTGTTCTTGTGTGATTCCCCCCGGACGCAATATTTGGAGGGAGCCATCCTGGAGGGTTTGGATCACTGTGGATTCCACCCCGACTTGGCAGGAGCCGCCATCTAAGATCAGGGGGATTCGACCCTTGAGTTCCTCATAGACATGATTTGCGGTGGTGGGGCTGATGCGATTGGATCTGTTGGCGCTTGGGGCTGCGAGGGGCTCCCTGACCTGTTTGAGGAGGTGCTGAAAATCTGGATGGGAGCTTTGTCTAATGGCCACTGTGGACCCACCGGCGGTGACCTCATTCGGTATGCGGGCGCCCCGAGGGGCTATAAGGGTCAAAGGGCCTGGCCAAAATAAACCGATCAGGCGGTCAAGAGTATTGTAGGCCTGGGAGCTTAGGGACGAGGCGTCGATGATCTTGGATTGGTCCAGGTCATTGACCGACCCCAAATCCAAAGCGACATGAATGATCAAAGGGTTTGTTAGAGGCCGACCTTTGGCGGCATAGATTTTCCCTAAAGCTTGGGGATTGGTCGCCACCCCAGCGAGCCCATAGACGGTTTCTGTAGGGACGGCAACCAGCTCCCCTCCCCGCAGCAGCTTTGCAGCGAGTTCAAGGGAGTCAGGGTTGCAGGCTAAAATTTCGGTGTTTCCAGGAACCAGGGCCATCATTTTTACAAATCATTGTAGCAGGGACGTTAAAAAAAGCTTATTGCATCATTTCGAGTGGTTTTCCTGGTGTCCAAAGGACACCGTAGTAACCGACAAATACGAGAAAAGCAGCGATGGCCAGGCCCGCAAAAATAAGAACCGTGATGATGCCGCGGGTGTCGGATTTAAGATCAATGACTTGAGACTCGCCAGAGCTAGCCTTTTGTGATGGAACCATAAATTAAAACCTCGTTGGAAAGTGAACGAACCTTAAACCAACTTTACCAGATTTTAAGCTGTCAAAGTCCAAAACCTGTTATGCCCTAACCAGCGGCTAGAATCTAGCTGGTACCCGAAATAGGAGTCGATCTTGGAAAGAGTTACTAGCGACGATAGGGTCCGTATTCGCGAAGTCCCTCTGGAAAAACGTCTTCATCCTCCAGAGCCAGAGGTGCTCACGAGGACCCAGTGGGTCACTCCTTGTGGAGTCATGGAAATAGTCTTTCGAGAGTCCTTGGTGATTGCTGCGGATTTTATCGATAAAACTTCATATATCCCGGATCATGGCTCGATCGAACCCCCATTTTCTTTTCCCGTTGATGTCCTTCTTTGTGGCACTGAGTTTCAGCTTCGGGTTTGGAGGATCCTCCGAACGATCCCGCTGGGTGAAACGGTGACCTACCAGTGGATCGCCCAGCAGATTGGGCAGCCCACGGCGGCAAGGGCCGTGGGTCAAGCGGTGGGAGCTAATCCCGTAGCTTGGTTTGTCCCCTGCCACCGGGTTGTGCCCAAGGTTGGTGGTGTGGGCGGGTTTCGGTGGGGGTGGGAGATCAAAGAAAAACTCCTCGCTGCAGAACGTTCTAAGTTGGATCTTTTATTCCATTTCGATATTGATTCTCAAAATCAAGTGAGCTAGTCTCCTTCCCTGTAAGTCAGTCTGCCGTAGGCAGAGTTGATTTTATAACTGTGGTTATCACCTTTAGTCATCGAGGGTCTCATGAAGAAATTAGTAGTTGCTGTCTTTTTTGTACTGGGTTTTGGAATGGGAAATCATCCTCTCTACGCGGAGGAGAGTCTCTCGGAAACGATCGATCAATATCTTGGGAAAGCCCGTGGAGTCCTTAACCAACTCGCTCTTGGCAGTCCTGACCGAAACCTTATCGACGGGGAAATCACGGCGATGCTTGACTTGGCTAAGCCAGTTCTAAAAGCCTATGTTGGGATCAGGCCACAGTGCCAGCTGCAGCTAGAAAGAGTCCTGGAGCTGATGCCTGAGTTGGAAACGTGGGGACCACAAGAGATTCGTAAACAGATCGAAGCCGCCCAAGGTCTCCCCCAGGCCGAAGGCTGCTATCCAGCCCGTGACATCATCGCCCATCCGGCGATCGTTCGCGCCCTGGTGCGGCAGGGGATTGATCCAAGCCGGCAGGCTCGCTTGGCCCGTGAAATGGATGAGGCTGTCGAGCATATGGAAGAGATTCGTCTTCTTCTTCCATAAAAGCCAGCAAGCTCCCTAAAGAGATCCATAAACAAAAGACAAACTCAGAATCTCTCAGTACGTTTTGTGCCAAAGATGAGCCCAAGAGGGCCAGCAAGATCATTGAAAATCCCCGCTGCGAAACTCTGTCGAGCAGTGGGGATCTTCCCGCTTTTAGGATAGATAGGTAAAGTGCCAGGAGCCCCAAGAGACCAATGATGCCTGAATCCGCAAGGGTCTGGAGGGGCATGTTATGGGCGTTCATGATTTCCAGGGGGTTTCCTGCCATAAGTATGGAATTCTTGGCGGCCACTGAAACTTTTGCGACTGAGACACCAAAAAAGGGATGGTCGAGAAAAAGTTGTCCGTGGATTTTCCAATAGACCAGTCGCGGCCACCTGACGTCCCAAGGTATGCTGGGATCAAACAACTCAGCAAATCGTGACCAGGTCGAGTGACCTAGTAAACCTATCATGATCACCAAACTAAAAGTGGTAGATATAAAAAGCCCGAGACTGAGCCGACGATCGTTCTTGAGGAGAGTCCTTAGGGACTGAAAGAGAGCTCTACCCTGGGAAGCATAGGCGATCAAAAAGATCGGTGGGATCAAAAGCAAAACAAATCGTGAACCTGAAATCAACAGCAACGTCAGGGTCATGACGGCAATAAATCCCCATGAATAAAAGATCTTTTGGTAGGTCCGCTCCCAAGACAGGCTTTTTCCGCTGGCAAGGGCGGTGGCCGTAAATAGGATCAACATAAGGTTATAGGTCAAGGTCAGGGGATGGCTCATGAGTCCCGAAACTCTAAAGACACCGTAGGCTAGACGGTTAGCCCCAAGATAACGGTCAAATCCTCGCGCCCAATCGAGCCCCCAGGTCCTCTGGGCGAGACAGTAGATAAAATAACACATGATCCAAATAGAAAGATGTTTGACAACCATGCGTGGTTGCCACCCAAGACGGACGACGACTGCAAAGGACTGGCTTATGACCAGCCATAGGAGGAGCCATTTACCGACCAAATGCCACGTGGTCATAAGGATTTCTCTCAGGCTAGGATGATAGTCCGAGGTGAAATAGCTCGCAACGGCACTGATCGCATGCAATCCCGCAAAAAGCCCAATGCCACTATTCAAAGGGGCCAGCTTGGCTCTAAACTTAATTTCCCGTTCCCTAAGGCGCTCGGTAGGAGCAGGCCAATGCTTGCGGCGCAGAGTCATCCAGGCAAGCATCAAGACACCAGCAAAGTACCCGCCCGAAATAGGCGTCAGCTGGGCCATATAAGCGAGGGTCATGCCGATGGACATACAAACAGGCAGCTGCACAGCGGCCTCAAGAGAGCCCTTGTCTTTGTTCACTGGAAACCTTTCTTAACTATAAACTGATGAACCGGGTCCTAAATCCTATACTAACTTTCGAGCTCTCCTTCTCTTATCATTCCAATCCATAGAAATCTCTGCCAGGATCACCTTAAGAGAGTTGTCGAAATATGGACCCATGGGGAGTTTAATTCGTTGAAATTGTCGTTAAAAGTAAAAATACCAGTCGCATGTCGGAGTCTAGCCCTTTGGCTGATTTTTGGCACTCTCGCCGGACGACCCCAACCCCTCGTAGCCCAGAGCACCCCGTTAGGGCGGGGACTTTTGGATCCATTTGCTAATGATTATCTGTTCTTAGAGATTGGTCGGAATGATCCACAGGCCTTTACCATGGGGGAATTTAAGGCAGGGGGGTACCACCCGATTGTGGGATATCGATTTAACCTGGCGGGTGAGTGGCTGATGGGAGTTGGCGGGCAGTTTAAAAACTTCCAAAGGCGGGAGCTGCCGGGGGTCCCTATCGAAAATCGAAATCTTGCCCTTTGGACCCTGTACCACGAGGGTCTCTATGTCTTACGACTCGATCATCCGACTTATTTTTTGATTGGTCCCAAATTTCTGTACCTATTGCCGGCGAAGGCCGCTGCCTTGCCACTCGTCAAAGATGATAGCTTCGACGTGGAGATCGGTGGTGCGCTGTCAGCCTCTCTGGTGCGAGTCCTCCACAACCGGGCTTTTATAAGTCTTAGAGTCGACAGGTGGCGTGGCACAAAAACCATGAAGCTCCAGGGCCTGGAATTTTCCTTGGGATACGGCTGGCCTCTCAGTGGAGCTGAGTAGGCCTAAAGGAGACCCGTTTAAACCGACTTGTAAGCGGTTGACGACTCCCTTGTAACTCGTTTGAGACAAAACTGGACCCATCAGGTACTTATAAGAGGTACCCAGGTCAACCCAAAGGATTTTTTTAGATCGATGCTTGCTGTTCAAAGAGAATTTTCAAAGTTTTACCGAGATCATGTGCGTCTACTGCATGGGTATTTTCGCCGCCTTGGAGTGTGTCAGCCCGAACTCATAGAAGACCTGCTCCAGGAGACATTTGCAGAGGCTCTGCGTTGCTGGTCGAACCTTAAAGAACCTGCGGCTGGTAGGGCCTGGCTCCTAACCATTGGTCGTCGCCAATTGGGGCGTGTTATCCGAAAAAATAAGCAGTTACGTTTGGACCTTGTTGAACATAGCGTTATCGAGCAGCATCCTACATCAACTTGTCCCGTTGACTCCGGACTCAATTCCCTTAGATTTTGTCAGCAGATTCTGGCCCTTATTTGTCTGGAAGCCGATAGCGATAAAAGAGCTGTGCTAGCCGCCTATTTTCTAGAAGAGCAAAGTTTTAGAGAAATCTCAGCCAACACGGGATTAAACCTTTCGACGTTGACCACCTGGACCAGTCGATTTCGGCAAAAATGCCTAAAGCTCTATGGCGCATCGTGGGAGTCTACCCAAGATGAACCGCGGATTGATGATACGAAGGGCCTTACTTGGAGTTGAGCTATGTTTGACATTCTCAAAAATGCTGTCCTTTCCTTTAGGTTTCGTCAAAGGATCCACAATGAAATGGATCTTATAGCACCGTCTGAACCTGATTTTGAAATCGATGCCGAGGCTCTCTTGGCAAAAATCCTTCGAGTTGCACAGACAGAATCCTATAAACTTTCGAGTCAGAGTTCCCGTCGACAAAAATGGTCCTGGAATCTTCCGTTTTCTGTCCTTGTGGGATTCCCTGCGGCGGTTGGAGCGCTTATCTTAGGAGTTTGGTTTACCGTCGAAGACACGGGGCAGCCTCCGACCTATAAGTCGACTTCCCAAAATCTTCTAGTCATACCACCCTCTCTCGTGACCTTTGCGGTGATCAGTGAACAAGGGGTCCTCAATCGAGGTCGTGAAGGACAGAAAATTCCGGTGTCCCATGGTATTCTATTCTCAGTGGAAACCCCAGGCTTGAACATTGACGATCGCTTTAAAATAGACATTTTTGTCGAAGATCCCGATGGCAAGGTTTCCAAAATTATTACTCATTCTATGGTAACTAAAATGACCGAGCCACTTAAAGGAAAACACGGCTATATTGAATTTAAAGCTGAACAACCAGGAAAGCATCGCTTTTACGGCAAACGAAGTAGCCAAGGAATCGAAGAAGATATCGCAGGTTTTAGCCTTGAGTTTATTCCAGACTGATATCTAAATCGTTTAAGCACCATCACATGAGTCTTTATGCTGAAAATAGGAAATTTATATAACTGGACCGATCGAATACTCGTCATGGTGTGTCTGAGTTTTACCTTGCTATCCCACGCCAAGACCAATGAAATAAAAATCTCAGATGATCTTGTTACGGAAGCATTAAGACCAAAAAGAATCATGCTGTTTGTAGGTCTGAATCATTTTAGTGACTCAAAGTTTCCTGATTTAGAATATCCAGAAAAAGACGTCACCGATTTTACGGGATTTATTCAGAGTTATAACAGGACACCTGATGACATTGTCCATGTTCTAAGGGGTCCAGAAGCGACTCTAGCCAAGGTTCAGAGCACCCTAGATACGATTGAGGCACAAAACCAATCAGAATTAGACATTATTCTTGTGTATCTATCAACCCACGGGACACTCGAATTAAGCGGTCAAATTCCCGCGCAGCACCAGCTACAGAGATTTGCAGTACTCCATAACACGGAGGTTCAGCATATTCGCGAAACCGGGCTTTCTATCGACTATTTGGAAAAGCGACTGACGCGGCTACGTTCCCAAAAAAAGGCGCTGATTCTGGCTCTCTGTCACTCTGGAAGTGGCAAATCAACCTTGCCTTCCGCGGTCAACGAAGAGCTAAAGTCTCGCAAAGAGTTGGTTTTAGCCAAGCCTTTTCATGAAGTTTCTTCGGCGATGATGGTGCTTTCGGCGAGTTCTTGGGGGGAACCGGCACGAGAAGATAAACTTTTGAAAAATGATATTTACACGCATTTTCTCCTGGAAGGACTGCAAAAAAATGATGCCAACCAAGATGGTGCTATCTCTCTTTTCGAAGCCCATGAGTATGCCCGTGCCAAGACCTATGACTTTACCAGAGGTGCACAAACCCCAAGTGCTTTGGTAAATATCAAAGGTATGGACCCCCTGATTCTCAAGGGTCACGTTAAATTACAGGGTGATCCCTTGATCTTTGCCGACAGCGAGATTTGGCGCCATCTTACCCTTAAGATCAATGGTCAAAGCAAGGGGACCCTCTGGCAGACTAAGAGTGCCCAAGATGGTTATGTGCGGTTGGCGTTGACAGACCCTCAATATCCAGAGCAACCTTTATTTGACGAGGTGGTCCTTTTAAAGAAAAATGCGAGCTACCCAGTCTCGCAACTCCTGGCCCACAAGACTTCATGGCAAACCCATATCTTTTTGACCACTCATCCCTTGAATCTTCAATTTGATCAAATTTCAACCTATCAAAATTCCGCTCTCGGCGTGGGAGCCAGCGTCCGAGAATGGTTTGCGTGGCCCTTAGAATGGAGTCTGGAGTTTTACCGCGCCAATCACAAGACAACCAAACAGGTTGAATTCAATCAAAGTCCACTGGAATGGAATATCGATGTTGTAAGATTAGGAATGGGTTATGAAGTCCCACTTGGACCCAAGGTGGCAGCTTTGTCACATGTAGCCATTGAGCACCTCATGGCCTCCAGACATATCAATAATGGGAGTTTTTATAAACAGAATCAGTCGCTAACGCTAACTTATCCTGCGATGACCTTTGAAATACGTGTCAATCAACTTTTTGAATCAATCTACAGCGGACTTGGCCTAACTCTTTTTCCATGGCCCAAAGATCTCTATCAATGGGACGGAAAGTATCAAGCTCTTAATAGGGTATCCTGGCGGTGGAGTTTAGGAACCGTATTGTGATTAAGGAGAAAAATTTGATGATAAAATGTAAATTATTTAGAGGTCAGAACACGAGTCCTTTTCTTCTCCTGTTGATTCTTGGAATAATACTCGGTTGTGGCAAGGGGGGGATTAGCGATGGGCACGAGTATTTTCTTAATGTCTACGGGCTTCAAATCAAGGATCCCACAAAACTCCCCGAGCAAACAGTGGTCGGTAAGTCCGTCAACCACAAAGGTGAACCCGTCCCCTTTGCCAAAGTATTTGTCCATGGTAGCCCAGTTTATACAACCACCAACGAAAAAGGCGGGTTTTTGATTGGTAACTTGCCTAAAGGACGTCAGCGTCTTTATATTCTCGCATCTTCTGGCATTGGGCGAACTTTAGATTTGGATAATCCTGAGCACGCATTTCTGGAGATAAACTCCATCGAGTTGGAGTCTCTCCAGACTCTCTATGGCCAAGTCAAATCTGGAAGCGCTCCTGTGCCAGACACGCGGCTGTCGATTGACGGCAGTCCTTTTTCTACGGTGAGTGATAGTGAGGGAAACTATATGATGGAGGTTCCTCGGGGAGCCTATCGACTCATGGCCAATCATATGCTTTATAAGCCAGTGGCTCGTGAAGGGTTAGAGCTTACAAGCAAGAGTCATTTTGGCGTAAACTTGGAACCTCTAGGTTTTCCAGAGGTCGAAATTAGGATCGTAGGGAGTGAGGGTCATATCGTCAGAGGACTTACGACTCGCCTTAAGATTCAAAGATCTAAAGATGTCCGCTTTATGCGGACGCTTTATGATTCCATGATCAATGATCCTGAAAACAAAAATAACAGCTCATGGGTTGATTTTCAGCAAGAGATCGTTCTAGAACAAAAAAGACCTGGATTTAGAGCCTTGAGTTTGCAGTTTATGGATGTCTTTGGCAAAGTCACTGATCCGATCAATGTAAGGTTTTACAACACTCTTTACGACCAAAGCTGGCGTATTATAACCGAATCGCCTCAGGGGCCCATAGACATCAATCGAGGTGAAAAAGTGGCTTTGATAGGCCAAGCTGAGAAATGGTCTCGGTTGGTTTTAAGATCGCTGTCATTAGCGGATTCTGATGTAGAGACCTCTACTTCTGAGGCTAGTCGTGGGACTGATACACGCACAGATGCGACTTCTTCGGCCGCACAAACGGGTGCTTTGGTCTTTAATTTTCCAGTTCAGATCGAAGCTGGTGCCACAATACATGGCAGCGCGTTGTTTAAACAAACCGTTGATTTTAAGGGCAGTCAGGCTGCTCCAATCTATTGGGATACCCGAGATGAACGGGGGGAGCAAGGGTTCTTGACGATTCAAGATCCTAGTAGCAAGATTAATTTTACGAGATTTTACGGGGGTTTATTGTTTTTTCAAGTAGGGAGTTCTATACCAAAATGGGAGCCTAAATCCGTTCCAGCTTGGAGTCTAAAAGAGATAGTGTTTCAAGATATGAAGATCTACCTATCCGGAGATTTCAGTTGGATCGCTGAAGCGAATCGATTTATATCAAGCCTACTGGTTATTGACTACGGACCTCAGCTACCTAAGACCATACCCTCAAATACACCAGCGTCTCCTATAGATCCAGCCCCTGGGGCGCTCTTACCAATCGGGAGCATAGCTATTTTTAAAAGTGAATGGATTCAGTCGCAAATCAATTTCGAGCGATCAGGGAAGGTCGGCCTGCTCAAATTTGTTAAAAATAATGTTTTAAGACAAGATCCGGACAACTATTGGTTGAATATGCCTAAAGACAACGCCCTGCCTACCGATTACTTATCGACAGATTTTCAGCACAATTTCTTCGAGGATCAATCAGGAATTGTCAAGAACTACAAAGATTGGGAGCCATTCTTTAAAAATCCGGCTCAACTACCAAATCCTGAAGCTGGCGCCTCGTTTCCTTAGGGAATGTCTGAGTCAGTGTTGTAAGTCTGTTTGGTAAAAACAACAAACTAAAAAATATTTATACTAGGCTGAGACAAATCAGATCAATTTCTCCACTTACTAAATGTGATCTAGTGATCAACATCCTTGGAGGAAAAATTATGAAGAGCTATCGTATGCTACCATTTGTCATCTTTGCTGTTTCAAGTTTGTCTTTTGGAGGTGAACCAACAGATACTTTGCCAAATCCAAACTATCCAGGTCCCAGGCCACCTAGCAGTCCCAGCCATCCCATTCCCATTAATCTTCACCAGCATAATAAAGATATCGCCTATGCATCTGCGATCCTTGTGACCCAAAACCGTAGCACTCCATCTGAGTGGAAATCCATTTATCGCAAGTCCGCAGCTTCGTCACCGGGCTACCCTAGGCCTGGTATGCCACCGCAAAAACCGACTTCGACCGATGTTGCTGCAGTCGAAGTCAACTACGGCGAGGTTTATTTTGTGACACAATATAACGTTCAGGAATGCGAAGATGGCAGGACAATAGTTGTGCGCAGTGGCGTAAGTGTTAACTTAACCAGTGCGACCCAAGGAGTTATTAGCCAATTTCAGGAGGTGTTCACATGCCCAGAGGCACCGCGGCCTATCCCTTTTCCTATTCCTCTTCCTCCGCCTTTTCCTACTGATCCCTCCCCAGCTATCAATACAGCAGATCCCGATCGTCCACTCGATTGGTCAAGCATTACAAAGTCTAATTAAACCTGGCGAGTTCCTACAGCAAAGACTGGCTAGTTGGGGGGTGTGACACCGGATGGTGGTCACACCCCTCCCCTATGCAAAAAGTCTGTTTACAGGAAAATAGTTTGAACAGATGTTCGCCGTAATCTCGCTCCTACAGGGGCGAGTAAAGGCGAACGTGCTAAGGATTTTCGCTAGGAAATCCGCCGCTACAATGATACAGAAATATGTATGGTGAAAGCCAGCTTTGACCTAGATTGGGATCATAGAAATAGCTATTCACTAGCCATTGGTTCCCAAAAAAAGGCTATTGATTGCCCTATCTATGAGGAGGTCGGCGCAAAGGTCGCATCGCTGGTTATCCCATGGAATACATTCGGGACCGTCCAGACAGCTATTTTTAGTAGTTTGCAAAGGTAGACCGTTCTTCCGGCACCTTGATATAGCAACGAAGATGTTTAGTAAAATACGAGGGAGCTTTTGGTCCGACTTGCGCAGCTGATATGGAAAAAGGGAAATCTCAACATTCGCATTGATATGTATGTTAATTCTGATTTCGCCCATCCAGGTGGAAAGCAGGAACATGGTCCAGGACATATCCATGTTCGCGACTCTAAAGGCAATAATTGTAGGATTAAGATTTCGAATGGAGAAATCCTCGACGGAGCGATAGATCCCTGGGATTATGATAAATTGCAGAAATGGCTTATCAAGCACCGAAGAAAGCTAGTGCGTCGGTTCAAAAATTGCATGATAGGTAAGAGGCCGGATGCTATCGACGGTTTGGTTGATTAATTATATAGTAGGAAACGAGGAGTGTGAATGACAACTCTAGGTAATAATAAGAGATTTTTTAAGGCGGTTTCCTTCCGTGCTGGGCGAGGAATGACCGCTACTGTGAGATTTGATGACGGATCTATCAAAATTCTAGACGCCAGAGTCTTCCGACAAGGGCTTAAAAAGACTGAATTCACGACCCCCCTATTTGATGCCGATACCTTTATCAAGGCAGAAGCCAAAGACGGTGATATCGTATGGCCAAATGGTTTCGATTTATGGGGGCATGATCTATACGAAAGGTGCCGGAGCGAGGTCAAAGATGCTATCAAAAATCTATCCTAAATCGAACCCCTCAGACGTTATCTTCATAGATTTCGTTGCGCTGTCAAGACCGACAATTGTGGTTCACCACGAGTCTGAAGGACTCATTGCCAAAATCGATATTGAGACAGGTGACATCGTCGATGGGAGTCTTCGTCCGTCTGTTCACATGAGTGTTTGCGAGTGGATTGAAAAATATCGAGAAGCCATTGCTGTTGCCTGGAAGGTGTGGAGTTCGGGAAAGACACCAGAACAAATTCCGGGAGAAGCGGCTGCCTAGGCTATATCGCGATCGCGGAAAGTACCAGCGTAAATATCATTATGGCCTCTTCATTAGTTCGCGCGCATTTTGAGAAGTTCTCAGCGACTAAAATTCGAGATTATTCCCATAAGGAAGACGCATATCAGCAAACCAAAAATAAAGAGCTGATCTCGTACTCATTTGCCAAGAGTCTTTCGCTTTAGGCTCCTAAGCGACTCGTAAAGGTCAGGTTGAGGTGTGGCTGCGGGAGGGGCTTTTCCCCTCTGGTACTCACCGAGTCATGACTATAGGTTAAGATAGGAGTCTAAAGGTCTTTTCGAAGAGTGAAAAGTTGACACCCTCTTACAACCCGAGGATTTAATGCTGCTTGCGATCACCTTAAATGCCGAGAATGCGACTGATTTGGGCTACCTGCTGCACAAAAATCCCGGACGTATCCATAATCTCGATCTTAGCTTTGGCAAATCTCTGGTTTACTATCCTGAAGCCACCGAGACCCGCTGCACAGTGTCCCTTCAGCTCGAAATCGATTCTGTCGGTCTGGTGCGTGGTAAAACTCAGGATCAATATGTAAACGATAGACCTTATGTGTCATCTTCATTTCTGAGCGTGGCCCTCGCCAAAGCGTTTGGGACCGCGATGAATGGTCGCTGCAAGGAGCGGCCCGATCTCGCTCCCCTACCACTATCCTTTGAAGTTCTCGTGGCTCCCCTTTCTTCTCCGGGTGGAGAGAACGATATTTTCGAACTCTTCGAACCGCTTGATTATGATATCACTATCGACTCATTTCTCCTCGACGAGACCTTTCCTGAGTGGGGACTGAGCCCCTACTTCAAGGTAAAGCTCCAGAATAAGCTGCCGATCGCGGTCCTCCTGAGGCATCTCTATGTGCTTCTTCCTGTTCTGGATGGACCCAAGCATTATTGGATCGATCAGGAAGAGATCCATAAGCTGGTCAGCAAGGGCGAGGGTTGGCTTGCCGAGCACCCCCAGCGTGAGCGCATCGTCAATCGCTACCTGAAGCATCAGCGGCATTTGACCAAACGAGCAGGCCAAATCCTTGATGAACAGCATGAGCCCGACCCTGATAGCATGCAGGAGTCCTCATTTGGAAAAGATGTCCTCTTAGAGCGTCCATTGAGACTCAATGAACAGCGTCTCGAGAAAGTGGCTACGCTGCTACGGGAGTCGGGGGCCGAAAAGGTGATCGACTGCGGGTGCGGCACGGGATCGCTCATAAGAAAGCTCCTCGCCCATAAGCCTTTTACTCAGATTGTGGGTCTGGATGTTTCAAACGATGCTTTAAATAGAGCGCGCGAACGTATTGAGCACGACAAGCTGCCCCCGTCGCAGCGTGCGAAGCTGAACCTCTTCCAAGGATCTCTCCTTTATCGCGACCAAAGACTGAGGGGCTTTGATGCAATGAGTCTCGTGGAAGTTATCGAGCACATAGATAGGGATCGCCTGGCCTCTTTAGAGCAGGTGGTCTTTGGAATAGCACGGTCTCGACTTGTCATTGTCACAACTCCCAATCGAGAGTTTAATGTCCTCTATGGAATGTTTGCGCCTGGCCAGTTAAGGCATGCGGATCATCGCTTTGAGTGGACTCGCAAGGAATTTAAAGAATGGGCGGAGCGCGTTGCAAGAGACTATGGCTACAACGTTTCGTTTGATGGAGTTGGTTGGGAAGACTCAAACTTAGGTCATCCGACCCAGATAGGAATCTTTAGCCGATGAAAATCTCTGTTCCAGAACTCTCGCTCATTCTGCTCCTCGGACCTTCTGGTTCCGGTAAGACCACTTTTGCGCGTCGGCATTTTAAGGAGACCGAAGTGCTGTCGTCCGATAGCTTTCGCGCGCTGGTCAGCGGCGATGCTTCAGACCAAGCAGCCACTGCAGACGCCTTCGAGGTGTTGAATCTTATTCTCAAAAAAAGACTCGCACGGGGTCTGCTCACCGTCATCGATGCAACCAATCTTCAGGTTGGAGCCAGGAAAAATCTGTTGGTGCTAGCCAAGGAATTCCATGTTTTTCCTGCAATCATAGCATTTGAGCTTGATGAAGGTATCTGTCTTGAGAGAAATCGACTGCGGTCTGATGGTGCCCGGCCAACCCATGTACTCAAAGCTCAGTTTGCCCAGATGTCCAACGTCCTCAAGCGGCTTGAGAACGAAGGATTTCGTTATATCTTTCGGCTGCGATCGGAAGATGTTATTGATGCCGTCACCATCGAACGGCAGAAAATGTGGAGCGATTTTAGAGAGGAAAAAGGCCCCTTTGATATCATCGGCGACATTCACGGCTGCCGGCTAGAACTCGACCTATTAATGCGTAAGCTAGGTTATGAATTTCTTGATAAGGATTCGGTCCAAGCGCCAGAGGGGCGACGAGTTGTTTTTCTCGGAGATCTGGTTGATCGCGGGCCAGATACCCCCGGCGTCCTCCGTCTGGTTATGAACATGGTCGAGAGGGGGCAGGCTTTCTGCGTTCCAGGCAACCATGATTTCAAACTTGTCAAAAAGCTGCGCGGACAGAAGGTAAAGGTCAACCATGGGCTCCAGGAATCCCTCGACCAACTAGCCCACGAATCAGAAGAATTTAGGGACCAAATCGTGGCTTTTGTGGATGGTCTCGTGTCCCATCGTATCCTTGATGAGGGACGTCTTGTTGTTGCCCATGCGGGACTGAAGGAGAGCATGCAAGGTAGAGGTTCGGGGCAGGTTCGCAGCTTTGCCCTCTACGGCGAGACGACGGGTGAGATCGACGAGTATGGGCTGCCCGTTCGCCTTAATTGGGCTGCCGAATACCGTGGCAAGAGTATGGTCGTCTATGGGCATACCCCTGTTCCCGAGGCGGAGTGGCTCAACTATACCCTCAACATTGATACCGGCTGTGTCTTCGGTGGCAAACTGACGGCATTGCGCTATCCAGAAAAAGAACTTGTCTCAGTGGCGGCAGCCCAGGTCTATTGCGTGCCAACCAAACCCTTGATGAGCCACGGACATCCTTCGGTCGGCACCGATCCGCTTGATACCCTATTAGATCTGAAAGATTTTACCGGGAGGAAAACCATTGAGACGACGACTGGAAAGTCTATTTCCATCGGCGAAGAGCGAGTCGCAGCAGCCGTCGAACAATTAAGCCGCTTCGCCCTCGATCCTCGCTGTCTGATTTACCTGCCGCCGACGATGGCACCATCGCCCACGGCGAGTGAGACCGGCTATCTCGAGCACCCCCGGGAAGCGTTTAACTTTTTTGAAAAGCGCGGAATCTCCAAGGTCATATGTGAGGAGAAGCATATGGGATCGCGGGCAGTTCTTATTATGGGCCGCGATGAGACCAGTCTCAAAAATCGTTTTGGTTTAGCCTCCAATGCCATAGGGATTTGCTACACGCGCACGGGTCGGCGCTTCTTTCAGGATCCCCAGCTCGAACAGCAATTTTTTCAGCGCATTCACGCCGTGCTCACGGCCCGGGAATTTTGGAAGCGTTTATCCACTGATTGGATTTGCCTTGATTGCGAGCTGATGCCCTGGTCGCTTAAGGCTCAGGATCTCGTTGAAAGCCAGTATGCAGCAGTAGGAAAAGCAGCGACCCTGGACCTCCAGGCGTCGATGGTTTCGATGGGCATGGCCATTGAGCGAGGTCTCCCTCTTACTGAGGCGCTTGCTCATCAAGAGCAGCGCTTGAGGTTGGTGGAAAAATATGTTGCCGCCTATCAGCGTTACTGCTGGCCAGTCTCATCAGTGAGCGACATTCGGTTGGCGCCCTTTCATATTCTGGCCAGCGAAGGGACGACCTATACAGACAAGGACCACATCTGGCACATGGAGACTCTTGCGGATCTATGGAGAGGGGATGAGGAGATCCTCCAAACGACCAAGTGTCTAGTCTTGGACCCCAAAAATCCAGATGACGTTAGCCGAGGGATCCATTGGTGGGAGTCGCTGACCACCCTCGGTGGCGAGGGCATGGTCGTAAAGCCCGTCGATTTTATTCCCCAAGGACCCAACGGAATGATTCAACCCGCATTGAAAGTCAGGGGTAGAGAATATCTTCGCATCATCTATGGTCCAGAATACACGATGGATGGAAATCTGGAACGGTTGCGGCGGAGGAGCCTGTCCATGAAGCATTCTCTGGCGATGCGAGAATTTATGCTGAGCCTTGAGGCTCTCGATCGCTTTGTCAAACGAGAGCCCCTGAGGCGCGTGCATGAGTGCATAGTGGGGATATTAGGTTTAGAGAGTGAGGCCATTGATCCTAGGCTCTAATCTCTGTTTATAAGCCGATCATAAATATTAGTAAAAATGCTTATTATGGATGGTGGGGATCTTTGCCCAACACGAGGGTACGTGCGTGGGTGGGAGCACAATTGGAAGACGGCAGGCCTGCCCTGGCTCTATATAAGGGGGATGACTTGCTCGTCAGGACGGATGGTCGTGAGTCCATTCTCTCTGCTAGCAATTTTGCCCAAGTAGTCAGCGCACGGCTTTGGGAACTGGCGTGCCGCGGTGAAAGGACATAGTGGGCGATTCACCCAAAAGCCCTAAAAGCTATTTCTATGAGATGTTATCCAATGATCAAGCATAGCCATAAGCGCCCTTATATTAAAATTACCCTTCGCAACTTGTGCCGCACAAAGAGACAAAAAGAGCTCTCGCTCATTTTTTTTGCCAAAGACGATAAACAGTGAATTCTCGAAGCATCAACGACCCCGCGTATTGAGCGTAAAATTCCAATTATAAAATCCTCTACTGCTTCACTATAATGACGAGCGCGAATGCGGTAAAATGAATCTGCATTTAAAGCATTTTCTCAGGGTCCTAAATGTTCATTATGGGTTGATGATTTACAAACCTGGTCTTGAATGGATTCATGAACACAAACTAACTCGTCACCATCTTTGATCAAAAATCTGCCCTTGATCCGCAAATGTTTGCAGTTTTGTGTCTATACAGCTGTGCATATTTAAAAGGACATGCTAGTTAAATAAATGGACGTAAGTAATTGCGAATTAGTGCTGGTCTCCTTTGAATTAGGGTAAAAACAGCTGTCAGGCAATCAACTAACTGAGTTTCTGTTTGAAAG
>JBGSUI010000150.1:0-2645 GCA_041736175.1 Oligoflexales bacterium | reverse complement strand
GGGGGTCAAAACAGTTTAAAATGCTTTCTGGACTCCGCGGGAATATCCCCTACTATCCGAAAGATGGGGAGACTGATTTTAGGTCCAAATCCTAGGATAGGATTTAGGCTCGTACCCCCCCTATTTGGACACCCCAGATAGGGCCGCGTAAAATGCGGCAGATTTTTCCCGAAAGAAGTTCGAAATGCGAACATGAATTTTGTCGGCCATTTTTTAACAGTACATTAGGCCGAAGTATTTTGAGTTAAATGAATTCGGACTTTCTTCTGGTAAAATTTCTGTAAAAACCAAAGGAGAATCAAATGAGTACGCAGTCACGCAAGCACAATTTGCGAGATTTCACGAAAGAGGGGCACCTCATATGCTACCTTTCCGGCAGAACCTCTGAAATTTTTTTATTTTGTATGGGGCCTAAAGGAAAGGGTGTATTTAACAGCGGGTGGGTGAATAGCGTGTCATTTTTAGTAGACCACGCTTAGAATGGGCAATTTACCTTGAAAAATCTCGTCAAAAGACTTCGTTCTACTCAATGTGCTCGGTTTCTCTGTAAAGGATTAGAATTAAAGTATACTTTACGGAGGTAAAAATGCCCAAGTGGTCCCTTAAATTAGATACCCCCCCCCCGCGTGGTCGCCATCGTCTATAAGTAGGCGATCATTTGCCCGCCTTACTGTCGAGGCAGCTGGGGTCCCACTATTTATTTGGGGTTTACCTCAACAGGCCTGCGCTTTTAATAATGCGATGCTGTTTAGAAGTTCGCGGAAAAGCCTGATGGCCTTTGGTGCTAATAATGCAGGCTCCCTTGGACTAGGAGATACCATTAATCGGAGCAGTCCAGTGCAAGTGGGGTCTCTCGATTCTTGGAAGCAAGTGTGCACTGGAAACTCTTTCAGCATCATGCTCAAAGAAAACGGTTCCATTTGGGCTACTGGCTCCAATAATGTAGGGCAACTTGGCTTAGGCGATACTGTGAACCGTAGCACTCCCAATATGGTCGGTAATCGCACCACTTGGGTAGCGATATCCTGCGGCGGTACTTCGTCTCTAGCCATAAGTCATGATGGGACTTTATGGGCTTTTGGAGCCAATCTTGGTCGCAACAATGCCAGCACTAGCAGCAGTCCCGTGCAAGTTGGTAGTTTAAGTTCTTGGGCTAAAATAAGTGCAGGGGATGCGAGCTTTGCCATTAGAACTGACGGTACGATGTGGTCATGGGGGCATAATTGGTTTAGTCGTCTAGGCATTAATTCGGGTATTAGTACAAGCAGTCCCATTCAGATCGGGACTGCCAGTAATTGGCACTCCATATCGGGAAGCACCCATGGACTTGCGATACAAACCAATGGGACTTTATGGAGTTGGGGCGTCAATTCATATATGTCTTGCGGTGCTCTTGGAATTGGGACACTACAAGATCGTAGCGCTCCGACCCAAGTCGGCAATTTAAGTAACTGGCTTTCGACGGCCACCGGTGATTTGTGTTCTGCGGCGGTCCGTACTGATGGAACTCTTTGGGCTTGGGGCTACAACTTCTCAGGCAACTTGGGTATAAACTCTGTTCAATCCAGGAGTCTTCCAACCCAAGTCGGTAATTTGAGCATTTGGTCAAATGTTTCCATGGGCTTTAAATCGACTATTGCCATCCAAAATAATGGAACGATTTGGGGATTCGGTGCGAATGACGCTGGCCACCTTGGATTAGGAGACACACTTAACCGAAGTAGCCCCGTGCAAATTGGCACTTTATCTACATGGAAATCAATTGCTAAGGTCGGGACCTATTCAACTAGTTTCCTTTGCTTAAAAAAGTGATGATTCGTTTCAGGTTTTAAAGTGGGAATAAAATCATCATAGTAGGGCAGAAGTAACTCTTTTGTACAAGGTTTCGCCCTTAAGATAAAAGTTAAACAAATTGACTTAAAGGTTTTTTATATCCTTGGAAGGTACAACTGGCTGACAAGTTAATGAAATCATACAGTTCCAACCTTTGGCAGTAGCGTCTAAGTAAAACGGAATTAAAATTGCTACGGTTCTCATTTGAGCGGTGATCAATTGTGAAAGATGTTGCATGCAACGCTCTAGAATGATTCGAAAAAGAGTGGTAACTAATGTTTTTTGTCAAAAAAGCCGAGAAGGTAAAGATTTTTAGAAAAAATACATGATTGTCACCCATGGATATTGACGGAGGATTCCCGTTTTGTTGTGGTTATTCGCTAGCTGCTAAGGTCGTCAATTTTGAAGGCGGAAAGGAAAAGATATATGATTGAAGAAGAAAAAAAAATAACATCGAAACCGCCGAACTTAAAAAAAGCGACCGCGGATAATGGATCAGGAATTATGAGCAACAATGCTGAGAAATTAGACACAAACCTCGAAATTCAAAGGTTGCGGGATGAGTTGGAAAAAAAGTACGAATACCTTCCCGCGGAAACTAAGAAAAGGATCATTGACCGATTTATCGATCAAAAATTTACCTTCCATGAAAACGCCTTTAAACCAATTTCTTTAACAGGAGTTTCCACTTTAAAATTATTTAAACCAATGATATCTTTTGATAAAATCCACTACAAATCCTCCGCTAGCATAAAATAAGGGTCTTTTTAAGGGCAGAATACCTATCGATTTTTATTGTATTATTTGCCAAT
>JBGSUI010000139.1:0-12570 GCA_041736175.1 Oligoflexales bacterium | reverse complement strand
CTTAAAGGCCGCGCCAGCTAAAGTTGGAATTGCTACTCGTCGCCTCAGAGCTGGTTGGGATACCGATTTTTTACTTCAGGTTGTGGCAGGAAACTCACAGAAAAAAGATCCTGTCAAGGACAGTTAAATGCAATTGCCCTGACCCCATCTCAAGGATTGCTTGCTTTATATAACCCTGATATGCTAGCACGTCCTGGTCATAGAGTCACTGAAAAGGCTAAGAAGCCTTAAAGACTTGTCCTGAGCAATTTTCCTCTGAGGGAGCAAATATGGCTCGAGTTTCCATAGAAGACTGTCTTGATGTCCTTGAAAACAGATTTGCTCTTGTAACCGTTGCCGCAGCTCGCACCAGGCAGCTTATGAAGGGCGAGGAGGCGACCATTAAGACCCGCAACAAATACGCGGTGACAGCCCTTCGTGAGATTGCCGAAGGCCAGATAGTGTTTCGGATTCCAAAAGATTTAGGCGAGGTGACCCAAAAACGCCGCGCTTACTTGAGCCGCCCTGTAGGCCAAGGTGGAAAAGAGTAAAGAGTCTTAAATTTGGATGGCGTACTGGCATTGGTTGAGGATGTAATCACTGAGACAGCGTTCAATGATTTCATCTCTCGTGACTATTTTTGCATCAAACCAAGGTTCGAGTTTGAGGAGATCATAGAGGTCTTTGCCGACTGTTTGGTCGAGGGCCTCGGCTAAAACCTCTCGAAAGGATACATAATCCCAGCTGACTTCCTGGTCGTACCCATTGAGAGCATCGTGGCTTGTGTAGCTGAGCCGCAGGAGATCAACATCGAGATGTTGATCGATATAGCGAGAGATAAAACGGTCAAGACGGGTTTTATATTTCGTAAGGAAGGTCTTCCTTAGTTTTTTCTTATAATCTTTTAATTCAACAACGTTTTGCATACATAAAAACCTAGCAAGTGGAATCCTCCCCATACATCCCCTATGGATGACATGTTGACAACATAAAACTAATCGGTATTTGTGAGGTTTTCTTGAGTCTTAAGTAAAAATAAATAGAACTCAAGATTTTGGGATACTCTGGATATAGCATAACAATCTAATATTTATGGAGATTGCCGAAATCAAAAAACTTTCGAGTCTAATAGGTCGGAAGATACCAAGTCTGAAAAATCGCCATAGGCAGAAAAAACCTACTTATTCTGAGGAATTGAGAACTCCTCCTGAGTGTGTTATGCTTTATTTCAAGCCTACCGTGATCTTGAGTCGTGTCTCTTCCCTATAAAACTCCCTTAAACTTCGTTTATTTCCGAGGAAAGCCGCCGTGCCTGTTTCTATCAGACCAGGAGACGCCGTTTTTGTCAGGACAGGAGATCCTCTCCTGGTCAAGGATCGTGACAAGAATACGGGAGTGGCGACCCTTGAGCGCGACCCTGAAACAGTCATCAATGGAACACGGCATGGCTATCTCAACGGCCTAGAAGCCGATAAACGCCAGCAACTCTATGAAATCCTGGACGAGGTCAAAGGCTCTTCTGAGGACCCCGAAGAACGGGTGATGAAACTAAGAGAAGTGCTCCAGGAGATGGAGCTGGATCCGCGCAATCAAAATTTAGCCCGCTATGTCCGTGCAGAAATGACCCATATCATGAATTCGTTTGGGCTTAAACCCAGGGAATATTCTATCCACGAAAGTCGTATTCGTTAACCAATAGGAGTATGTCATGGCGATCCAAATCGGCGATTTAGTGCCTAAATCAGGAGTCTATACGGAGCCTGGAGTCATCGTGGAAAAAAAGGACGATGGCAACGTTGTCATCGATACCGAGCCCATGCAAGTCAACAAGTTTCATCGTTATTCCAACACCACGGGGCTTAACGAAGAGGAAAAGAACGAATTTAATCGTATTTTAGATGAGATATACGCCAAAGAAAGCGAGACAGAGCGTATTAACGACATTCAAACAGAAATCGATCGTATGAAAATGGATCCACAAAAACGAAATATCGTTCAGTACCTTCGTAACCAGCAGTCCCACTTAATCCGTAATGCTAGAAAATTGCCTGGCATTTACCAATGGGATGAGTCTCAGATTAAGCGATAAGTGAGTTTGTGTTTGAGAGGGATGGGGGCCTGGCTTTAGGGTTGTGGCCCGCCCTTTCCAGTTGGGTCAGCAGTTTGCGAGCCTTTTCGTATTTTGGATCTTTGATCAAGGCTATTTGAACGTATTCAAAGGCCTGATCGGGTTTGCCCCATTTAACATAACAAAGTGCAATATTATAAAAGAGAAGTGGCCCCTTATCTTGTTGAGGGAGCACGTATTGAGCCTTTGTGTAGTGGGCCAATGCGACTTGGAATTTACCTTGGTGGACTAGGGCAACACCCTGGCGGTTAAGGGTATGGGCTGTTTTGTAGGCAAGCTGGGATTTAGCCAATAGTTGGCGAGACTCGTCCAAGTGGCCTTGGTGAAACTTGATTTCTGCAAGTCCGTTGAGGGCACGGCTGGCATAGGCATCCCGGGTCAGGGCCGATTTGAAGTAGAATTCGGCCCGGGAGCTGTCACCTAACTCCATTTGGATTTCGCCCATATCGACGAGGCGAGAGATGTTGGATTTGTTGAGTTCGTGCATTTTTTGGAGTAAGGCATAGGCCTCCTTAAAGTTGTTTCGAGCGCGGTAGTGGCCCATCATATTGTGGTAGGAACGCACATAATTGGGATTGCAGCTCAAAGCCTGGTGCCAGGTCTTGAGGGCCTGATCGTCGAGTTTTTTGAGGGAATAGAGTGATGCCAGGGCGTCAAGATGCCTGGCCGTGGGTTCTGCGGGAGCCAGTCTTATCACGAGGGATTCAATCTCTCCCAGGTGAGGCGTTGATTCCGAAAGGTTTTTGATTTGGTCGATCTTGTTGAGCAGAGAATTCCATAGCTGCTCGTCTGGGGTGAGGTTTTCTACTCTTATCATCGCCGCCAGATCTCGAGCGGCTGCGGCCATATCCTTGTCTCGGTGGCGGAGACGTAAAATCTTGCGAATTCCTAGTTCAGAGAAATAAACAACATCTTCGTGAGTAGGATTTGTGGTAAGAACGATAACCTTGCTACGGATATCAAAGGTCTTGTCGACCTCTAAGATCTCTTCGACGATCGCCCCACCGCCGCGGTCTTTGGATTCCCAATGAATGATCACATAGTCGGTTTTCGAAAATCTCGACCAGCTAGACCTTATGGGGACCGTCGAGGGGAGGCGCACATGATCCAGGTTCATTTTAAGGAGCTGCTCACTGACGAGACTCCAGATCCAGGTCTGGTCGTCGGTCATCACCAAGATTTCTCTAAAGCGATTGGTGGGTTGAGGTTGATTTTGGCTTTTTTCTGAAACGGGGTTTTGGGTCATGGTTCAGGTCCTCCTAGGGATGTCTTCGACGTTTTAGGGGAGACGCCTGAGGGGGGATGGAATTATTGTGATAACAATTTGTAATTATTGTCAATATTTTCTTGAAATGGGGTCGAATTATCGGCGGTGTCGCGATTGGGTTTGGTTAGGTTACGCCAGATGGTTCAAGGAATGGAGTACTTTTAGTGTGGTACTAAAAGTGTGGTACTAAAAGTGTGACAAAATTTGTAACTCATAGTAAATTCAGCTCTGTGGGCTGCAGTGGTGCAGCGAGGGAGGATTTTGTGTCGACGCAAAAGAGCTTTATCTATGGTTCGCTGGTAGATGAAATCAATATATGTAACTTTGAAAAAGAGGCGGAGCGGCTTGTCAAGGGGAGTTTGCATGGCAAACGCTATGTGATCTTTGGGCGTAGGAATTTTGGCAAAACATCCTTGGTACGTAATGTCGTGGCTAAACGCTTTTTAGAAGAAAACAAACGCAAGAAAAAAAAGGGCATGGTTATTTATGCTAATTTTCTAGGTCTCGGGGATAGAGCCGATTTAAATCGCGAATTTAGGAATGCGTTTACGAAAGCATTTTCAGAGTGTTTTCCGGTTAAAGAAGTCATGGGAAACCTAGGTAGATTTTTTACTGGGTTAAGACCAACAATGTCTCTAGATCCACTGACTGGCGAGACTTCGTTTGGATTGACACTAGCTGACGGAGGGGGAGATGTTCCCTTTGAAGACATGATGACTCGTATAGGGAATTTGGCATCGCAAGGTAGCGTATGCCCACTTCTTATCATGGACGAGTTTCAAGATTTACATTTTATTGGGGGCGGCGAGGCTAAAATGCGTGATGCATTGGAAGCGTTACCTGGTGGAGTGGCCGTCATCGTCTTAGGTTCTAAAAAACATATTTTATCGAAAATATTTGCTCGTCCAGACGCTCCACTGGCAGGATGGGGAGAAGATCTTGAAATTCCGTGTATAGAAAAAGAAGTTTACCAAAAATATGCTAATGAACGATTTTCGCTTCATAATCTCTATTTACCCGCGGACCCTAGTGCCTTTCTCCAACAAAGACTGGACCAAGTCCCCGAAGCAATGAATATGGTATGCTCACGTCTCATCGATCTTTTACGGGAGAAACATCCTACCCTAAAGGTGCATCAGATCACTACTGATGAAGTGGGGCTTGCCATCTTATCTTGGATCGAAGCCAGGTCTGATCGTTATCGAGAATATCTCGCCGGCTATTCCAGCAACGAAACAAAAGTACTCGGGGCGGTTGCTCGCAAAGGATTAGTCAAGTCTCCTCAAAGCAAAGACTTTCTCATGACTATTCCTGGTATATCTGCAAGTGGTTGCGCAAAAATCATCAAGAAACTTGAGGATCATGCTGTTCTCTATCGAAAATATGGCGAAAACGGCGGATATTTCCTTGCGGACCCACTTCTGGCCGAATTCTTAAGACGATTTTAATTTAAACCAAAGGCTCATGGAACAACAGGATGAACGCTATGACACCACAAGCTTTGGTCGTTGGTTTTGGGGCGATGGGCCATTATGTGGGATGGATGTTGGCCAAAAATGGTTTCGAGGTAGCCATTGGCGGGCGAAGGGGATCTCAAAGGGAGCCCGTTGGCAGGACAGCAGAACTGAGTTTTGGCATCCACAAAGAACGATTTGCTGTAAAAGCTGCGGATCTCGCAAAGGCCTATCCCCTCGTGGTGGTTTGCGTCAAAGCCTATGATCTCCTCCAGGCTGTGGAGGGTGACGGGACTTATCCGTTGCCTTTTGGTCTAAGGGTGGAGCCACGATATGTGGTAGTGGTTGCAAATGGTGCCGTTGCCCCTCTTCTTAACGCCTACGAAAAGCGCTGGGACAAGATAGGTTGGTATTTAGGACTCTCCACCGTTGGGGTGTCCGGTGACGGCGGTTTTCAGGTCCGCTCAAAGGACGGCAAGATCACCGTGGGACCCATGACAGGCGGGATTCACCCACCCGGCGATTCCAATCTTGAGCTCGATCCCCTTGTCCAAGTCTATCCCCAACTTTTTGCTGCAGTAGGTGCAGAGTCTGGAAATCCCACCGAGATCTTTCGCACCCAGTGGCAATGGGTAGAGTCCATTAAACAACCGTATTTTTTAAAGTGGATGATCAACACCACCCTCAACACCCTTTGTGCGGCTCAAAGACACAGGTCCAATAAGGAGGTTTTAGCCGACGAAGGGCTCTTGCTGGCTGTGTCTCAAGAGGTTTATGGTTTATACCGAGAAATCTTTGACCCAGCACCCGTCCCGGAGATCAGCTTTAGCTATAGTTACCGGGAGCTGACAAATGTAATACAGCTTACGGCAGAAAACGAAAACTCTATGGCTCGGGACCGCCGACAGGGGCGCCCCCTCGAACATGGTTTCCTTGGGGGGCTGGTCCAAAAAGCCTCTCGCCCTCTCCAAGACTACCCCTTGCTTTACCGATTTGATATGGAACTGCGGGGGAGCTAGAAAAATCAGCGTTTCCTCATAGAGCAATCTCGGAAGCAGCAAGGCATCTCTTACCTCTTTGTGTTTAAACCATCTACAACTTGGAGCAACCAGTCCACTTCGTTAATGCACCACTGCGCATCCGTGAGCTTATACTGCTCCGTAGGGATAAAGTCGTCGTCCCCATAAAAACTCATTTCTCTCTCTTTTCTTAAATAGGACGAGAGAGCCAGGCAAAGGGCCAGGATAAAGACTACCACGCTGAAACTGCTCTAGCTACACTAGAAAAATCAGGGAATCCGGCGTATCGTTAGTTATTCACTTGTGGAAACAACCCCTCTGCCTAGGAACTGGAAGATGGTGAACCTGTTTAGTGATCAGTCCATCGATGCGCTGTTAAGGCTCTCTGTGATAGGGACAGAAGGGGACCTGGGCTGCAACGAGGACTTTCGGGATTATCCACTGCGCCTCAGCTTGACTCTCTGGGCCATCCTTGAGATGTCATGGGATCAAAAACTAGTCCTACCCCGGCCCATAGCCGTTTTATTAGGAAAGCTCGGTGCGGTGGACGTTCATCCTAACGAGCGGCTGACGATCAACGCCCATATTGCAAACTTTATCAGCGAGTCCCTAAAATCCGCGGCCCAGCGGGATTTGCCCTATTGCCAAAACCCAAGGTTTTCGAAAACCCAAGGTCAAAATATACAGGAGGAAGATTTAGGTTCGATGCCTCAAGTGAGGCGCGCTTGCAACCTCCTCTTTGGAGACCTGAGCCAGTATCAATGGAATAAAGTCCTCCCAGAAAAAAACACCCGCCTCACCTTCTTTAAGTTTGCCTATGCAGCAGCCCTTCTTTCCCGTGGGCAGGGGACCCTTGAACAGCAAAGCCGGCTTTTAAAAGCCCTACGACTCCATCTGCCCTTTGCGGCAAAAAATCAGGATGGTGATGAATTTCGTCGCGATTTGAATCTGATCAGCCGTGAAGTAACCCTTATCCTCTATGGTGAGGGGCTTGGAAAGGATCGGTCGGTCATCCTGACCATGTTGGCACTTTTGGCAAGCGCGCTTTTGATTTTTGATAAAAAATACACCCAAGGTGAAAGGTCAATTCTACAGGTGTTTTTTAAGCGGTTTGCGGTGACCCAACAGGAAGTGACCCAGTTTAAAAGCCTGTGTCAGAAGCAGGCTACGGACCTCTTTAGAACCATTCCCGAACCCAATCGATTTTCGACAATGGTCTATATGTTAGCGACACTCTTGGCCGACCATAAAATCTCCGGTGGCGAGCGGGAATATTTAGAGAAATTAAATAGCTGCCACCTGTGGACTCCTGACGAACAACTCATCTTTACGGCTTTGCAGGAACTAGTTTAGAAGTAGCCCATAAAGGTTCGACTTTATTAGGAATCCAGAGGTTAAGGTTAGCCAAACCCATAAAACACTCAAAATATAAAATTTATAACTAGTTAATATTTATAGTTAAACAACTATAAATTTTTAGTTTTGGCGGCAAACTCCGAAGCTAGTTTTATGGGTGCGAGTTAAACGCAAAAAACAAAGGAGAACGTCCCATGAAACCGAGATCAAAACAAACATCAAATCTATTCAACATCCAAACCTTAAGTCTGAGCCTTTTGGCTTTGCCACTACTTACTACCGGGTGCGGTAGCTCTACAAGTGACACTGAAGACCCCGCTGCCGAAGAGTCCGGCGGTGTGACGTCGGCATCAGGAGGCACGACCTCTTCCCCTCAACCCTCCAAAGCACAAAAAGGCGATCTTTTTTTGAAAAAAATCAAAGTGACCGGAGGTCAAAAATTTGCAACAGCCTTTAAGATCAAATCTGCGAGTCTTAATTTAGACGCTGCAACCCAGTCTGAGGCACCTCCTAAAGATGCGCCTATTGAAGTCAATATCTTAAAGCCTGATGGCTCCGAGTTGGATTACTTTCGAGCTGGGGAACAGGAGATCAAAATCACTGGAGAAATCCCTGAGTCGGGAGACTATCTGATTGGAGTGAAAACCAATGCTCCCAAGGATCTTGCCATAGAAGAGATTACCGAGTCCGGCGCGACCAGCAGCAGCGGGTTTACAAACTCCAATAAGACCGCCAAATACCCTGATTTGTTTTTGAAAGCTATTGTGGTTTTTGCACAGGAATGCCACGAATATGACACTAACAAAGCCAACAGTGTTTCTGTCAAAGCACCTGCAGGAAGCTATTTTGTACAGCCTTTTGTCTTTTACGGAAAAGTTGGTGCTGATAAAAAAGTAGAACTCCTGAAATCGGCATCGATTAGCATTGCATCTGTTTATGAAGGGGTGACGAGCACTGTGAGTTTAAAATCCTTCACCTCCATCCCCGCGGCAATTTTCAAAGAAACCGGTGGACTTACTGATGAGCAACACTACGAAAATACCAGAAATTTCTTCCAGGGATATTTTGGTGCAGCCGGAGAACTCTACACCATCGAACAAAACTGGCTCAATGGTGATTGTGATGCCTTAACACCTGTAAAGCTCCCAACAGATGTGGGTGCAGCCAAGGTGTCCCTTAAAATCACGGACACGAGCGGTGGTCGAAACCTCGATGAAACCTACCCTATCCGGCCGACGATTGCCCCTGCTTTTAGTATGTATACGGGAGCGGGCGTCAAGCTCTCAGACTGGACTCAATGCAGCTACGACCGCGCGACAGGTAAACCCACAACTTACAATGGTGATGCCGCCCTGTGTAAAGAATTCAGCTTAAAAGACCCTCCCTACGTAACCCTAGATTATAAATACCCAAGCGAAGTCTCCGAAACCGACGGGATCACTGGTCTCAGCGACCCGACCCGAGTCCTTTACTACGGGCATTCCCGCCCTAAAGCATTCCTTGAGACTCTGCTTTCGCAGTTTGATTCCCTCTCTAAAGGGACGGTAAAGTCGGTCAGTCTGGATTCTTGTTATAGCAACGGCGGACTCGTCGCTGTTCCCCTGGACCTACAGAAAACCTACCTGCCCCTGGGGGAGCTCAATGCGACTAAAGATGATGTGATCAATCTAGCGTACCGAACGGGAAGTTATACGGCTTTGATGGATTTTTACCAAGGAGACATCGATGCATCGGGAGATATCGTCATCCCCACCTGCCTACCTAATGGCACCCAGTCTTGCAGCCAGTATGCAACTATCACCATCAAAGTCAATAAATGCGCCATCAAAACCGATTCGGGGATTGCCACGGGATCCATAGGCCAGAGTTTTATCTACCCTTCTTACTTTACAATGAGTGGGATTATTCGCGAATAGAATGTTTTTTAAGGTGTTGAAAGGATTAGTTACAGAGAGTAAATTATGAGACGTGAGATGAGGTATTTTTTACATTATGGGTATAACTTCCAGGGTTGTCTCGTAAATGGACGTTTTTGAGACTTGAGAACCACTTAGAAGTCGAATCTTTCTAATCATTGGAACGTTGTCAGAAATTGACCAATGTAACTAACCATAACCACATTCTGGGTTATTGGTGAAAAATTGGTGAGCGCCATTTAAAAAAAGTTTAAGCGCTTGGCCATGGGCTTTTACTAAGCTTGAACCCGCATATCTATTTCTGAAATGAGGTTTCCCTCAAGAGCATCCAATACCGCTTTAATCTTTTCGATGGAAGCTCCAAAATATTCGTTTCTTTCGTCACGGGAGACCTGTGCTTCAGAGACCCCGAGCTTTTTTGCGAGTTCTTTTTGCGGAATATTCTTGTTAATGCGAAGAGCAACCAGGATCCGCCCAAGACCAGATAAGTTGTGTACCTCAGGAAATACCCCCTGTTTAATTCCCTCATAGAAACTGATTTCTTCTTCAAGCTGCATTGTAAATGAAGCTAGAGGACCAATTGCTAAGGAGATCAAATCATCGGGTACACCCTCTTTTTTTAACCGAATTTGTTCAGCTTCGGTACGCTGGCGCTCTTCTCGTACTTTCTCGACAGCCCTTTTGTATTCAGATTCAGTTTTGATCATGTGATTGTCCTCCTGGAACCACTTTTATGATGCCTTTTGCTAATCCAGATGAGCGGCATTGACGGAATGCCGAGGGGAAAGTCAGATCGTTACCCAGGGAATCTTTAATGCCTGACATTTGTCCAAGGTGGGGATAAAGCTCGACTCGATACCGTACCCACATTGGTAGCTGCATTTTCGCAAAGCCGGAAACGCTGACTCTCTTTGATGGATCCCAGGTCCATATTTTGTGGGGATTTGCCAAGTTTAGGTTTTGGATCATAGCTGCGAATTTTGGTAAATCATGGCTCGTCGACCTTAGTCCAGTGTCGAAGTAACCATCGATATCATTAGGCCGATCTTTATCCTCTACGAAAGAGCCGTCCAAAAAAACACTTTGAATGCCAATTGCCCAAAGCTCTTTGGTCAAAATCTCGGCGTTATCGAGAAGTTTTTTTCGCCATGCAGAGTCCCAAGTTGAGGAACCATTACCTGTTACCAAGATGCTGGAACGAATTTCAGCGAATGTCGCATCATAGGTTCCGCTTTTAAGAACGCCTTGGTGAGTGAATTGATCTGGAATCGACATTTTTCGCACTCCTCCCCTGAGCCTTATCGGAATTTTAACATAAAAGTTAAGTTAACTTCAATGTTATTTTTTAATTTGAGAAAAATCCTGTAATCTCGTGGAATTTTAGTGGCGCAGCCGGCGAAGCTTTGTCATCCCCACCTGCCTGCCTCATGGCACCCAGTCTTGCAGCCAGTATGCAACTATCACCATCAAAATCACAAAATGCGCCATCAAAACCGATTCGGGGATTGCCACGGGATCCATAGGCCAGAGTTTTATCTACCCTTCTTACTTTACAATGAGTGGGATTATTCGCGAATAGAATGTTTTTAAAGGTGTTGATAGGATAAGGTTCTAGGGTAGATATTTGGGTTTTACAAATACAAATATTTTGTTTTTGTTGCATCCATTCTCATCTTTAGGCACCTGGGATCCGATAGGGTATCAGGTACCTAAATGTTTTCTATATAGAGAAAAATACAAATAGATCCAGTAGGACTCCATGGCCCAAATCCAGTCTAAACCCCCAATGGTATCAACTAGTAAAAAGCCTATCGACGAAGCCATCGTCTTTATCGAAAGATCGGCCATTAGACCGGTCATCCGGCAAGAAATCAAACAAGTGGGGATCCCTACACTTTATAACGTCGAAAATATTGCATCCTGTCTCGAACACTTAGGCCGGTACCCGCGAGCACTCCTCGTGGTTGATTGGGATCTCGGCGGCCGCCAGCTTAGCCAAATCCTAGGTGCGGCCCAAGGGGCCTTTAGCTGCGACACTCGTCCCATCTTTTTAATCGCCCATGAAGTGAATATCCAGCTCGTGGCGATAGCCACGGAGTACCATGTGTCCCGTATCCATACCGGGGAAATCTCACGGGGAGCGATCCAGACCCATATGGACGCCATCATGGCGGAAGAATCTGAAGAGCAAAGTCTTAGGGTCCAGCTATCCCGCGTGGCCGAGGCCAGGTCACGAGGCAACTTTCAATCTGCAGGCCAAATCCTAGCCGAGCTGATGACGCGTTTTCCTGGAAACAGCTGGGTTGGGTGTGAATTGACCGAACACTATATTCAAGATGAATCCTGGGATAAGGCTTCTGCCCTCGTCGATATGCTTTTAGCCATCGACCAAAACAACCTTAGAATCCAACATCTCAAGGCCCGGTGCCTGATGCATGAAGGTCAGTTTGAAGAAGCAGCTTCGGTGTTAACGGCAACTAAAATCATCAATCCCTTTAATGTCGAGCGACTCGTCGACCTCGGACGAGCTTTTATCCAAGCAGATCGAATCAAGGAGGCGCTGTCCACTTTTGACGAAGTGTTGTCCCTGGATCAGGACAACAAAGCCGCCAATCTAGGGCGTGCTCAGTGCAGACTCCTAGAAGGGGATGTCAACGAGGCCCTCAGTCTGATGCGTCAGATCTCCACCCCAAGGGAGATGGCTTCTTTGTTTAATAACTCGGCAATCCTATCCATACGGCAAAACCGGTTTGACCAGGGGAAGAGCCTCTATAAGGCAGCTATCGGCGCTGCGGGCACCCAAGGACGTATCGTCGCAAGGTTGCTCTATAATCTAGGGATTGCCCAGTATAAACAGAGTGATTTTGAGAATGCTCTTGAGTGTTTTGAAACCGCTTTCAAACGAGACCCTGACTATATTAAGGCTAAACAAAACGCCGCAGCAGTCGCCCATAAGCTGGGGCGGAAGCCAGCACTCGGTGGAGCCACACCGCCCACGAAACATACCTCGGTCGATGAGATGTTTACCGAAGTCTTTGATGACGAACAGATGCCTAAACGAGCATCCTAACGCTTGCACCGGCGGAGCCATTGTTTCGATGATCAATGAAGCATGGGTCGCATCTTTTGGAAATCTGTAATGACCTAAAAATATCAATGATTTTTATTTGTTGCGTGGGAAGCCTGCGCAACCTGGTAAAATAACTTTATAATTCATAGATTCTGGTGGTTTTGCACAAATAGGTGAATTTTTTGGCTCCAATGGCATGGGAGCGAGACCTAGTAAGAGACTATAATCAAACATAATATAGATATAAATTATTTTTGATTAAAGATCTCCCTACAGATGCCGAACGAAGTCTTGTATGAACGGTCAATGGAAAAAGATAAGCGACGCTCGTTGCTAAAAATTCATTGACCATCTTCAGATGAGGTTGGTTATGTCTTTTAG
>JBGSUI010000128.1:0-2181 GCA_041736175.1 Oligoflexales bacterium | reverse complement strand
CCGACTTCCTGATTGCAGAGGGACTTAATAAGGGTCTTTAGTCCTTTTTTGTTGTAGTTCATACCTGAACCAAGGTCCTCGATAATCCTATGTTCCCATCCATTTGCCGAACAAAAAAGTGAAAGCTGTTCAACTTGTCTCTCAAGATCTTTTTTTTGGACATATGAACTGACTCTTGCATAAGCGATCGTAGGCTTTATCGGCTTGACCTGCAGAGGTCTTTTCGTAGGCGACGTTATCATGGCCGAAATTTCAGACAGATCAAAAAGTCTTTGGCCACCGGGCGTCTTTCCGGCTATCTTGACTTTTCCGTCATTGGCCCAGCGCCTAAGGGTATCTGGGTGGACGCCAATATGTTTTGCTGCTTCTGTGAGCTTAAGTTTCATGAGACTGAACCTATGCAAATGGCATAGGTTTGTCAAGATAAATCCAGATTTTTATGAGCAGCTTCGAGTCCCGCGGCTCCGCTGGTCCCGCCAACGGGCGCCCCATGTTTTTCCATATATTCCACAAAATCTTCTTTGGCACTCACGATCTCGGCTTTAGAAAACCCTCGATGGTTGTAGGTAGGTCTCTGGGCCTCGATCATTGCCCAGGGCTCTTTCACACGCAGATTTCCCGGCGACGAAAGCGGGACATTCGCCAAAATCGCAGGATAATCATCTTCGAACGCAATCCCATGACGACTGAGCAGCCGCTTTAGCGCCTGGCCCTGGGGGATTAAATCCACTAAATATCCCGGAATAGGCCCTCGATAGGGAGCTATATCTACCGGGAAAAGCACCGAAAAGGCATGATAACCACCTTGACCTATCCGTGGACTGGAATAGTCTAAGTCATATTCGATAACCACATCATTTTTAGAGTGAAACGTCACCTCACCAGCGTCGAGCCAGCCCTGGATGTTTTCGTGAAGCTGTAAAGTTAGCTTGAGCATAAGGATTTCTTGTATTTTATATCTTGAAGCCTATAGGTTCGCACCACCGACGATGCTTTGTATATATTATAGCATATAAAATCGCTGCCTAGGGCGACTCCCGCCCGATAAATCGCTGTATTTGGGAAATAGCCGCCCTTACCATAAGCAGTACGCTGGTGCCTGGAGGCTTCTAAAGTCTCGGAGGATCTCCAATGACAGCAGAGACGATCCCGAGAGCTCCTCCAGCGATAATACCTGCTAAAAGGACGTGTTTTTTGTTCATGGTGTCTCCTTCCTCCACCATTTCCCCGATGGACCGATGGGCGCTCAATGACCAGGAGCTGGCTAGCGGCACTGGCTTACAAGTGCTTGTCGGGCCCTACTGGATCGATGTTTCCATAGAGCATAATGGATCGGAATACTATGGATGCCCCTTGCTGTCAGACTACATACTGGACTCAAGGCAAGAATCTAAGAAAAAGTGGTCATATTGGGTGGCGCGACTGAAAAATCAGCCGCGCCTTTTTTAGGTCGTTTGTGTCTCATTTGGAATGAAACTGGATGTCTCGATGCAAAGGATAATCACTTCTGATCAATCATGTAGAATTGCTGATTTTTTGCATATATAGAATTCGATTTGCAGTTATAGAACATAAAACTGTCTCCATTAAGGTCCAGGCAGAGCTCCGATTTTAGCGGTTTGATATACCCAGGCTTACCATTTTCACCAAAATCCCACCGAAACGTCTGCGATTCTGATTTCTCAGCAGTGCAAGGCTCAAGTATTGGAGCCTGCTGATACCCTTTTTCCGTTAAACACAGTCCACTAACCAATATTTGAACTCCACCATTCAATAAATAGACATCAAAATAGCCAGGACCACGTGTATTCAAATTGTAGGGCGGACTTTCAAAAAATTCATCACCACTTTCTTCTCTATACACCCCCAGGCATCTTTCCTCTAACCGAGAGCAAATTTTTCCTCCGCGATGTTGTTTGACTGCACTGTCGCTAGAGGAGGTGACAGACTCAGCTGACTTAACTGTACTTTGACTACCTAGGATTTTACAACTACTCGTCGCAACTAGGAGTACAGGGGTGCAAAGTAAAACCATCAATCTACTATAGGTCTACGCACATGAAAAGATAGATTTTAGTTTTTTCCGTGGTATAATGAAAGTTTTTATTCAATCTCATCAATTTTAGACTCATTTTCCCAAAATTCGTCCTCTATCTCTCTGATTTTTTTAACTAATTTCAT
>JBGSUI010000088.1:0-23839 GCA_041736175.1 Oligoflexales bacterium | reverse complement strand
GATCCTGCGGCGTGTGACCCATCTGGATCAGCTAGGAGATAAGCTCAAAGAGCCAAGGGTTCAAGCCATCGTTGGACCCATTCTGCTCGGCGAGGATATTAATGCACTCAATCCCGATCACGTCTCCTATGCCATTGACCTGGGACTTGTGATACGAACCTCTGAAGGGCTCAAAATCGCTAACCCTATTTATCAAGAGGTCATCCCCAGAGAGCTCTCCTGGATGACCCAACTCAATCTAGAACCTCGAATCACCAGACAGTGGTACATCAATCCTGATGGCTCGATTGCTGTAGAAAAACTGCTCCAAGACTTTCAGCAGTTTTTTAGAGAAAATAGCGAGACTTGGATCCAACGCTTTGACCAATATCACGAAGCAGGCCCCCAACTCCTCCTACAAGCCTATTTGCAGCGAGTCGTCAACGGTGGGGGGCGCATCGACCGGGAATACGGCCTCGGTCGGGGGCGCACGGATATCCTGCTCACCTGGCCCTATGGTCCAGAAGCCAAAATATCCAGTGGGACGACTCAGCGGAGCCTTGTCCAAAAAGCGGTGTTTGAGCTTAAAATCCTTTATGGCAGCAAAGAGAAGACCCTGTCCAAGGGTCTAGAGCAAATCAAAAGGTATTTGGATCAGGTCGGACTGAAAGCCGGCCATCTTTTGATTTTCAACCGGGATCAGGAGGTGCCCTGGGACGAAAAGGTCTACCGGGAGGAGCATTCCTACGAAGGCTGTGCCATTACGGTGTGGGGGATGTGAGCGGCTGGACTCGACCATTGTGGGTCAAGACCCTAAGACGTGGACCAAACTTTTCCACTTTCATCTAAGCACCATTTAAGAATAGGAACCCCAAAGGCTGGATGCCGGGGGTATACTCATGCCGCTTCGAGCCCCATCTTCCCCGCACCAGGTTGCCATAGCTCCCCCGATGGCTTAGTGTGGCAGATCAAGGAGGCGCATTCATGAAACCCCCTAGGCTATCCACAGCAGATTTTGGAAGAGCAACGTGCCTATGGAGGGGAAATCTTTGTCACCGAGAGTTTCGAATAGGCTTTGGAGGGACTCATTAAAGAGGTTCGAGACCATCAGCATCAGACTTAAGTCATTCCCACAGGAGACCCCTCATCATGGCTCAAAATATCAACCTCGTCATGATCGACAACTATGATTCCTTTACCTACAACCTCGTCCAATACTTCCAAACCCTCGGCACCCACGTAAAGGTGATCCGCAACGATGGCGCATCTGTGGACGATCTCGTCAGCAACCCCAAAACAGACCTGTTTGTGATTTCGCCCGGACCATCCACCCCAGACCAGGCAGGAGTCAGCCTGGAGCTGATCCGTGCATGTCAGGTGCACAAGAAACCACTCCTGGGGGTATGCCTCGGCCACCAGGCTATCGGTCAAGCTTTTGGCGCCAAAATCATCCGCGCTCCCCTCCCCGTTCATGGGAAGGTCGCCCAAATCTACCATCATCAAGGTGGGGGAAAAGGGGTTTTTAAAGGGCTTCCCTCTCCCCTTAAAGCCACGCGCTACCACTCCCTGGTGATCGACCACGAGACCCTCCCCGACTGTCTGGAGATCACCGCCGCGACCAGTCCGGAGTCGGGTGGGATTATCATGGGCGTTCGCCACAGAGAGGCTCCGATCGAAGGCGTTCAGTTTCACCCCGAAAGCATCCTGACGGAACATGGGCTTACTATGCTGCAAAATTTTGTAAATCAGATCTAGATTGTTCCTCAGACCTTTGATAGATTTTTAGTGCAGGACCAGAACAACCAAGACTCTGTGAAGACCCAGGAGGGTACACCAAGGTGGCCAAGAAGAAAGCAAAGAAAACCAAAGCATCGGTAGCCCTGAAAAAAGCCAAAACCAAACAAAAATCTACGAAAAAAACCTTGGTTGTCGGCAAAAAAAAGACCACGAAAAAGGCCACTAAAAAGAAAGTGGGAACGCCAAAAAAAGCCGCTAAAAGTCTTAAAACTCCGACAAAGGCCAAAGTGCAAAAATCATCTTCCCTCCCTAAGGTCGGCGATCCAGCACCTGCGTTCACCTTACTTACTGACCGGGGAGAAACCGTATCGAAGGACAGCCTTTTAGGCCAACGGGTGATCCTCTACTTTTACCCTAAGGACAACACCCCTGGCTGCACCCGACAGGCCTGTGAGTTTCAAGAAAACCTCGGCGTCATCGCTGGACATGATGCGGTCGTCATAGGAGTTAGTGCTGATTCGGGGGCCTCCCACCAAAAATTCCGCAACAACTACTCCCTGTCCTTTCCCCTTGGAATTGATAGCGACCTCACTGTCGCTAAAAGTTTTGGGGTGTGGGTGGAAAAAAACATGTATGGCCGCAAGTCCATGGGGATCCAACGGACCACTTTTCTGTTAGACCGGCAGGGCACCGTTGCAGCAGTTTGGCCTAAAGTCAAAGTCGACGGCCATGTGGCAGAAGTGTTAGAAACCCTCGGGTCGGTTCCGTAAGTTTATAGGATTTTTGGGGCTTATTGACGAAAGGATCTTGGATGACTCTTGGTATTATGGGAGCCATGCCCGAAGAGATCAGCCGACTGATCCCAGACATTAAGGGCATCCAAACGACAGATCTAGGTCAGCGGGTCTATATGGAGGGAACCCTTTGGGGGACCCCCGTGGTATGCGTCTTTTCACGGTGGGGCAAAGTAGCTGCGGCGACGACAGCCACGACCCTGGTAACCCGTTTTAAAGTCAATAAAATACTTTTTACAGGTGTAGCTGGGTCTACTCACCCCGATCTTACGATCGGAGATGTGGTGGTAGGCGACCACCTGGTCCAGCACGATATGGATGGGCGACCTTTTTTTGCACAGCATGAGATCCCACTCTTAGGACTCTCAGGCTTTAAGACCTGTCCCTTATCGACCCAAAAACTCCTCGCGGGGGTTCAGGAGTTTTTTGTGAACGACTGGCCTAAAGTCCACGCCGAGGCTGCAGGGCACGGCATCACGCTGCGACAACCTCGGGGTATTCTGGGAGCTATCGCCAGTGGGGACAAGTTTTTTGCTGATCATTCTCAACTTGCAGAGCTTACATCCCGCCTCCCCTTGGTCCGCTGTGTGGAGATGGAGGGGGCAGCCGTGGCCCAGGTGTGTTATGAGTATGATATCCCCTTTGCGATCGTAAGGACGATTTCAGACCGGGCTGATCACAGCGCACCCGTTGATTTTCCTACTTTTGTCACCCATGTGGCTAGCCACTACTCCTATGGGATCATCAAAAACTACCTCGCCCGTGAATCTGGTTAAAAGACGGACGCAAATGATCGGCTGAGGAATTTGATTTATGGCTCTCGGGGAATACAAAAAAAAGCGGAATTTTAAGGCCACTCCGGAGCCCAAAGGGGTTGTCGCGTCCAAGAAGCCCAAGGGCGACAAACTTGTGTTTGTGGTCCAGCTCCATCGTGCCACCCGTCTGCATTATGACTTAAGACTGGAGGTCAACTATACAATGAAAAGCTGGGCGGTTCCCAAAGGTCCCTCCCTGGACCCAATGGAACGACGTCTTGCGGTCGAGGTGGAAGACCACCCCATGGATTATAATGACTTCGAGGGGGTGATTCCCCCAGGAAATTATGGCGCAGGGATCGTCATGATCTGGGACGAAGGGACCTACTACCCTCGTTCGCGAGATTTTGCTAAAAAAGGGTCCACTCCTTCCAAAAAAGCCGAGACTGCAGAGATTCAAAAGGGCTACGAAAAAGGTCATATTACTTTTGTGTTGGAGGGAAAAAAATTAAAAGGGGAGTTTGCACTGGTAAAACTCAAAAATCAGGATGGCAAAAACTGGCTCCTCCTTAAAAAACGCGATAGCCACTCCTCCCCTCGGGATGTCACTCTCTTAGACCGGTCAGTCCGAACTGGTCGTAATCTCACGGAGATCGACGAGAGGAGATCAGACCTCAAGGGTGAACCTTCCCAGGCAAAGCCACCGGCACGGTTGCCATTCAAAATCCAATCTGGGATCGCCAAAATACTCGAAGATTATCGGGATGTCCTCGTACAGGAAGAGCTCCAAACCATAAGCGTGCCCACCCCCTGGGTCGTCCACAAAGGGGTCCCAGCAGAGAGACTTAGAGCAGATTGGTTAGTGCAACCCGTCTTTAGCGGTTACTTTGCGAGCGTCGCCGCCTATGCCGACGGCCAATGTTTTTTAACGGGTAAAAACCAGATTCGATTTGATAAAAAATTCCCAGGCCTTTATCGTGAGATCGTGAAATTTGCCAAGTTAAGTGGCCCCCTTTTGTTAGGCGGCTATATTGTACCAGTCGATTCCAAAGGCGACCCCCGACCTTTAGGGCACAACCTCGGTGCTAAAATGCCTCGTTATCACTTTTATATCTACGATATCCTGCATTTTAAAGGCTACCAATTAGAGTCTTTGCCACTGAAAGCGCGCCTAACCATCCTCGAAAAAATCCCCCTTGAGAGTCCTTGTTTGGTCAAAATCCTAGCCACCCAGGGACACCTCTTTCGATTTGCTCCAGGGACCAAATATTTGCTGCACTCTGGAGGAGCACATCCCAAGGAATCCTCGAAACTCGAAGAAGGGACTCAGAGTGATGTTTCGGTTAAGCATAAATTTGCATTGACAAATCAAAATCGAATTTACTGGCCCAAGGAAGGTATCACCAAAGGTGCACTTATAGCCTACTACCGCACAGTAGCCCCTTTTATGCTCCCCCATCTCCATAACCGCCCCCAATCCCTCAATCGATTTCCCGAAGGGATCGAGGGAAAAAGCTTTTTTCAAAAGGAGGTGACCGGACACATCCCTGGGTGGATTCAGACCGTCACCTTACCCTCGGGGCAGTCCGGTAAAACCGTCACCTATGCCCTGGTTAATAAGTTAGAAGACCTGATTTTTTTGGTGAATATGGGTTGTATTGAAATCAATATGGGACTTTCCCAAATGGAACGGATCAACGAGCCAGACTATGTCGTGTTCGATCTCGATCCAGGCCACGTTTCCTTTTCCGACGTGGTTTTAACAGCACATGCTATTAAACATGTATTAGATCAGCTCCGAGCCCCAGCCTACCTTAAAACCTCGGGAGGTCGCGGGCTGCATATTTATGTTCCTATTTCTGCGGGTCACTCCTTCGATGATATCCGCAAATTTGCCGAAAAAGTAAGTCACCAGGTCCATCGCCAGCTACCAAAAATCACAAGTCTCGAGCGGTCACCAGCCAAAAGACAAAACCAAGTTTATCTGGATTTTCTGCAAAATCGAAAGGGCCAAACGATGGTCTCAGTTTATTCGGTCAGGCCTCGTCCCGGTGCTCTGGTGTCAACTCCTCTCCATTGGGAGGAACTGACCAGCTCTCTTGACGTTTCCCAATTTCATATGGGCACTGTCCCTGAGCGCCTGGTCCGCTATGGTGATTTATGGAAGGATATGATCCCCCTATTCGGGGCGAAGGGACGACCGCCTGTGCATCGGACTCAAAGAAATTCGGGTCATGGGACCAGAATCTAATGACCGAAGGACACATTCGCTAGGGCGGTCGCCTGGTTTGGAACTGTTAAGTATAGTCCGTATAGCCGCTCGGTCCAGGTGTATAAAAAGTGGCGAAATCGGGGTCCTTAAGGGGACTCTTGGTTTTAAATTTAGAGACCAGCTTAGGATTGGAGATAAAAGGTCTCCCAAAGGAGACCAGATCGCCAAGTCCGAGGGAGAGGTCTGCTTCGGCTCGTTCAGCATGATAGCCTCCCGAGAGGATCAGCGCTCCTTTAAAATCCGACCGTATCATCTGTTTAATCGACAAAGGCACGGCCGGTGAGCCCATAGACGAGTGATCTACAATGTGTATATAAGCCAGTCCGAGTTTATTGATTTCTTTGACAAGGTATCCGTATGTTGCATCGATATCCGGGTAGGGAGCCATGTCATTAAAAACCCCATAAGGAGAGATCCGGATACCCACTTTTGCTTTGCCCACGGCGCTAGCCACTTTGGAACAAACCTCTAAGGCAAAGCGGCAGCGATTTTCAATGGATCCTCCCCACCGGTCCTGGCGCTGGTTTGCGCTTGGGTTGATAAACTGTTCGACCAAATAACCATTAGCGGCATGGAGCTCTACTCCATCAAAACCCGCTTGGACCGCCATGGATGCAGAGTCGGCATACTCCTGGATCGTGTCGATCACATCAGCCTCTGTCATGGCTTTTGGTAGCGGATAAGGTTGGTTTTGAAGAGAGTCGGTGTACATGGTGCCTTTAAGACCAATCGCTGAGGGAGCCAGGATTTTAGCTCCCGGAAGCATGTTAGCCGGATGGGAAACGCGGCCACAGTGCATCATCTGCAAGAAAATTCGCGAGCCTTCTTTGTGAACCGCGTTGGTCACAGCTTGCCAGCCATGAATTTGGTCTTTATTAAAACATCCCGGAATCCGGGCATATCCTAAACCATTTGCAGAAGGAGCGGTTCCTTCCGTGATCATCAATCCCGCTTCGGTTCGTTGGCCATAGTAGGTTGCCATAAGGGCTGTGGGGACGCCTTGATAGGCCCTTGACCGGGTCATGGGGGCCATAACAACACGGTTTTTAAGGGGGATAGGCCCTAAATTAAAAGTGCTTAACAATTTGTCTAGCATGGTATGGACTCCTTCAGAAAAGCGCTTAAGAGAAGTTGCGATCAAATGATCAAAACAACTCCAGTATAGCGTTTAGCAGGGGAATCACAAGGGAGGGGGAAGGTGGGTGCCGTTTTGCTGATTTTTCTCAAAGGACTTGGTGAGGCAGATCGTAACACATTAATATAAATGCAGATAAATTAGACAGTCTTCCTTTTTTATAAATACTCTAAGCCTTTCAGCCGATAGAAACGTCGGAGGTAGGCCATGGCTCAAACTAAGAAAAAATCAACTTCAAAAGCGGAACCTGAAAAGATCTCTGCTCTTGAGAAAAGTCCCTTTAAAACCAAAAAGTCGACAGCTCCGATTAAACAACAGGATAATATCCTTACGCCACCCCCTGAGGTCGCTGAAGCTGTGGATGCTTTTAGGACAGCCCAGGATCAAGCAAAATTCTACGAAGGGGAAGCAACCGTGCACAAAAACACCGTCGTAGACTACGCCACGACGCAGTTTGCCCACCGCCTTTTCCAGGGAGAGTCGAGTGGTTTTAAAATTCAAGGCAACGAAAGCATGACTATGTTTGTCGTCCAAGATGCAGGTTCTGGCCTGAGTGAAGAAGACGTCGAAGAGTTTACGTCTAAATGGGGTAAACAAGCCGCAGAAGAGCTGATCGTCAGGGACTATGGCAGCATCAGGTTTAACGAGTCTGTCCTGGAGGCTAACTACGAGGCGGTGGTGGCGGCGTTAGAGACCCTAGAGCCCGAAATCCTTGAAAACCTCTTTAAACCCATGTCTCTTAAGGCCAAAAAAGGCTCTATCGAAGCAGCCCGTCGGCATGTTAAAAATAAAGAGGAACTCCGTGAGATCCTGAGCCATCTTAAAATCAGGCAATATGTTCGGTAGTCAGGTCGCAAAGTAGGTGGTGCCGCCTTGAACGAGACACAAGCTCCCCAAGGTGACCTGACCAAAATCGGAACTCTGAGGACCATAAACCATTCAAATATATGGTCTACAGGTTCTCTAGGAATAGCAATGGTTATCGAGTAAGATCAGGCCGTCCCTTGCCTTAGGTTAGGCAAATCCGACTGATCCCCTATCGAGGAAGACCATGTTCCCAGGAGTCTTTGAACCCACGATTTTTACCCAGAGGACTCGACATATGGTAGGTCCCCGGTTTCTTAAGGCTATGCATCCTAAAGCTTCCATTGCTCCCACAAGGGAAGCCGTTAAAAAAATCTTAGATGCAGGCTGGTGGGGACAACTGAAGATTCATGGTCACCGAGCCCAAATTCATATTCCCCCTGGGCCATCACAAATGATCGTGGTCTATAACCGCCAAGGGCAAAAGCACCGTAAAGAGCTTCCTCTGACTCTATCCGAGGACCTGTTGAGGATTTTTCGACCTCAGTCAGACTGGAATGTCCTTGATGCTGAATGGCTTAAATCGACCGATGAGATCTTTGTATTTGATTTTTTAAAGCAGGAGGGAGAATTGCTGGATCGGTTTTCCTACCAAGAACGCTTTCAGCTGCTCCCACAAGTATTTGGCTCCCCGAAAATCGTTACCTTAAAACCCCTCATCACCCTTCACGAATGCCTCAAGGTGCTAGAAGATCCTAAACCCAATGTTGAAGGCCTCGTGTTTAAATCGCCTACCACCCGGGGATTTCTCGATACGGCCTTGGTTCGTTGTCGGACAAAAGTGGAAAGGTAAATCCTAAAAAAATTGTTCGGTAGCCCAAATTCGACCACAATGAATGTTGACGTTTTGTACTAAGTTGGGGTTTGATCGGATGACCTTTTAATGGGAGTGCCTTCTACAATGCGTATAGACCCCAAAGATCGCCAAGTCATCTGTGAGGAAGTTCACAGGATCGATTCCAAAGCGGGTGTTTTCCTTTTTGGATCAAGGGTTGATGACACTGCTAAAGGTGGGGATATCGACATTTTGGTGGAATCTCAATCCATCGGATTTGCGGAAAAACTTGAGATTCTTGCAGCTATTAAAGCTATTATAGGTGAGCAGAAGATCGACCTGGTGCTCACGCGAGATCGTCACCTTGATACAGATCCTTTTGTACAAATAATCGCAAAGCAGGTGGTCCCGCTATGAACGAGACGCAAGCTCTCCTTAAAAAATATCTAGAGTCGAGTAAGAAAGCTGCCCGTTGGTTGGAACGCTCGCAAATGCGTTGCCAGTCCCTTCCAAAAGCCAGTCCCCTGGCAGATGAGGTCTTTGACGATTTTGAGAATCTCACCAGTCGATTTGCCCGCCTCGCTGATCTTGTATTGCAAAAACTATTTCGCCTTATTGATAAGGTCATGCTTGAGTCTTCTGGTTCACTGATCGATGTCATCCAACGTGCCGAAAAGCGTGGTCTTTGTGAGGCAAAAGAGATGAGGTTGATACGGGAACTCCGAAATGCAATCGCTCACGAATATGTCGAGGAAGACCTCGTGTCGTTATTTCTGGAAGTTGAAAAAAAAACCAGTGAAATCCTGACAATCTTTCGGCGGACGGAATTGTTTGTTCAGGAAAAACACCTCCTAGACGACTTGCTCCCCTAGGCGAGTTGATCAAATTTGGAACGCTAGAGATCAGATAGCGTACAAATATTTGGTATTGCTGCTCGCTAGGAGGAGCATTAGTGCTCCAGTAATAAGATAGATTTAAATGTTAGATTTGACGATTATAAGTGCAATCTTCGACAAATGAAGTCTCAAGACCAATAGTAGAGAGTCCCCTAGAATCGGTTACTGTACGTGATTTTAGCGATCTATCATCAAATGAAAAGACTGATCGGAATGATCCTATAATGCAGAATTTACCTGATTTTTCCCATCGTCTTAGGGTGGTTACTGAGACACCAACAGTCATAGCAGCATGTCCAATGGAAACTTTCATGGCCTTTCCTCCTTGAAAGATCTTTTTTAAAGCTCAATTGAGCACAACTGAACTTTTGAATGGTTACACTCAAGTGAATAGGATTGTCAACATTTTAGGGTACTGCACCGAGCCCTAGAAAAGCTGCTCGTTACGGGCTGGTCCTGAGCATACAGGCGCGCATAGCCTGTCTAGGTGCTATGGGACAGACCATCCTTGCGGGTGATTTGGTAGCAGCTGTCGTCTGGTGCTTAAAGGAGGAAACACTCCGCACCGATTCGATCATCGATACCAGAGTTTTCCAGTGGCTTTTAGATTCAGCCCACTGGTAAACATCAGTGATAGTGGTCAGCCGGCTAAATCCTTGATCATCTCGTGCCGTAAAACCAATTTTTTCGACGACCTGCTTAAATCCAGCAAACTGTTGCCTTTCAGCTTCACCCAGACACTGGTCAGGTCTTACGCCGTTCCAACCTCGCAGGACCATGCACCAGTTAGGATCAGCAATCCGCAGCTCCAGGTCTTCCGATCCTTTCTGGATCCTCGGCAAAAAGTCATGACTATCGCCCACATCTCTAAACCCCAATTTGGCATGATTTGCAGGATCCAGTGGAATCCCCACCAGGACATTTTGGCCGTGAAAGGAGTCATGACCCGCTCCGTTGGCAAGATAAATACCTTTAAATTTACCTGTTTCATAGGCAAGATCGTTGACATAACGCTGTAGGTGGGTCGGTGGAATCTTGAGCTCTACCTGGTCGTCAAGGCGCCAGGTAAAATCCCCACTTTGGCCTCCCGTGACACGTCCTTTAAAAACATCCATGGGTAGGTAGATGTAATTTTTATCACGGAGCATCTCTGAGTAGTCACGGATGATGTAACCGTAGTTTTTGGCGTCATCAGTGGGATCCGCACCCTTTTCGTGGATATTTACACCCACTGCATCCATAATATAGGTGATCCCAAAATCCTGCATCAAACGGGGGATCGAAGTCTTATGGGTCAACTCATTGACTTCGGCCACCTCCTCTTGGAGTCCAAAGAGCTTACGATCTTCAGGCCGCCCGTTAACTGTATCAGTGCCCATCTTAAGACTAAACAGTGTGGGTAGAGTCTTATCGCGCTCATTGACGATCATAAGCGACCTGGACATGGAGTGAAAAGCATCTAGGGTCAAAGTCCCCGAGGGAGCACCTTTGCTTCTTAGCTTTTCAATCAAAGGGTGATTTTTTTTGGAATCAGGGTGGTAGGGAACGATTCCAAGGGGACCACAGGGATCTTTCGTGTGGGCGTTTGCAAGACGGCGTGCAAAGGGCGCCGAAGAGCTCGAACCAGAAAACCCTTGGATTTCCACCTTGGTTTCTATAGCCGTGCCCCCCGCTCTAGATGGGAATTTATAGTAGGGAACCTTCATAGGATTTATGGCACCAGGCTCTCGTATCTCCCGGTTTTCTGCGGTCACAAACAGGGAGGCGCGCTCAACTGGACTTAATTTTTCGACCAGCAGGCTAGACTCTCGGTGGCCGACCATGAGCGAAACCATTTTTCCCGGACTCCCAAGTCGTTTTAGGGCACCTAAACTTTGGACGGATGACTGGTTTTCATTCACGGGGTGGTTTATGTGACAGGCCTGTAACCAGAAACATACCAGGATTATTGGAGACTTCATGGGGACACCATCCGTTTAGCTAGGGTTCATGATTGTTCCAATATGAAGCAAATACCATACCAACCACAGCACGCCCTGGGTTGGATCAGTTCAGATTAGGCATAGTTTTTGAATTAATATTTTCCAGAGATGATAAATTTTTACCTTTCACCCTATAAGGAAACAATCCGTGATGTTAAAATATATGATATTATTGATTATTTTGTTGCCCTCATGCACCGCCAACAAAAATCCTACTGAGTCAGGATTGGCTACCAAATCCAAGACACCTACCAACCCCTGTTCACCTGGAAATCCTCAGGGGCCCACGAAGTCGTCAGAAACACTTTTAGGAGAGCTGATCGATAAGATCCAAACACATCCAGACCTCCAAGACACCACCGAAAACATGGAAGATGCAAGATTCTTCATCATCAGTGTTCTAACAACAAGTACCTACGATTTTCCAGATACCTATCGCCATAAGACATCAAGGTTCCCTACGATCAATCTCTTACCTCACTTGAGTCTTTGCTGCGAACATGAACTCAAGGCATCTCAATACCAATCCTTTGGCACCTGCCTAGACCGCTCCTTTGCACGAGTTCTTAATGCCGATCGATCAGATGAATACCATAATTTCGTGATAGGAAAAAACATTCTCTACGAGCTTTCCCCTAAAGGTCGTAGAGGATGGTGCGAGTATATAGATAGCGAGTGGGTAACATTCAAAACCCAAAAACACAGTCTCATCAAAAAATAGAATCGGAGCTCTTTTGTCTTTTGAAATCGAGAAAGGAGTTTGGACCTGAAAATCAGCTAAGGTCTCTCTTCATGTGTACAGACCGGCTAAAATCGATAAAAATCGTGGCGACTTAATGGCGCCAGCGGTGGAATCCCTTGAGAAGTTTCAGAGCACGCCCCAAGTAGGTTGACTCTTGGGGTTTGTCAGGTAGTATGGGCAGCCACCAACCATGGAGGCGCTATGCAGGTCCCCCCCCCAAACTCGGTCCCATCCACTCCTTACACGAGTCGTGTGATCCTCGAAGCCTTGACCTACGACGATGTACTCCTGGTGCCCCAGCACTCTAAGGTGCTCCCTGGGGAAACCAATCTAGAAACCCAATTCACCAAGCATATCCGGCTTAAAATCCCCTTAGTTTCAGCCGCCATGGACACTGTCACGGAGGCCGCGACGGCCATCGTGATGGCCCAGGCTGGAGGCATCGGGATCATCCACAAAAACCTGTCCATCGATGCCCAAGCGGCGAGAGTCCACCAGGTTAAAAAAAGCGAAGCGGGAATGGTCACCGACCCGGTGACAGTGGGCCCCGACCAGACGGTCGGAGATATCCTATCGATTATGGCCCGCTACAATATCTCCGGACTTCCCGTCGTCTCCCGAGGTGCCTTGGTGGGCATCGTCACCGGACGGGATATTCGCTTTGAGCGCAACCCCCAAAGGCCCGTCCACGAAGTGATGACGGCCGAGGTCATCACCTGCCGTAAAGGCATCAGCAGCGAAGAGGCCATTGAAATCCTCCATCGCCACCGGATCGAAAAACTGCCGGTGCTGGATGACGACGGCAAGACCCTGATTGGGCTCTATACCATCAAAGACATCGTCAAATCCCAGCGGTTTCCCAATGCCAGCAAGGATCCACAAGGTCGACTTTTGGTGGGAGCCGCCATCGGTGCGGGTGGGGATTACCTCGATCGGACTCAATCCCTCCTGGAAGCAGGGGTGGACGTCCTGATTGTCGACACGGCCCATGGCCATAGCCAAGGGGTGATCGATGCCGTACAGCGGATTAAAAACCAGTTTTCCCAGTTTACCTTTGAGATCGTGGCAGGCAATGTAGCCACGCCCGAAGCGACACGGGCTCTCATCCAGGCTGGATGTGATGGCGTCAAGGTCGGCGTCGGGCCAGGATCCATCTGCACGACGCGGATTGTAACCGGCGTGGGTGTCCCCCAACTTTCCGCTGTTATGGAGTGTGCAGCCGCGGCAGCAGGAACCGGCGTACCGATCATCGCGGATGGTGGGGTCAAGTTTAGCGGTGATGTGGTGAAAGCCCTTGCCGGGGGGGCTGACACGGTGATGATCGGCAGTATGTTTGCCGGTACGGACGAATCTCCAGGGGAGCTGGTGATCTATCAGGGCAAAAGCTACAAAATGTACCGCGGGATGGGTAGCTTGGGAGCCATGCAGCATGGGAGTAAAGATCGTTATTTCCAGGGTGATATCGAAGATCTTGGAAAGTTGGTCCCAGAGGGGATCGAGGGTCGGGTGGCCTATAAAGGTCCCTTAGCCAACGTCCTCTACCAACTCATGGGTGGCGTTAGGTCCGCCATGGGCTATATCGGGGCCGACACGATCACCAGTCTTCAGGAACGGGCGGTGTTCCGCAGGATCACCAATGCCGGACTGAAGGAAAGCCATGTCCATGACGTCTATATCACCCGTGAAGCCCCCAATTACCGGATCGATAATTAAACTCTCGTTTCCTTTTGACCGACTCCCTTTTTCTATGGTGGCACCCTTATGACGCATCAACTGGCGACCCGTCCTGTCAACAGTGGTTTTTTAATCCTGGATTATGGCTCCCAGTACACTCTCTTGATTGCCCGCAGGCTTAGGGAGTTGGGTGTTTACAGCGAAGTCATCGATGGCAGTCTTGCTGCGTTGCCAGAGAGTCATAAACAGTTCCACATTTATGGAATCATCCTCTCTGGAGGCCCAGATTCAGTCTACGAAGTAGGGTCAAGGGGGTTGCCAGGGTGGATTTTACAGCAGGATGTCCCAGTCCTTGGAATCTGTTACGGGATGCAGCTCCTGGTCACCGCCTTTGGAGGGTCCTTGCGTGGAGGAAAGGGGCGTGAGTATGGCCGGGAAACCATCGACCTCGATCCTGAGATCCCAGGACCTGGAGGCCGGATGTTTTATGGGCTTCCCGCCCAACAGACCGTGTGGATGTCCCATGGAGATGACGTCCAGACGCTCCCTGAGGATTTTGTCAGCGTCGGTCGAACCAGGGGCCATGTCCATGGTGCGATCGTCCACCGTTCTAAGCCTATCATCGGTTTGCAGTTCCATCCGGAAGTCAACCATAGCGAGTTTGGCTCGGAGATGCTGACGGGGTTTGTGAAAGATGTCTGCAGGGCTCCTGAAAATTGGAATCCTGGGTCTCGTCTCGAATCAACCCTTAGCTTGATCCGCAACTCTGTAGGCGAAGGGCATGTCCTAGTGGCTTGCTCAGGGGGAGTTGACTCGACCGTCACCGCAGCCCTGTTGGCAAGAGCCCTCGGACCCGAGCGCGTCACGGCGGTCTTTTGTGATACGGGGCTTATGCGTAAAAACGAAGTGGCCTGGGTGTCTGACACCCTGCGCCAGTTAGGCCTGGTCCATGTGGAGGTCCTTAACTCGGTGCAGCTCTTTATGGATAACCTCCGAGGGGTCTTTGATCCCGAGACCAAACGCAAGGTGATCGGAAGGCTCTTTATCGAAGAGTTTCAGCGGTACGCGACGTCCTGCAACCACCGGTTTTCTCACCTAGGCCAAGGCACCCTGTACCCCGATGTGATCGAGTCCGCCGGGCACGGAGCAGGTGCTAAGGTTATCAAAAGCCACCATAACGTGGGTGGACTCCCCGATACCCTTAAACTCCCCTTGATCGAACCCCTCAGATTCCTCTTTAAGGACGAAGTCCGTGTGCTGGGGGAAGACTTGGGGCTCCCCCACGAAATGGTCTATCGCCACCCCTTCCCGGGGCCTGGTCTAGCGGTGCGCATCATCGGACCGGTCACCCCCGAGGATCTTGAGCTGCTGAGGGAAGCAGATGATATCTTTATCAGCGCTCTGCGCCGCGACCACTTCTACGAAAAAATCTGGCAGGCCTTTTGTGTGCTCCTCCCCGTCCAAACCGTGGGGGTCATGGGGGACAATCGCACCTACCAAAAAACTCTCGCCTTGCGCGCGGTCACAAGCAGTGATGGAATGACCGCCGGTGTCGGCGACTTACCTATGGACTTCTTGTCGTTGGTCGCCTCAGAGATCGTAAATAAAGTCAGTGGGATCAACCGCGTGGTCTACGATGTGACCACCAAACCGCCGGCGACGATCGAATGGGAATGAAACCCCACAAAAGGACCTTGGATTGACCCACTCTCTAGCCCATCTCCATGTGCATAGCGAATACTCCCTCCTGGATGGTGCCATCAGGATCCCTGAGCTGGTGGAGCGTGCCGTGGCCCTGGGTCATAAGGCCGTGGCCCTGACGGACCATGGGGCAATGTTTGGAGCCATCGAGCTTTATCTTGCCGCTAAGGACAAGGGAATCAAAGCGATCCTAGGATGTGAGATCTTCCATAGCCCGACTCCGGGGACGGAGTCTTTCCTCAGGGTGATGTCCAAACTCTATAAGGACTTTCCCCAAAACCTCCCCCCTGAGCTGAGAGTCCCTACCGATGCTTTCCACTTGGTCCTCCTCGCCAAAGATCTCCTTGGATACAAAAACCTCGTTAAGTTAGTGAGCAGTGGCTACCAAAAGGGTTTAAACCAACACCCTGAAAAGGTGATCCCCATCGTGGCGGATCAGGATCTGGAGCATGGTCAAGGTGAGGGCGAGCAGAGTCTTATCGCTCTATCAGGCTGCCAGATGGGTGAAATGGGTTATCTGGTGCGTCTCCTTCGCCACTACACCGGTGCTCGGACCACTTTGGTCTTTGACCCCGAAAAGATATCTGTCCCCGAAACCAAAGCCGTGGCCAGGGCCCTAAAAGACTATGTGGCGACCATGCTCCGTCGGTTTGGTAAAGACCACTTTTATGTGGAGCTGATCAACAACCAACTCCCCGAGCAGATGGTTCTTCTGCCTGACCTGGTGGCAGCCGCAGACCATTATGGGTTGCCCTTGGTGGCCACAGCGGACGCCCACTATCTCCATAAAGACCATGGAGCTGCCCACGGAATCCTACTGGGCATCAAGCATTCCCTCACCATGAGTGAGATCAGGGGACGACGTAAAAACACGGCCTTTCACCTTTTTGACAACGACGAGATGCAGCAGATTTACGGAGCGTGGCCGAGCGCTCTCGAAAACATCCAAAAAATCGTCGACTCCTGCAATGTGAAGTTTGAGTTTAATAAGTATTACCTCCCTAAATTTGAGACCGGCCAGCAGGAAACCCCCGACGAGGCCATCAAACGGCTTTCGGAGGAGATGCTCGAAGAACGGTTTATCACCCTCAGCAAAGTCTATGGGCCCACTTTTGACGAAGCGAGCCGCGCCTCCTACCGCAAGCGCCTCGCCTACGAACTCGACGTGATCTGTAAGATGGGGTTTGCCAGCTACTTTTTGATCGTCCAGGATTTTATCAACTGGGCCAAAAAAAACGGCATCCCCGTGGGTCCTGGTCGGGGTTCTGGAGCCGGATCCCTCGTGGCCTACGCTCTACGGATTACCGATCTAGATCCGATTCCCTACAACCTCCTCTTCGAGCGTTTTCTCAATCCTGACCGGGTCTCCATGCCTGACTTTGATGTGGATTTTTGTCAAGACCGCCGGGGCGAGGTGATCCAGTATGTCACGGCCAAATACGGCGAAGCGTCCGTCGCCCAGATCACGACCTTCGGAAAAATGAACGCTAAGGCTGTCATCCGCGACGTGGGCCGCGTGCTCGAACTAGGCTATGGCCGGGTCGACCGCATCGCTAAACTGATTCCAGATGACCTTGGGATCACTTTGGAAGAAGCCCTTAAAAAGGAACCCCGTATCAACGAAGAGGCCAAGCGTGACGACACCATTGCCGACCTCCTGCGCTTTGCCCAAAACCTAGAGAGCCTCGTACGCCACGTCTCTGTCCATGCTGCCGGGATCGTCATCTCTGATGGTCCCATGACTGACTATGTCCCTGTTTATACCACAGGGGTTCCCGGTGAGACTCAGATCACCCAGTATGAGATGAAAATGGCCGAAAAGGTCGGCCTGGTTAAGTTTGACTTTCTGGGGCTTAAGACCCTTACGGTGATCCAAAAAGCGGTTCATCTCATCCATGCCCGTGGCCACCGGGACTTCGATATCGACCTTATCCCCTTAGACGACCAAAAGGTCTTTCAGGATATCAGCGCAGGACATACGGTCGGTGTTTTCCAGCTGGAGAGTGCTGGGATGCGGAGCCTCGTCACCAAACTCAAACCTAATTGTTTTGAGGATGTGATCGCTCTGGTTGCCCTGTTTCGCCCTGGTCCCCTTGGATCTGGAATGGTGGATGACTTTATCGAGCGTAAACACGGGCGGGCTGAGATCCAATATCTGCTTCCCCAGCTGGAGTCGATCCTCAAGGAGACCTACGGGATCATTCTCTACCAAGAACAAGTGATGAAGATCGCCGGTGAGCTGGCGAGCTACACACTCGGCGAGGCCGATCTCCTGCGGCGGGCGATGGGTAAGAAGATCACCTCGGAGATGGAAAAACAAAAACAGCGCTTTGCCAATGGTGCTGCAACCAACGGCCATGACCCGACACTTGCGGGCCAGATTTTTGATCTGATGGCAGAGTTTGCCAACTACGGGTTTAACAAAAGCCACTCGGCAGCCTATGGTCTTGTCAGCTACCAGACCGCCTATCTCAAGACCCATTTTCCCTCCGAGTATATGGCAGCGATCATGACCTGTGATCTGGATAAAACCAGCAAGGTGGTCCGCTATATCGACGAGTGCAAGCGGCTTCGGATCACGGTCCATCCTCCCTGTATCAACACAAGCTTTCTTGAATTCACGGTCCCCGACAATAAACAAATATCTTTTGGTCTATCGGCGGTCAAGGGAATCGGCCCCCAGTCCGTGGAGCCTCTCGTCCAAGAGCGGGAAAAAAATGGTCCCTTCCCCGGCCTATACAGCCTGGCGCGACGGGTAGACCTGCACCGGGTGGGCAAAAAAACCTTAGAACTACTGACCCAGGTGGGGGCGTTGGACTGTTTCGGCATCAGCCGCCTTAAACTCATGTCCAACTTAGGCAAGATCGTCAAATTCTCGGAATCCTTCCATAGCGCCAAGGCCGTCGGCCAACAAAGCCTGTTTGACGACGCCCTGGACACTGTAGAACCTGAGACCCACGACGGAGGATCCTCCGGCAACCAAAGGGGGGAGTCTTCGGACGCCAGCGACGAAAAAAGCCTTTTGGGCCCCCTTCTCCCCCAAGACGAAAAAGTGGGAGCTCCCAGTCCCAGTTGGTTGCGCAAAGAAAAAGCCCTTCTGGGGGTCTATATGACAGGGCATCCCATGACATTCCATGGATTTGACCGGCGGGTTTTTGCCAATATCTCCCTCGACCAGGTGGTCAAGCTCACCGAACGTAAACAAGTGGCCATTGTAGCCGTCCTCTCCGCTGTTAATGAAAGGCTTACCAAAAACAACACCCGCATGGCCAGCATCCGCCTTGAAGACGAAAAAGCGGCTATCGAAGCCGTGATCTTCCAAGAGGAAATCCCCAAGGAATTCCCCCCCGCCGAAAGTGTGGTGTTAGCCCTAGGGTCGGCCTACAAGGTAAACCGTGGAGGAGGAGCTGCGGGAAAACCCAGTGGACCACCTCCCAACGCTGCTGAGCCGGTCCGGTTTCGCATCGAAAAACTACTCCCCATCGAATCCGTGCGCAAAGAACGAGCCACAGGTCTCACCCTCAGGATCGAAACCTCCCTCGACCAATCCCTAAAAAGAGATTGGCAACAAGAGACCAAAGCCCTTAAAGCTCTGGTCAAAGACCAACAGGGAGACACCCCCCTCACCCTGATCATCGACTACGACGGCACAGAAGTGCTGATGCGGGCCCACTCCATCGAGCCAAGCGATGAATTTCTCGAAGGAGTCCGTCTGATCGGTCTGCCCCTCGGAGAGATCAAGCTCAGCATCAGGCAACCCATTAAAATCGACGAACCCATGGAAGCCCCCTTCCCTGATGACTTGATGGCTTCCCAAGAGCATGTTATATAAAAATTTTTTATTTAAGAAAGCCGCTCATGCAACGCCTGCCTTTTACCCTCGACGCAACCACACCCCAATCCAATGCCCGTGCCACCACGGTCGTGACCCTTCACGGGTCGATTCAAACCCCTGTGTTTATGCCCGTAGGCACCCAAGCCACGGTCAAAGGCATGAAGGTCGAAGAGTTAAAGGCCGTGGGATCGCAGATTATCCTGGGTAACACCTACCATCTGATGCTACGACCCGGTGCTGAGGTTTTTAAAGCTTTTGGTGGGATCCATCGTTTTATGAGCTGGGATGGTCCGGTCCTTACGGATTCGGGAGGATTTCAGATCTTTTCGCTCCCCCTAGAACGGCGGATCTCCGAGGAAGGGGCGTCATTTCGGAGTTACGTAGATGGCCAAAAAATCCTCCTAAGCCCCGAGCACAGCATCGCCATGCAACGGGCTATCAACAGCGATATCATGATGGTCCTTGACGAATGCGTACCGTCCACAAGCTCCCACGGCGAGTCGGCGCGGGCCATGGAGCTAACCCACCGTTGGGCGCTGCGCAGCCTTAAGGCCAGGGGAGACAGCCCCCAAGCTCTTTTCGGAATCGTCCAAGGGGCTTGTTATGAGGACCTGCGTAAGATCAGCGCGGACTTCTTGACCGCACAAGACTTTGATGGTTTTGCCATCGGCGGCCTTGCGGTCGGCGAGTCCAAAGAAGAGCGGGAGCACTTCACAGAGATCACAGCCCAGCTGCTACCTGCCGACCGTCCCCGCTATCTTATGGGGGTGGGGATGCCTATCGACTTATTAGAGGCCGTCCACCGCGGGGTCGACCTCTTTGACTGCATCATCCCTTCGGCTTTAGGCCAGCAGGGGACTGCCTTTACCCACCAGGGTATTTTGCGCCTTAGGCGCGGAGTGTATAAATTTGACCAAAGCCCTCTGGAGGTTGGGTGTTCTTGCTACACCTGCACCCACTACACCCGGGCCTATCTTCACCATTTGACCAAATCTTCGGAAGGTCTAGGTTGGCATCTCTTGGCCCAACATAATTTTTATTTTTACCACCAGCTCATGTCCCAGATGCGCCAGAATATTATCGCAGGCACCTTTTATGAATACTACCTAGAAAAAAAGGCCCTGATCAACCGCAAGGACAGCGACCTCTTAGACCGATCATCCCGGGGATCGGTGATCAATCGCTCCCCTAAACAAGATCCACTAGGAGGGGATTCCGGACTTGTCCTAGGTCGCTACGGCATCCGCCAGCGGGGACAAGGGGATCAAGGGGATCAAGCCGATAAAGACAAACCCTGGTTTGTTGTGGATCTCCAATCGGGAGAATCCATGCATCCATCTCTGGACCCAAATCTTGAGGCGGAAGGACTTTATATTAAAAGCAGTGCGGTTCTCAATGCTTTGGCGACCCAACCTGCTGGCAAAGAGCTGGTGATCTGGGATGTTGGTCTTGGCGCAGGCCATAACGGGATGGCAGCCCTGCGTTTTGCCAGTCGCCTCCCCCACTTTAAGTTTAAGATCGTCAGCTTCGAAAACGATCTGGATAGTTTTCGCTTGGCACTCAAACATAAAGACAAGTTTACCCATCTCCTCCATGAAAGCGCCATCCGGCTGGCAAAGGATGGAGCTTGGCAACACCCCGCTGGTCATATCTCGTGGCAACTCCACCTTGGGGATTTTTTACAAAAAGCCCAGGAGGCACCGACCCCAGACCTGGTGTTCTATGACCCCTTTTCGACCAAAACAAATCCAGAACTATGGAGTGTAGGGGCTTTTAACAGCCTTTTTAAGCTCTGCGGCCACCACCCGACCGAGGTCATCACCTATTCGTCTTCGACCGCCATCCGGGCTGCTCTGTTGGCCTCAGGATTTTACGTGGGGCCGGTCCAAGGCCAAGGCCCCCAGGCCGAGGCCACGGTGGCCATGACCCCTTCCCTCTCGCAGCATTTACCCAGTCCAAATCTCCTAGCCAAGGCCTGGCTCGACCGCTGGGAGCGGAGTTCGGCCCAGGTGCCACCTGAGCTCGGTGATTTGGAAGCCTTAGAGTTTAAACAGGTGATTCGGAATCATAGGCAGTTTACGGGCGAAACTCCCGTGAGCGACTCTTTATCTTGATTGCCGGAGTGGCCAGGACTGAACTTTTGAGTAGGAACTCCATCCCGACTTATTGCGGGCTCGCATCCGGTAGAAAGCACCTTTTGGTGGCTTTAAATCTTTGAAAAAGGGGGGCGGCCAATCGTCATCCGTAAGATTTGTAGCCAGCACCTCCCAGGGACCCTCGGCAGAAACTGACCGCTCGACTTCGTAAAACTCTGCGCCCGTCGAGCCACGCCACCTTAAGTGACCGGGGCGTTTTAGACTAAACAACAGAGGCTCTGGTGTGGGAACTGGAAACGGTGGTTCCGGCAGCCCTCTGATTCTGTAGGCAAGGGACCTTAGAGTCTCAAGCATCGGGATTTCTTCCATAGCCTTGTTTTCGCGAAATCCTGGCCAGTGGTAGGAATTCCACACCGTCTCAGACTCGTTATGTTGGTAAAAGCCCCCAAGCCGGTGATGGGGTCTGATACCCCAGAGGAGTCCTCCCGACGTTCCGTTGGCAATCATTTCATTCATAAGATTTGTAAGGGTTGCCCTATCACCCATTCCAAACTCGTCGGCAATCAGCACTTTACCATAGGATCTGGTGTAGTTTTTGGATTCGCGATTGATAGCAGCTAGATTCGTCGAGTTCCCGGAGCGTTGGTTCCAATAGGCATAGTAGTGATCGCTGATGATATCGATCTCGGGACAAGCGATGAGTCTGGACCGATTGCCACCGGCCTCCATCACCAGGTGACGGGGGTCCTGGCGCTTGATCCACCGAGCCATTTCGATAGACCAGTCGGTGAGGATTTCTCTCAGCTCCTGTTCCCGGTGTGCCAACCCATTGTCGGAGATATAGCTATCGAGTTCGTTGCCCAGTTGCCACGCTAGGATCGTTGGGTCATCTTTGTAGAGTTGTCCTGTCACGGAGTTTCGCCGGTGAAGCAAGTCATAGATCAAGTCCCGAAAGTCGCTTTTGACGAGGGGATCGGTCCAAAATTCATGGATGCTCTTACCCCGAAAACCAGCAAACTCGCGAATCCCCCGCCATCCCCTAAAACTATGGGAATCGATGATAGGGATGATCACAAAAATGCCTAGCTCCTTAGCTGTGGCCAGGACCAGGTCCAGAGTGGCAAAGGCTTGGGTGTTATAGGTTCTCAGTCCTTCGATATAGGCGGGCCACCCATCGTCGGGATGGGCAATGGATATGGTAAAGGTCCGGGTGACGGTTCCCCCCGCTTGTTTGAGACTTAGCAAGAGATCGCGTATTTCATATTGATTGGGAAAACGATTGCTCAAATCATCAGCGATTTGATCCTCATTTTGATGGAGGGTCGGTGCTGCAAAGGACAAAAAGCGAAACTCTTTGTTTTGATAAAAGAGTTTATCCCCTCTCTTTTCTATAAACGAGCCCGCAGTTGCGGGACTCGCTCTACCTATCAAAACACCGCAGGCAAAAAATGCCCAGAGACCCGCAATGATTGCTCTGCGTCCCATCATCAGGAACTCCCTGTTGTCGTGGAAAAATAAGTTAAAATATTAAAGTCGTATAATTGATTTTCACCTATTTTGATGGTGAAGTCAAATGCGAGCAAAATCATACTAAACTATTTTATATCTAGTTATTAGTTCAATATATGGCCTATTATAACGACAACTTTATTCGATGGTCAGAATCGCGGCAGAATATGAGCCAAGTCTTTTTGTTACCTGAAATCCAGGGGACAATGAATAGTCACTCGGAGTCGTCCGCCCCGGGACGACTTGCCCTCTAGAGAGTTAGGTCCCACTCCTGTCTCTTTTTCTCCCAGAACTCTTCCCCTAGCCTTTCCCTTGCCGAAAGTTGATTGTGTCGCCGGCAGGTAAGGGCAAGATTTTCTACGTCGTGGGTACCCCCATGACAGTGCATCGTCTGGACGTGGTCGAGTTCTAAGTTAAACTTTTCCTTGCAACGATTCCCATCCACTTCTATCCAAGTACATCTTCCTTCATCCCGGGACCACACCTCGTGGCGAACGGCCATGGGAATTGCAGATCGGTGTTTTTTTCCAGAAGGTGCTATCTCTGGAGTCGCTGAATCCGGGACCGATGTTACCGGGACCACTGTCTCGGTCGGCGTTCGTCCCGGGACGACACGCTCCTCGGAGCTCTTCCCCTGGTCCTTTTTTTGTTGTCTCTGTTTAGCCCTTTCAGCCTTGCGCAAAGGATCACGGTGTTCAAGGAGATCCCCTAAGGCACTGATCACTACCTCGGCATTCTTTGGTACATGACCCCCATGGGACATTACCTCGCGGGCACGGTCCAACAGCGCCATTTCTTCTAAAGTTAAAGTCAGTGTGATTTGAACGGTCTCTTGTCCTGGCAACAGGGTCCCCTCGAAAGTGACCCTCGATATAAAAGCCTCGCACTCCCTTTTGGTTTTATTTCTGATTCCCTCTAAAATAAGGTCGGCATTTGCGGCGGTGATTTTACCCGAGATCATAGCAAGTTGTGAGACGTGGGTCTGTCCCGTCTTGAATAGCTCCACGAATGCGGGAAAATAGGCGAGGACCTTGGCTGCCTGGAGTCTCTTCCAGTAGACGTCGGGCGAAAGTCCCAGTGCTTCGATATATTG
>JBGSUI010000077.1:0-7365 GCA_041736175.1 Oligoflexales bacterium | reverse complement strand
AAAATTGGCTATATTGAAATGTACTCTGAATTGCAAAAGACTGTGGAATGAATAAAATGTGCCGAGATGATGCCGTAAGGAAAGCTACAATCTACCCGGAAGCTCGGGATAGGACTGCGCGCGAGCGCGCTTAGTTCAATTTATGTTTTTTTAAGACTTTAGTTAGATTTTCCAAGAGCGTCAATTCAGCTTTTGTTTTATTAGCATCTTTATTTTTTTCAATTTCCTTGTACGCAAGTTTAATTCTTTCATCAAGAGCCTGAGATTTGGCCTTTTTGAGCTTTGATAACTCAGAATGGGACGCATCATAATTCGCATCTGAGATTGTCACCGCGCCACGACCTAAAATTTTATCTATAAAATTACCATACTCATGTTCGTCTAATATATTTGAAATATCATCAAGTGCAATTCTATTAAAATTATTACCATAGCTTTCAGCTAATTTTGCGCTGCGAATATCACAAAGTCGCAAACCAAGTTTAGATTTTGCAAAATGCACATGTTCATCATATCTCAGGGAAATTCCGACATCTAACTTTACGATTAATGGAAAATCTATTTGGCCAATTTTTGGATTAGGTAGGAAAAAAAGTGACTTATGTTGACCATCAGTAATGCGTCGCCACTCATCTTTTAAAGCCGATAACTGCTTTGCATTTAATACTCCTAATTCTCCAAAAGTGTGCTTTTTTAGCGACTCTTTAAGAATCGGATCTAGAGGCGCTACAGCCAATAAGTGTATGCACCATAGTTTTTTTTGCAAGATCACATGATGCGGTGACCACGATTGCTATATGGTAATTGGCAAAAAAATAAGGATATACATCCCGTTTGATCTTACCGCCAAATGCATCATTTAACGCGGTAGTTGATATCAAATCCCCCTGTAAAATATGGGAATTATCTTCGGTGTGTACATAAAATGACTTCCACAACTTATCCACAAGTTAAAACCACTCCTTTCTTTATCAGTTCCCTTCTTAACTCTTGAATCTTATTTCCCTGTTCTACTTGTGGCTTCAATTCCTTAACTACGGTATCAATTGCTTTTTTCTGTTCAGCAGTGAAATTTTGTGGCTTTTTTGCTTTTCGTTCATTCATGTAGAACCTTTGGTGGCATAACTTATTCAATATTACCAATAATAGTATCGGATTCTCTTAATAAAAACATTAACATGGACTCACTTGATGCCATAAAGCTTTTACAAATTCAAGAGTTGCAAGCTGCACGCTTACCTCTTGGCGCTATACTAGCATAATCACTGTCTAAAATCTAGGCAATCATTTTTCGGCTTCAGCATTGGAACCCTTTGCCCTCCTGTGTACAACCTAGCAGCCGCCTGAGGTGACCTTTTTGCGGCCTCAGTGCTGGCTGCCCACTTGCCGGTTGACCAATATTCCTCAAAGAAGAACACCCAGGAGGAATACCAAACCATACTCACAGATTCTGCAGACGAAACCATTCTGCTAAAAAAAGGACCTGGACCACTTTTGCCTTTATATAGGGAGCAGGTGGTGAACCAAAGGACTCGCTTGTCGGTAGATGGCATAAAGGTGATAACCACGGAATGGTTCGGAGGAGGAGTTTAAAGAGCTGCCCCTTGGCCATGGGTTTTGGCAGAAACCCGTTGGCTCCAGTATTTGTCACGTAAGTTCGAGACAAGGACAGCCGCGCGGGCCTCAACCCACTGATTGGCTTTCCATGTAAAGAGTGTCCGGACTGATATCGACTTCGTTGGGCCATTGAACAATGCCCTGGCTGACAAAGACTCTTGCAAAATAAGAACTATCTTTGAGTGGTTGGTAAACGGGGTATTGCAGAAGTGGTGTCACGTCAAAAATCCGGATCTCACCGTTGCGAAATCCCACTTTGATGCGAAATCCATCAAGTACCTCTACGCTGTTTGCTCTTGGGTTCATTTAGTCACCTCAATGGCTCAATTTTAAAAACTTGCTCACCTCTGGAAGCAAGTTCCCAATCAGCCATCAAATCTTCTTGGTGAATCTCAACCCAGGCTTGCACGAGTTTAAGTTTGTTTGCTTTAATCTTGCCGTCTAAAACTTCGCCGGATGGAATAGCTATGACTGCTTCTTTACCTTGGTAGGAAACGTGTACGTGCGGGGCCTTGTGCTTTTTGGTATCGAGAAAATATACGGACACGATGATCCCTTAAAACATACTGATGACCGGCGTTTTATCGCCTTTTTCAAACAAAAAAATATCAGAGCCCTTGAGTTTACCGCTTCGACAATAAATTCGATTTACCTCAATTTAGTGACGCAAATATCTGATTTGCGATCCAAAAGCTTGAGGAGCATGGATAGGCTACTCGTTTTGGCATAAAATGCAACGCACTTCTATCCTCTCAAGCGGCAAGACTTCCTTAGGGCCCCTCTGCAAGTTTAGCCCCAGCTATATTCATCGAAAGGTTTAAAAATCACTCCAAAATATTGACTTTTCGGTGGCGCATGGGCCTTAAAGGTGGTCCTTCGCCTGAGGGTCCTTGACAGGCCCAGAGTCCCAGCTAGAGTGTGATCCGACTCATGGCTTTACCAAACCTGGAGGCAAAGTCTCTAATCTTTACTGAGGTGAAAAGCCCACTTGTCGGTTGACCAATATCTTCCTATCCAAGCGTCGGTTCCTGGACCGCGGTCGGTCGTCGCCGACAAACATAGACGGAGTTGATTTTAATAACCGTTATTTCGCCTTTGCCAATCCACTGGATGATGTATCGGAAAACCTCGGGCGATGCTGCCGCGCCACGAAACCATGGCTCTTCGTCTTCGAGGATTTCTAGGGTGGGCCATGCCATTAAGTTTTTCAATAATCCATTGATAAGCCCGACCGTAAGGGATTTCCAAGGCTCTTTGGCCTTGATGCGCCTCCAAGCCTGGCGTTCGATTTGGCTTACTCGGTCCCCCGACAAGTCTAATTGCTTGCCGATCATTGAGTAGGACGCCACCATCCCGTCGTCCATGCCCGCTCGAAGTCTTATGATCTTAACCCAGCGCTCTTTCAAGTGGATGTTATCCCTCAACTCGTTTTCAAATATCTGTAAGAATGACCGGTCACGGAAGCTGTCGATAGTCTGTGAAACTGGCAGAGTCGCGACCAGCTCGACGACCCGCAATAGCAAGGCATCGAGGCATGAGGGCCCGAAACCGCGAATCCAGAATCGGTCCTCCGGGGTGACACGGGCAAAATCGCCAAACGTCTCCCACCCCTGATGGTTCGCGATATTGTGAATGATCGTGGTGAGGTTGCCTTCGAAAAACTGATCGTGGATCCGTGCGTTGAAAACTCTGGTCGGTATGAATTTTACCCAAACCTCAATCTTCCATACCTTGATGGAAAGGAGGGTCAGTGCAACCTTAAAGAGTAAATTCTGAACTTCGTGAGAGAAGGAGTCAATTTGCGAGTCCGGTGACAAAACTTGTAGCTCGCTGTCCCCATTCCCGAGCAGCCTTGCCATTTTTGATAAACTGGCTGACATCAGCAGATCGTGATGCCTCGAATCCTTTCCCCTGCCGCCGTCATAATCAGCCAATGCTATACCCGCTTTTTGTCGATAATGGTATAGCGCTACACAGATGCCCGAGGGATCGCCGTCGTCCAAATCAAAAGATTGCGCCAGCACTCCCCAATTTTCGACGAATAATTTTGCCGCATCACTCACGGCTTTTTTAAAGCCTGGAAATGCTGGCATCTCGCAACGTAAAAACTGGCCAACGTTTTCCACCTTCGCCCGTTTGTATATCCGCCAGACATGAGGATCACTGAAGAGATCCTCAATGCTGATGTTAAACAGAACCTCGGGTATAAGTGTCACTTGTGGTTAACCAAACATAGGGAGTTAGTCTGCGACCAGCAAAGGATGGTGGTCTAGAAGACTTTTCAAAATTAAAGTCTAGGTTAAATACCTAAAACAATGATCCTAGAGATGAGGAAGCAAAAACCGATCCAAAAATTAACCAAAAAAACTCCTTGAGTTAAAGATGGTGTGCTGCTTAATTTTTTGACAAATCCTGTCGATCCGGACTCCTGCTTTTTCTACCGGCAGGAGCCATCGCACACAGTGCGATGGCTCAATTCCTTTGTAGAAAGAGCTTTGAGGAGCTGCTACGGTACTGATTAGGAATTAGTGCAATAATTCTCAACAGTAGGAGCAGCTCCATGGCTAGCCATCATTACACCTATCAGATTGTCAGGGAAAAGTTAATGCCTCAGCTTAAACGGAGTAGAGATCGGGAAGTTCGGGTTAAAGTAGACCTGATTTTATATGTACTCAAAATCGGCAATGTGGCAGTGGCATGTAGAAGGCTAGGGTTCGGACGAAGCTTTTCCTACAAGTGGTGGAAACGCCTGGTGGCCGGGAACTTTAAGCTCAAAAGCTTGCGGGAGTAGAGCCGAAGGCCAAAGACCAATCCGCTTAAGATTGACGGGTACATTGAGACCAGAATTGGTGTTTACCATCGTAAAGGCTACGGAGCTGATATGATTAAGGAGTTCCTGCGCCGCGAAGGCCTGCAGGCACCTAGTCGCGCAACGATCTACCACGTGCTCAATAAACGGCTGCCTCCGGTGAAAAAACGCCGCTACAAGCTTAAGAAGCACCGCCGTCGCTATGAATTAGTGGTCCCCGGGCAGCGTCTCCAGCTTGACGTCAAGTACTCCCCGATGCTGGTGGGCGGTAAAACCGTGTACATTTACGTCGCTGTGGACGAGTGCATCAGGTGGCGTTTTACCCGCGCCTACGAGGAGCTTAACGCAGTCTGGACCATCGATTTCTTGGGCCATTTGGTGAAGGCCTGCCCCTTCCCAATCGCTACGATCCAAACGGATAATGGTCAGGAATTCACTTACCACCTAATGGGCAACGGTACAGGCGAACACCCGATGGACACCTGGTGCGCGGCTAGAAACATCCGGCACAGGCTCATACCTCCTGGGGTCAAAGAGCTTAACGGAAAGGTCGAAAGAAGCCACCGAATCGATGCTGACTACTTTTACGGCCGGGCACCAACATCTAACATCGCCATCTTTAACCGGGCCATGGCACAGTGGATCGCTTTTTATAATGCTCAGCGCCCCCACGGAGGCCTCGCCATGCTGACGCCGATGGAGAAGCTAAAAGAGCGGATTTTGACCCTCTCAACGGCAACTCTGGAAGGACCGCTTGAAGAATTAAGGCTAAGGTTTTTAAAAGACGGGCCGAAGGTGCTGATGAATCAGACGGAGCGTTACCTTTTAGCATTTGACCTGGACATCAACCTAGTGGATTTGAAAAAGGCATCATGATCGAGGTCTTGTGGTGTTCGCGATGAGTCCATACCTTACATTCTGTCGGTCCAGACTCCTGCTTTTCGGTGATCATCAGAGACGATCTTGGAAGATTAGAGTCTAACGCCTAGAGTAAGTCTTTCCCTGCTTCCACGGGATACCCTTAAGGCTCCGCCTGAGAAAACCACCCCTCAATTTGTCTTTTGAACGATCTATGTGTTTATAAACACCTGACTTGTAATCCCTATCCATCACCAAATCCTCCCTTGGCCTTAAATATTTCCATAGCCAAAATCGGAACATTTTTTGTTTTATATAGGCCTTGGGTAGGATCGCCCTGACCTTCGTCTTAGTTTTCAAAACCCATTGAAACAGAAAAAAGTCGAAAGAAGAGGAAGATGGCAAAGAAAAAATCAGCCTCCAAGCCAAAAAAAGCTCCACTTAATACCGACGGTCCTATGAAACCTCTCCTACCTTTCCCACCCTGCTGTCATCAAGCCCATCCGACCTATTGTGAGCCTCAAGGTGCTAAACCTTGAGATTAGTATCAAATATTTTAAGCATCGAGGTTGCTGGATTCCAGAGCATAAGTTTATCCGCGTAAACGCTGATCTGAATAGGAGCGCCAGTTCCATAATCTTTGTGGGCTATAGCGTTTAAAATAGCCTCGCGTAATGCGGGCTCGGGGACTGTTAAGGTTTCGACCCGCTGCACACCTTCGTAGGAGATGGCGGCTTTGAGGTACTTGGTGGTCAATAGATCCAAGGTCTTAGTGATCTGCGTAAAAAGATCGCCGTGGATCTCATCTTGAACAGCTCTCTCGCGCAAGCCCGTTCCTTTAGGTGCGGGTCAAGCGAGACATGGTGAGCCAAAACCTGATGGTTTTGGTGAGCTAATCATTGGTCCGCCTCCTCCTGCCCGTAAAAAAGCATTAACAGTAGCACTGGGGAGGAACTATCCAAAAAGGTCAACCCCTTCATCCTTGCCTCTTCGTTGATGTAATCGTTCATACTGGAGTCAATCCTTCTGGTACCCCTCAATATATCTTCACCCATACTATTGACTAGTTTTCTCCCACTGTGTACCTTACTGCCAAGATAGGAGTCACGCCAGAATGTTAATGGGCATTAAACTCAGAGCACACCCAACAGCACACCAAAGACTGGTCTTAAGCCAGTGGATGGGATGTGCAAGATTTATTTGGAATGCCAAGTGCAGCGAAGATAAATACCTCTCGACTTTTGCTCGAAAATATATGCCTTTGGGCACCTATGCGCCGATCGACCAAAAATATTCTCAATATAAAGATGACCTCCTCTCACCTTGGCTTAGGGACTGTCCCAGCCAGATTTTGAGAAACTCCGCTGTAAATTGGTTTCAAACCTATCAAAGGTTTCTCAAAGGGGAATGCGGCAAACCTAGCGTTAAAAAAAAATCCAATGGTGGCAGCATCCACCTCACCAGCGAGATTTTTGAGTTTAGAAAAGGTGACGATGGGGTCTTGAGGCTTTTTATTGGTTCAAAGACCAATAATATTGATTTTCTAGCCGTCAAATTTCATGGCACTTTCAACCTTCCTAAGTCTCTTTACATAACCAAGAAAAATGGAATCTACTGGGTCTCTTTCTGCTATGAAGATCAACTCGATGATGCTCAATTTAAGACGGACCAAGATCATCTAAAATATCTTCAAGGAGCAACCGAAGAGTTTCTTGAGTCCCATACGGTCGGCATTGACCGAGGGGTGGTGAGACCTATCCAAGCAGGAGATCAAGTCTTTGATCTCACCCCCGAACAGAAGAAAAGAAAAAAAATCAAAGAGCACAAGATCAGGAGATATCAGAGACGTCTCGCTCGCCAGAAAAAAGGTTCAAAACGTCGGGGAAAGACCAAAAACAAACTAGGTCGGTATCACGAAAAAATAGCCAATATTAGAAAATATTTTTGCCATAAGGCTAGCCACGAAATCGTGTCTAATCCAGAGATTAAAATCATTGTGCTAGAAGATCTTAAGACTAAGAATATGACTGCCTCACCCAAGGCCAAGCAAAATGTTAATGGCAAGTGGGAAAAAAATGGAG
>JBGSUI010000061.1:0-45937 GCA_041736175.1 Oligoflexales bacterium | reverse complement strand
CAAAAATTAGCTATATTTAAATGGAGTCTGAGATTCAGAGGTCTAGGAATTGAATAAAATGTGCCGAGATTATGCCGGAAGGAAAGCTACAATCTGCCCGGATGCTCGGGATAGGACTGCGCGCGAGCGCGCTTAGTTCATTGGCGGCTTTTGCTCGCCACCCTATCGCTTCTGATTCCCCATTCTGGAAATAAGGGTTTTACTATGAACACTTCCACTCTTTTGCCTACGATCTTTATCACATTAGGTTTGGCCTGTTCCACTGACAGCTCCAAACTAAACAATCAGACTAATCTTGGCACATCGTCTGATTTTTTGACACTCTGGTCAAGCAAGACGATCAAGGTCTGTATTGTCGATCCCAGCCTTCAACCACCATTCCTCGAAGATATTCGCCAACATGTTGCCCTTGAATACCAAAAAGTGGGGTTTAGCTTTGAGAGCTGGCAGCCTTGTAGCAAGCAGGAATTAGCCTCTGCCGACAGTGATCGTAAGTCCCCTTTGCTAAAACTTAGTTTTGAAAACACGGTGCCACAGCTGGGTGGCGCCACCGTGGTGGGCGTTTATTATGGCAAAGGTACTACGGTAACCATCAAGGCTAATCCTGAGAACCACGCCTCTAAGTTTTGCAGGTCAAACCCTAAAACCTGCGTGAAAGCATGGGTGACTCACGAGTTTGGTCACACGTTGGGTCTGACCCATTCTCATAATCATCCTCAGCTCTTTAAAAAAATCGGTCAGAGCTTTCCGCCGCCCAAATTAAATACCAGTGACGAATGGAGTGGTATCAATTATTTTGGCGATTTTTCTGAGGATAGCATGATGAGTTATCTCGCAGGAGAGAGTGCCATCAAATTGTCAAAAAGCGATATCCGGACCATCAAAGCTCTTTACGACCAACCATCGGTACTCATCAAAGGTTCCGGAGCACAAGATAACGGTGGTCTAGCCACTCAACTGAAACTCGAGTTTCGCGGTCCGAAAATTTGGCAAGACGGTTCTTCGCCAACAAAAATACCACAACCAACCCATTACCGATATAAGCTGCTAGATTATGCAAAGAACTCCTGCAGCGCCTTAACACTGAGGGACTTTAGCCCACCGAGGACCATAGATACCGTTCTAGAAGTCGACTTGATCGCCAGTGGTTTTGGGCTTGGGACAACGGTGCAGATCTGTGCCCTTGGCGAAATTTACGGGGCTCAGGTCGACGCTAACGCCGTCGCCTTGAGACAGGACCCCGCGGCGGCCACCCATATCTTTGTGGTAGTGGGCGTGAATAAGCGAGATGGCTTTGATTTTTCAGGCCAAGGTTTTAGTGACAACTGCTCAGGGGCCGTGGTGAAATTTCCTAAATCTAAAGGATCAGACGCTGCATTGATCCTCACGAACCGCCATTGCCTTTCGGATTTGACCGAGGATAGCGCTATTCGCGATCAGCCCTATAACGGCTTCAGCTTGACCCTTTTGGCTTCAGATGGCAGCCCGACTGATAAAATACTAAGTAGCAAGAGACTTGTTTATGCCTCCTTAAAAGGTACAGATATGGCGTTGATGGAGTCTGCAGATACTATTTCAGATCTCCAGTCAAAAGGATTTCGGGTCCTCACCATGGCAAACCGCAAGGTTAAAGAAGGCCAACAAGTAACCGTTATGCCCGGTCTGTTCTCCCAAGGGTTTCGCTGTCCGATAGCAGCTGAGGTCCCGTTGCTCAAAGAGGCTACTCACACCACAGAAGATGTCCTACGCTACGGTTTAGGCTGTCAGCTATTTCCCGGTACTTCGGGAAGTCCGCTCATGGACGCCCGAACCGGCGAGGTGCTAGGTCTGGCCTTTACGGGCAATGATCAGGGGCTGGAGTGTACCAAGAATAATCCTTGCGAAGTCCGTGGCGACGAAGTTCGCTATCAAAAGGGCTGGGGTTATGCCTTACAGCTTGCGAAAGTGCCGATTTGGGGGGATGCCCCCCGACAGTGAGAGAGTGATCATTCCTCTCGCTAGTTGTTTCTCACCTCAGCAGAACTAGGGGTGCCACGGGGCGTAGCTGCAAGGCCAGACACCGCTCGTGGGACGCAACTGCTTATATATACTACACTAATTTAAATCAATAAATTAAATGACAATTAATTATTGCATTTAAATTAATTTTAATTTATAAACAAAAAGAAATTGTTGATCTTTGGCGTTACAAAAACCTCCCTTTTTCATAAAGGTGCGACGATATGTGGCAGCCCAACACCCTATTTTTCAAACAAGGTTTAAACGGAGCTAAAACCGTGGCCTCCTGGGGATGGTTTGGCCGTAAGAAAAAACCAAACCAACTCAACCACCTACCCAGACAACCTCTCAGGTTGGTCCCCAAAGACTTGGAACACCACTCCGTCCAAGGTCAGACCATTGAGGGGCTTAGCCTTTTTGAAACCCGATTGTACAAAATCCAGATGCTCCTCTTAGGAGCCCTGATGATAACGGTCACCTTTGCAGTCGTCTATTGGGAACTCACCACTTCCGGAATCGAAGCTCATACCGCATCCACACTGACACCCTACCTCCGCCACGAAATGGCTGATGGCAAAAACCCCGATTTTAGGGCTCCCGCACCAAGCCCTTATGATACGATGTTAGGCTATAGCCTGATCCCCCAATGGACCACCCGGCTTGAACAACGTGGTTACCATGTGTACCAACAAGCGGGGCTCACTCCCCTGCACCGCAGCCTAGTGGATGCAGGTCTACATCCCATTTATCACGAAAAAACCATCCATGGGCTCAAACTCTTCAACGAAGACCGCGGCGTCCTTTACAACGAACTCTACCCCCGTTTTCGCTATGGGAGTTTCGAGCAAATCCCTGGACTGGTACGAGACACCTTGCTCTTTATCGAAGACCGCCAGATTTTAGATGAAAAAAAATCCCTTTCCCTCAATCCTGCGATCTCCTGGGAACGACTCTTGAGGGCAATCTTCGAGCTGATTCTCGATAAAACCGTAAGCGACCGCAATGTCCCAGGTGGCAGCACCTTAGCGACTCAAATCGAAAAATTCCGCCATTCCTCCGAAGGCCGAACCCACAAACCAAGCGACAAACTCAAACAAATTGCATCGGCAAGTCTTAGGTCTTATTTGTTAGGCAAAGACACAACCAATGCTCGCCAGCAGATTATCACCAACTACATCAACGAAGTCCCCCTTGGAGCCGCCAATGGATTTGGCGAAATCCGGGGACTTGGAGAAGCCATGCAAGTGTGGTTTCGACAGGATTTTCACGCGGTCAACACCCTTCTTGAGACCCCCATGGAAGAACTTTCAGTGGATAACCAAATCAAGAAAGCCAAAGCCTATAAACAAGTCCTTGCTCTTTTCCTGTCCCAACGACGCCCAAGCTATTATCTGCTCACCAGCCCAAAAGATCTTGATACCCTCGGCAACTCCTACCTAAGACTGATGGCCGCACAGGGTGTGATCCCAAACTCCCTGGCAAACCTCGCCATCGACCAACCCTTGGATCTGATCCCATCCTCCCGGTCGCGGACTGCTAAAACCACTGACAAACTAGGCCCGAAGTTATGGCTCGGAAACAAAGCTGCCAACGCTGTGCGGATCGAACTCCAACAGCTTTTGGGGGTCCAAACACTCTATCAATTAGATCGCATCGATGCCGACATCCAGACAAGTTATATCCCAAAATTACAAGATCAAATTTCGACCAAACTTCGTGCCTATAAAACCGAGTCGGGAGCCCTCGATGCAGGACTTATCGGCGACAGGATGCTACAGCCAGGTCAGGCATCCATGGTGGACTACAGCTTTACCCTGATTGAATCCAAACGAAGCGAAGGCCACAACGCTGTGAGAGTGCAAACAGATACTCTACAGGGACCTTTTGACCTTAACAGAGGAGGTAAACTGGAGTTAGGTTCCACGGCAAAACTGCGAACCTTGGTGACCTACTTAGAAATGATTGCGGACCTGTACGAAAAAGAAATCGCCAATCCCTCGGCCTCAAATCACCTAGACATACAAACATCTCCCGATGAAATGACCCAGTTTGTGCGCCACTATATCGCCTCAAAAAGATCATCCCTTGACACCCCCCAGGGTAGCCTAGATGAGCTTCTCCAGGAGGCTCTTAAAAGAGAGTTTTCTGCCTCTCCTTACCAAAGTTTTTGGACCGGAGGCGGCAGAATCTCGTTTAATAACTTCAATGACGATGAAAATGGAATGAATCTAAGTGTATTGGAAGGATTTCGCAAATCAAACAACCTAGTCTTTGTGCGAATCATGCGGGACGTCGTCCAGCATGTGATCCACACCCGCATCCCCCAGGGGCACGCTATCCTTAAGGACCCAAAACACCCCCTAAGAGCCGCCTATCTTGAAGACTTTATCGAACTTGAAAGCAAGATGTTTCTTAGAAAATTCTACCGCGAGCTTAAACACAAAACTTCCGAACAACGGTTTGAGAGTTTTGTGAAGTCCAAACATATCACCAGTAGTAGACTGGCATCCTTGATTTTAAGCCTTAGACCCGACTATGACTTCATGGCTTTTCGTTTGACTATGAAAAAACATCTGCCCACATTGGAAGAAAAATATATTCTCTCGTCCTGGCATGGAATGCATCCCTTGGCCATGAACCTTGCTGACCGAGCTTATCTAGCCAAATCCCATCCTATCGCTCTGTGGACTGCTCTTTATCTAGAGGTGTATCCCTCAGCCTCTTGGTCTGACATTTTGTATGATTCCCGTCATATGAGACATGCTTCCTATGAATGGCTGCGTAGCAAGGCTGGATCCCAACGCCAAGAACGAGATATCTTAACCATGCTCGAGCGGGAGGCCTTTCGTGACCACATCTACCCCTCTTGGAAAAAACAAGGGTTTCCCTTTAATACGATGACCCCGACCCTTGCCTCAGCCTTAGGGAGTTCAGGGGATCGACCCTCGGCCCTTGCAGACCTTATGGGAGCTATCCATAACGATGGCATGTTGCTGCCTACGAAACGAATTGAAAATATTACTTTTGGCCGAAGCACGCCCTTCGAGACACAGCTTGCTCATGGCTTTTACGGTGGGCGGCGCGCCATGCGCCCCCAGGTCGCACAAGCAGCTCTTCTCGCGGTCCGCGAAGTCGTCAACAGTGGGACAGCCCGCAGACTCAAAGGCTCCCTTTTTAAATCAAATGGCCATGAAGTTTTGCTCGCGGCAAAGACCGGAACCGGGGATAACCGCCTCGATGTTCATAATGCCCAGGGTGTGCTGATTCGTTCCGATGCTAAAAACCGAACAGCTACCCTAATCTTTGGCATTGGCGAAAATTTTTACGGCACCATCACAGCCTTTGTCAGTGCCCAAAACACCAACGTTGACCAGTTTCGCTTTACCAGCTCCCTTGTGGTTCAAGGTTTGAAATCCCTTCTACCAGCACTTGAAGTGGAGATCCTGAACCGCGAAGACCCATCGGGATCCCTATATAGATCCCCTGTTAGTCACTAAATCACTCAAAATCCATCAAGGATTAGTCCGAATCTGTATCATTTGACACAATCTACACCAAATAACATTTCTTTAGGTTAGAGGATGGTCTATCAACATCTGATAATCATCCTGTTTTTAGACCCTGACCCCTTTAGATGCAAATATGCCATGCATGGCATGATTTTTGAATGTCTCTGGTTGCCTGTGCAACGCAGGGTGCGAGGGAAAGAGCGTATAAGATGCGCAGTTCAGTTACGAATGGAATCGTGACGGACCCGGAAGGCATCAGAGGCTGAGTGCGAACAGGGCCTCTGAATCGCTGAGACAAGGGAATGTCAGTCATGTTTCCTGAAGCATCCGCGGCTGGTCGAAGAAATAGACGATCGGTGCATAGGTTTCTCCACACCACTCGTGTCACCAAGGCTCGCTACTGCATCGCTCCATACATGACATCAGCGACAAACTGCGCCACCTCTGCCATAGAGCTTGTAGCCGTAGAGGGAAAGCCTCTGTTAGAGATTTTGATATGACTGAGGGCTAAGTTGATGGATCCCCCTGGGGAGGTTCCCGTAGGCCCTAGTGTATCGTTGCTAAACGATAAATTGATCATAGTGGCGGTTTTGTAGTCGCTATTGGTGGGATCCGCTAAATGTTCAACAGCCAGTCCCATGTCTTCGGATGCGGCTTTGATCTGATAGAGGTTGTATTCGCTATTTCGTTTTGTAGGAATGACTAGATTGTTCGTCCCGAGAATCGTGAGATCGTACCCGATCGTGGCACTCCAAAGATGAAGTCCATGGTCAACAAGTTCATCTGACTGGCGGGTCGCGTTTGCTGTCAGAGTCAAAGTGGAGGAGGACGTGCCTTTAGCTATATATTCATAGATGGGGCGGTTTTTCAGTGCGATAGGAGCGGAAGGCGCCTTAAAGCCCCAAACAATCCAAAATTCGGACCAAAGATCCGCACTATGCTCGGTTTTAACGATCCGCAAGGGAGCTTTACCTTGGGCAGCCTTATGGATGCTGTCGACGAGAGCGAGCATCTCAGGAGTGGGCTGGTTATTGTTACAAAAATACCGCATCTCTTTGCTGATGTCAGTACGCAGCTTGACCGCAGGGTAGTCGGTACAGTAGCGAACGAGCATGGAGGAGACGGTTTTGGCGACTAAATTTGGATTGGTCTCGGTAGGGGGAACTCCACTGGATTTTTCGCCTGTATCTTTGGCATCGTCTTTGCTACGGCCAGCACAACCAAATGCCAGAAACATAATAGCAGCAAGTCGGATGATAAAAATCAAAAACTGCTTAAGTGAATGACTACGAATCAGTTGATGTTGTTTTCCATTCAAAAATCCATAATCATGTTTTACCAACGCACTTTCAATAGCGGCTCTTTTCACAACTCGTCCTCCCTTTGGTCATTCCTCGACTCAACCTTCTGTTACAAGCTTATCGGTTTGCCGCGGACGGGAGCTGAGGACGAGAGGTAACTTAAGAGAGTGACTTATAAATTTAGCCGCTAATTTTTACCAGCTACCTTTTGATGTTTAGCGATAAAATCAGTGGCCCAGCTATCTTTATAGGCAGATTTTTTAAAGATCACCCCAACACGGGGATTAACCAAAAGCTGATTTGCCATTCGAGTGATATCGGCCGGCTTGACTAAGTCGAGCTTGCGTGGCAACTCATAATGGCGGGTTGCATCCCCAAAATAATAAAGGGATCGCGACAGGGCCAATGCCAGGGAAGAATGGGTCTCTTGGGTAAGGTAGTAGCCTGTCGCAAAAATATTTTTGAACTCTTCCAGTTCTTCCTGGCTGTAAACTTGGGTTTTTATCGTTTGGATCACGTGATCGATCGCTTCAAAAGTCTCTTTGGGTTTTGATGTGGACACATTGATAATCCCAATCCCTGCCGAATATTGAATTGTCATGGCATGAACCGCGTAAGAAAGAGACCTTTTTGTCCGGATCTCTTCGGAGAGTTCTTTGCTTAAAATTTCATAAAAGAGTTGGGATGCATAGGCGTCTTGACTCTTGGCTTCTGGGGCATTGAGTTTCATACGAATAAAAGCGGTCGGCACATCGCGGTCGACAAAATGATAGGACTTTTTAGGGTCAAAAACCGGCGGAGTCACCAGAACACTTGGGACCTGTTTTGTTGGGATATCGGCAAAATACTTTTCGAGCTGGGCGACAACCTTTGCCGATGGCAAGGATGTGACAACAACGATTGATAGCCCCGTGCTGCTCAGGAGCTGCTCGTAACCCTTAGCGACATCATCTCTTGAAAGTTTTTCTAACTCAGCTAAAGACTCATCATGATTGAGTCGATAGGGGTATCCCTCCGGATAAAAGACTGTATTAACCACATCGTTGACGTACTGATTGGGATCAGAGGGAACGTTTTTAAGACGGGCACTCATTCGCTCTTTTGAAAGTTTGACATCCTCTTCGCTAAACAGGGGTTCCTTGATTAGCGAGGCAAACAGGGGAATCGCTTCATCGACAGCATCGTTAATGGTTCCTAAACTACAGTAGGAGACTTCTACGCCCCCACTGCAAGCTAGATCAAGATCATATTTTGAAGTCAACTTAAACACGGATTCTTTAGAATAGGTTTTTGAGGCCGAAGGCAAAGCCATAAAAATCCATTCATTAAGGGCTTTACGCCCTTTTGGCAAATCCTTAAGGCCCCGGTTGTATTGCACCAAGATCTGGAACAACTCCGAGTCATCGCTGCGCCTGATGATCACGGGGATTTTGTTTTTGAGCTGGTAGGTTTCCGTCAGAGATTTTTGAGTCTTAATCGTTTCATCAGTGACTAATGGGGCCGCTTTCAGCATAGAAACTCCGGCTATGGTTAGACCCATTATGAGTCCAACAAAACTAGTTTTAAGGGACCTTTTGGGAAGGATTGGTTTCATAGAGATGCCCCCTTTTTCATGCCCGCTGGACTGTCCGCACTGGGAATTTGATAGTCTTTAAGATAGCGTTCGACCAAGGGTATCGAGGTATCCGTGATTCCAGATTTTTTAGCATCTTCAGGCGAGAGGAGGATGCTGGTCATTTTTTTAGTCCCTAAAAGCCATTTAGTGACGAAACCCTGGACTTCTTTAAGGCCAACTTTTTTAAGGTTGTCTAAATATTTGTCGTAATAGTCGAGGCCGGTGATCGCCCACCAAAAGGCTAGATTTTTGGCGTATTCACTGGTTTGGTTGACCTGCCTTTTGTGATTGATCATCAGGCTTCGACGCACATCCTCTAACTGTTCGTTGGTAAAATAATCAGGTTTCACCCACTCCTTAATCTCGTCGACCAGCTGGGTTGCGACCCTTTGGGCCGAGTCAGGAGTCGTTGTGGCATAGAGGTTAACCTCGCCCGCCTGGGACTGGGTGTAATACCCCATACCCCCTTGAAAGATCAGCCCTGAATCAACAAACTTTTTATAAAACTTGCCCGATTTTAGCGCTAAAAGATGGGACAGGACATCTACCTCGAAAGATTCTTGGGGCATCGTTCGAGCCTTTGGACCTTCAAAACTGATCTCCACATAGGCATTCTGGACTAGAGGGCGGGCCATTGCAAACTGATGGTCTTGACTCATTTTTGGAAAAGCTGGTGGTACCAGAGGCTTCCATTGTGGTGGGTCTTGCCAGCTTGCAAAATGCTTTTTGACCCCAGCTTCGAGTTTGGCCTGATCAAAGTCCCCGGTGACCACAAGAGCAGAATTAGAAGGCACAAACACCTCCTTTTTAATGCGGAGGAGTTGCTCCCTTGTCGCTTGTGAGATGATCGGTCTTAGACCGAGGGGATCTCGCCGATACTCTTGGTTACCGTACATCAACACCCGCTGCAGGTTATTAAAGTCAAATCCGGGACGGGCGGCTGAGCGGTCATACTCATCGAGAACCACTTGGCGTTCCCGCTCCAGTTCTTTTTGCTCTAAGAGAGGGGTCGAGATTGCATCGGCCATAAACTGCAACCCATCATCTAAAAAGGCCGAAGGTAAGGTAAAATAATAGCGAACCATCTCTGGGGAGGTATCGCCGTTGTAAACGATCCCTAATTGTCTAATCCGTTTGTTAAAGCCTTCTTGGGTAGGGATTCGTTGGTTACCCTTAAAAAACATATGCTCCCACAGATGGGTCAGCCCGCGGATATCTGGAGTCTCGGTCATCGCTCCGGCTTTGACCACTAAGACGATCGTCACTAGGGGAACTTTTGCAGACTGGAGAGAAACCAGATCGAGGCCGGTTGGAAGACGCGTGACTTGGAATTGATGCATACCTGCTACTCCCTTAGCGGTGTTCCCGAAGGCCACCGGAGTCGATCGTGGATTTAAAATGGGGGAGTTTAAGGCGGCTTCCATGGCTAAACAAGCCACCAAAAAGCGACTAGACCTGATCTTTAGACTCCCTAGTCCCCTAAACATGTTGAACATGAAGCTCCCTATGCTTATGAAAGTGTTTCTGCCACAACTTCGGCGATATCTTTAATCTTGACCTGGTCTGCTTGGCCCTGGGATTTAACCCCATCGCTTAACATCGTCATACAAAAGGGACAGGCTGTGGCAACGGTTTTAGCACCGGTTGCCAAGGCTTCTTTGGCACGATTTTCGTTGATCCGTTCTCCGGTTTTTTCTTCGAGCCACATCCTCCCTCCGCCAGCACCGCAGCAAAAACCCTGTTGGCGGCTACGAGGCATCTCCTTAAGCTCAAGCCCTCCTACTGCACGGAGAGCCTCGCGGGGGGCCTCGTAGACTTCATTGTGTCGACCCAGATAACAAGAATCGTGATAAGTCACCGATTGGGCAACGGCAGGGACCTCACCGGATTTGATCTTACCAGTCTTAACCAGGTCAGAGATCAACTGGCTGTGGTGGATGACGTCGAGTTGCACCCCATGGTCAGGGTATTCGTTTTTAAGGGTGTTAAAACAATGGGGACATCCGGTCACCACTTTTTTCACCTTATAGCGCTTAAAGGTTTCGACATTGCCTTCGATCTGCATCTGGGCCAAGTATTCGTTCCCTAGACGCCTAGCGGTGTCTCCGTTGCACTGCTCTTCTTGGCCTAAGATGGAAAAACTGATATCGGCTTTTTTCAGGATTTTAGCGATAGAAGTGGATACTTTCTTATAGCGTTCGTCATAAGACCCCGCGCAGCCAACCCAAAAGAGATACTCCACATCGCTTTTTTCGGCCATCGTGCTCACGCCCAATCCTTTAGCCCAATCCCCCCGGGTGCTGGGATCCATAGGCCAGGGCGACGCGCTGGTTTCGAGGCTTTTAAAGGTATTGGCTAACTCTTCTGGAAAACTAGCCTCCGTTAAAGTCAAGTAGCGGCGCATATCGATGATCGAAGGAATATGCTCGATATAAAGCGGACACGCCTCCATACAGGCTCCACAGGTGGTGCAAGCCCATAGCTCCTCGGGGGTGACGATCTCACCGGTGAGGGCTCGTTTGGTCGCAACCCTTGGATCGTGTTCTTCGGCATAGGCTGTTTTGATATGTTTCATAATCTTGCGAGGATCAAGGGGTTTTCCAGTATTGGTAGCCGGGCATTGGGAGGTACAACGACCGCATTCGACGCAGGTGATCCCATCTAACACTTGTTTCCAGGGAAGTTCTTTAAGGGTCTTGACCCCAAAGGACTCGGCATTCTCATCGATTTTCATGGGTCGGATCCTGCCCCGTGCCTTTAGGCTGCGAAACAGCATATTAGGCCAAACCCAAATAAAATGCTGGTGTTTAGAAAAAGGCAGGTAGACCGAAAAGGTACTTAAGACCAAAACATGGAGCCACCAAAACACCGTCGCCAACTGCCCCCACCCTTCCGGGGAGGAGGTCCCAATCACTCCACCGATCACCCCCGCTATCGCGGCAGAGATGGGTAGAAAGGCTGCGGGTAACTGGACCGGGTCCAGTGCCCTAGTGTTGGCACCCATATAGAGCAGCGCAGTGACCACAAGCCCTAAAATAAATCCCAGCACCACATATGCGTCTTTTTTAGCGTGCTCATCAAGCTGGGACAGGCGCCAAGGTTTTAACACCAAGCGGCGAAAAAAGGCCCATAGAATCGCCACAGCCACCGTGGCGTTCCCGATATCTTGACTCAGGAGATACATATGATAGAGGATGTTATCCCCTAAAATCGTTTTCAACGTCACCGAACCCGTCAGCCCGTGGAGCATGGTTTCAAGCGTCCCGAGAGATACGGTCAGGAAGCCAAAAAAGATCATATAATGCATCACTGCGGTCGGCGCATCTTTGAGCATTTTAGGCTGCAAAAATCCACCAATCACCATACCTTTGATTCGCTCGGGCCAGTCTCCGACACGCACATCGTCTGCGCCGGTGGCTAAACTGATCCGAAGCCAAGTTTTGCGTAGGTTAAAAGCCAGGAATCCAAAGGATCCTAAAGCCAAGACCGCAAAAACCAAACTTGATAACACCTGCATCCTTCACTCCCCCGATGAGGGTTCATTCCGATTTATCTATCTAAGGTATACAGGGCCTTGAGCCCTTTGTCACGGGATCGTCTCTCTCTTGGCAGTCCATAGACCGACTTAAGCAAGGAAATCGCCCAGGGCGAAGGTGAATCCTTGCGACCACTCACCCAACCCTCTCCCATCAGTGCTATGATCTGATGAGATCTTAAATCATTCTGTGAGACCAGATCTCAGAAGTCTCATTTATTTAAAGATTGCAAAATAGGAATCAAGCTTATGTCAAAAAATATTTTGAAAAACTTTAGGGTCGATTGATTCACAAACATCAGGGGTCGGTGGGACTCGACCCTGGGAATTCGCAGCTACTTTAGGGGGAATTTTTGCAAAAATTAGATTTTAGTTTTAGTTTACAAAGGATTTATAAGGCCTTTTTTCTATTGAGCCTCCTGATGAACTTCACAATGAATTTATCCTGTAATCACTTGTTTTATTTTCCCGATGACCTAGTCCACACCACTCCAAAAAAACTGGATTTGGACTATCAGGAGTTTAACGTAAAAACCAAGGATCATATCCTCCTCCACGGCTGGTGGATCCAAGCTGATATAGATTCTCCAACTCATGCCACTGGCTCCGACAAACCCGCACCCTTGGGGACCATCGTCCAGTTTCATGGCAATGCACAAAATATGACCTCACACTTTCTCTTTCTGGCCTGGCTTGTGCCTTTGGGTTTTGACCTTGTGGTTTTTGACTATCGCGGTTACGGAAAATCCCAGGGGGTGCCCACGCGAGAAGGCCTGGTCCACGACGGAATCGCTATGCTGGAGTGGGTTCGGACCCATTCCCGCTCACCAAACATCGTCGTGATTGGCCAGAGTCTCGGTGGAACGGTAGCCATTCCGAGTCTTGTCCAAAGCGGCTTCGCCGGGATCAAAGCTCTGGTGGTTGACAGCACCTTCGCCTCTTACCGGGAGGTGGCCCGGATCAAACTCTCGGATATTTGGCTCACCTGGCCTTTCCAATATCCCCTAAGCTACCTGGTGTCGGACGACTATAGCCCACAGGATTTTGTCGGTAAACTTTCGATCCCCAAACTCTTTATCCATGCTGTGGGAGATCCCGTGGTCCCGTTTGCCTCAGGCAAAAAACTCTATGAACTTGCAAACCCACCTAAGGAATTCTGGACGATCCCCCTAGGCGGCATCGGAGATGGTCACACGGGAGCTTTTGGTGATCAAAACCCACTCTACCGCAAGCGCCTCGTCGAGTACCTTTGTCAGCAGCTAGGGATCAAGAAGTGTCCGCGCTAAAAAGGGTGCCATATAAATGGGTAAACTTAACAACTTGATTCCGTTGACCCCCAACCATGGTTCGACCTTGGGGGGGCCGTTGTAAAATCTTATGGCTATAGAAGGGTGGTATTGCTTGGTATAAATCTCTAACGATTGCATTCTAGAGCTTGACCCAGACTTGACCTCAATAGGAATGATTTCTAATTCGTTTGGTGTTTGGTGGGTCGTCATAAAATCAATTTCAGCGTTATCGATCTTGCCTTCTCTAAGCCAATAATAAAGTTCTGGCTGTGAGGTCGGCGCACCTCGGTAAGCAAGATGTTGGGCGACAAATTGTTCGGCTTGGAGACCCTTAAAGTTTGGTGATAGTCCAGCTTGCCGGGTTCCAGTTGGACCGCCAAATTGTCGGTTTAATAGTCCGATATCCAGGCCGTAGGTTTTGTAGATCTTTGATGAAGCATGTGCTTTTAATGGGTTCATGGGCGGAGAAACGTGACTGGCCCTGATCAGGATGCGAGCTGCAGTAAGCATATCCATGGCTTTGTGGATTTTTTCGACTCGATGCCCGGGAGCTAGCTCAGTATATTTGATTTTTTGGCCAAAATACGCTGGAAGGCGGAGATAGATTTCCTGAAGGATTTGAGCCCAGTCCCCACGCTTGCGGTATTTATTAAAATCATCAGCATAGGTGTCAAGGATTCGCTGCTGTGCCTGAATCCAACCCTGCGTGTCATTGGGATCGTCGATAAAATGCGCTAAGGGCTCCGGCATTCCACCCACAAGCATAAAACGCTCAAGGTGTCTTGTAAGGTTGGTGTGCAGTGCTTCAGACCAGGGTGAGCCGATTTTATACGAATTAAGTTTGTCGAGTAAATGGTCCTCCTTCATGGCGATGAGATACTCAGAAAAGTTGCAGGGGCCCATATGAAAATAGTCGATGCGCCCGACTGGGATTGAAAACTCAATTTCGGGCAAAACCAATTCTAGCAGTGACCCAGCGGCGATTACCGGAATTTGCGGACGGTCTTCATAAAAATATCGTAGAGCAGCGAGTGCTTGGGGCGTTGCTTGGATTTCGTCCAGAAATAAGAGGGAGTCGGTGCTTAAAGCTTTCCCAGTAGCGTCTTCGATTGCAGTGATGATTGCCGCCACGTCGAGAGTCGCAAAAACTTTGTTTAGATAGGCGTGCCGTTCGAGATTGATTTCCAAAAGATTCTTCTGATTAAATTGGGCAAACATACGGACAAGGGTCGATTTGCCCACTTGGCGAGCACCACGGATGATAAGCGGGCGACGCCTTTTGGATTTTATCCAATAATTTAGATGTATTAAATGGGATCTTTCCAACTCAGCCCCCTAATATGACAAACTCATTGTAATAAAAGGAGTCTGTTCTTACAAGTAAAGTCTTTTTAGGAACTTTATGGAGATGATAAGTCGTAGCGACCTTTCGGAGCCAGTGATGCCATTTGGAAACCCTTGGGACATTAAAAGTGAATCTTAAGGATTCGATATCTATAAAATATTCAACTATAACAAAGTATTAAGGACAAATTTGCCTTTGACACATGCCTTAACTTAATATATATGTTAAGTGACCGTGGCTGGACGCCGATAAGTAGATTGAAAAGAGGGGAGGGGGATTGAGTTCACTGTCCCAAAACGACCAGCGCAAGGTCATCTGGAAGGGAGCAAAAGTTACAATTTGGGCAGTAGCCTATAATGGGGAATTTCCAGCTTCTGACTTTATCAACAACCTCGAAGACAAGGACCGGATCAGCCTTCTCGCCATTTTTCGCCTACTCGATACGATGCTCATGGCATTCCGTCACCCACAAAAATTCAAAAAGCTCCTTGAATACGACGGCATGACATTCCTCGAATTTAAATGTGGCACAGTAAGAATAAGTTGTTTCTGGCAACCCGGCTTTCAACTTTACGCAACACACGGATTCATGAAGAAAAAGGACGATTGGCCTCCGAAAGAAGTTATAAAACTGAAGAATATATATACGGCATGGAAAGCGCAGAAAGAAAAAAATGACTAAACTTAATCGTACATTTGAAGAGCTAGAAAAAACACCGGAGTTTCAAGAAGAACTGTTACTTCTTAAGGCACAGACTTTAATCTATCAACTCATGGAACACCAAGGGATCGATCAAGCGACACTAGCCAAAAAACTCGGTCAAAGCGAAGCACATGTTTCGGCTCTCTTATCAGGAACTCGAAACATGACACTCAAGACATTAGCCCGAATTTGCTATCTACTGAATAGCCAACTTACTTTGCTCGCTGAGCCATTAGAAAACACGGAAAAAAGCATCTACGTACCCATGGCTGGCGACAATCAAAGTGTTGTACTGCCCCATATCAAACCATATCGATTCTCAGCTGATCCAATGACATTGGAAAAAATCACAACTCACAAATCAACTAGATATTCTGTACGCCGTTTTGCATAGGTAAAAACCAGGAGTCAATAAAGATGACTAAAAAATCCAAGAAGGCAGACCTAAGTATAAAAACAAACGAAAAACTCGAAAGCATTATTGAAAACCTTCAAGTAAATAATATTTTTTTGAAATCATGCAATGTTGATTGCATAACAGGACCAGGAGTCATCGAATCGGGAGAAATTAACATAACAAAAGAAATTTCCCATTCAGGAGCACTTTCGACAGACAGAAAAGTATTCATTTGCTTCGTAACTATGAAACTCAAAGGGCTCAAGGCAGATGAACCTCAATTCGCTATAGAAGCATGTTTTGCTTTAGCATACGATATTCTCACCCCAGAGTCTGTTACAGACGAGAAACTCGAATTATTTGCAAAAACCAATGCCGTATATAATGCTTACCCATACTTCAGAGAATTTTTCCAAAACACTTTGGTGAGAATGGGACTACCACCATTGCAACTCCCCCTTTTAAAACCGTTGACCAAAAAACAACTGGCAACAGGAAATAACTCAACCACGTTTTAGTAGATTTGATTTGACTAGCCATCTAACCAATCAAGCATTGACATCAGAGACCTAAGTCGATAATGGGGTACCAGGCTCATCCGAGGGAAAACTTACTCTAAGACATTAATATACAGATAATATTTGATTTTATGACTGTGTCTTTAGCAATTGAAACCAAAGAGTGTTAGATTTTTGTAGTCGGCGTTCGGCGGGGGCTCAGTAAATAAAAGACTATTTAATTCCTTTGGAACAGGCTTTTAGTTATATCATGATAATCGGCTTCACTATGATCGGCAATCTTAGAGTAAGCTTTCCCCCGGATGAGCACGGTACCCCAGAAACCCCTCTTGGTGCCGGAATCAGTTCAATTATTTCTTAACATACTTCCTGAAGGTGGAGGTTGAATCCCTCTCTGCATTTCCCCACAGGTTTCCTAACACCAAGACACCCAAGACCGATACCCCAGTTATCGACTTGACCGACGTCTCGGTTTTTACAGAAATGCTAAAATCTACTGTGGCCAACGTGACAGAGCATTTCAAGTTCATGAACAGATCTCTATAAAGAGTTTCTTCCCTATCGATTTTATACTCAGGCGCGAATCGGGATCACCACCCTAGGATCCACGCTTTGTTGCCTTCTTTTTACTTGCAGTCTTGCGTACTTTCCGCTTTCGACGCTTCTTGGGTTCTTCTCCAGCCATAATAGCGACAAAACCATTGAGCAAAAGCCACGCATCGTCATCGACGATGGTCCCGTCGATCAACGTTCCACCCAAAGGACCGGTCACGGCTTTGCTACCGTCGAAGGTCGCATCCTTTACCAGATGGGTTGCTGTTCCGACCGCATATCCGAAGGATACCGCCTTTAGGTTGGTTGCGATGAAAACCAACGCTTCGTGGTCGTCCGACCCCTTCTTGACGAGTTTCTCAGCCCGGGAAGCAACCCGCAGCATTAAACGGCAAATGAGCTTGACGCCAAGAGCAATCGCCGCCGAATGAAAAAAGAAGTTTCGGTGACTGCCGATTCCCAGAACCGTGATGTCTTTGTCAGGAGTATCTGCACCGACGACGGCACTCGCAGCAAAAGTGCCGAGGTACGTCGATAGTCTCCCGACAAAGAGCGCCTTATCCGAGGTGTCTTGTCTCTTTTCGAGATGAAACACAAATTCGTCGTAGAAATAGGAAGCAGCCTGCATTGCACGTCCGGGGACCTCTGTTGCCGTCCCGGCGAATGCCTTCGCCCCTTCGTAGGCGTCGAAAGTAGCTTGACTGATCCCAACATCAAAGACGTGTTTAGCGGCATCCCATAGCCCCTTGCCGGCAGCAACGGGAAGCGCAAGAGCCCCCATAGCTACTGCTGGCACGTCCTCGACGGCGAACTCTAGTAAAACCTCGTCGTATTCATTGCTCAAGACGTGCAGCAGCGCGTCGCCGAAATCCAACTGCTGCCGACGAATTCGAGATACGGCAGTTGTTGCCATAGATACCTCCTAAATAAATATGGTTCGGCAGTTCAATAGGTAAGATTTAGGTAATTGTTATGGTTATCAAGCAATCTGACCGATTTGCTTGAAAAAATATCCTGCACTTGCGGAATTGCCGAACATGAATCTCTATGGAACCTTCAAACGAGAGATATGGGGGAGAGATTAGTTCTCGATGCTATGTTTGAATAGTGATAGTGTTCGATCTACTAAATCCAGTACCATCTAGACTACCTTGCGGCAAACCAACTGATTTGGTTGATCAGAAAATCAGCTAATTTGAAGCGGTGGAAAACCAGATAGACCCAATTTTGTTGGTTTCCACTAGTCGTTACTACCTATGCATACCAAGCCGAAAAATCGCGTCCTAAAGGCCGCTAAAGGAGGATCAACCACAAGGTGCAATCACCACAGTCAATCAAGCTGCAAAGAGGGGGGGTCAATTCAGGCCCAAACGCGCACGTCGATTTTTCCCAGGCAAGATAACAGCCCAGATATGGTTCAAAAACCACCCACCAAAATCAGCCTCTCAATTCGCTGAAATCATGGGGGCCTGATTGACGACTTTTGGCGTTCAAAAAACTACTCTTACTCACTAAATTTTGTAGTTTCTGTCAAAACGCAGTATCTTTTTATATCCTCAATGCCCATAAATCTTAGGTTCTCAAATACATGTTTAATATCGAAGCTAGGAATGCAGTGAGAAATTGTCTGGTAATAAAGTCGTGGATTTTCCTTCTTTAAAGACTGAAAAAAGTCTCGGTACCCGCGGAAAGACTTTTGGTCAGATATCCCCAGAGCTTTAAAGACGTAGCAGTAGTCATCAAATTCAAATCCGCTAAATTTGAAGGGGTAAGGAAATTCGGCTGGACAAATTTTTTTAAAATTAAGAGTTGGAGCAACGCTCGCCGCATACCAAGAAAGAAAGTCACCCCGAGCCCAGTCCCTTACGTTTTTCCATTCGTGCTTTCTTCTGAGTTGGTCAACATGCACGGCGAGAGTCTGCTGGTCATGAAAGTAATAGCGCCTAAGCTCACTTTTCTTGAAAGGTTTAGTATCCTGATTTTTTGAGCCGCTTTTTGCCAAATTTTATTCTCCTCTATGCAAATATCGGCATAGGGCTGGGCTACGGCCATTTCCCAATAGGAGACATCTTTGCGGGATTCTAAGAATCAGATTTTACAGACTATTTTAAAAAACATAGCATGTAACATATTAATATTATTAATGTCACACTTTTAGAGATATCTTTACTGTGCATTTGTACAGAGCCTTAATTAAATTAAATACATCAGCATGTTATAGTAGTTTGGATCACGGCATTTTAAAATACAGTCGCACCAAAAAGAAAACGATATGGATCTAAAATTGGTCTACAAATTGCAGCAGTGAATTTGGAGCTATAATGTAGCTCAATTTTTTGCGTTAATTTACCGATATGGTGTAGTGTATAAACAAGGGTCCCAGCGACCAAGGAGTTGCATGATGAAGATCACGATTAAAGACGGCGGACGGGAGGAAATTCGCCTTCTAAAGCTCGTTAAATTAGGGCTTTATAAAACAGCGACCGAGGCCACTGAAGCCGCAATCAATGCCCTGTATGAGGATGCGCTAGCAAAGGAGCTTGCCCATTCGTCCGAGGCCCAGGCAGCCGAAAGCAGAGGCCTCAATCTAGCTGCCTTTCAGGGCCTCACAGCAGGTCGTAACAATGCAGGCCAGCACGATGGCGAAAATGGTGAAGCCAGACCATCAGCGCCTGGCAAACAAGCCCGTGTGTTAGCTAAAGGACGAGAAACGTGACCTATCATGTCCCTTTGAAGCAATGGCATGTCTATCATTTCAACCAACAAGCCTCGCGGAACACGTCAAAACCAGTGCAGCCACTTGACGAACTACGTCCCTACCGGCGTTTTGTAGTTATTACCCCCGATAGATTTTTGAGTCAGGCAGTGAAGATCACTTGTGTGCCTATTGGGGAAAAATCCTATAATCGCTTCCTGCATATCCCACTGTCAAAAGGCGAAGCCGGCTGCACAAAAGACTGCCATGTCTGGACAAATGAGATCTATACCCTCGATTTGGAGCACTTCTTTGAAGAGTACGGCAAGCTACCAAACAATAAAATCACCGATGTTGAACTAGCGATCAAGGACTACCTCGGGCACTAAGAGGTGCCTGACGTCACACTGGCCTAGAACTCTTCGAGGACCTCCCGTGCTCACAAAAAATTCTAAAAAGTTACAAAAAAGTATTGTTAGATCTTCTCTAAAAGCAATACTGATCATTGTAATTTTGATAGGAGATATTCCAATAATCTTGTGGTGAATACGCAGGATTTCATGCAAGAGTACATTTATTGAGCCCTCAGTGGGTCTTAAAATACATCTAGAAAAAGGAGCAAGCTATGAACCGACGTCTTACTCAATGGTTACTTGGGGTATCTGCAGGGTTACTCGCTACATTGTTATCCAGTGGAATCGCTGCCGCAAATCCCCGTGGTGGCTGGACCCGTGGTGCCGGCGACGCGAGCTGGGACAGCCGCTTTGATTGGAACACCGGCGGATCCAATCCCCGCGGTGGTTGGACCCGCGGAGGCGGTGATGCAAGCTGGGATAGCCGCTTTGATTGGAACGACAGAAACTCGGGCAATCCCCGGGGTGGTTGGACCCGTGGAGCCGGCGATGCTAGCTGGGATAGCCGCTTTGACTGGAATAATTAGTCCCTAGGCCCGGTCTCTAGGGAATCATCCCCTTAACTAAAAACCTTAAAGGCTCCATCTCACGATGGAGCCCTTTTTTTGACACGCCCTTAACAGATCTTCTAAGCACTAGCCTTTGTCTGATTTACGGATGCTGCGCATATTGGCAGGCAGGATCTTTTTACGTAACCGGATGGATTTGGGGGTGACTTCGATCCATTCGTCATCGTCAATCCACTCGATGCAACGCTCTAGGCTCATCTGCTTGGTCCCATAGAGATTTGTGATCCCGTCGGAGCCTGTGGTCCGCATGTTGGTCAGTTTTTTAGGCTTGACTGGATTGACGTTAAGATCGTTATCCTTGGCGCATTCCCCAATGATCATCCCTTCATAAACATCCACCCCTTCGCCAATAAACAGCACGCCCCGTTCTTGGACGGAGGCCAAAGCGTATTCCGTGGTAGTGCCCGTCCGATCGGCGATCAAACTCCCTGTATCGCGATGGAAGATCTTGCCCGCATGGGGCTTGTAGCCAATGGCCTCAGAACTGATCAGGCCCGAACCACGGGTTGCCGTCTTAAACATAGAGTTAGTCCCTAGAATACCTCGGGTCGGTATTTCAAAAATCAACCGAACCCTCTGCTCCTCGGTGCCAGCAGCGGAAGCCGCCTCGTAGGACACCAGGACGCCCTTGCGCTGCTGGTACATTTTGGTCACATCACCGGCACAGGTTTCTGGTAGATCGAGGGTCATTCGTTCGAAGGGCTCCATCTTGACGCCGTCGACGACCTTCATCAGGACGTTGGGTCGCCCCACCATAAATTCAGAGCCTTCACGGCGCATTTTTTCGATCAAAATGCCAAACTGTAGCTCTCCGCGGCCAAGCAGGTAGAATTGATCGGCCTGGTCGGTGTCTTCGAGGCGTAGAGCCACATTGCTGCGAATCTCATTGAGGAGCCGTTGGCGCAAATCCCGAGACTGGATGGCTTTGCCTTCCCGCCCTGAGTTAGGCGTGGTGTTGATGGAAAAGATCATCCGCATCGTGGGCTCTTCAACCTTAATGCGTTTTAAGGCGGAACCATTTAAACCACTCAGAGTATCGCCGATCTCCAGGGTCTCACAACCTGCAATCAAGCCGATGTCTCCGGCCACGATTTCAGCCACCTCAACCTGCTTCATACCTTCGTAAGACAGGAGGCGGCTAACCTGGAATTTTTGGACCGAGGGAGTGCCCGCCTCATTCACTCCATGGCGGAGGAGGTCCTGGCCTTTTTTGACCTGCCCCGCAGCGATGCGGCCTAAGGCAAGGTTGCCCAGGTAATCGGAATAGGCGATGTTTGAGACAAGCAATTGGAGTTCGGCCTCGGGATTAGCCGTTGGAGGGGGGATCTTAAGGATCTCGGCAAAAAGAGGCTTGAGGCTGCGCTCACCGCCACCCTCGAGGAGGACTGGAATTTCATCAGCACTGGCGGTACACCAGCCCTTGCGAGCGCATGCATAGATAATCGGAAAGTCACACTGTTCGTTGGAAGCACCCAGCTCCACAAAAAGGTCAAACGCTTTGTCGACACATTCTGGGACCATCGTGCTGCCGACGGCCTCTGGTCGGTCTACTTTATTGATACAAAGGACAATTTTCAGACCTTTATCGATCGCCTTCTGCAAGACGAAACGGGTCTGGGGCAAGGGTCCTTCCACCGCATCCACCAGTAAGATCGCCCCATCAACCATATCCATAATCCGCTCGACTTCGCCCCCGAAATCAGCATGGCCTGGGGTGTCGACCACATTCACCTTGACATCGCCCAAGCGAAACGATGCGTTTTTGGCAGAGATCGTGATGCCCCGTTCCCGTTCCTGGGAGTCGGAGTCCATCATGCGGTCCTCCGTGTTTTCGTGGGCTTGAAAGGTGCCAGCCTGCTTGAGCAGGAAGTCGACAAGCGTCGTTTTGCCGTGGTCAACGTGGGCAATGATGCAAATATTGCGGAGATTCTTGGACATATTTTCTGGACCCTTACTTCTTACTATGAGAGCATCATATCAGTACCGAAGTCGAGTACCATGAGCCGCAGGGTGCTATCAACTCTTTTTCGCAAAGTTACCTTGCTTTACCAAAAGAGACCACTCAAACTAACGAAGGTGGTTTGGCGATTGGCTATTAAAATTTAGCATAGGGTGGACAAAACATTTTGTGGTAGAGTGCTCACTTTGCAAAGGAGAACGATCAATGAGGCTCACATCTCACTCAATAACTATCATGATGGCAGCGTCTCTCTTGCAGCCAAGCTGCACCTGCGACGGCCCCTCCTCCAAGGTCAGCCAAAGCTCCAATGACACCGGGAACGCAAAAGACGCAACACAAGATGCAGTTGATAAAGCACCAAAAAAGATTCTCCAGATCGGCGGTGCGATTTACAAATACGACGACACATTTATGTCAGGTGTGCGGCAGTCCATGAACGAAGTCGCCGCCAAGCATCCAGAAGCAAAATTAAATTTTGTTGATTCCGCGGGTCAACAGCCCATTCAAAACGAAAAAGTAGACCTCTTTATTGCCAAAAAGGTCGATGCCCTCGCCATCAACCCCGTGGACCGCACCGCCGCATCCGTCATCATCGATAAAGCCAAGTCAGCCCAAATCCCCATCGTTTTTTTCAACCGAGAGCCTCTACCTGAAGATATGAAAAAATGGGATAAAGTCTACTACGTGGGCACACCTGCAGAACAAGCGGGGGCTCTTGTGGGGGAAATCGTCGTCGATTATTGGCGTTCCCATCCAGAAGCCGATCGGGATAAAGATGGAAAAATCCAATACGTGATGCTTAAGGGCGAACCAGGACATCAAGATGCCGAGCTGCGCACGCTCCACTCCATCAAAACCATCGAGGCCGCAGGCATCCCCACACAACGCCTCGCCGAAGACACAGGAATGTGGGACCGGGTTAAAGGCCAAGAAAAAATGGCGGCCATGGCTGCGGCCCACGGCAGCCGCATCGAAGTAGTCATCGCCAATAACGACGATATGGCCTTAGGTGCTATCGAAGCTCTTAAAGCAGCCGGTTTTTTTGGATCAGGGACCTATATCCCTGTGGTCGGTGTCGACGCCACCGCACCGGCTCTTAAAGCTCTTGAAGACGGAACCCTCTTAGGCACCGTCCTTAACGACGCCCAAAAACAAGGCGAAGCGACCTACATCATCGCTCTAACATTAGCACAAGGGCAGATTCCCACCGAGGCAAACACTGGCTTTCCAATCACCCAGGATAGATATGTATGGATTCCCTACAAGAAACTAACCAAAACCTCCGCAAACAAACCCCTGTAGAGACTAGGGTTCCAAACCACGATCCAGCGAAGGTGTCAGCATGTGCCACCCATAACCTCAGTAAATTTTTTCCTGGGGTCAAGGCCTTGCGCGGCGTCTCGCTGGAGTTTTTTAGTGGAAGGGTTCATGCCCTGATGGGCGAAAACGGTGCAGGTAAATCGACCCTCCTTAAATGCTTGTTTGGAATCTACCAACCCGACGAAGGACAAATCTCCATAGGGGGACAAATCGTCCGGATCCAAAACCCTTCCCATGCTATAAACATGGGATTGGCTATGGTCCACCAGGAACTCCATCCCATCCGCGATATGACCGTTATGGAAAACCTGTGGCTGGGGCGCATGCTCAAAACACCGTTGGGTTTTATAGACAAAAAACGGATGATCCTCGAGTCCCGCAAAGTCTTTGAGGAATGGTCCATGGACCTTGATCCTACATCCTTAGTGCGTGACCTCTCGGTTTCAAAAATACAAACCCTGGAGATCGCCAAGGCTGTGATGGGAAAAGCTTCGGTGATTTTTTTTGACGAACCAACCTCATCCCTTTCGGGCAAGGAAGTCCTCAATCTGTATTCTCTGATCGAACGCCTTAAAACACTTGGAACGGCGATCGTCTACATTTCCCATAAGATGGACGAAATCAAACGGCTCGCCGACGAACTCACCGTCCTTAGGGACGGGCGAGTGGTGGGAACTTATGGCGCACAAACGATCGAACCCCATCAGGTGGTCACGGCCATGGTGGGGAGAGAACTCTCACAGATTTTCCCCCAAAGATCACCGACTAAACCCACAGTCGTTCTCCAGGGCGAAGGTCTTGGCCACCGGGGTAAGCACCCCCTAAGGGACGTCACCTTCAAACTCCACGCCGGAGAGGTCCTGGGCATCGGCGGTTTGATAGGCTCGCGACGGAGCGAATTGCTCCAAGGGATTTATGGTCTTAAACCCTTTACGGAAGGGTGTCTTAGCCTCAAAGAGCGTTCAGAGTTAGGGGAAAAAGTCGAAAAAGTGTCGATGAAAGCACCCAGCCAAGCCCTTGCTGCTGGAATCAGCTACTTGGGCGAAGACCGTCGGCAACAGGGAATCTTTCCAAATCTTGGGATCATCGAAAATCTTGTGGTCTCCTGTCAGAAGCAGTTTCTAAAGTATCGAATTTTTACCGATGATGTAAAACGCCTTAAGGCCACGACCCAAGCGATCGCGGATCTGCGCATAAAAACACCGACTCCACAGACTTTGATAGTCAATCTATCAGGAGGCAACCAACAAAAGGTGCTCTTAGCGCGAGCGCTCCTCACTAAACCTAAAATCCTACTCCTTGACGAACCCACCCGGGGGGTCGACGTGGGAGCCAAACACGAAATCTATGAGCTGATTCATCAATTCGTCAGCAACGGTGGCAGTGTGATCGTCGTATCCTCTGAAATGCCCGAACTCATCGGCTTGTCCCACCGGGTGTTGGTCCTATGTGAAGGACGTATGACGGGCCTTCTCGAAGGCGATCAGATCACGGAACAAAACATCATAACATGCGCAACGGAGTTTTTATCCACACCTTCCCCATAGGAGGCGAGGGTAAGTTTTTTAAAAAAAACACTTAACTAGAGTCACCTTTCAAGGAGCCTTTTTTTCATGCAAGACATAACTCCCGCTGCCCCGCCGGTATCGTCCCCTAGCCCCTTGCGGCGTCTACAAAACCTAGCCCTCCACTACGGTATCTATCTGGTGCTGTTTTTATTGGTGGCCGTCATCGCCATCAGCGAGCCTAGTTTTTTATCGGGGGCCAGCCTGCGCAATATCCTGTTGAGTTCCTCGACCCGTTTGATCATGGCTCTTGGGATTGCCTTTGTTCTGATCAGTGGGGGCGTCGACTTGTCAGCGGGTCGCGTGGTGGGCCTTGCAGCCGTCATTGCAGCAAGCATGCTCCAGGCTGCGGACTATAGCCGTAAATTCTATCCTGACCTCCCTGTGCTGCCGCTCGTTCTTCCTATCGTGTTGGCTGTTTTTTGCGGAGCTTTGGTTGGTCTAGTGAATGGGCTTGCGGTCGCTAAGGGTAAAATCCCCCCGTTTATAGCGACTCTAGGGACCATGGTCATCGTTTATGGGATCAACCTCGTCTATTTTGACCAGCCACCCAACCACTCCCAGCCCATCGGTGGACTCCGCTCGGATTTTACCTACCTGGGATCAGGCAGCGTCTTTGAGATGCCCATCCTGATCAGTATCGCAACTGCAGCGGGAGTCTTGATCTGGGTGGTGGCCAACAAAACCATATTTGGACGGCAGATTTATGCGGTGGGTGGCAACCGGGAGGCAGCCCAGGTGGCGGGGATTCCGGTGGACCGGGTCTTAATCAAAGTTTATGTCATCGCTGCGGCGATGGCGGCGTTGGCGGGAGTCCTGGAGGCAGCCCGATCGGGAGGCGCAAAAAGCAACTATGGGGAGATGTACGAACTGGATGCGATCGCTGCCTGCGTTGTCGGAGGGGTGTCGACCACGGGTGGCATTGGTACCGTGGGAGGGGTTGTCGTAGGCGTCCTTATCTTTGCCATCATCAACTACGGCCTTTCCTTTATCGGTATGGACCCAAACCTGCAATTTATCGCCAAAGGCCTCATCATCACGGTCGCGGTTGGTCTAGATGTACAAAAAAATCGTAGCCGGTCCTCCTGAGAGTCTTGCGCGAGAAGTCACGAAGAAAGGTGCGTACCATGGAATTAAGACGTTTTGTTTTTCGAAAATCCGATGGTCGGTCCTATATTCAATTTCATTCCGAGCCTGGATTAAAAAAGCTTGACCAGCAAGTCCCCCATCTTTTGGACGAAGGCTTGCTGCGGCCAGCCTCCTACCAAGAGCCCTCCATCAGATATAACCTGATGCGAGACGAATGGGTCGCCATCTCGGCTAGCCGTAACCAACGTCCGTTCCTGCCTCCAACCGACTACTGCCCCCTTTGTCCTGCCACAGCCTACTTGACCAATGCAGCGGGAGAGATCTGCAAAACCGATGTTCCCCTGATGAGTCGGCCCTATGAATGGGCCGTCTTGGAAAACATGTTTCCTGGACTCGGCCATGGCAACCAAACAGGACATTGCGAGGTGATTCTTTATACTGCGGATCACCATTCAGCCCTCAGCCAGACCCCGTCGCACCATATCCGCGGTCTGATCGAAGTTTGGGTGGACAGGTCCCAGGAAGTGGGTCGCAAAGAGGACGTTAAATTTGTTTATATCTTTGAAAATAAGGGCGTCGAAGTGGGTGTCACCTTGCATCACCCCCATGGCCAACTCTACGGCATGAATCATATCCCCCCCTTTATAGCCCGCGAACTCGATGCCGCCCGCAAACATTTCCACACCCATGGGCGTTGCCTTATCTGTGAACTCGCTGAGCAAGAAGGTCAATCCGCAAGAGTCGTCGCACAAACCCCAAATCTTGTGGCCTATGTCCCCGAGGCTGCCCGCTATCCCTACGAAGTCCATATCACAACTCGGACCCACCGACCGCGGATCGAAGACTTGACCCAAGCCGAAAGGAGTGAGCTGGCCGTCCTTCTCAAGGTGGTCCTGACCAAGTACAACCTCCTTATGAATATGGAATTTCCTTATATTTTAGCCCATCATCAGGTGCCCCACAAAGCAGACCAAATGGAGTCTGACCTCACCCGATTAGAGCAGTGCTACCATTGGCACCTGGAGTTCTATCCTCCCTATCGGTCGCCCGGCAAACTCAAATATCTCGCTGGTGTCGAAAGTGGAACTGGACTCTTTATCAACGACACCATTCCCGAAGATAAGGCCCGGGAACTTAGAGAACTGCCCACTGAGTTTGAACATCTGCTTTTTCCTAAAAAGGTCGACAGCAAAAATGAGCGATAAACCTATTAAACAATTTTCAGTCAAATCCCCTGGTCGTATCAACCTTATCGGCGAACATACGGACTATAATGGGGGCAAAGTCCTGCCCTTTGCTTTTGGTAAGTCGGTGCAAGCAAAGTTTAAAGTCTTTAACCAAAAGAGTGTCCCTCCAAACAATGGGACCACGATCGAAGCCGATGAAACCAACATCCGGGTGCGTTCTTCAGGCCATGGAACCGAACTTAGGTTAACACTCAAAGAACTCGATCGAAGAGTCCTCGATCTCACCGCTAAGGGTCTGCTAGGACGGTGGCCAGAAGCACCTGATCTTAGGAGCGAGCTCTTGGCGACCTATGGGGAACCGATCAGCGGATCTTGGCACCGTTATGCCTTAGGTGCCCTCTATGGGTGGTGGTTTCATAAACGACTAAACCATTTAGGATCTCAAAACTTCCAAAAAATCCCCCTCCTCACTGAAAACCTAATCCTGGATATCACCATTGACTCAGATATTCCCCCAGGAGCAGGGGTTAGCTCGTCGGCGGCCCTATGCCTAGCCTTGGTGATGGGTCTGGACCGGGGTTTAGAATCCTATTGGAGAAAATATCAAACTGGTACTGGTTTATCGTTGGAAGGGCCTACTTCGTCGTCCCTGACCTTGGACCAAGCTGCCTTACGGGCGATGTGGATCGAACACCAATTTGCGGGTACAAGGTGCGGTCTTATGGACCAACTCGCCATCGCCAAGGCTGAGGCTGGCGGATTTTTGCAGATAGATTTTGGAAACCCCAGCCCTGATGGACTCCGGTTTCCAACCTGTTCCGTCTTTCCCCACGAAGTCTTCAACGACTATCAATGGGTCCTAATCAACAGCATGGTGCGTCATGATTTGGGTAGCAGTCCCTATAACGAGCGCCGCAAAAGCTGCGAAGAGGGTCTCGAATCGATAAGACAATGGTTGCAAAAAAAAGATCCAGATGCACAGCACAAAAACCAGTCCCAAATCCTCTCCCTAGGTTTATTGGCGAGCAAACATGGGTTTTTGAATCAACTTTGTCCAGATGGCCGCCAAGGGACCCTCGCCCAACAGCTTAACCTACAAGAGGTCATCCGTTCGCCGACGATCGCGCGGCGGGTCGCCCACGCCATCATGGAGATACGGCGGGTCGATAGCGCGGTAAGCTGCTTAAAGACCGGTGACGCCAGGGGGCTCAGCCGGGTGATCAATGAAAGCCATGAAAGTCTGTCCCAGGACTACGACGTGTCCTGTGAAGAGATTGAGTCCCTCCGCAGCGAGGTCTTTGAGACTGTGGAAATGGTGACGAAATCTTCGCCCACCAAAAAAGTTGACTCCAAGAGTGGCAACCCACAACTGCCCTCCATTTTAGGATCTCGCATGACGGGAGGCGGATTTGGCGGCTGTTTAATCCAAGGCGTGCAACATCGCTATGTACAAAGTTTTTGCGAAAAGCTTACAAATCGCCAGACCGCCTACAGTAAGCTGACAGGGTTTGTCCCAGAGATCTTGCTTGTCAAGCCAGAACAAGGATTAGTTTACTCAGAAGATGTTTGAATTTCGCCTTAGGACCCCATGATTTTTGATTTTGGACAGGATAAGATGTCACTTTTTGGCATTGATTTTGCAGAAAATACCTTACCATTCCTGCACAACCCAAATCCTGGGAGCCTAAAATGCAAACTAGTTTCAGCATAAAACAAGATCGATCCATTTGGCTAGGTATCTTAACGATTAACTTTTTGGTCGGTAGCACTCATGGGTGTGTGCGACAGACAACCCACCCAAACTCCTCAGTATTATCCGGGACAGCATGCCCCTCCTTTGAGGTCTCTGGAAACGGTGATTCACCCGCAACAATCCAATTTAGCTGGGGTCAAACTGCGTATGAGGGATCCTTGATAGGGTGTGGAAATGGGGGCGTTGTTTATAAATTTCAACATCCAGATGGTCCTAAGATCGTCAAGATATTTTACACCTTTCATGGTGTAAACTCCTATCCAGAGGAGGCGCTTTTTGTGGATCGGCGTAGGGACCTGATAGCCATTGCGCCAGAATTTGCGCAGCAGGTCGTACCAACCGTCAAAGCATCGATACTTTACAACGGCAAGGCCTACAAGACACTGGTCAAGACATTTATCAACGGAAAAGACCTTTTAACCGCTCCCCGTGAGGTTATCGATCAATTTTATAGATCTTATGACCAACTACACGCAAAAAGTTTAGGTCTGCCATCGGGAAAATTCTATATCACAGACCTTCACCCGAATAATGTTCTCTATGACGGAAAAAAACTCTGGATTATCGATGGTTCGGTTGGGGGGATACCACCAGGAAAAACCATGACTTTTGAGACGATTTGTAGGAAGCAGAAATGGTGTCAGGAACGCCTAACACCATGCCGCTCCAACAGATAGACATCGTAACACAAATGTAAATAATCAGTTTATCCACTTAAGTTTTGAGCCTTTACGAAGAATATATCACCTCCCCAAGCTCCCCACCATGCTAAACGCAGTCATCCGAGTTTTTCTTTCAGGATCCGTTTCCCAGAAATCCTCATCTGCTTGGCCTCTCCAGATCGGCGTTAGGGTACCACCTGAAGCCGCGATCATCTCCTGGTCAAAAGTGTCATGGCTCTTGCGGAAATCATGATAGATGCATAACAGCCAGCCGTCTTTATCCAAAATTTTGCAGCAGGTTGCTATCAACGTAGCAAAGTCTTGGCCAACAGGCCGGTGTTTAGGGGCGCGAGGGGGCACCGGAACTCTAGGTGGAGGATCGAGGATGATGGCATCAAACTTTTGCTGCCACTTGATGGCCCGCGGCAGATGATAGTAGATATCACCGATCACAAGACCACGGGGATCGGGGACTAAACCATTGAATTCGTAGTTAAACCTGATTTTGTCTACTAAGTCCCGGTTTTTATCGATATGAACCACCTCCCGGGCACCACCGAGTTTGGCGGCCACGCCTAAACTACCGGTGTGGGCAAACATATTGTAAACTCGCCGTGAAGACGCGTTTTTCTTAATCCACTGCCGCGCCGGTCGCGCATCCAGAAAAAGGCCATTAGAATGGATCGAATCCCTATCGGCAAAGTAATAATCTCCGTGCTCTTTGACCTTAAGGGGCAGGGGTACAGGTCCTCCCAGGAGATAGCGAACGTTTTGGCCGTCTTGGGAGTCTAACTTTTGATGGGATTTAATCACAATGGACTGAAAGGGAAACAAGCCGGTGAGTATGCGGACCAGGTCCCCATCGGCGATGGGGAGGGGGGCTTTTTTGTTGATGATAGCGCAGTCACCATAACGGTCGATGCTGACCCCCGGAAATCCTTCCACATACCCGTGGAAGATTCGGTAGCAATCTGTGATAGGATCCTGAAGAAACCCGACGCGGCGCTGCCAGGCGTCTTTTAGTAGAGATTTAAAATCACCGGTCAAATCTGGTTGTAGCATTTCAGCAGGCCCCCCTCTCAGAACCCCTAGCCTTACCAAGCTATGGTCCCTGGAGCTAGTGGAATGTCAACTCTGTGGCCGATCTGTCAATTTTTTAGGCAGCTGTTCCTATGAAATACAAATGACCCACGGTTTCTAAAACCCATCTTTAACTGAGTGTGGTTGTTTTAAAAAAAAAGCTTAACAAATCTAAATCACTTGAATTTTTCAAAAACCACCAAACACTCCCATCACTATCACTCCGAAAAATCACCCTTTGGCACCCTAAGTGCTAAAAGCTGGTTGAGACAGGCATACGAGAATGCCCCTCTCCTCCTTCCCCAGATGCTACCAAGGTGCTCCCGTGATTCCCCCTACTGATGTTGTTGTTGAAAAAAAGGATGCTGTTTATGAAAGTTGCCGCGATCGGGCTTGTCGCTCCCGCTCTTGTCTTGAGTTTATTGATCTCCATGGTCGGGTTTTCGTTGGCCTGCACCCAAAAAACCAAAATCGATCGACGCTCTCCCTCGATCGGTGAAAAGCAAAAACCCAACAAAGACGCTTCTAAAAAACCGGCCCCAGATGATCCCAGTTCTCCTGGCAACGCTCGCGGTCAAACAGACGCATCTGTAGAGATTAATCCGATAAAATCTGGTTCTGAAAACCTGGCAAAGGGCAAAAGCCTCTACCAAGTCCAATGCAGTCAATGCCACCCAACACTAAACCAGGGTGAGATTCATAAATTTAAAGTCTCCTGCAAGACATGCAGTAACTATGATGACTTTGTCACCAAGGTGGTCACAACCATGCCTCTAGGAAAAGTCGGCTCCTGTGATCGTGACTGTGCCCGCGCCATCGGCGCTTACCTCTTTACTCCACTCTAAGGGACGCTCTATGAGAGTGACATTGAAGTCTATAGCGCTTCTTGGTTTCGTTTTTGGCTTCCAAATATTCGGAGGTTTGGCCCTGGTTTCGTGCCAAAAAGGGGCATCAAAGGGCCGCCAGGTCTCTGACCTTGCGGTGGTCAAAGTCAAAAGACTCAATGAGGGTCAATATGATCGTATCACCCTCACCATTCATAAGCCCGATGATGCGACTCAGCCAGCTCAGCAGCAGGAATTTAGTCCCCAGGTGGAGTCCTTGGATATGGCCACGCCACCTGGTCGCTACGGGATCAGCTTGATATACTCCCTCAAAGGTATACCGGTCTATACGACTTTCCAGTGCGGTAATCCGCCCCATTTTGAGTTAAGTGCGGGTACCAATCAGATCGATATCTATGTCTGCGATGCCGACGGAAAAACCATCGGACCTCGCAGCCCCGTAGATTGCAAAAAAAGCGACTTAGAACCTAGCCCCAGGCAACTCCGACTGCTGTCCCATCTCCAGTACCACAACACGATTCGAGAGCTTACGGGGCTCGATCTAAACCTTACCGCTGACTTTCCCAAGGAGGTTAAAAGCCATGGGATTGTCAGCCGTAGCGATTTGACTGTGGTCACAGCATCCCACAGCGAAGCCTTTCACAAAGCCTCCGAAAAAGTGGTCTCAGGGATGTTGAGCCAAATCAGTCGTTACCTGGATTGCTCGGACGCGTTAAAGACCGATATCCGTGCCCCTGAACACCAACAGTGCATCAGCCGGTTTATCGAAAAATTCGCAAGCAAAGCCTTTCGATCACCCCTCGCAACCCAAGACCGGGATCAGCTCTTAGGGCTCTACAACGGGATGTCCACCGCACCAAACTCTGGTCGCCAAGACTTTACGGAAAACTACCGTGCCCTTGTGATCGCCATCCTGAATCATCCCCGGTTTCTCTATCGTTGGGAAATAGGTGTGACCCAGGGAGCATATTTCCAATTAAACGACTGGGAGATCGCCTCCCATCTCTCCTACACCCTGTGGTCTGGGCCACCCGATGACCCATTGATCGGTCTTGCGGAAAAGGGCCAACTCAAAAACCCAAGCGTCGTCAGCCAACAAGTAAAGAGGATGCTCGCCGATCCCAAGGCTAAAGCAGCAACCGAACCTTTCTTGCGACAGTGGCTCGGTATCGATGGAGTGCTCTCGGTCAATAAAGGTGCAAAACATACTATTTTTAGTAGCAACCTGCGGGAAAGCCTCTACCAGGAAACCGTCGATTTTTTTAATGATATGACCTTTGAACGACAGACGAGTTTTCGACATCTGATGTCTGCTGAATTCACCACCAATAGGGGTGAAATCAACAAAATCTATAACGGCAGACTACAATCCGATTTGATTTTTCTACCGACCAACGAACGGGTCGGGCTCCTGGGGCATACCAGCCTGCTCGCAACCTACGCGGACGCCGAAGAGTCCAACCCCATCAAACGGGGAGTCTTTGTCCTCGAAAAGTTTCTTTGTCGCGATATTCCTCCACCCCCTCCCGCTCTTATGGTGAAACCTCCACCGAGGGATCCCAATGCAAACGCCAGAGACCGTTTTGCACAACACTCCTCTAACGCCCAATGTAAGATCTGTCATAAACAAATCGACGGCATAGGATTTGGGATGGAAGACATGGACGAAATCGGTCGTTTTCGCTCAGTAGATAACACCCCCATTGATTCCTCGGGTATGATTTTAAACCTGGATGGGAAAGACCAAGCCTTTCAGGGCACTGCTGAATTGGGCAAACTCCTCTCCCAAAGCGCCGAAGCTCGTCGTTGTTTTGTCATCCAGTACCACCGCTATATCACCGGACTCCTTGAGACCCAGAGACAGCAGTGCAACATCCAAAAAATATCCGAGAATTTTGGCGTCGAAGGCAGCAGTCTCAAATCTACCCTCGAAGGTATGGTTCAAGATGCCTCGTTTTTTATCCGCAAATAGCTTTTTGGTTTTATTCCTAGGAGTCCTTCTGTGACATCGATCATGAAAACAGCTCTCACCCGACGAAAACTGCTTCAATTAAGCGGCATGACGGCACTTTCAATCCCGCTCCTGCGGACCTTGCTGGAATGTGACGAGGCCGTCGCCGCTGTTGCCCAAGGGTCATCGCGGGCCCTCTTTATCTACTACCCAGACGGCAATCTTGCGCCACTTTTTTTTCCCAAAAATCCTGGGCGGATCACGGATCTCCCTTCTATCTCAGGACCTCTCCTCCCTTTTAAAGACAAGCTCTCCATGGTGCGGGGCCTGGAGTACTTGACCACTGGAAGCCATGAAGGAGGCGCAGCCTTTTGTTTAACGGGGTCGACCAATAAATCGAAACTCTACTCTATCGATAACTATTTGGGAGACCGCCTCGGTGATGGCTTTAAATACAAATCTCTACGGCTTGGGGTCGGTGCTAATTTTCAGTCTGGCGCCGAAAAATACATCAGCTACTTGAGTTCGGGAGCAATCGCTCCGGTGCAAGACAATCCAAGGATCGTGTTTAACGAGTTTTATCAAGTCCCAGGCCGCTCGGCAGCAGAGATATCCATCGAGCAACAAAGAAAAAAGAGTGTCCTCGATTACACCATAAGATCGTTGCAATCGATCCAAAACCAGCTCGGTGCTGTCGAGAAGGCAAAGCTAGACCAGCACCTCACAGCTCTTCGGGATATGGAAAAAAGCCTTTTTTCGTCCTCTTCAGGTGGTGGTTCCTGTGGAGGTTATCTTGATTGGCGTGGTCTTGAGATCTCTGAGGAGTTAAAGGGATATCCGAATGTGATCGAACGCAACGAAAACTTTGAGACTCTCAGCGAGATTATGGCAGATATCATGGTCCAAGCTCTCCAATGCGGCGTCACCCCGGTAGGTCTCCTGCAGTGGTCCCATGCCGTAAGCCCTACGGTTCTTAATTTCCAGTCTGTGCCTACAGTTTTACAAGGAAACGCTTCGGGACACCATGATTTATCCCATTATGGCGGCATGGGAAACCAGAGCGGTGTCGAGAAATTTAGCGCCTGTCAATTTTGGTTTATGACCCAGCTGGCCAAAGTCCTGGAGCGGCTTGAACGGACCAAGATAGGCGACCAAAGTCTTCTCGATCAGTCTATGGTCTTTGCTACGACTGAAGTGGGAGATCCTGACCTTCATCATTTTGAAGATATAGGCTGCCTGGTGGTGGGCGGGGCTTCAGGTCGTCATGCCGCCGGTCAGTCGCTGCAATTCTCTAAACGCTCCTATAATCATATGCTCATCACTCTGCTTCATATGGTTGGCATGCCCCAAAACACCTTTGGTGACGGATCACTCGGCCAAGGTCCTATTGGGGAACTCCTCAAATAAATAATCTTCATGCTTTATGAAATTGGTTTCGATGGTAAAATCAGCATTCAACCATCTTGGTATTGGACTTATCATGAACGCTGACAGTAAAATTCGGGCTTTGGTCAGAAATTGCCGAGAACATCATAAAGCTGCACATCGAAATATTCAGGCGAAAGCCTATAATGTTTCAAAAGAAAATAGTCATATGTCGATAGAGTTGACGCTTAAAGCAGTTTTAATGGACCTCAATAACCTATTAGCGTCAACTCTAGAAAGCTCTCTTAAAACACACAATCTTTATGATATTATGATGTTAGACAACAGAAGGCTGACTCATTTAATACTAGGGACCCGAAAAGGTGGCGAATCGGATCGGAAATTGCATGAAATTATAGCACAGATTATTTCATCTGCTCATTCAAGTTGGTGGCTACCTGAACAGCGATACTATGGGAGCTGCGACCGAAAAACAGCAGAAAATATCTACGATCATTCCCTGGTAATACTTAATTGGTCCGAAGAATACCTAGGAGGTTTTTAATGAACATGCAACAATTCTTGGAGACTATTCATCAATTTTTGAGCTCAAAATTAAATGATGTTGAGATTGTTATCTTGTCAGATTCCGATTTTCCGATGGCAATGGATTTAATCATCTTATCTGACAACTTTGACGGAATGCATCAAGTAGACATATCGAATTATCTTTTGAACGCATTTAAGGCAGCACTAGGAAATGATTTTTACAAGGGTATCTATGCCTTTAAAGGGATGACTAGAGATTTTTACAACAAATCTTTTGGCAATAACTCAGCGCGTCTTTATACTCCAAATCGCGCTGATCGTACCAAAATCGGCGCATCCACTGTAGAGATTTAGGGAACCAAACGTCTCGGCATTTCTTTAACACCTAAAATAATGTTTGTGGCTCCCTAAATAGCGACTGCCGCGGCAACACCAGATCTTGCCCCCATTGGAAAGATCTGTTGCTAAAATTAAGTAAAACCCGACCGGGCTGGGCTGTATGCCAAAGCCTAGGCGCCTGAAAGATTTTGCGATCAACCAGACGATCGACGACAGTGGCTGATCCAAGCCGCTGGCCTACATCAGACAGCCATTGCCCGTAGTCTGGCGAGGCTGGAGTCCCGCTGCTGGCCTGGTCTAGGGCTGGCCTGTCTGGAATCAATCCCTGTCTGGCTGGGGACACTCGAAGGAAGTCGTCTGAAAAGGTAAAACCTTGGCCCATCAAAGAGGCCACCCATAGAGAGGTCTTTAGTTCGTCCACGGATCTGCGGCCCCGTATCAACCAGGGGTCGCTATCGCAGGCCAATCCTTTGCACAAAAACCAGCGCGCTCCCATATTTCGCAATTGGATATCGATATCGACCCAAGTCGGTTGGCCGGTAGGAAATTGATAGGCGATATCCGGCCCGATGCGCCAGCGGTCCATATAGGCACGGGAAGGCAGATGGGGTGCTCCACAGGCGAGGATTTCTACCGAGGGCCCTAAGGTCCGGCGGATCACTTCCATGCCTTTTTCATAGGCTTGCATCGAGGTGACATCTGCAAACCGACGACCTAGAAAAGTTCCGGCAAACAAGAAATCTATTTTAACAAATTTAAATCCAGCATCTCTGATCGATCCCATAACACCCTTAAGATGCTCGATCACTTCTGGATGGGTCGTATCAAGGATTTTATAACGGCCCGATGGATGCTGAAAGTCTGCTGTCTTGACAAACCAATGGGAGTTGTTTTTTGCCATAGGACTGGTGACCGACACTAAAAAAGGCGCCAGCCACAGACCAGGCATAAATCCACGGGCCTCGATGGACGCAGCCATTTTGTCCAGGGAGTCTGGAAATTTGGAATTTGGCAGCCACTCGCCCCAGCGCTGTTGCCAACCATCATCGATGGTACCTATAAGTGAGCCTTGGTTTCTGGAACCCACCAAGATCCTCGCCAAGATGCGGCCCACGATGTCAAGATTCTGTTCCACATCCTGTTGGGTCACGCTATTCCAAAAGTGGTACCAACTATTCCAACCAAAGTGGACTTTTCCGGTAAATTGCGGCTTAACAGTGTTGTCGATCGCAGCGCGGTAGTCTTCCAGCTTTTCTGGGAGAGTGTCTAGGGGCCCATGGGAGAAAAACCAGGGTTCTGACTGGATCGAGGCATTTTTCTCGACCAGGACATCATCGCCAGTCATCCCTGAAATGGCCAAAAACCTAATTTCGATATTGTTTTGGATACTTTCTGGATGATTCTGGTGATCCTTCGGGACAGGGGATTCTTGCTGCCAGTACCGAACCCAAGGCCGCCAGGTCTTTGCCGATAAAGCACCGATATATCCAAATTGGTCTTTATTTAATACAAATCCAAACTCCCAAGACTGGTCGGTCCCGTCTCGAAACTCCTCCTTCCTTTCATCAAAATGGGACACCAGATATTTGAGACTTTTTGCACCAGGAATATCGATCATTCCACTCAGCGACCACGATTGAAAACCATTGGATATCATTTTAAATGTGCGCCTGTTTCCTTGGGGACCTTTGAGTGGTTGCAAGGGCGTTTGAACCACCACACCTTCGACCCCAAGCCCGCCGACCCGTTGGGCCGTGTCGGGAAACCATTGGGCCACACCTGTGGATTTATCAAAAAGCCCTACGCCTTTGCCATCGATAGGACATCGGTTGGTGATCCGATCGAGAGGACAGCTCAGGATCTCTTGGTCTGTCTGGACCCAAAAGGTCTGGACCTGTGGGGATAACCCAATGGCGTGACCGTTGCTTTGTCCAAGGATCGCGGAGCTTTGCAGTCCACAACCGATGGTGACAAGGACCCCTTTTACATGGGCGTCGGTAAAGACCTTCCTCTGCATGGGATGTTACCTCTATAACCTATAGATTTTAATGATTTAAAAAGATTGTTTATAAACCAATATAGCACAATCCTGTTTGTTCCGATAGGGAGAGTCGGAGGTTTGAATGCCGCAAAGAAATGCGTCGCTATTAGTAGGTCCCATCAAACGGGTGATTCGAAAGAATGGTCAGTTTATTTGTGGTATTTGCCAAGATGAATATCCTCAACTAAACCACGCTATGGACTGTCTCCATGAATGCTGGAACCATTTTCAGACGCTAGTTCCGGTCGTGATGCGGCGATCCTATGTGCGCTGGATGTATCGCTGTCGATACTGCGCCCGGGACTATGGAAGCTTCGGCGAGGCAACCTCCTGTAGTAGCCAATGTAGGACGGGTTTATCGCAAAATTTTGACAAAGAGTGGTCTCTCTTTGACTATACGCCTCCCCAACGGAAAAAATTTGTCCCCAAGGCCAGACCTAAGATGGCTTTCCTTGCAGCTACACGCCCTTCCACTCAGTCCGGAGCCTCCGAGGCTCGCGAAAAAGAAATCACCGAACCGGATGAGTCTGGCCCCCAGTCAAATGAGCCTATTGGGCCGATCCATGCGGATGCAACACCTCTGGGAGAGCTATCAACACCGGCACTCGCTCCATCTACAGAGGACTCCCAAAAATCAGAAGATAAAGAACCAAAACAGAAAAAAGAAAAGGATCATGGTTTTTACCGGGATGGTGCCCGCTATGTTTGCGACATCTGCAACGCCAAATATTTTACTAAAGAAGATGTGATGACTTGTTTTAAAGGTCACAATAAGACCTAAAAAAGCACCGACCAAGACAAAGCATCACAAAACGATGTTGTCTCCACATCCGAGAGATGTCGGGGCAATCCGCAGGATCCCCCAAGGTCATGGATCTCTGGACGGTATAGCACACTGTTCCATGGAGCGTAGGATGGCCACGTCCCTCCAGTAGTCCTGTGGGTTTCTGTCGATGGTACTAACCCAAAGATCCTCAAGAGAGTTTTCACGATGGATCTGTCCCCAGTCGATTGTAGACCTCATAAATCCGAGCTTAAGCATCATACTGGCATAGGCAAGCCGGTGCACCCCCACCGCAGCATCTTGTAAAACCTGAGGCCATCCAGCCGCATTGACGACGGAGAGGCATGGATAGCAAGAAAGCTTGCGTGCAAATTCTGTGGGACAGACATCAGCGACGTCACGGATCACAAGCTTGGACCTTTTGGTACGCACAAGTGGGAGTCCTACGATTATATTTTGGCCGTGAAAATCTGGCGTTAAATAGCCATTGGCATTGTGAATCGCCACGGCCTTGCCCATACTTTCGTTGATTTGTTGGAGAATCAGGGTAAAATCCTGGGGATTCATTTGCATACTGCGGTCCCAGGTGATGGGAATCGTTCGGTTTCCAAAGGCATCAGCACTGGCTAATTTAAATCGGTGAGAAGAGATATAAATGTGCTCCTGATCCTTGAGTATCTCTTGGTAGTCTCTGATCGCGATTCCATAGGGACGCTGCGCCGCCTTGCCTGGTTCCACTGATCGGGACTCAATAACAATTCCGTAGCGATCCGCCAGATAGGTGACACCTTCCCGCTTTATCCGCTCCGGAATGGATGTTTTTTGCGCCACGCTTGCAAGGTCTCGCAAGTCATTGTATACATCAATGAGTTTATTATCTTGTTTTTTTCCATGCACCACATTCGTGCCTAGCTTAACCGAGGCTAACTTATCTGATTTTCTCTCAAACACCGATAGAGACCGGGACATGGTCGCCAAAATCGATTTGCCCTTATTTTCCGCTGGCAACTCCGAAGGCAACACTATCTTTGCCCCGCCGCTTTTTAAAAGTTCTTGGAGCAGGGGATGGTAGGCCGTTGTCTCTTGGTGGACAGGGACATAGATCATGTCGCCTCTTTTATAAACTAAACCTTGTTTCAATATATCGGTCGCTAATGGCTCATCAGTGACTTCCACCCATTTTTTTCCGTCAAATTGATTGACCTTCACCCGTATTTTTTCTGATGAAACTTTAATATATTTGACGATACGGGGCATTAGACTCTCTGCAAATGGCCTGCCTGTCGTGGATTCGGTATTAATACTAGCCGTCTCCCCTAAGACGATCATGGCCCGCCTTTGACAAGGGGTTCCATTGTAATAAGCACGGCTGATCTTTGAGTCCCCAAAATTGACGATTTTAGGCAAGGTATCAAGGGAACACCCCAAAATGTCTTCATCTTTTGCCGGCTGTAGCGACCCCTGAGCCACCAGAGCGTCAGCCTGTAACTCAGGTGAGATCCCCTTGCGGCAGGCCATACTACCCGTGGCTAACCCGATTAGGACGAGAAGGGCGCTGCTTTGCAAGCGCACTTTTGCTCCCTTAGGAAATTCAAAGATCTGTTGTTTATCGTCGCGATTCAAAGGTTGATCCTGTTATTTATAAATTTTTTTAATTCCTGTTAATTGAGTCAAAATCACAAAGACGATGTCACTCGATTGAAATAGTCCAAGACTCGGTCATCGTTACCTACCGTCATTTTCGATTTCGCCTCAGACTCCATGATCATAAGCGTGATCTTCCTTATACACCCGGGGTGACCAGGGGATCCTCGCTGGTAGCGGGTTTCACGCACCCCAGAATATAGGGAACAGTCGCCATTTTCTAAGTAAAAACTCCCATGTTTTTCTTTGTTGAAAGGTATGACGAACAAGTAGAAATGATCCCAGATATCAAGACGCCACGGACCTTGTCCTCGGGTCAGTTGTGGGTTTTTAGAGAGCGGGACTAGATCGATCGATAGTGTCGCTGACATCACTAAAGCACAGAAAAACCCTCGCCATTCCAGCCTTGGCTGGCGATACCACTCGGCCTCACTCGCTTTCCATCTTAATCCTTTTCCGCTAAAGTCTGAAATGGTCACCAAGGACATCTTGTTCTCGTCCTTCTCTTTAGGAAAAGGCGCTACCTCTTGGGGTCCTAAAAGCCCAAGGGCATCCAAATAATCTCTTAAGTCCTTATCCAGACTCACCCAGGCAGCCTCTTTCAAAATCGCGTACAGCGGCAAAAAAGCTTCTGATGTTAAAAAATCTCGATTTTTCATGGCTGATTCAAACCATATTTGCGTGACCTCATCCCGGTTTCCCCACTCAGCATAGAGATCGGGGCCATTGCCTTGAGGTGATTTTTTAATATATATCGTAACATTTTGGTAACGGCCTTGGTCTCGATCGATTTCAAAAGAAACCGACCAGGTACTATCTGCTGGTGCCGTCTTTTTTAGGGTAAACGTGGCTTTTTGTGCCTCCTTGGTTATGTCGCCATGGGACGAAACATCAATAGGAAAGGTCTGCAAGGATACTCCTTCAGAGGAATTTCCAAGGTTTCTGATATTGTTCCAAAAAAATATCAGTTTGGACTCTATCCCCTGTCCCGTGGCCTGGGACGTCTTAGGATCACTCACCTCGTGGCTTTTTTTGACACATGAGGATAAAAGCATCACTCCTAAAAATATTAGTTTTTTTGCCATAAAGGATCACCTTACTCCGCTTAAATACCCAAAATAAAAAGATTATTTTATTTTGTTTATGTCTTTTACACTGATAAAATCACCTAGAAATCTCCAAACAAATGTCCCTCTGAGCTAGGCTATCTGCAAAAGCGAGGCCACCTACAAGGAGCTGAGGAACCTCGACTAAGGCCTCGTCTCTTTGGGTATGTTAACAGCCAATGGGCTCCCGTCCCTTTTGGCATGGTTTGTCATCTGGGGTGTCTAAACTTTAGCCAGTGCCTTAAGATTTTGGGGCGTTTCGGTGGGGCAGCGAGATTTTGCCTAGGTTGGGACTCCGGGAGTGGCCTCTGTCTGACACAGACTTAGAAAAAAACGGGTTGATTTCCCAATCTATCATGATGTATCCTATTTGTGATACGCAAAAATTCTGGATGACAATTGTGGGAACAAAAACGTTTTATTGCAAAGGCTTTTTTTCACCGAAGGGATCAGCAATCCCCCAAGGGGTCGAAATTCAAAGTTTCCGGAGAAAACTATGACCACAAGGGAAAAATGTGAACATGAAACCTTGAAGACCGGGCGCCGGATGAAGCAGGTTGCCAATGAGGTTTTCAGGTATAGCGCACAGGTCTGCGCCAAATGTGGTGCAGAATATTGGAACCAAGACCTTGAAAAAGAGTTTGGAATTTGGCTTTCAAAACAGAAAGCCGATAAATTTAAAGTGCAAAAAGTAAAGGTATCTGCTGCCGTTTACAAGACATTCAGTGACTACTCCCTCCATGTCGGTAAGGGGGATGTGTCCTTTGTCCTGCGGGCAGCGCTAAACGTTTTTATGCAAAAGATTGCCAACAGCAGGAGCGCTGAGGTGGCGGAGACCATTGAGCACCTGTACGCTGCAGAGAAAGGAAGTGGGTTCCTGGAGAAGGGGGTCAAGGAAAAGGCGTTTCGGTTGAACGGTCGCCTGTACGTTGACCTAGAGTCGTTCGCCCGCCTCGCCGATATGTCCATGGCGCAAGCTGCTGCCGAGATTCTCGGTCGTGTTGCAGTAGCATTGAAGAAACATAGCGAGATGGTGCGCCACGAGTTGGAATATGTATTGCGAGCGTCCTAGAGCCTATGCCTATAATCGCCGGCATCCGTTTATCATAGAGTCCTTCAGCCATCCGCTGCCCGTGCCTGGTCGTCACAAAGCGGGGTTTCAAGGGGAGCGTATCATTTTTGGTGTCCGGGGCCTTTTGATTCCCCGAAAAGAGTCCCTTTGATGCAAAGTTAGAGATGGCATTGATTTTTGCATAAAGATTATGCAATTATTGAGTTGGGACAAATTTACGCATGATCACCATGCAAATATTGTTACCACCTCGTTTTCTGCATATTTACACATAAGAATATAAAATGACTATAGAAAATATAAAAATAGAACTAACAGAGCGCTCCTTTTGGCACATAGACTCCCAATCTGCGCTACTACCGGACCAGAATCTCCCACGCCTTGATCCACTCGCTGGTCTATCTGCCCTCGACAGCTCCAATCTCATGACATGCATCATGGGTCAAAGACGTTGCGGTAAAAGCGTTATTGTCCGGCAGTACATTGAGCAACTATGGGCTGAAGGAATTCCACCCCATAATATTCTTTATATCAATTTTTTCTTAAGACCGCTTAAAGTCCTTCAGGACGAAAAAATCTTTGCCCAAATCATAGATTGGTGGATGAAAGATCTCGTCAATAAAAATAAGCGGAGTTACCTCCTTCTTGACGAGGTACATCTCTTAGAACATTGGGACGAAAATGTAGCCTCAATCTTTGAAGATCCCAAATTTCCTTGTCGAATCATTATGACTGGATCGAACAGTTCCCTCTTATCAAAAGATCTTTCTACGAAACTTGGTGGGCGCTTTACCAGTTTACCTATTTTTCCATTTTCATGGAGTGAGTACTGTCGTTTTACGAACCAAGATCTGAATCTTAAGTCAATTGAGTCCTATCTTTTCGACGGGGGTCTACCGGAAGTCCTCAAACTAAAAAACTCTGAATTACGAGCGCAGTTAGTAGGGGATATCGTCAACTCAATTGTTAAAAATGACATAGTGGAACGCTACAATCCTAGCAATCCCCTAGTATTATTTTCACTTATCGATTATTGCCGGCAGTCCTATGGCCAAGATTTGTCGCTGGCAAAGATCCAAAATGAGATCAATGGCCGCCTTTCGATTCCGCAAAATCCTAAAGCCAACCGCAAGTCAACAACTTTGGCAGAAACCTATTTACAGTATATGGTGGACGCCTATTTTCTCTATTGCCCTCAAACCTACTCCTACCGAACCAAGGATGTTTTAAAACAAAAAGTTGACAAGATTTATTTAAGCGATTTATGTTTTGCCCATCATGATTCGGGAGTTTCCAAAGGACGACTTCTTGAGAATATGGTTTACTTAGAAATCAATCGTCGCAATTTCAAGATTAAACGATTTTTAGGGTATCGCAATAAAAATCTTGAGATTGATTTTTGGATTAAAAATTCCCGAATAGAAGCACTGGTTCAGATATGCTGGCAACTTGGAAGTTTCGAGGAAAACGGATCCATGTGGGATCGTGAATTCGGCAATCTAGGTGCTGTCTCGTGGGATGTACCAAAAATCGTAGTGTCCTTAGACGAGGAGATAAAATCGCCCCTAAAAGGCGTAAAGCATATGAGTGTACTGAAGTTTTTTGAGTGGTTGGACAACAACAGATAATTTTGAGTTTAGCATCGAGAATTACTTGCAATGTCTTGTCACCTACAGAATCTAATTTATCAATGAATGTACACTGACTTTAACACCTTGATCCTTAGCCGAGAAGGCTCTTTTGGACCGTGCCCGCGAGGTCATGCCCCATGGTGGCCATGTACCAAAGAATGTCGAGGTGGTGATCAGTGCTTCAGGGGGCTTCGACTCTAGCGTCGGCCAAAAGTCACTCCGAGTCGTCCGCTCCGACGGGCCCTCTAGAGAGTTAGGTCCCACTCCTGCCTCTTTTTTGCGTAGAACTCTTCTCCTAGCTTTTCCCTTGCCGAAAGTTGATTGTGGCGCCGGCAGGTAAGGGCAAGATTTTCTACGTCGTGGGTACCCCCATGACAGTGCATCGTCTGGACATGATCAAGCTCTAAGTTAAACTTTTCCTTGCAACGACTCCCGTCTACCTCCGTCCAAGTGCAGCGGCCATCGTCCCGGGACCAAACCTCGTGGCGAACGGCCATGGGAATTTGAGATCGGTGTTTTTTCCCAGAAGGTGTTCCCTCTGGAGTCGCTGAATCCGGGACCGATGTTACCGGGACCGATGTTACCGGGACCACTATCTCGGTCGGCGTTCGTCCCGGGGCGACACCCTTGTCAGAGCTCTTCCCCTGCTCCTTCTTTTCTTGTCTCTGCTTGGCCCTTTCAGCCTTGCGCAAAGGATTACGGTGTTCAAGGAGATCCCCTAAGGCACTGATTACCACCTCGGCATTCTTTGGTACATGGCCGCCCCCCGCTCCATGGTTCAAAACCTCGCGGGCACGGTCCAAAAGAGCCATCTCCTCTAAAGTTAAAGTCAGTGTGATTTGAATGGTCTCTTGTCCTGGCAACAGGGTCCCTTCGAAAGTGACCCTCGAGAGAAAAGCCTCGCACTCCCTTTTGGTTTTATTTCTGATGCCCTCTAAAATAAGGTCGGCATTCGCTGCGGTGATTTTACCCAATACCATAGCAAGTTGCGAAACATGGGTTTGTCCCGTCTTGAATAACTCCACGAATGCGGGAAAATAGGCGAGGACCTTGGCTGCCTGGAGTCTCTTCCAGTAGACGTCGGGCGAAAGTCCCAGTGCTTCGATATATTGATCCCGGGTGAGCCCGAGGTTCCCAGCAGCGTTTTGTCGGTCAAGCTGATAGAGTACCCTCATTGAATCAAGCACCATATCGTGCTCTTTTTGATGGAGCTCAACAGCTTTTTGAAACTGCCGGCGCAGGAGCACGCGTATATCAGAGGTCGTTTCGGAGGCGTCACAATTTTTTGGGAGCGCAAGTATTCTTGAGAGGGCTTCATTTGATATCATCGTTGTTTTTCTCGCTCATTTAGGACGCTTTGGGGCGTCGAGACCTTGTCGAAAAAAGTTATACCATGGGTTGTAAAAGTCCATTTCGCTCGGAGTCTGCGGTCTTTTTTAAAAACTTCACTCGAAGCGGCAAATTTGTTTATGGGGCGGCTTGATTCGATCTGAGCGGGAAAAATGAGCAAATTGGCTGCAGAGGCTCATATAGAAACCGTTTTGTAAGCCCCAAA
>JBGSUI010000048.1:0-3118 GCA_041736175.1 Oligoflexales bacterium | reverse complement strand
GACGAGAAACGCTGCGATGAAAAATAAAGCTGAATTCACAAGTGCATTGGGAGGCCAAGAAGCGGTAGCCGCCTAATCAAATAACCCACCATTTATGTTGCTCAAAGAAACCACGGTCCGGGGGCCTGGGCTGAGCATGTTACCTGCGTTGGTTTTTGAGAAGTTACAAAAAATGGGTGGGTCAATTTACTTGAGCCTAGGTGGGTCAAATTAGTCAAGCGACGTAGTTTGTATCGGTTCCCCCCTCGCCGATTAAACCATTTGTGAATAAGGCCGTCCCCTACCCGTCTATAGCTTCAGCCATTCAAAATCGCCTTGCCATGATCCGACCACAGCGGATACTTTATTGATCGGAAACAAGCTTTTTCAGAGAAAGTCGTTGGCGCTTGATAGCCGCCATGGTTCGCCTCAAGGAGCCGCTGCGACGATCTTTGCGTCGACTATATTTTGCGGGATAGAGCGGCTAATTTCCCTTTTGCTGGCATCGAGGCCACCCCAGCGGCCATCTCTTCTAAAGTTAATATCAAAGTGGTTTGAACGGTCTCTTGACCGGGCAACAGCTTCCAATTTAGTCAAAGGTGGACCCAAAGGTGGATCCAATTTTTTAGATCACGAGTCGTTGGCCGACCGTGGGGTAGAGGCCTTGTTCGGACTCGACCCCAGGGTTGGCTAGCTGATCGTCATCTTAAAATTTGGACTCATATCTGGGTCCGCCATTTTCCATCTGATTTGTCCCGGGACGACGCGCCCCAATCATGAATCTTTCATGCTCCGACGTCCATCGACTTCTGTCCAAGGGTAGCGACTTTCGTCCCGGGACCAAGCTTTATGAATTAATAGCGGCATTTGCGGCAAAATGGAGCTGAATTTGACTGAAAAACCCTTATTTTAGGCTATTATATAGGAAGAAATCTTCCAATTGAGCAAAATCCAAGTATTAGAATCACCACTGAGTATGATCTGGTGCGACGGGGGAGTATGATGGTTCACAAATTTCACAAGCTCCTTCATCTGCCTGATCCGTGCCCCCTGGGCAGCTGGACTCGAACCTGCTTGCATATGGGTCGTGTAGACATCGATAACTCTTTGATGGATATAAGCTACATTGGGCAAAGCACTCTTGGATGTGAACGATATCAAACTGCGAGACTTTCGTTGCGATCAAAGGCAAATGGATCCTTGCCCTTTGGTCATCGAGGATGGGACGAGACTGAACATTGTAGGTCAATAGATTAAGTAAAATCCTTTGAGGATTTGATTTTCCCATGGCCAGCGCTTGGGCCAGCCCACGCCCCCCATCAGAAATCTGCTGGTCCACAGCTTAACCGGGGTGTTAACAGACCCACAATGAACATGGCCATAGCGCCCTCCCATAACCATGACCTTTTCAGGGCCAGAAAAATGACCGCAGGAGATCCACCTACATCCCTTAGGTTGTCGACGATCAAAGAGTTTGGTTCTCCGCTACCTTGACGTCCTCCCCGCCGTAAACAATTATTTGGGCAAACTCAAGTTTTAACTAAAATAAGAGGCGTCAGCCCTGGCAATTCCAACGGCTTCTCTTCTAATTCTGCAGCAATTCCCGCTCATCTCCAAGTGCTGGTCCTGACGGAGGGTTTCAGGTGTTCAAAAAAATATCTTTCGTAATATAACATGACTTTCGTCTAATTTGAATTAATTTTCTCTTTTACTGAGACTGCTTAAGTGGTAATGTTGTTGGAAATTAACGTGCTGACTGGAAAGTATACAGCATAATGCCAACTAACTCACACTTAGTCAAGCGATGGATGCTGAGAATCGCGAACTCGCGTTTATCCATTAACGATTTTTTTTCACGTTTCGACGTACCATTCAGCCGAGCAAACTATTTCAGATACAAACAGCGCATGTCCGAGGGTAAAGATCCGAGCGGCTTACCACGAGGTAGAAAGAAGAAAATAGCTGAGAGAGAAGAGTTGTTTCTGAGGGGCATTATTGCCAGTGGATCAATACCTTCTCTGAATCAACTTCGCGATATGCTAAAATCAGAACTTGGGACGACTGTCGGGGTTACAGCGATTCACCGCTGTATCGATCGGCTGTCGCCGAATGCTGTTCGTTCAGAAGTAGGACGACCAAAAACTCGTAAACCAGAAATCAGCAGCAACTCACTTGGTGGCTTCGAACTCATCATAGCTGTTGCATATCATTTGAAATGGCCAGATCGGGTGGCCTCCGTAATCACATCTTGTGTGCGCGATCGAAAGAAAATTGAAGAAGATAAGCCTGGAGTTCAGAAGGATATGCGTGGTCGGAGTGATACAGGCCGGTTCACGAATGACTACAATCAGCGAAAAGATATAAGAGCCAGTCGATTCGCATCCGTTTCCGAGAAGCGTAAGGATAAGCGATGGGAATCGATGGCCATCATGAATGACAAAAGCTCGATTCTAATTAGAAAATGCCTCGCAATTCTCTCACTACCCGTAGTAACTGCCAATGGTAGTTTCCGCAATGTAAATCTTGCTCTGGGACAGGCCTTGGTTCATCTTTGTGGCTTTGACTACAAACAGGCGACGATCACCAAGTTTCTTGGCGAGCTAAAATATTTGGGTATAGCCGATCATCTCCTTCGCGACCTCCCTCTGTTCTGGCAGGAATGTTGGGGCCAGGATGTGTCTGAAAAGGCGGGACCGATCACATGCTACTATGTCGACGGAAATACTAAAGCTGTTTGGTCTAGCAAACGTGTTAAGCAGAATAAAGTGACTATGTTGGGCCGAGTGATGGGCTGTCTTGAACAGGTGTTTATTCACGACGGATTAGGGCATCCGATTTATTTTGAAACCCACTCTGGACACGGCCCTGTAGGAGAGGAAATTCTAGGCTTATTTGAGAAAATCGAGGCAACGATAGTGGATGCCCCCGGATCCCGAACACAGGTATGCCGTGCCATCGTCATGGATGCAGCAAGCAACAGCGTTGGTACGATTCGCGCATGGGTGCAGTAGTTTTTTTACAATGATTTTCTGATGAATTTCATTGAGTTAGAGAATTTCTTTACATGATTTCTACAAAACTCCTGCTCAATATGATATTTCCAATAGGCATCAAGGTCGTTGCTTTTAAGGATTGATCT
>JBGSUI010000223.1:0-3630 GCA_041736175.1 Oligoflexales bacterium | reverse complement strand
GTGTAGCGGGTTCCATCGGGTCCAAAGTATTCAAAGGCCGTAGCGCTTTTAATCTTGGTGTTAAACGTAGCTGTGTCTAGATCAGCCGTGGCATTGGCGCCAGTAAGAACGTTTCCAGCGGAAGGATAGGTTCCAGTGAGTCCAGCCACCGAGGCGCCGCTTTTGATGTTGGCAGCCGTCAGGTTGGTCCAATCGGCGGATTTATAGGTGGCGGTGGTGACACAACCGCTGGTGTTATTGGTGGAGCAATCGGCCAAGGTCCCGGTGACTCCCGACAGGGTGAGGGAGGTCTGCATTTTGCTTTGGCCTGCAGTGACCGCGTCATAGCTGATAGCTTTAAGGGGCTGGGTTGTGACCGCATAGGTGGGGACGAAGCAGTTGGCACCATCGGCGGCGCAGGCTGTCGCAGCAAAGTAGGTGCCTGTGGCGACACAGCTTTGGGAGCCATTGGCTGAGCAGTTGGCGGGGGCACCCGTGACGGTACCCGTCACACTAAACAGATTGATGCCACTTAGGATGTTGCCGGCCACGAGGTCCCCGTCGCCGCTGATCGTGGCGGCCCGGTACATGGTGTCGGCAGCACTCAAGGTTTGTGCTGCAGTGCTTGGAGTGATGGTTCCCCCGTCAGCCACGGTGGCAGGGTAAACCGTACCAGCACTATCAAAGAACTCATAAGCACCCACAGGAGTTGATGGGCCAAAGGTCGTGAGGTCTGCGGTCCCCGTGTTGGCCACAAGGCGATTTCCAGCGGAAGGATAGGTTCCAGTGAGCCCGGCCACCGAGGCGCCGCTTTTGATGTTGGCAGCCGTCAGGTTGGTCCAATCGGCGGATTTATAGGTGGCGGTGGTGACACAACCGCTGGTGTTATTGGTGGAGCAATCGGCCAAGGTCCCGGTGACTCCCGACAGGGTGAGAGATGCTCTGATGGAGTCTTTTCCGGAGTCGATCGCGTCGTAACTAATGGCCTTGAGAGGTTGAGTTGTGGACGCATAGGTCGGGAGATAACAGTTAGAAGCATTTGCACTGCATTGGGCGGCGCCAAAAAAAGTCGCTGTTGCTAAGCAATTTTGTTGGCCATTGGTGCTACAGTTTGCGGGAGCTCCCGTGAGGGATCCTGTGACACCAAATATGGAGATGGAGTCTTTGATATTAGATGTGGTGAGGTTGGCATCCCCCTGAACAATGACACTGCGGTAGAGAGTTCCAGCTGCACTTACTGTTTGTTGACTGCTCATTGGAGTCACCGTTCCCCCATCAGCAACGGAGGCTGGATAAACAGCACCAGAGCTGTCAAAATATTCATAGGCGCCTATGGGCGTTGCTGGTCCGAAAGAACTTAAATCAGCAGTTGCCGAATTGTTAGCGAGTCGGTTGCTGGCCGATGGATAGGTTCCGACCAATCCAGCTATCGATACTCCGTTTTTAATGTTGTTAGAGGAGAGGTTGGTCCAGTCCGCTGACCTATAGGTAGATGTTGTGACGCAGCCACTGGCGTTGTTGGCGTTACAATCGGCCAAAGTAGGAGTACTTCCATTTCCACTGATGCCATAAGGGCCGTTCGTTGTGCGGACGTTGGCCGGTGAAGGTAAGGTTACAGTACCCGCCACACCTGCTACAGTCTCGCCGTTTAGCACTTTATTTGCAAGTCCTACAGTCGCTGCTGCGGCAAAATTGCTCACAGCCACACAACTTGTTTGGCCATCTGTGGAGCAATTAGCGGGAGCGAGTGGCCCATTTACTAAGTTTCCATTGATGCCAAAGATATCTATTCCTGATTTCAAATTGGCGGCGACTAGGTCAGAGTCCCCTAGGACTGTTATGGCTTTATATAATATTCCAGCAGCACCCAACGTTTGGTTCGAAACTCCCGGTGTGATCGTTCCTCCGTCTGCGACCGTGGCCGAGTAAACCTGGCCAGTGCTATCAAAAAACTCATAAGCTCCTACAGGAGTCGTCAAGCCAAAGCTATTCAAATCAGGCTTATTGGTATTGGCGACTAAAGGCGAGATAGCTGATGGATAGTTCCCCAACACTCCACCTATTTTGGCTCCAAACTTTATCGCAGAAGGTACCAGCTCTACTTTCGATACCGAGGTATATTCGGTGGAAGTGAGACAACCTACCTGCCCACTTGCCGAACATAGGGGAGATGTCCCACACTCCTTTGATCCAGTGATGAGCTCGCCCTTGGCATTTCTATAGGTCTCTTCTTTGCAGACTTTGCTCGGGGGCATGGTGCTGGTGGGATAATCAGAGTTATAAGAAAGCATGGAGGTTTGGCCGATTTCACCAAAAGTTTTAGAAACCAACTGGACGTCCCGAACACCTGGTGGGACACCTTCGGGCATAGTAAACTCAGCAGATCCATCAGGGCCGATAGTCAGAGGAACTTTGATTCCGCTTACCACGATTTCTAAATCTTTTTGTGTACTTAAATTTTTCCCTGATATCTTGATGATATCTCCTGGTTTTGCAGCAAGATGGTCAAAGTCGATCATTTCGGGCTTAGACAGGTCATTATTTTCAGTATCAATAGATTTATTTACAGATTTATCTTTAGGGTTCTCGGAGTCAGGATGGGCAGGTCTAGATTTGCTTTCACGTTCTATTTCTTTAGTAACGATAACCTCTGTTCGAGTAGTTGGAATTGGGTCGCCATGTTTGACTTCCACTTCTAACTTGCTGTTACAGCTTGTTCCCATCGAAATCATACCCAAACAGCTAACAACCAGAGTCAAACGAAAAATGATATATTGGGTCGACTCCTGGATTCTTTGAATCCAACTGAATTTTATGATGTTTAACAAAATTCTCACCTATACTCAACTCCTTCTGCCTTGGTATCCATTGATCAATGATCTTGATCGGAATTTGATCGTTGAACTTGAGTCTTTTTAAAAAAACAAAAAATTATCAGGTATTGTAGTGATATTACGGAATGTTATGAATGCTTGCCAATCAAGGGGCATTCATGCTTTTAGAATCCTATGGAATCGATGAGTTTAAAAAATGGATCATAATGGCGGCATAAATTTGGTTTCGATCTCAGCTCTGATTAAAGCTGGGAAAAGGTCCAAAAAGTCCTCGAGGCAGTGGGCATTTTGGCGGAATTCAATATTCGTAGCATGTTCCCGACGCGGGGGAAACAAACTAACCATTGATACGGGAGCCCATTGCCTTAATAGGGCATGATGTTGGTTCTTAAGAGGGGCGGCCATCAAAAGGTGAGCCGTCTACTCTACCATGGAGTACGCTCAGGCTGTCTTCGTTGGTATTCAAAGCATGTTTTGTTTGCAGCGCCCATCGCGGGCTATAAACACCACACATTCTAAACCAAAAGATAGCGACATTATTTGTACCAAAAGAAAACAAACTTGGAAGTGCCTCCTTTTCAGCTTTTGTCACGGTAAGTTATAACGAGTCTAAAGGTCTCGTGGACAAATTATGGTCAGTTTCTGGGTACCTCTATGGACACACCGATATCGTCGGAGGAGCTGTCGGCGATCCACCCAGGGGGGGCCTCCGGCCATAAGTTTCTATGGTGGCGGACGATGGTCCCTCTTTCCACCCCTCGGTGGGACAAGCCCAGACCTAGATGCGCGGGCCTACCGCTGGGCTGAGCTATTGTTA
>JBGSUI010000232.1:0-16116 GCA_041736175.1 Oligoflexales bacterium | reverse complement strand
CATGAAATTAGTTAAAAAAATCAGAGAGATAGAGGACGAATTTTGGGAAAATGAGTCTAAAATTGATGAGATTGAATAAAAACTTTCATTATACCACGGAAAAAACTAAAATCTATCTTTTCATGTGCGTAGACCTATAAGAGCTGGCTATAGTCCAATGCCGCTAGGTCTTCTTGACCCAAGTGCACCCCATAGGCTTGGTATTTTACCGCCAGAAACCAGTAGTCGTTGATAAATAGGCGCACTCCCTTTGTCTGGGCATAGGCGACCGATTGTTTGATAACTTGTTCCAGCTGCGTTGTCTCCATATGTTTCACGCGTAACTGAATGGTCTTAACCCCCAAGTCACCAAGCCGACGGACCCATTCAAACGAGGGGACGATGGGATAGAAACCCAAGGCGTCATCTACTGACCCGAGCCCTCCACCCACTTTTGGAAATTCTACTCTTTCCCTTTGACCGTACTGGTAGGGGATCATCCGATGAGCCAAGCAAAACTCGTCTCCTCTCGGTGTCGGTAAGAGTCTCGGAAGCGCCCCGTGCAGATTTTTGGGGTGATAAGCCCGGCGATAAGCCAGATCAAGCTGTCTTTGTCCGATCACAAGACTGTCGATCATTGAAGTTCCATGACACAACTCTGCTGCAATCAAGGAGCTTAAAGCACACCCTGTCCCTCGACAGGAGTGGGGTTGGCGTTTCGTAATTAGCCAAAACCCCTGTTGCCCATCCCAATAAAATCCGCGGATCTCGTCAGCTTCTCCATCGGGAACCCAGTGACCTCCTTTTATGAAAACGGCTTGAACCCCATAGGATCCCATTTTTTTAGCGGCTCTCACAAAATCATGTTCCGTTGAGATTTTAAAGCCCACAAGAAGTTCTGCTTCCCTAAGATTGGGGGTCACTAAACTAACCTTTGGCAACAGATCACGGATGACTTTATGGAGAAGGTCATCACTAAGCACTTTGGTACCAGAGCTCGTGCTGATTATGGGGTCAAAAACCAAAGGACAATCAAGTCCCGAGAGCACCTCTAAAAGTTGGTCCCACTGGGCTTCGGTGCCGAGCATTCCCAGTTTGACGGCCCGTGGCGGGTGAGCGGCTTTTAGGCTTATACATTGGGCTAAAAAAAGAGGGTTAACCGCCTGCTGGTCTCCATCAAACGACGTCAACGTTTGGACGGTTAGGCGCGTCACGAGGACACAGGGATGGACAGGTCGTTGTGCAACGATACGGAGATCAAGGGATACTCCTGAGGCTCCCAAAGGATCCAAACCACCCATAAGCCACAATATCGGTCGATACTCCATCATGTCTATGCCACCTTTCATAAACACAAACCAATTCATAACAGATTCTTACCTGAGATAGGGCAAACCTAAATCAGGGGTGCTGGGGACCGCTCCGTACCGGGGTTCCATCAATCCACTTAAAAACCCTTGGCGCCCGGCTTTGACCGCTAAAGCAAAAGACTCGGCCATGGGGATTGGTTTGGCTGCACGGGCTACAGCCGTATTGAGCAAGAGCCCATCAAACCCCATCTCCATCGCGATCACACCATGGGAAGGTCGACCGATTCCGGCGTCAATCACTAAGGGGATCGTTGCAAACCTCTGACGCATGGCTGCCAGGGCAGATGGATTGGCGAGCCCCCGTCCCGTACCGATAGGAGAAGCCCACGGCATTAGGACACGGCATCCCGCGTCCACCAATTTTTGGCCCACAATCAGATCATCGGTGGTGTAGGGAAAAACCTCAAATCCCTCTAAACATAGGACTCTTGCGGCTTCGACCAGAGCAAAAGGATCTGGCTGGAGCGTGTAGTCATCGCCAATCACTTCGAGTTTGATCCAGGGGGTATCAAAGAGATCTCTTGCCATATGGGCTGTCGTCACCGCCTCCTTAACCGTGCGACAGCCAGCGGTATTAGGCAAGATCCGCGCCGGCAAATCTTTAATGAAGGTCCAAAAAGGGCTTGTCCCAGACCCGTGGGCTTGCTCCCGCCTTAAGGAAACCGTGATCACCTGGGCTCCCGAGGTTTCGATGGCATGCCGCATCACGTCCAGGGAAGGGTACCCCGCTGTTCCCAAAAACAGACGACTTTGTAGCGTAGTTCCATAGACTGTCCATAAGTCCTCAGACCCATTATTTATTTCATGTTTGATATTTGTCACCACGCTAACCTCCTACCATGGGAGCCAAAACTTCCAATCGGTCGCCGTTTTTTAAATAAAAAGATTGCCATCTTCCCTTGGGGACAAACTCTTCGTTGACCGCAATGGCTACCAGAGAGCTTTCATAACCCATTTTTTTTAGGATCTCTGCTAAATTTGTACTCCCCTCAAGAGACTGTTTTTTGCCGTTGATCGCAACTTGTATGGGGTCCAAGCGCTCGTTCATAGATAGTTCCTTTAGATTTAAAAGAGGGCTTTACCAAAAGCCGTTGTACGGGATCTATAGGAATCCCATGATAGAGTTCGACTGCTGTTTTCGCGACAATAGGCGCTAGCAAAAAGCCGTGGCGGAAGAGCCCATTGGCTCTAATGATCCCTGTCTCTTGCACAATCTGGGGACAGTTGTTAGGAAAAGCCGGCCGTACCGCCGCCATGGTCCCTAGGATGCTTGCAAACTTAAAGGACTCATGACAATGGTAAAGGGCTGTCAACAGCTCCAAAGCTGTCTGAACGCTGATGGGTTCTTCGCTTTCGCATTCGATCATACTCGCCCCGACCACATAGGTGTCAGAGGTTCGAGGGACGATATAGATGGGATAACGAGGGTGGAGAATTCTGACTGGTCTTTTGATCTGGATACGATGCTCGTCTTGAGGAATCTTTAAGATAAGACTTTCGCCCCGCACCCCTCGGAGAGAGGGCAGATCCCCTTGTGCACGAATCCCCCTGCAATCAAAAACCATGTCGCACCGCTGGGTTTGTAAAAAACCATCTTGGTCCTTAAAAACAATTTTGTGGGGCTGCAAATCTACAACTTCCGTTCCATCTTGGAGGAAAACTCCGGCTTTTTCTAAAGCCACGATGAGTTGGTCAAGAATCGCCCAGGTGTTGACGTGGCCTTCTTCTGGGAAAAATATCCCCTGGGAAAAATGCTCCGCCATCGAGGGCTCTAGATCCCACAGTTCCTTGTGGTAGACCTCCTTAAATAGAGTTGCCGGCATTTCTGGGGAAAATGGCTTGATCTTGTGGTGGATCCTGCTGCGAAACTCTACTAGTTCGTTAAGATGGGGCTGAGGGGCTAAAACCAGGGACCCCCGAAAAGTAATCTTTTGGTCGTGACACAAAAACTCACCCAGCTCCCGCCAAAGCCGGAGGGACTCCATACCGAACTCGGCTAGGATCCCCTCACCATAAACGGACTCCGCAAAAGGTGTAAGCATCCCCGCTGCAGTGGCGCTGCAACCGACCCTCTCGCTAAATCTTCTTGCTTCAAATAGGGTCACCTGGTGACCTGCTCTTATGAGTTGGAGCGCCACAAGCCGCCCACAGATGCCACCACCGATCACGACTGTTTCCTGGCGGCTAAGACTATGGGGAATCATAACGCCTCGCCTTGATTCTCGGGACTGGAACTCAATTCAGCATGATCGAGTTGCTGAGACATTCGCATAGAGCAAAAGGTCGGCCCACACATAGAACAAAAGTGGGCATGCTTGGCGTTTTTAGACGGAAGGGTCTCGTCATGGTAACGACGCGCCGTCTCTGGATCCAAAGAGAGATTAAACTGATCTTCCCATCTAAACTCAAATCTTGCCTGAGAGAGCGCATCATCTCTTACCCTAGCACTGGGGTGACCTTTCGCTAAATCGGCGGCATGGGCTGCAATCTTATAGGCGATGATTCCCGCTTTTACATCATCTTTGTTAGGGAGTCCAAGGTGCTCCTTTGGAGTCACATAACACAGCATCGCCGTCCCATACCAACCGATCATGGCCGCCCCAATCGCGCTGGTAATATGGTCATATCCCGGAGCAATATCGGTGGTCAAAGGACCTAGGGTATAAAAAGGAGCCTCATGGCACCACTCTAACTGTTTGGTCATATTTTCATGGATAAGATCCATCGGTACATGACCAGGCCCCTCGATCATCACTTGGACATCGTGTTTCCACGCTATTTTTGTCAGCTCTCCTAAAGCTTTGAGTTCGGCAAACTGGGCCGCATCATTAGCATCGGCGATCGAACCAGGACGTAGACCATCTCCGAGAGAAAAGGCAACATCATAGGACTTCATAATCTGACAGATATCTTCAAAATGAGTCCAAAGAAAATTCTCTTGTTTATGAACCTCACACCACCGAGCCATAATAGACCCGCCCCGGGAGACGATCCCCGTTAACCGATTTTTCGCCAGAGGCACAAACTCCCTTAAGACACCAGCGTGGATGGTAAAATAATCAACTCCCTGTTCCGCTTGCTCGATGAGAGTTTCACGATACACCTCCCAACTAAGATCTTGCAGGCGTCCACCAACCTTTTCAAAAGCCTGGTACAGGGGGACAGTTCCTACCGGCACGGGGCTGTTGCGGATGATCCAGTCCCGCGTCACATGGATATTGGCCCCCGTAGACAAATCCATAATCGTATCGGCTCCCCATCGGGTCGCCCAAACTAATTTTTCCACCTCTTCGCCAATCCCGGAGCTAAGGGCTGAATTTCCGATATTTGCGTTGATTTTGACTAAAAAATTGCGGCCTATAATCATAGGCTCAAGTTCAGGATGATTGATATTAGCAGGGAGGATGGCCCTTCCTAAAGCGATCTCACTTCGGACAAACTCCGGAGTGATGGGCGATCCTCGAGCGGCATTTTTAGAGTGAACCCGCTCGTCCTGCCTATTCTGGTTTTCCCGAATTGCGACAAACTCCATCTCTGGAGTCACCACCCCTTTTCGGGCATAGTGGAGTTGGGTGACGTTTCGCCCATAGAGGGCTCTGCGCGGTCGTCGCACCAGTCCTGGAATTCCTAAGCTCTGAAAAAGTGGCTTGGACCTATGAAGCTCGGTATCGTTTCGATCTATCACCCAGGGGCTACGAATGGCTGGAATTCCTTGGGTGACATCGATTTTCACATTGGTATCCGTAAAAGGACCCGATGTATCATAAAGCGCTAGGTGTGCTTCGGAGGCCTGGCCCGGTTGGGTCTCTGTCTTTGCTGGCCTCCGACTCAAAGCCACTGCTCTCATGGGAACTCGTACCGTCGGATCCCTTTCTGAGATGATATAGATTTTTCGCGACTGGGGCAGTGGACCCAGACACGGTGTCACTGCTGGTTCATGCCCATGCTGCACATCGACTCCGTCAAGAGACTGTAGCTCCATTGATACCCCCCCTTTTAAAGGCAAATTTTTGTGGCAAAAGAGCGCAAAAAGTAAAGATCGCAGGTGCCGGCCTGAGCCAAGCGCCGCGATATATTTTTTTCCGTCTTATCATTTTTTGGCCTTCCTCCGCTGGTCTCACCCAGATCAGGTTCTAAGGGTTAGGCGGTTAGGCCCTCTCAGTCCATACATGGACACCCCTGGCATCCACATGGAGTAACACAGATCGCGGCTCACGAGAAATAATAAATATGCACTGAATTTTTTGTTAAATCCCAACTCCATCATGTCTTGGTCTTTGAGCTAAATGAGTATTTATCAAAAAGTACTTGTTGATTAATAAAATCCTTCAGAGCTAAAGCTTTTATAGTTTTGACCGATGGAAAAGTGATCAATGGAATTTTAAAGTGAGACTCTGGCTTCAACCAGACAGCTCTTCAGGAGGCGACCACCTTGAATCGACCAACATCAATCAACCCAGGTAATGCTTATTTTTTCAGTCACTCAACACTCTGGAAGTTCCTAATTCTTTTGTTTGCAACCGCGCTTTATGCGTGCTCAGGCCAGCAGGAGACAGAAGAAGGTCTAGAAGGAACTAACCAACAGGGCAACCTTGGCGCAGATGATGCTGCCGAGGGCAATGGTCAGGAGAATTTTGTCGATGGCGAAGAAGGCGAAGGAGGCAATGAAGCGGCAGAGGGGGCTGAAACCAACAGTGCTCTTGCCAACAACCCAAGCGCCAACGTTCCACCACCCTCTAACGAACCCCCTCCCGAACAGGCACCTCCTTTACCCTCAAATATCGCCAATACCCCACCTCCACCACCACCCGTCGTTGAAGCCCCTCCGGCCGCTCCAGCCAATCCTGATTCGGCCCCTCAGGCGGGAGGCCGAGTCCTTTACGCCAGATCAGGTGGAACCCAAGTCGTCAATGCACCTGGTGGATCACCGGTCGCTACGCTCGAACAAGGCGATCACCCTGTCACCTGGGAGGAGAATGGCTGGCACAAACTTGCTACGGGGATGTATGTCGCAAAAGAAGGCATGTCAAAAGCCGGCGTCCCCCGCTCACAACCTGGGATCCCTTGGCAGTAATTCAGCAACTCACGAATATGCGTTAAAAAAGACACACCTTTTCTGCTTTAGAAATCCACCCTGTGGCAAATCAACCACAGGGTGCTTTGATTTTGGGCCAAGGGACACCCCTTTGAGCGGATCCTTCTCGAAAAATAACCTGGCCCGAAAAATGCATAGATAGATCTTCGACACCAAAAGATCGAGGATGGAAAAACCCATGACCCAGGATAGCCAAAGCCCCAGCCTTAAAATCATAGTTTTAGCCTGCCTTGTGATCGGGTTTTTGCTACTTTTAAAAAAACAAATCCATGAAACTCCCCTAGCTTCACTCCAAAGTGAGGAGGTCAAGTTTTGACCAGACGACTCTTCCAGATCACCTAGGCCACGGGGCCATCCTGGCTGAGAAGAAGTCGCCTTTTGGCGGGAAGATCAGGAGTCAAAGACCCGGAGGTGGGCTCCTCTTGGGGTCTTCGGGAGCGCGGGCGAAAGGCTCCCACGGCGCGTTTAAGGCTCTCAATCTGATCTTTGTTGAGTTGGCAGTAGTCTCCCGGACCCAATTGCTCGGGCATCCGCAGATCGCCCATTCCGACGCGGATTAGGCGAACCACTTTAAAGCCAAGGGACTTGAAGATACGCCGCACGATGCGGTTGCGCCCCTCGTAGACAGTCAGCATATACCAAGATCCTGAGGACGCTCCGAGGGGATGGCGATGGGCATAGCGGATGTGCGCTTGTTTGACAGGACCGTCTTCCAGCTCCAAGGTACCGCTGCTGATCTTGGTCTCTTGTTCTTTAGAGAGTCGACCCGAAATCAGGACATGGTAGTGTCTGGGGACTTTGCTCCGAGGATGGGTTAACTGGTTTGCCAGCTCTCCATCGTTAGTCAGAAGCAGCATTCCTTCGGTACGAAAATCCAAACGTCCAACGGGTGACACCAAAAATGGCAGTTTCCGTAGTTTTGGCAAGTCGTAGATCGTCGGCCGCTGAAAACCATCAACCCGAGAAGTTAAAACTCCATCGGGTTTATGCAGCATCCAATATATTTTGGGAGGATTAGCTTTTTTCAAGATCGGTTTGCCATCGATAGATACTAGATCTTCGTCCACATCGATTTTAGAACCGAGGCTACATACCTGGCCATTTACCCTTACGCGGCCTTCTACGATCCATCGCTCCGCTTCCCTACGGGACGCCATACCCAGCTGGGCGATCCATTTTTGAATACGAAGCGGTTCCATAAGAGGCCCTTGATTTTTTGAGATTGGGTAAAGCGGCTTCATCTAGCCCGCCGCAAAGAGTAACGTCGTTTATCATTTTTATGCCGTTTAAGCAATAAACATTTTTCTAAATGATTTCTTCATACTTGATACGAATTGCGACTACATCCTTGCTAACTTTGTAGCGCCTGCAGAGCAGAATTGCTGCTTGGTCGATTTTTTCGTCAATGGAATCAAACTGACCAAGCAAACCAATAATCTGTCTAACTTGCTGAATCAGATCAACCTCAGGCACTAAAATCATTCCACCAATCATATTCGCCTGAAATTCCATGGCGTCGTACTCTGGTTGAGACAATCCTCTGAGCCCACCATCCGCATCTGCTGGTTCCTTTACCCCTAGAGTGGTCAGTAATGAACGATGGGCGATAGAGTGAGCTATCTCATGTGCAAGCGTAAATCTAAACCTCAAGCTCATGCTGTGCATATATTGATGTTCATCGACATAAATATGCTTCAGATCTGCCGATAAAAACCCATCGATGCCATAGTTTCGAAATAGATTCTTCATTGGGACAAGCACAAGCCCTGAACTCTCCAATACCAACTCAATATCAATAGGAGGGGAATTTTCATAATCGAATCTTTGAAGAAAATCGGAGGCTATTTTCGCCATTTGATCATAGCTTAGAAAAGGAACTCTTCCTGCCATTTATCAACTCTCTTTCAGATCTATCTTCAGTTGCTCCAACTGCGCCTCAGACAGCATTTTGGTAGCTCTAAGAGCGACAGGCAGCCGCTGCACAATTTCCTCGTCTGTCAGATGCTTTCTGATTTGATGTGTTGTCACAAGGTCCTGAAGCTTCTCCCAATCCGGAGAATTTGGCGCAATCGCCAACATGGCTGCCAAAGTTTTAATTTCTGGTGCCTCCCTCATATTGCGCTCCATCTTGCTCCAGTTGCCAGCGTCTTGGCCGTGCTTCAAACAAAACGCTCTGAGTGACATCTTTAAGACATTTATACGCCAGTCCCTTATGAACTCTCCAAGATTTTCCATCTGTTACTCCTATTAAAGAGGACCTTCACCCCTATCATTTGTAGCACTGTTGTCATTCTTTGACAACACCTTCCTCTATTCGGCATCTCCTCAATTTTGCTTTAGCCAAATCCACAAGATAACTTAATAATATGATATTATTGCAAAATTTGAGCTATTACGAAATCAATCCCGCCTTATTTCAAGACTAAGAAAGGTGAAGGCCCTTAAAAAAACTCTCATTGGTTAACGCCTTGACTGGGCAATGTCGGCATCAACCTTGCTCCGGCTCCACCCTTTCAAGGTCGTCACCAGGGGCTAGTTCTGCCTCGACCCCCTCGGTTCCCGCTGCAATATAATCTTCAATATCAACAAGATCGGTTCCTTCATCGATTTTGGCTTGGGCTCCTTGGACCGTATCCCGAGCTGGCTGAAAGGACTCCAAGGGAGGCAAGTCCTTGACGCTGGCGAGACTAAAAACCTTGAGAAACTCATCTGTGGTCCCAAACAACATAGGGCGCCCTACGATTTCCTTACGCCCCACACAACGGATTAACTCCCGCTCCATCAGGGTTTTGATAATCGACCCCGCATCAACCCCCCGAATAAACTCGACTTCAGCACGGGTAACCGGCTGGCGGTAGGCGATGATTGCCAAGGTCTCAAGAGCAGCCCGAGTGATGGGACGGGGTCTGGATGCAAACATCCGCTCCATAATAGGAGCAGCCGCGGGGGCGGTTTGGAACTGGTACCCAAGTCGTTTGATATAGACCAGTTTAAAACCACCATGGCGCAGCTCATAGTGTTTTACCAAATCATCCAACACCTTCTGAAGGTCGGCCTCCGATAGGTCGGATTCTGCCAAAATCTCTTGGATCTCAGAGATTTTCAGGGGGTCCTTAGCGGCAAAGACCACCGCCTCCACCTGGGCCTCAAGACGCTTCGGCTCAATTGGATCTAAATCTTGCGACGTCTCCGCCAACACCCCTTCGAGATTCTGCTCTTGATCTCTAGGGACATCAGATATGGTTTGATTGTCTTGGTCTGTCATTTAAATGATTTCCTGTATAATGGGCGCGCCCACCGCACCGCTCTCTTCGAGTGTCCAGACTTGTTCGGCGAGTCCAGCTTGGTGTAGTGGAAGTTCAGACTCTGCAAAATCCATTCGGTACATCCAGAGAGGCCCTAGCATCTCCGCTTGATAAACAAGCATCCTTTTGGCTTTGACTAGCTCTAACATCGCCAGCGTGTTAACCACAAGCTCATCCCTGGACTCTAGACGGTTGTATAAACCCTGAAACAGCGCAAACCGAGTGGTTTGAATCTCTTCAAAGAGCTTTTCAATGGTTTCTTCTACCGAAATCCGGTTTATCTTAAGGTTGACTTTGCCGCTTTTTCTTTCGGCAAGGGATTTTAGCATCTGTTCATAAAGAACTATTAGAGTCGGAGCGTCTCCCTTGATGGGCGCTTCGATATGCGAAAAAAGTGGCTCCATCCTTTGCCATTCCTGGTTGGTTTGGATATCGACTCCAACCTGGGGCATTTGGCTAAAATGCTGTGCTGCCCTCTGGAAGAGTTCGTATTCGATGAGCCTTTGTTGGAGATTTTTAAGGGGATCTTCGGTGTCACCGTCTGTTTCGCTGTCGGGATTGTCGTCGTTTTCTTGGGGCAGCAGCATCCGGGTTTTAATCTCGATAAGCGTCGAGGCCATCTCAATAAATTCGCCGGCTTGCTGTAGATCTGCAAACTCAAAAAGACGTAGATACTGAATATATTCCTTGGTCAGCTTAAGAACGTCTATGGCCAAGACATCGATCTCGTGCACCCGAATCAGGTGAAGCAGTAGATCCAACGGGCCCTCAAATTGAGAGGTTTTAACGAAATAGTCACTGTTCACAAAAGATCCGTTTCCTTGATAGACAAAGGATGCGACTCCGGCTATAGGGGGTTGAGATTTTGAGGCTGCCAACCTCGAGAGACACCTTGGGAGCCCCTACCCTATGACAGTCCGTGATCCTCACAAAACCACAACCACCCAACAATCGGTTTTCCACCACGCCGTGGATAGCCTTCCCCAATATACGTTAAACTCCGAATCCCAGGAACCTCGGCTGCTCCCCTACCTTCCAATAGAATACTTTCGCGACCATGGTTTCATCCAGCAGCTTTTTCGCGGACTCGACCTTGAGAAGGGATTTCTTTCCAGCGGCACCACGGCATCCACCCGATCTCATTCTGTTTTTTCAAAGGAAGGTTTGGCTAAATATAAGGCTAACTCTCTTGCAGCCTTTACTACAACGCTTCACCAATGGATCACCCCGACGACACCTAGGGTCCAAGGGTTTAGCCTGGTTCCAACAACCTCAGAATGGCCCGAGAGCAGTTTGGCCCAAATGGTCGCATGGATCGCCGCGGAGATGCCTGTCACCTACTGCATACCGGACCAACTCGCAGAGGTCGTGAACCGACACCTCCTAGAAAATCCAACAACTCCCTGCTGGCTCTTTGGCACGGCGTTTCACTATGTACAACGGGCAGACGCGGGATTTCCCGGTCTTTCGCTGCCACGAGGCAGTGTGGTGTTTGAAACCGGAGGAACCAAGGGAAAATCCCGCTCTGTTTCCCAAGATGAGCTCGAAGCTTTATTAATGGAATGCTTTCAAGTGCCCCGGAGCCATATCATCAGTGAGTACGGAATGTGCGAACTCCAATGCCAGGCTTATTCCGTAAAAACAACAGAGACTTTAGATCCCGAAGCTCGATGGATGAGGTTTTCACCTTCTGTTAAGACCTCCGTGATGACGGTCCCTGGAATATGCGCCTCTTCGGGACGGGGCCTCCTGATGGTTTCGGACCCCGATCGCGTGGATTTCCCCTGGCCCATACGTACAGAGGACCTAGTCGACCTTCGCCCAGACGGAGCGATTAGACTCTTAGGGCGGGCGCCAAAGACCCCCCTCAAGGGTTGTTCCCTCAACGTCAAAGAAATCGAGCTCCCCCTCAAACCCACTGCTACCCCAGATCCAAAGCCCCTTCCGGCATTAAAGATAAAGCGCCCCTTACGGACTCAGTCGACCTTGGACCAACGGATCCGCGGGCTTCAGAAATTCCTGAGCGGCTGTTCGAAAAACCTCCTTTTACAAGCATTGACCCGCGAGTTTGGCAGCAAACCAGCAGCCGTGTTCTGCTGGAACGATCTTTTCGACAAATTTCCTAAGCAGTTCCCTGACTCTGATCTCGATTCTTCCCGAGGCCCTTGGCTTCAGATCATGGACCAAGCCTGCGGCGGGACAAAAGATTCGACCGATCATTGGCTTTTTTTGCTTCCCGAGAACCACTCTGTAGTTGGAGTTTATCCCCTGCTTGTCGGTTACCTCTGTGGGCTTAAAATTACGGTCCGTTTACCTCGGTCCTTTGCCGATACACATTCTTTTTTAAATCTTTTTTTAGCAGACTGCGCCCGACTGTTGCCGGGATTTGATATGGAAATCTGCCCGCCATCTTTGCGGCTCGACCCTCGTTTCCCAGCTTCCTACGATAGAATTCTAGTTTACGGAACCGATCACACCGTCGATTCTTTGCAACGCTCATATCCCAGGTCTGTCCAAGGGTTTGGGCATCGTTGGGCCATGAGTGTTGTGACCGCATCCGACCTCACCTCAGACCTTCTCACTAATAAAATCTTTGATAAGATTTTTCGCGACTTTTTTTCGCTGAATCAGTCCGGATGCCGTTCGTCCCGTCTCCTCTGGGTATTAGACGATGGCCCAAGCTTCTCTGGTAAAGAGGTAAGCTCCAGCAGTGGGCAGGGGGTCATAGAGGTGTTGAGTCACTCTATAAAAAACGCTCCACCGGGTAGCCTTTTGGACCGTCCCAGGTCCTATAACGCCTATAGCATGGAGTTTGAGGCTTGCCGCCTCCGTCGCTTAGGGTATCGGGTAAGTGGGGAAGGCCTGCTCCTCGCCTACCGAGAGCTTGCCATATCCGACGAGGACCTCCCTCTTGAACCCTTGGGAGCTATGACTCCTGGAACCCTCCCGATTCTAATCACTAGGGCCAAGGGCCTAGAGGCGCTACATAGGATCGCTCATATCCTCAACGCCCAAACCCACCTGGGTCAAATAGGTTTTTCCGCTGCTGCACAAGATCTTTTACAACCTATTTTCAGGGAGTTAAATTCCACCTCTGGCAATGGACCGGCCTTTAAAAACCTTTTTGAAACCCTTCCCTTAGGTGAGGGTAATAAGCAAATTTGGAACGGACTTCATCAAAACCAGCCACTTTGGGGGAAGTTTTCGGAGGCCAAGCCGTGATACACTGGTTTTGAGGTCTGTAGTAAGCATTTAAAAGAATGTTTTTTAAGTAAATCAATATGTTAGGGGTTTTCCCAGATATGCCCGTTGGATTCCACCAGGAAAAATCCAAGCTTAACCAACTCGGACTCCACCTCTTGGCAGAATTCTTGCCTTTTTTTACCCAGACCAAGGAAGGGACTTTAGAGTCCTCAAGGGTCAAGATCCAATTCACCCCAAAACTGAAAAGATCCCTGGGAATCAGCTTTATTTTTGACCACCTAATCCAGCTAAATATCCAATATTTTAGAGAATTTCCAGATCGATTGGCCCACACCCTGTTTCACGAACTCACCCACCTTTGGCTTTACGACTGCAACCTCGATCCCGGCCATACAGAGCGATTTTTTATGAAAATGGCCGATTTTAAGGGGACTGGTTACCCTTTGGACCATGAGATGGCGGCCCTTAGCTGCTGTGTAAAGGAGGCTCCCTTTATCTACCATTGTACGAGGTGTCACCGAAGGTGGCACTTGCATCAGGTTTCATCTTATTCTATTTACTGTGGGCAGTGTTATGATCATTTGAATGTCCAATACCCGCTGGTTTTAGCCCCTGTTCCAAGTTCACCTCACCCTGTGAGCCCTATGGCCCATAGTGCTGCCTAATCTTTTTTAGCTTCTCACATTCGGTGATCAAAGTGATGCAAATTCAAAGACTATGTTCGCAACGCGATACCAGAAGAGTTTGGCCGTTCCTGAAAGCCGTGGTGTTGTTCCTGACCGCCGCAATCCTTCCAAATCAAATGGCTATAGCCGGCATCAAAGAGTTTCCCCAACTCCACAAGAGTCTTGGAGACTTTATTCCTTTTGTCTCTCCACATAACTTTTCGTCATTTCTGATCTCGGAGCAGACCCAGTCGGCCTCCATCAAACTTTTTTGCCAAAACCTTAACAAGCGATACTCCCAATACCCTTGGGACAAAGACCCCTGCGGTCCTGTCCCTTGGCAGACCTCCTTAAAGACCTCAAAAGACAACCCACTCCTCTATGCCTCCTTTGGCGAAGGCCCCATCGTGACGCTTCTTTTGGGGGGTGTCCATCCCGACGAGATCACGCCGATCCCGATAGCCTTTCGGTTTGCGAGGTATTTGCATGACAATCCAAAAGCCTTGCCGGCAAACTCAAAAGTCATCATTGCACCTTTAGTAAATCCAGATGGATTCTTTAAGAAGATACCAGCTCGGATCAACGCCAACGGAGTCGACCTCAACCGAAACTTTTTTACCCTTGATTGGTTTGAAAAAGCCCATGCCCTTTGGGACGAACGACGTAAAAAAATCGCCAGCCATTTTCCGGGACACATCCCTAACTCTGAGATTGAAACGATCTTTCAGATACAGCTGATCGACACCTTTAAACCACAAAAGATCATGTCGATCCATGCCCCCTTAGGATTTTTAGATTACGATGGCCCCGGAGATGGTGAACGTCCGGGAGCGATAAGCGACTTTGATAAAAAAGCCCAGGAGTTGGTACTTGCAGTCTCTCAAAAATCCCGTAACTACCGGGTTGTTGACTTTAGGTTTTATCCAGGATCTTTGGGAAATTATGCTGGCCACGAAAGACTGATCCCTACGATCACCTTGGAGTTGGAGTCCACGGACCCCAAAAAAATAGAATCCTATTGGAAACAATTTCTCCCTGGGATTATGGAATCCATTCAATATCCGCTCCCTAAATCTAATTCTCTAGATAGCCGCCAGGACATCGACAATATGAACGCCTCCCCTTTTTCGATCCAATACCCACCGAATGGACTCAAAAAAACGATTTAAGGACCTGCGAAATTATAAGTTGCCGTATTGGGAGTCTGATGTACTTTTGATTTAGCTATAGATATCTATGGCGACTGTTAGTTTTTCGGGGCGGCGTCATTGTGCATTCGCTTTGGAGCGTAGGGAGTCATAATAGGGTTGAAAGTAAATATAAGCATATTTTTGGAAAAATTGGCCCCGTGCTGGTTCGTCCTTAGGAGGACCATTCGGAAATTTCGAAATGTGATTCCAGACGTCCGGAAGGTGAGTCGCTTGATTGGCCGGGATGTTTGAGTGATCTATTGCACTCATAAAACCCCGCCAGTATGAATAAAATAAACCATCAATCATATACCAGCGTTTTTCCAAGTGATCGTACATGATATTGGCTGCATGAAAATCCCCGATATAAATCTCTTCCTCGGCGAGCTGGCTGATTTCCTCGATAAAACCACTGCGGAAAACCCTGAAGGCTTCCGAGATTGTGGCATAGTCTCGCTCCAAATCTTTGACACGGCCATTGGCCACATCGGATAGAGTGGAGCCATTCACACGTTTCTTGAGCAGCATGCCCACAAATTTATTTTGTGACCTGATGACTTTAGTATATTGAATTGGCGTGAAATACTTCGGTAACACTTCTGCCATATAGCGTTCCTGGCTTATAATCTGAGTCACATGGGGGCGATATTCGCTACTCACTGTTTTTAAGACCCAGTCGTAGTCTGGTTTCCCCTCTTTGAGGAGTTCAAAGCCCTCCATCAACCCCTTTACCGAGCATTTTGCCCTTCGTCAGGTCTTGTCCGTTCACACGGAAAGTGGAAAGGCTGCAATCGACTAAGTCTCGGACCTTGCCGTCTACCGCGACCCGGGATCCAGAATGACCGCGACCGGGGATGGTACAGTTCGTGATGAACAACAGAGACGCTAGGATTGCGACTAATTCAGATCGACCTTTTCGCAAGAAATTTTCTATGGTCTTCATGGCTATCTCCCGTTTTATCTAGAATGAATTTAATGAAGTCGTCCCACTCAGCGAAATGCGAATAACATTTTTTAAACTAAGATCTTTTATCTACCATTCAAGATCCATACCATCGGCCACAAGCCCCACTAAAAGGGGCTTGATGACAGGTTTGTCAGAAGCTGAGATGTCCCGCACCACTGGCGATTTTTTGAGAGAAAAAAAGCCGAAGATTTGAGATATTATATGACTTTCGTCTAATTGGAATAAATTTTCTCTTTTTCTGAGACTTTTTTATCATCTATTTCAAATTTATAAACTCGTTCTTGATCTCCTATGATTTTCATCTCATTGATTTTCGCGATAGCGGATCGAAGCATTTTCAT
>JBGSUI010000185.1:0-15710 GCA_041736175.1 Oligoflexales bacterium | reverse complement strand
CGTTCTAGACCAGGACGTTGATAGGCTGGGAGTGGAAGGGTGGTAACATCCGGAGCTGACCAGTACTAATTAGCCGTGAGGCTTAATAATAGCCACGACTCTCTACCTAAAAGGTTTTTTGCCTCTAGGGTGGAGAAACACAAGAGAATCCTAAAAGAAAATGTTGCGCTCAAAGAAGCGAGTATCGATACACAGTTGCCAAGATTACCGATTTTGGCTGTGTCTTTAGCGAAAGGGAAACACCCGTTCCCATCCCGAACACGGAAGTTAAGCCTTTCTGCGGCAATGGTACTGCACTTTTAAGTGTGGGAGAGTAGCACGATGCAGCCTTATAATAGAAAACCCCCGGATTACGAAAGTAAACCGGGGGTTTTTATTTGTGACTCATAAAATTTTTTTTTAGGCTACCTTCGCTTGCTTCTTTGCCCTTGGAGCTATTAACCTTAGGTAAGGTTTAAATCAGTACCCAAGGATATCAAAGAAATCGAGTGCACCTTGAATTTTCTTGGCAAAAAAAGTCCCCTTTTAAAGATGTTGGCATGCCTATCAGCTTTATGTCTTCCCCAACATGGTTCCTCAGCCCAATACCATTTATCGTGGAGCCCATCGACAGAAGTCCACCATTATATCGGTTATTACGAGGACCAAGGGGTGCAAAAGAGATTTCGTACGACCTCCCAATGGGTGCTTATGGATTTGCCCAAGGGGTCTCACGTCAAAGTTTTTGCGATTGATGAGTTTGGGTATCCGTTAGGGCCGGTTACTTTACAACAAAAGTTAGTAGCGGGCCCTCAGAACAAAAGCCCAGTATCCACCTTGGCTCCACAGGAGACCGATCTCCCCAGTGAAGAACCTTCAACGGATGATTCCAACAAGGATGATCCCAACAACAAAGAGCAAACCTTTGACGACGCCCTACTCTTTCTGGATGTGGATGACCCATATGCAGCTCCTCAAGTTAAGCGAAAAGCAGCTAAGAGTTTGGAGCCGTACCGTAGGGCTCAGGAAAGACTTTTGGTGCTTAAATTAGGGGCCGGCCAAGAAAAACTACAAGCAGTCGGTGGAACCTCAATCTATGATGGAGCTTCTTCTATCGGTAGCACAACTCTGGAGTCTTTTAGCCTATGGGAGAATGGCTGGGCCCTCAGCTTAAAAGGTGAGGCTCATAGTTTTGAAACAGTAGAGTCCAAAAAAGTTGACCCTGAAACTACAATAAACGAGTCTTTCTTGAGGACGACGTTTGAAATTCGTGTTGGTTTTGAGATTCTCAATAGCCCTCAAGTCGTCCTGATTCCACAACTCGGCTATTATTTTTCAAATATCCCTCTGTTGTCTCAAATAGACCAGGAATCGGGGCAAACGAGCTTTAAAGCGGCTGGTTTAGGGAGCCTCGCCTTAGGTCTAAAGCTCTATGGTCATCCATCCAAAAAGCACCGAATAGGAAGCCAAATTGGCCTGTTTCCGCTCGTGGGGCGAAGCGATCTTAAGGGCTATCACATGGACTTGGAATACAACTATTTTGTCAAAGAATCGTGGTTTATACAGGTGGCAGCACTTAGATCTCTCGGTCTTGCAAACACGACAAGGTCTTGCCCGCCCCTTGAAGAGTGCCAAGAAACCATTAAATCAACGGTGATAACCCGTCAGGGGGTGGTGGGGATGGGTTACCAATGGTGACTGTTTTTAGGCAGCTTCCCAGGGTAAACGAGCGGTGCCGGACCTCCTCTATAAGAGATCGTCCGGAAACGGGATGAACCCAGAGGGGAACGAGCTGAGCACTGGGGAGCAAGGCAAAATCACGCTCTAGCATAAGCGGGTGGGGAATCGTGGCAAGGGGTGATTGGTAGACCATCATTTTTGAAGGTAGAACCACTCCCATCAAAATATCCAGGTCAATGGTGCGATTGTCCCATTTACGTTGGCGACTCCGACCTAGGCTGTTTTCAATCTCTAGAAGCTGCTGCATGCATTGATCAGGGAAAAGATTTGAACGGCAGAGGAGGGCACTATTGAGAAACACCCGGTCTGCAACCCCGCCTTGGGGGAGGGACTCGTAAAGGGGGGCTTGGTCGACAACAGGCCCCACATTTTGCCTGATCAATGCAATGGCATCCATAAAAGTTTGCCGAGAGGGACCAAGGTTTGACCCCAATCCTAAAAGATAAAGGTGTATATGCGGCGTTTCCATAGGCCCTTTGTGTAGCGGTTAGGGCTCTGTGATTGGTCAGAATCCCACTAGGACCATGCCTGATCGGTCTCTCTCTAGCAAGGACAAGCTAGGTTCTCAGGACCACTAAACCGAAAGTTTAAGAATGGGATCTTGAGTTCCAATGGACCCATGAAGATTGACTGCGGATGCTGCATTTTCGAGCACATAAGTGCGAATGCTTAGGGCGGTCGCGGTGATCCATTCGGCAGTGGGGTAGGGGGGATCAAGCTCGAGGGGGTAGGTTTTGCGGTCGTTTAAGTATTTCACAGTATCAAAGGGCTTTAAGTAAGATTCTGGGCTGAGGCGCAGGCGGCCCTTAAGGTTGATTTGCAGGGGGTCTACTTCGGGGTCGATCACTTTTCCCAGCATGTTGACCAGATCTTTAGCGACAAGCTCTCCGGCAAAAATCCCATCTGCTAGGCGACTGGCGAGTTCAGGGGTCCATTGTTTGAGATTGAGGTCCTTAAGCGGACTCATTCCATCGACCCCCTGGATGGCAATGGGAGGAAGACTTGGGTCCAAGAGGGTCTGGAGTTCCTGCTTGAGGACATCAAACTCCTGGGACATTCTGATGCGGTCAGCAGGGGCTACATCCTTGTTTTCCATATACCTTTGCCCAAGCCGTTCTAGCCGGTCCACAATGGATCTGAGACCAATCGCTCGTGTCAATGCTCGATCTTCAGGAGTCTCTTTTTTGGGGCTTGATTTGGCCTTTTCGATGTTTTCATAAACTTGTTCAGACCTTACTCTACCTACTGCAGAATGATGGGCGTAGGCGAGATCCAGTCCCTGTGGGTTTTGCTTTTTTATGATAGCTGACATCGTTGAGGCGACCTCCGTCGAATTTCACTAGGACTGAATTCGGTGTCGCCAATAAAATCCTTAAATCTATTTTCAGATAAAAAGTAAGTCTCAATCTTTAAAAAGGGTTATTGGTTTTTTGTTTACTATTTTTATCAAAATTCCTCATTAATTTATGGTTTTTTTAGTTTTATGCTGGCAAAAAATTTTAGTGAGGTCCTGAGACTAGCTCTAAATTAATACATTGTAAATACCCAGAACTATTGTAAGCCGCTGTACCGAGTGGCAATTTATAAAACAAGAGGTGCTTTTTATAAGTTGGTCAAGAGAAAAAGACTCGCAAAAGGAAGGGGCCACTTTTATGATAATATTGTCAACCTGAAGGGGAGGGTTTACGATGCCGATGAGACAAGAAATAACACCGCGAAAATTGCCGAGACAAGATCGATCAAGAGAGACTGTGGATGCCCTTTTAGAGGCTACATCCCAGGTGCTCGTTAGTGAAGGTTATGAAAAGGCGAGTACTAATAAGATAGCTCTTAAGGCTGGAGTCAGTATTGGGTCATTATACCAATATTTTCCAAACAAAGAGGCTTTAGTTGCTGCTTTGATTGAGAGGCATTACCGGGATATGGCGGATATCTGTCGTCACTCAATGGGTGATGTGGGAAGCAGAGACCTCTCCGATCTTATTCGCGATACAATCCGAGCAATGGTCGCCATTCATGCCGTGAATCCAAAACTCCACGCGGTGCTACAAGAGCAGATTCCAAATGTGGGTAAGATTAAAAATCTCACTGAATTACATCGAGAAACGAGGGAAATGGTCAAACGCCAGTTAGACGCTCGCAAAGACCAAATTCGAGTCCAAGACCTGGCTATGGCTGCGTTTGTGGTGGTGGAAACCGTGGACAGTCTTATCCATGCAACCCTACTCACCCAGGATCCCATGACCTGGACAACAGACCAGATCGTTGAGGAAATAGCAGACCTTTTATTGGCTTACCTCGTTAAACACTAGAGTCTGGAGCCTCTTGTAGGATTTCTCGTTTAAATACCTATGGTTATAGGACCGTCTTGATGTTTGATTTGGGACGGTGTGATAATCCTTGTCTCGATATGGCTTTTTGGTTAATCAAATAAGCGTGTTAGCGTTATCCCTTAATTTTTATGAAGATGTCTTGATGAAATGTCGAAAAGTATTCAAGACAAAGTTTCATAAGGAGGATATATGCTCCGAGTTCAAAAATTTAAGTCACATCATCGGTCTCACTGGGTTTTAGGGGTAGCGCTTGGGGGCTGTGCGTTAGGAATATGGTCCTGTGCTTCACAGCAGGAGCCAAATACGATTAAGCGCAGAACACCCGAAGACGAGTTTCCCCAAGCAATGGTCAGTCCCGAACGCGTGGACGATGCAACTAAAAACCAACCAACAGGGCAGCCACAAGAATCAGTGCTTGGGAATTCAAATTCCCAGGCACCTTCAGAAAAGCCCCTTGAAAACCCATCTCCACCAAAATCTCCCGAAATCTCGCCCATGAGCTCCACGGGGGCAGCAACCGGTACCGAAACAGCGGCGGAAGCTGTGGTCTATGATGGGTTTTTCTACCCCCTCAAAATGAAAGAATGTCATGAAGCAGGAAAAGCTTATGACCGTGCGACTCTAGATTGTCATGCCACTCAGGTCCTCGCCACTGCCAGCAGCGGGGGGTTTTCTTGTAGCAAAACAGGGATTGTTACGGCTTTTGGAAAGAGTGAGACTGTCAACCAGCAAGTTGATAGTAAGCTCCAAGGCCAATGGAAGATCGATCAGTGCAGTCTAGAAGCAAATCAAAAAAAGGTGGTCTCTTTTGTTTGCTTTACCGATAAGTCCCAATCTTGCAACGCAAATCCTATTTGTAAAGACCCAAAACTTCTCGATCCAAGAGAAACAAAATTTTGTTTGTCAAAGATAACTGAGTCATAAAGTGGGGGTGAGAGCACTGGGTTTTAGTGCGACTTCTTGGAAGATGGCTTAAGGCAAAGGCAGTGCAAAGCACACGGGATTCGAGGTTAGCTAAGTTGAAAAAAAAAATCCAGGAAAAAAATTGGAAAAAAAACATTCCCATTAAAATTGCATTAAGCTGGAAAAAGCCTATAAAAAATGGTGTTTTCAGGATATGCGTTTCTATAGTCTGCTATAGATATTGGGAGATTTGAGTTATCCACAGAAGGTGTTGATAACTTGAGTTTGGACTGCCGCAATCCCCGTAGGTTCTAGTGTTTTTGCCGAATCGCCTAAATAATAGTCACTTGCTCAAACTTTTTATTTCGGCAAAACTACTGAAGCTCAGAGAATGAATCCGTAATTGTAGATTGCGTAAGTCAAGGGGTATTTTATGGCAAAGATCTATGCACTCGGAGGAAACCAGCAGTGGCTTGACGGGGGTGCTATGTTTGGAAATGCACCAAAAACCCTATGGGAAAAGTGGGTCAAACCAGACTCCGACAATCGAATTCCCCTCGCCTGTCGAAGCCTGCTGATTCAAGAACGAGACTGCAACATTCTTTGCGAGGTGGGGATTGGAGCTTTTTTTGAGCCCAAGCTAGCAGATCGCTATGGCGTTCGGGAATCAGAGCACGTACTTCTCCATAAATTGGAAGCTCTTGGAATGAGAGATTCAGAAATCGATTTTGTAATCCTATCCCACTTGCATTTTGATCATGCAGGGGGACTCTTACCCACCTATGCAGAGCGAAAAATTTCAGGAGACCGGCTCCTTTTTCCAAAGGCAAAGTACGTCGTATCTCACAAAGCCTGGGAGAGGGCGCTTAGTCCCCATCCAAGGGACCAGGCATCTTTTATTCCAGAACTTGTCACCCTCCTCAGAGACTCAAAAAGAATGATTGTTGTGGAGGGTGATCGCATGCCTGGTGGTCAATTTGAGGACAAGCTTAGGTTTTTTGAAACCCATGGCCATACTCCCGGACATATGCATACAAAATACTGTGATCAGGGGTCCACCGTGGTCTTCGCTGGTGACTTGATCCCTGGTCTACCCTGGGTCCATTTGCCGATTACCATGGGTTATGACCGTTATGGGGAGCTTGTGATCGACGAGAAAAAAACTTTTCTCCAACAAGCGATTCAAGAAAAGTGGTTGGTCTTTTTTACCCACGATGAGACCCATGCCATGGCCAGGATTGGACAGGATGAAAAGAGTCGATATATCCCTCTGCCTGGACAGGTCTGGAAAGAGGAACAGGTTCAGGGAACTGATTTGTCTAGCTTGCGAGCTTAAGGGGCAGCACGGTCTCCTGCAAAGAGCCCAAAGCTTTGATTTGTGCAGATGAGATTCCGTAGAGGGACTTGACCTCAGGAAAACTGCGGACGGTTAGACCCAGTTCCTTGAGATCGATATAACCGGTAGGCACTTGGTTGTAGGCTTTTAGGTTAAGGTAGGCTTCTTCACTGAGCACCACCCCGTTTGGTCCGATGGCTTGGCTGACACCTGGATTTTTAGTCAACTCCTCTAATCGAGCGACAAAGTTTACATCGGTTCCAATAACGGTATAGTCAATACATTCATCCGAGGAGAGGTTGCCCACAACGACTTCTCCATAGTGGATGGCAATCCCGAAATTCATGGGAATCGAATTGGTTTCCACGCGCCGGATATTTTGCTTTTCAGTGCTCTCGACGAGAATCTGGGAAAGTTCGAGAGCAAGGTCGACGGGAGATTTGCCCGGAGGCGCGGCTTCCTCTTCGATAAAAAGAAAAATACAGTCCCCAATCAATTTAACCTGAGCCACCAACTGTGCCGCGTCGACCACGCCACGGTAATAGCCCTGGAGCAACTGCACCATTTCCAATGGAGCCATCATTGCTGAGACCTTAGAGTAGCCCCGAATATCAGCCTGCATCAGAGCGGTGCGGGTGACTCGTGGAGTTAGGACGAGCTTTAGATTTTCTTCCATGGTTTGTGAGTTGGTGAATTTAGACACAAGAACCTGGGTGAGAAAACGTCCTAGGATTTTGCCGCGAGACTGTTCAGCCAAGATCTTATAGTCGAGGAGTTTTTGATCAGCCAACAGTTTGACTCGATTCCAGTGTTGGCCCAATTCATGGCGTAGATTGTTGATCAGTTCCAAAACAAAATGCTGTTCGAACACTTCGAATTCAATCGCCACCCGCACGGTCCCCAACCGACCACTTTTATTGGTGACTGCCAAAAAAGATTGAAAGTTAAGGGGTGACCATGGAGTTTGGAATCCCCCTCCTACCTGACGTAGACTGGTCATCACGGTGTTAAGGGGGCCGTGGTTTGCAAATGTCTCTGGGACCTCTGAACTGTGAGGAGGTAGGGCCAACTTTGGTGTTTCCAAAAGTTCAAGCGCAGCCTGAGGATTATTAGAAGCTTCATAAAACCTGACATCGTAGTCCAAAAAATCGATCTTGGCTTTTTTAAATTCAAGGGTACAGAGTCCTCTCGTTGAGTCCTGAATCTGGGTGAGGGTGTTGCATTGGCTCAGGCTCTCGTTGAGTTTCCGGGTAAACTCCATCTGGCGTTTGATTCCGTAGTAGCGCAGGTAGGAAACCAAGACTATGACCAGGATCAAACTAACACCTAGTGAGTAAATGGTCTGGATTGGAATAAAAAATTCACCGATGCTTAAGTAAGAAAAAGCGATCGTCACACTGGCTAAAAGCCCCAGAGCTGTGACGATGCAAAGCATGACGGGACCAGCAAAAAAAGAGAGCAGAAAAAGTCCAAAACCTACAAAGATCGGGAGCCATCCCTGAAAAGTATCCTCTTTGATTTGACCCCTAAGGATGGAGACTTGGTTGACCAAGTGGTCTAAAAATCGTGCGACCAGGAGATGCTCGCGGGTGGTCGCTGATTTTTGTCCCTTTTCTAGACCTGGTCCTCGAAAGGTGCGCATTTCTGAACTAGCAAGGACAACGATTTTATCGGCCAAGGATCCGTGGTAGCTGCCATCGATCAAATCTACCATCGAGATTCGCTCGATGCCACGGATAGAAAGGTAGTCTTGGGTGATGACTCCAGGATAATGATCACAAATTTTATAGGCAACCTCTAGCACACCAGTAAAGGGAAACGGAACTTTCTCGCCAGTTCGGGGCCAGCCAGCACCGGTCTTGGTTGCGATTTTAAATTGAGAGGCATAAGAAGCAGCCCAGATAACGGAAGATAAGATCACAAAGTCTCCCCGATGCCCTGCATCGGTCAGATAAGACTGCATACAATTGATGATGGGTTCGGTACCAAATCTCGCTCCAAATCCAAAACTTCGTTGGGCAGCAACAAAGGCATTGCCTTCTACGAGACTTAAGGGGAGTTCTGGAATCTCTGTAGGAACCTTGCCACTGGAAGAAAGGAGTATTTTAGGAAGCAGTTTGTCTTCTTGGTCCGCATCGAGGACTGATCCTTGGTTGATCATCAGCCCGCTGCCAATATATCGTTCGTAAGAGGAGATTTCTTTGGCAAGAGCCTGGTCTTTGCTGGTGGCCTTTTCGCGATTTTCACCGGATCTTTTTTCAAGGTCTTGAAACTGAAGGAGCGATAAAATCCATGGATGACCACTTTTTTTAAGCTTTTCTAATGCTTTTATATAGTATTGCCTATCGATCGGCCAACCATACGCATCCCAGGTTTTCTGGTCGATCTCCACAACGACAACTTTTGATCGAGGTGTGGATAGGGGGGAGAGGTAGCTAAGGCTTTGGCGATAAAGATCTTCGGCGAGGGACTCCCAGGTCCCAAAGGAAACCAAAGGTATGATGGATTGAAAGATGATCGCAGGGAACAAAAAGATGCCCGTGAGAAACAAACGGTACCAATGGGTCTTTTTCATAGGGGTGACGCCTTCTCTTTGTCGGCCTTTAAGGCCGTTCTCTCTAGGCATATGGCATCGGACGCCCGGGCTGAGGAGTTAAATTTAAGTCCCGTCGCGAGGGCTTCTTGAAAGTCTTCATGACTGATTTTTCCAAGAGAAATCATTCTTTTGAGAAGTCCTACCATGAGTGAAGTCATGCCACTTGTCAATTTGCCTTGGCAAAAGGAGAGGTATCGTTGTTTGGGATTGGGTAGAAGATTTGCCAAAAAACTCGCTTCTAGCAGGTTAATATTTTGTGGTTCTTTGCTAAAAAAATGTTGAGATGCATGGCCTAAACCATAAATTCTTGGGCCAAACTCTATGATATTGAGATAAATCTCTAGGATTCGCTCTTTAGGAATCGTTTTCTCCATATGCCAGGCCAAGAAGATCTCCTGGATTTTTCGGGACAAGGTGCGGTCATGGGATAAAAACAGATTTTTAGCGGTCTGCATGGTTATTGTCGAACCACCCACGGCGATCCGACCTTTGGCAACGTTTTTGCGAAAAGCTCCCAAAATTGCTTGGGTTTCAATACCTTGGTGGTTAAAAAAATTAGCATCTTCTGATGCGATAAAAGCTCCAATAACGGTTTTGGGGAGTGTGCTTAGTGGAGCAAAAAAGCGGTTTTCTACACTCACCCTTACGGGATCGTGGTCGTCGATATCTGCTACGGGTACCTTTGGCTGAAAATCAAAGGACCCCAATAGACCAGCAGTCGTCAAGTCATAGGGAGCCTCTTTGACCTGGCAATTCCATTGGGGGTTATTTAACTGAATTTGGTTTGTATCTGGACTCAGGGTGTCGACTTCTATGGCAAGCTTCCCCGACATGGTTCCCTCAAGCTGAAACTCGTGGAGTAAAGGGACTAGAGCTTGGGGCAATCCCTTGATAAAGCGATTGCATGGAGTGGGCGGAATGTCTATGTTGCCACTCAATTTTAAACCTAAATTTTCTTTTTGGACCGTACGTTGAATATTGCCAGAAAAGTCGACTTGTAGGGACTCATTGTCCTCTGTTGCAACGGGTAAAGTGAGTTTTCCGCTCTTCAGGATCAGCTGTTTACCGAGGATATCCCATAGTCCCTGTGTGGTGAGTTGAAAGGTTATGGGACCAATCGGCTTTGAGTGCAGCATGGGTGAATCAAGAATGGTTTGGTTGCTTTTTATAGCTAGCTTGATATTCCACCGGCTGAGTGTGCTGCCCGGGAATGCTTGATTTAGGGCTAACTCAGGGGTATTTTCTGCTCGGACTCCCTCCATTTTTCCAGATAGACCTAGTTTGGGATTTTTACCTAGAATAAACTCAAGGTCGTTTCCAAAAAATGTTGGTAAGACATGAAAATCTCCGGCAAGAGACCATCGTGAGGCATCTTTAGCGACCATCCCAGCTATGGCCCAAAGGTTTTTTGAAGAGGAGGGGCCCGCCTTGCGTCGCACAAAAAATCGGTAGTCACCACGATATCCCTTTGGATTGGTTTCAAAGCGTCCTTGCAGATACCCGTCCAGGGGGCCATTGACTCGTCTAATGCGGTCGATTTTAAACAAGAGTTTTTTTGATTTTTGGTCAATATTTAATTTAAGACCCTTAAAGGCCAAAAGCTGTTCTCCCTGATCTGAAAGGATGACAAGACCAGCACTGGCGACTTCCACCCTAGAGGCTGGAAGAGCCTTAAAAAAGAGATCGAGCATCCGATCTCGCTGATTCCCTTGGGTATTTGGACTCTTCTGGGGACTTTTCTGGAAATCACTTGCCATCTTGGTAAAATGATCTAGGGACTCTATAGAATTTAGTGAGCTTAGAGGGGTTTTAATCTTGGCGCGGTCGATCATGATAAGGGTTGGTTTGGAAAAGTCATCAGACCACGGGAGGAGTCCTACTTGGCAGCGAATCTGGTTGATGACAATGGGCGCATTGGTACCGATGCGGATGTCTTCGACAATGAGTCCTGAGAGTTTAAATGTGGTGGGGCCGTATTCAATTGGAATCCCAAGACGACTTGAAACTTTTTTGACTTCTTTGTGAAAGGTCTTTTGAGCATATTTAGCTGCTTTAGACCAAGCAAAACTATACCCGTATATCACCACGACTAGAATCAATAAAATCCAAGTAACCCATTTAAGACCAATGGGAGTTCGTTGGTTAGAAAATCTTACTATTGATTTCAAAAAGCGTTGCTCTCAAGAAAATCAGATGGCCATATCTTGATGGAATCGGCGTGGGGGAGGGAATCTTTAGTTCCATTTTACACCAAAATATGTTTATAAACACAGTATCCATAGCCTGGTTAGTCCAGGTCCAAAAGATTTGCTTAAAAGGGTCTAAAAACCGCAAGGCCGACGATAGCTAGCATGAGAAGGGTTGGGACTTCGTTAAGAAACCTTAGCTGTTTTCCAGTAGGGACCCGGTGGTCCCCTCGGGCAAAGCGGCTTGTCAAAACACCAGCGTAGACTGTGGACGCCGCCAAAGCGACTAGGAGGGCTAACTTGGCATGAATCCACCCCATGGCTAGGAGTGCAGGGATCGTGGTGAGCATCCCGATCCCTGCTGCAAATCCCACGATCATGGCAGGCAATGTAATATAGCGGTAAAGGCGTCGAGCCATCAGACAAAGAAGCTCATGGACTTTGGGATCTGACCCGCGCTCAGCAATATAAACAAGAAGTCTGTAGAGGTAGAGGATGCCAGCCATCCAGCTGATAATGGCGATAAAATGCAGCCATTTTAGAAAAAGGTAGCTCATGACCCATCACTCCTTAACCACAAGGCTGACTATTTTACCAGGTACGTAGATTTCTTTGACGATGGTTTTACCCTCGATGTGTCTCTTGACAGCTTCAAGGGCCTTAGCACGGCCAAAAATCTCCTCTTTTGCCAGATCTTTGGGACAGCGAAGATCGCCTCGGAGCTTGCCGTTGACTTGCACTGCAAGGACGATATCCGTGTCGACTGTTAAGGCCTCCAAAAAAGACGGCCAAGGCACAAAGGTTATGGATCGTCCATGATGGGGTATACTCTTGTCTTGGGGATGGGGGAGTGCTCGTTTTTCCCAAAGTTCTTCTGCAAGGTGAGGGGCAAAAGGTGCCAAAATAAGGAGAAGGGACCCATAGGAATCTTTAGCGATTGATTTTTGTTTATAAAAGACATTAACGAGTTCCATCATGGCCGCAATGGCGGTGTTGAAGGAAAGGTTTTCTAAATCTTCGGTGACTTTGCGAATGGTCTTGTGGAGGGCTCTAAGGACCTCTTCGTTTTCAGCGCCGTCATGAAGGGTCGGCCCTGCTCCGACCTCGTCACTCGACCCTATTCGGATCACCCGCCTTAAAAAGCGATGGACTCCCGAAATCCCGGCGGTCTGCCATGGTTTGGTGGCGGTGAGTGGACCCATAAACATTTCAAAAAGTCTGAGGGTATCGGCTCCGTATTCCCGTACGATATCATCGGGGTTTACGACGTTGCCGCGGCTTTTGGACATTTTTTCGTTGTTTTCACCAAGGACTGTCCCTGGATGAACTAGCTTTAAAAAAGGCTCTTTGGTGGTGACAAGGCCCGCATCAAAAAGCACCTTGTGCCAAAACCTGGCATAGAGGAGGTGCAAGACCGCATGCTCTGCGCCACCGACGTAGAGGTCGACGGGCATCCAGTATTTTTCTTTGTCTAAGTCGCAAAACTGATTTTTGTTTTTAGGGTCTAAAAACCGTAGATAGTACCAACAAGAACCCGCCCATTGGGGCATCACATTGGTTTCTCGTTTAAGGATTTTGTCCCCAAGTTTAACTTCACTCCAAGCCGCGTGGGCTCTCGCCAATGGCGGATCAGCGTCCCTAGTCGGTTTGAAGTCATCCATTTCTGGCAACAGCACTGGGAGGTCTCCCTCGGCGATGGGGACTGCCTGGCCATCCTTGTCGAGGGCTAGGGGAAAGGGTTCTCCCCAATACCTCTGGCGAGAGAATAGCCAGTCCCTGAGTTTGTAGGTCACGGCCCCATGGCCGAGGTTTTTAGACTCAAGCCACTTGACCATGGTGGCTATGGCCTGGGTTTTATCGAGGTCATTCAAGAAGTCAGAGTTGATTAGGATCCCATCTCCACAATGGGCAGCTTTTTGGATATCGTCCTCTCCACCCTTGAGAACCCGCTTGATCGGCAAGTTAAACTGCTTTGCAAAAGCATGGTCCCGCTCATCATGGGCCGGTACGGCCATAATCGCACCGCTTCCGTAAGACATAAGAACATAATCTGCAATCCAGATAGGGATCTCTTGGCCATTGGCAGGATTCACGGCCATGGCTCCCGTAAAGACGCCGGTTTTGTCAAGGGTCCCGGAGGTTGAACCGGATCCGCTCGACGAGCCCGGCTGGGAGGTGCGGTCCCGATCGGATTTTTGGGCAGCTTGATGGACATAGTTTTCAACGGCGGATTTTTGTTGTTGGGTTGTGATTTTAGCCACAAGAGGATGTTCAGGAGCTAATACACAGAAGGTGGCACCAAACAAGGTGTCTGGTCGGGTGGTAAAGACTTCAAAGTGATCTGTCGCACCGGACGCCGCTGGTTTGACCTTAAAGGTGACTTTAGCCCCTAGGCTTTTACCGATCCAGTGGCGCTGCATGTCCTTAAGGGACTCGGGCCAATCCAAAAGATCCAAATCCTCAAGGAGGCGTTCCGCATAGGCCGTGATCTTAAGGACCCATTGCCGTAACGGTTTCTTAAAGACAGGGAATCCACCCACCTCGCTTTTGCCGTCGATCACCTCTTCGTTAGCGAGGACCGTCCCCAGCTCAGGGCACCAGTTGACAGGTTCAAAGCTCTGGTAGGCCAGACCCCGTTCGAAAAGCTTAAGAAAGATCCATTGGGTCCACTTATAGTAGTCGGGATCAGTCGTGTCGATTTCCCTCGACCAGTCGTAGGAAAGTCCGACTCGCTTGATCTGATCACGAAAACGGCCGACGTTGTGACGGGTGGTCACCCGTGGATGTTGTCCGGTCTTGATGGCGTATTGTTCGGCAGGGAGTCCAAAAGCATCCCATCCCATGGGATGAAGCACACAAAAACCGCGCATTCTCTTATAACGGGCGACGATATCCGTCGCCGTATAGCCCTCGATATGTCCCACATGGAGACCATCGCCAGAAGGATAAGGAAACATATCTAAGATATAGTATTTTGGTTTTTTAGGATCCTCGAGAGTTTTAAAGGTTTGCTCCTGATCCCACCTTTTCTGCCATTTGGCCTCGATGCCCGTAAAGTCATATCCCCCGGAAGTTGTTTCTTCTTTAGCCATGATGTCCTCGGATTAAGAATATGGGGCTACGTCCCAGAAAAGAGAGGAGTGTACCATGGGTTTACGGAGCTGCCCAATATAAACCATTGAGTCATGGGGACTCTACGGGCTACCATCTAAGGAGATTAATTTCGAAACGGAGTAAAAAAAAGGGGGGCATAGGATGCGGAATCTAAAGCTATGGGTTAAGGGCGCTATTGGCATGTCACTTGGGCTTTTTGCCATCATGAGTTCGAATCCATCCCTGATGGCTGGCACCGGGAAAACCAGCCTCGCGCTCCAGACGACCATGGCCAGGGAGCCTAAATTTCCCATCCGGATCTACCTAAAGAGTAAGCCTGACCTTGCAAAAATCCCGGTCGTGATCAACGAAAAATCCGCAAAGGGCCGCTGGGTCTATGAGACCTTAAGGGATCATGCGCGCCGGTCGCAGCAACACATCAAGGATCTCCTGGACGCAAAAAAGGTGGCCTATGAGGCTTTTTATATCGTCAATATGATTGCTGTCCCGGACGCAACTTCGGGTTTGGTGAAAGAATTAGAGCTGGACCCCGAGATCGACCGGATCCAAACCAACCGGACCTTTGAATCGCTTCCCCCCATCATCCATGACGATGACCTCGCCGAAAAAGAATCTATGGGAATCGAACCCTCTCTCGTAGCCACGGGCGCCCCTCAAGTCTGGAGCACCTATGGAGCGAAAGGCCAGGGGGTGGTGGTCGCAGGTCAGGACACCGGTGTTGATTATACCCACGAGGCTTTGGTCCGGCAGTACCGAGGAAATCTGGGGACTACCATGGATCACAACTTTAACTGGTACGATGCCGTTCAAAAGCCTATGCAGTCGGGAACCAACCCCTGTGGCTTCGGTTCGCCCCAGCCCTGCGATGACGATACCCACGGAACCCATACCATGGGAACCGTTGTGGGAGATAACGGAGCCCAAGAAAAAATAGGCATGGCTCCCGAAGCCCAGTGGATAGCCTGTCGCAATATGGATCGTGGACTCGGTCAGCCCAGCACCTATATCCGTTGTTTTGAGTTTTTTCTGGCACCGTTTCCTACTGACGGAAATGGTTTAGACGATGGAAATCCCAAAAAAGCTCCCGATGTGATCAATAACAGCTGGGGATGTCCCCTCGACGAGGGTTGTGATGGACAAGAGATGAAAGAGGTTTTAATGGCGCTGGCGACGGCGGGCATCACCACCGTAGTCTCGGCTGGAAACGCAGGACCAGGGTGTAGTACTATCAATGACCAGCCAGCCACCCATTCTGACTTAACCCTTTCTGTCGGTGCATACAACCATCGCAATGGCCAGATTGCGGGATTTTCAAGTCGAGGACCTAGTCTTTTGGACCAAAAAGTAGGGCCTGACATCACCGCTCCAGGAGTCGGTATCCGTTCTATAGGTCTACGCACATGAAAAGATAGATTTTAGTTTTTTCCGTGGTATAATGAAAGTTTTTATTCAATCTCATCAATTTTAGACTCATTTTCCCAAAATTCGTCCTCTATCTCTCTGATTTTTTTAACTAATTTCAT